>NZ_CAAHFG010000002.1:686980-1373960 GCF_900890425.1 Pontiella desulfatans | reverse complement strand
GTTCGGGCGGGGGCATCGGGGGGCGGACTTATTGCCGGGAGGTGCAGGGTTTGAACCTCCGCAACCTATTTTATTTTTTTCAAATTTCGATTACCATATTGGGATATTTGGCCTCTGGGGCTTCAGATGACCTAGCACCCATCTCTGGGGAGAAAGTGGCTGTTTGGTCGATAGCGCATGGTAAAAACGGGCACTCTGGGCTATAGGCGCGGTTAAAGCTTAATGATCCGCCAATCATCGCCCCCAAGCATGACCTTGATTTGCGTCCAGCGTCCTTTGTCGTGGTCATAGACCGCAACCGAATAGGCGGCCTTGCTGGGAAAATGGGATTCGCTTTGCCCCACCATGCCGGAAGCAGGCGGCAACCTATCCCGCTCCCATCGCCGGAAGTCGCGGAGAACAGGCGAATAAAAGGGGTGTTCAGGCGGTAGCGGTTTAGAGGGCATTGCTTCAGGCTACCGAAGTTTACCGCCTTGTCAACCGGCCCCAGCCTTCCCCCCGCCCCCGCCTTCACCCCCTGCTCGAAGAAGCATCCATATCATAAAAGGCGAAAAACGAAGCCCTTGCGGGCATGGAATAATGGATTCCCCGAATTAACACATATATCATCAAGCACCCCGGTTTGGGGTGTTATATGACCTTAAACCCTCAATTTCTTTATAAACATGTCGTTTTTCTTGCAAAAAACCGTGCTGCAAGTAGGCTATTGAGGTGCAAAGTGACATTTGTATTCAATAACTATGTTCGCACAAGGTGAAAGAACTAATGCTTGATCTAATCAAAGATATACTTGCTATAGTCGGGGGCGCAACAGTGATACTCTTCGCAGTATCACGATTTTTCGGCGATCTCATCAAAGAAACATTCAAAGCACGCATTAAGCTATCTAGCGACAAAGATCTAGAGCGAACAAAGCAAGAGTTTGCTATTAGACGAATCGCTATAGATAATTATGTTTCGTCCCAGTATGAGTCATACCTAGAATTGTGGGCGCTCCTGCGAGGAGTAAACGAAGCAGTTGATCGGCTTTGGGAAGACGTGAGTCCAAGAAATATATCTGATCTTGCAAAAAAAGCCTCAGATGCAAAATCGTATATTGACCAAGGATCTCTATTCTTCGAAGAGCAACATATTCAGAGCCTACAACTATTGTTTGAAAAACTTGATAGCTTCTGTGTTGGGAAAAAGTCCCTCTTGTATGAATTCGAAGAGGGTTATGTGGATAGTTATGACGGGCAAGACACAAATCGAATACGGCAAATGGTAGCTTCAAATAGGGAGTACAGGAACGACTGGTGTACTCTTTTGAGCAAAATACGGACTTCGTTTAAAGAGAGGCTATCAGAACTATAATGTTGAATTGCGATTCCACCAAGTGGCTGGAGTTTACAGTGAAAACGTCGGTTTGATTCGGTCAAAGTTTATGTTCACCGAAACTCACCCATAACGTTGTTGTGCAGAGATAAAATATGAATTATATAAATGCATTCCTCATCATAGTAGCAACTTGCTGTTTTGCTGGTTGTACAACACCTACTAAAAACGAATTGTTCACCACAGTTCCTCCTCACGTTACAGAGTCAGACGCAATTCGAGCAGTTTCTGTTGCTGCAACAAAAAGAAACTGGCAAGTGAGGCAAATTGAAGCAGATCAAATTGAACTAGAGCTTAATCATCGTGGCTATCATGCTTTGCTGAGCTTCACCGTTAAAGAAAATGAAATCCGATATACTGACATCGGCTCATCATTTACACCTGATCCAATAAGATTGCTAAACGGAGGTTCAATGCCAGCCAGTTGGATGAAAAATCTAAAAAAAGATGTAAACGATATTTTCTACATCTCGCCTCAAGAACAAAATAGTATTCCCACCACAGCCGACCCAATTGTAGAAAAACTGAACTCCTTAAAGAGTCTTCGTGACCAAGGCGTTATTACTGAAGCCGAATACAAACAAAAGAGAAAAGAAATCCTATCTGAATATTAAGAAATTGCAATCGGGTAAGAGGGAGTGACTAGCTCCCTCTCCCCACACCACCAAGCATGCGGGTCCGCACTTGGCGGTTCGCAAGGCACCGTCCGTTTCCGTTCCGCCCTGTGCTAGCGGCGAACCGAGTCCGGGTAGTGCATCCGAGACCATTGTTCCTTCAGACTGACCAGTCCTTGCTCCTTGAGCCACGCGTTGCCCAAGCCCATGTTCGTTGCCAGCGTGCGCGATAGTTTCCAATAATGGTCTAATGCTCATTGACGCACCCTATCGCAAAAACCAGCCTGTCAATAGACTAGCCGTACACAGCACCCCCGCCCCGGTGCCTTGCCGGTATTCACTATGCGTTATTGGCACACAGGGCGTAGAAGCTATACAGTACTATATTCGTACTATCGGATTTTCTAGTAATTAATACTAGGTGGATGCATCGCCACCGCGCCACACAGAGACTATTTAGATTTATTCCAAATAAGAGCAGGTTAGCTTTCTTCATGGTGAACACCCTAGCAAAGGCGTATTTATGATTAATCATTATAGGGGATATCGCATGAAAGTATTAATGTCTTGTCTATTGCTGTGTTCAACTTCCTTTGCAGTCACGCGATATGTAGATTTGGATAGTACAAATCCGACTCCTCCATATTCCAGTTGGGCAACGGCTGCTACTGATATTCAAACAGCAATTGATGCGGGATCATCATACGATTTAATTTTAGTCGCGGATGGCACATATTTCATTAACGAAGCTATTGACGTTAAATCATATCAGATCGTGCAAAGCGAAAATGGAGCTGATTCAGTTACTGTCGATCCTCTTTGGTATGACCGGGCATTTGAACTGGATGCGGGAAGTGTCCTCGATGGCTTTACAATTGTTGACGGTTACTCCGCTTCGTATGGAGGTGGGGTTTTGGGCTACGATGGCTCAATCGTGAAGAACTGCATTATAGCCGATTGTGCCTCCGAGCTGAACGGTGGCGGCATTTACAGAGGCATCGTCACGAACTGCATTGTGGAATGGAACTGGTCATATGAGCGCGGCGGAGGCGTGGCTGATGCGGATGTCGTTGATTGCGTCGTAAGAAACAACGATGCTCGAAATGGGGGCGGCGGGATTTATGATTGTAGCGTAGAAAGTTGCTTGGTTTACAGCAACTATGCAGATGCAAACGGTGGCGGTTTGCGTGCTGGTAATGTGAAAAATAGCTTGATCTATGGAAATTTTGCAAAAGGCCAGGGTGGGGGCGTGAGTGGCACGACGGCCAGAAACATAACGGTTTGTGATAATAGATCCAGTAGCTACGGCGGGGGCGCATTTAGCTGTACCCTTTACAATTCCATTGTTTATCATAATGATTCTAGCAACGTACATTATGACGATATGTATAGTAACACAAAGGTGATGTTTACCTGTTCGTCCGGCGTAACCGATGGGTTGTATGGCTGTACGACCAATGCGCCGATGTTTGTAAATCGCACGAATGCCAACTATCGACTTCTTGAGTCTTCGCCATGTATTGATTCAGGCATAAACGCTCATGTTTATACTGCCGTGGATCTGGACGGGAATCCGCGTGTTTTAAATGTAGTTGTGGATATGGGGGCATACGAATTTCAGAGCGCCGATTCGAATGCCGATCCCGACGGGGATGGTTTAACCAATGCGGAAGAAGCGCGATATGGAACGAACCCGCTATTAGCCGATACAGATGGTGATGGCTTCGATGATTTTGCAGAGGTTCACAACGGCCTGAATGCGACTTCCCCGGATGACTGGATCGCTACATATATTGCCAACAATCCAGATCAATTTGGACTTGGTTCATCGGGGGTTGTTGATGTGGCAGTCGGGCAATTGTTGCTTGGAGTGTCCAACGGGTATGCAAACCTATCCTTGCAACTAGAGCAATCGAGCGATTTAACAAGCTGGACGAATGCGGGGGATTCGGTTGAGTGGTCTATGACCGTGGAAACCAACGCGCAATTTTTCAGAGTGAGAGCCGAACCCTAGCAAAAGCATCCTGATATGAAAAAAATAAAGAAGCTCGGTAAAATAGCACTTATTGTAGGATTCTTCCTGTTGCTGATAGCCTTCTATTTGGATGATGACCTTTTTGACACCTACTTCATAGACGGTGAATGTTGGCCTCATATATGGCGGCTTGGGGGTCGCTTGGTTGTTATTGGCGTGGGGCTACTTGCACTGGCATTTTACAAGGAAGAAAAATACTCATCAGACGAATGATCCCAGCACTCATAGCATCGGCAATGCTTCTAGGTTGTTTAATCGACGGTCACCCTTCGGCCAGTAGAGTTAGTTCAACCTTGTAACAACAACGAAAGGAAATGGCAAAATGAACAGAAAAGCAGTTGTTATCATGACTATTTTTACATGTATAGCCATGACACTTACCGGATGCAATGACGATGACGGGGGCAAGGCTCCAACGGTCGATGTGACTGGAATATGGGAAGGGCAAGTGTCTGGAGGCAACGAGATCATGCTGGATCTAGTTCAGATAGATGGAAAGGTTACAGGTGCGGCATATGGTGGAGGTGAATCCGGTCAGGTTTCCGGAACCGTTGAAGAGAGTAAGTTTAGGTTCAAAATTGAATGGCGAGTTTCTGGGTTGACCACGAGCGCTGAGGCGTATGTAGATGGTGACAGGATGACCGGGACAGGGACTGAGGACGGATATACAGGGACATTCTCCGCGACAAGGTAGCAAACCCCGCTCTCAGGCATGAGTATCTCAGCCAGAATAGCTAGATACCCATTGAGGCAACCCATTACCCATCTCGGCGGAGAAATGCAGGGTTTGGTGCATATAGGGGAAATACATGAGGTTCAGACCGTGGAGCGGTTCCCCGCCAACATGCTCACGCGCGCGAGACTCGCTTGCTTCCTGCTCGAATGGCTTGCTTCGATTGAAAAGTCCAGTTTCTACGCTTCTCCCAAAGATAAGGATTTTCATTATATTACCCATTCGTAAGTTGCGGCCTTCCCTTTTTTCAGTCCTCTGATGCTGGTGTATTGGTGTCGCGTTCCGGCTTCTGTTTGCCGGATGATTTGCTTGCTGATAAACTCTTTGACTAGTCGGTTTATTTGTTCGGTTTCAAGTTTCATTCGATGACCGGTTTTGGTCATGGGTAGAAAGAAGGATCTGCCAGGGGTTGTCTCGCATTTTGAAAAGCTTCGGCAAATGCGGAAAAAGGTCTTTCGGCGGCTATCCATGTTTTCATAGATTCCGCGTTCCTGCGGCGAGAGTTTTGCGGGATAGCTGGCGAGCATGTTTCTTTGGTGATCGATAGCGTTCTGCATGTGTTCTTCGAGGGTGTTTTCGAAAACGTGGGCATGCAGTCTGTAGAACGATTCGGCAAAGAACAAGGCAACCTCTTCGGAGACGGAGTCAAATGCAAAGCTCATTAGTTTGATCAATTCTCTATTGCGGCGGCCTTGTTCAGCAATCACCCGATGCTCGATGAGTTTTTTGTACAGGCGCATTTGATCGGGAAATTTTTCGCCAAGTTCTTTCCTCGTTTTCGGGCATGACTGGTCTGCTGACAGGCGGGACTCTTCTATATCTATATCACATTCCCTATCTTTTATCACATCCTGTTCGGCTATCCAATCGAGCAATGTTTGCAGGGGTATACGTGAATATGTGGCCTCCACCGTCTGGTCTATGCTCTGGTCTCCTTCAATCCGTACTCCCCAAGGCAATCTTGAGAAGGTAGATTTGCCACCCAAAACACCCTTGTCGGCGAATGGAAAGATCAGCAACAAATCTTTTGCGACGCGTTTCCATGTTTCGGCATCGACGTCCTCAACCGTCCGAATGTAGACATGAATTGATTTGTTGCCGGAGAAGACCCGGAGCGTATGCGGCATGGTCTCATACTTCCACAAATCGCGCTGATGCTGGAGAGTCATTTTTTCGTCGTGCTCAATGACCCATGTATGCAGTCTTCTGATGTTGTCAGTGCGTTTTGTGCTTCCTGCCCTGAACGAGTTGCCGCAACAATACTGCGCCTTGGGCTGGACGGTAACTTTACCGGCCTGCTTCATGGGCCTGATCTTCTTTACGCTGCTGGCAATCAGGATGTATTCGTCATCGTCCCATAACAGGCGGCGAGATCTAATCCACTCGCTTGTCTGCATGGGTCTCTCCATTGCCTTCGCAGGCGTTGAGTCTATCTTGGATCTCTTCCATCTCCCGCCGACCGATGAACGGCTTTCCTTTGCGAAACGTCCCGCAAAAATAGCACGCGTTCCTGTACGGCCCGTTCTCGGTCTTTTGCGAGAACTCACTCGGCGTATTGCGGTCGCAGGCGGGGCAGAACACTTTCAACTGCACACCCAACCGTTTGAATCGTTTCCCCGTGAAGACGGTTTCCGAGTCAAGCAAGCCTTCAAGGCTACCGGAAATCATCGAAGCCCACCGCTTGACCGCATCCTGCTGGAGATGGCGTTTCTGTTTGTGGGTCAGCGCCAACCCAGGCGGGGGATCTAGGTAGGCACGATAGCCAACCTGCTTTATCAATCGACCTGCGACGGTGCCGCCGCTGTCGGTTTCAATGGTCACGGTTGCTTTCACATTGCCCTTGCTGGCTAACGGCTCTACTTTCACAACCTTCATGATTCGGCCTCCGAGTGTGTTGCTGTCTCGCCCTTCGGTTGGTACGGCCTGTATGGATTCAATGGACAAGCCGTGCCTGAGCATTCCCGTATGGCGGCCGTATCGCACGAGGTGCACTCATTGCATTTAGCCGTAACTGCCGCCCTTAATGAATTCCCCTCGTAAGCCCGCTTAAAATGATTAAGGCGGCTGCGGTGGTCTTCTGCTACCTCTTGGAGCATGGCCTGCTGTTTGAGGATCGTAGAACGTGGCTCAGGGGCATTTTTTTGGGTCGATTTACTCATGCTCCAACCCCGTCCCGAGCAAGTGCAATGATTTCTGATTCTTCGAACCTGATACGCCGTTGTGTAAACCGGATTTGCCGGATTAAACCGCGTTCGATATAGCGGTCGATTGTTTTGGTTGAGCACACCAATATTTCCGCCGCCTTCTTGCGGGTTATCAGCTTGGGTTTTCGCCCTCCACCTTTTCGGGATAGTGCGTCTAGGATTTCTTGGCGGGTTTCGTCGGGGATGGTCGGGTCGTTGTTGACCATCATCTTAATTACTTCTGTATTACCTGTCTGCATCTGGTTGCCTCCATGGGTTTATGTCTGAAACGAGAAAGAGTCGTTCTCTCCCGAAAACGACTCCTTATCCCACGAAGGATCTCAATGTCACATAACATTCTGCCTTGCATTAGGTTACAAAATTAGGTGCAATAATGTACCCTAGCCGATTTTCTTCCAGAATTTGTTTATAGAATTACATGTCATTGGTTTGCCTAGTAATTTGACCAGTGCCAGATCGGACAGAAGTATTTCCATGAAACATACAAATCTTCCATCTACCGTTTTGCTGGGGTATATGTCAAAATGCGGTTTAAACATTTCAGCTACACCACAAAATAAGATCTCCTTTGCTTCCGTCCGCGCGTCATTGGGCCTACCTCTCTGGGGTGGATCAGACATCTCTAGCACCCATTCAAGAGCTGCTGCAATTGGGTCTTTTTGTTTATGTTGATCCCGCCCTTTTATAAACTCTATAAATTTCACCTCCTGTGCATGAGTCAGTCCAAGCTTATCTTCAAGAAATTTATATGGGTAACCGCCGAAAGCTTCATATAGGTTGATACGCAACTCGCGCTTATCACTTTCTGATAACTGGTCATACAGTTTCTTAATTTTATAGACCGCATCTGCATTTTCTACGCAATGCAACTCTCCGATCAATTGTCGATCTGGTTCCTTGCTGAGCCTCAGTTCGTTTTCTATATCGCATATGAGGTTTTCAATAAGGGATCGGGTATTGCCAGAAAGAGCGGCATTTTCGTATTTAAGTTCCGTGTCCAACTTTTGCCATGTTTCTTCCGATAGCATTCTATGCACCCCCCAACACTTCGTTAATTACGTCCTGCCAATTATGCGCCGTTGCGGTTCCAAGTGCTTCCCGTATCCATGGCGACACCGTCCGCACTTCCTCAAAGTCGGCATCGATGATCCTATGGTCTAAGGATCTCGCCGCCTGCAAAACAGTCGATTCTTCAAGGTGTGTGTAGTGTTCAGTCATTGCTGGGCTTCCATGCCCTACCAACTTCTGCACAACAGCCTGAGGGGTGCCTGTAGCCGCCTGTAACGAAACATAGGAATGCCGGAGCGAATGAAACCCAACCTCAACAACAGCGCGCTTATACGTGGGTTTTTTACCTTTACAACCGCCCTGCTCCCATTGCTTAAGTTTCTCCAAATATTCAGGTGTCTTCCCGGTACCCTCTTTATACAACCTGATACCGCAGACAGTCCCCAGATGCTTCTGAACCTGATCAGTAATGGACCCTCGTTGTGTAGTTGCGCCGGTCGCGTTTCTGTATGTGTACCGACCAGCGAAATCAGGAACGATATATCCCTTACGATTTGATGCAGGAGTTTGAAGCAGGAGCTCCATTAATGGTGCCGGAATTCCAACGGAAACCCTTTTCTTGGCCTTGTTGGTCTTCCGGAAGACCAACCCCTTTGCGAGGTTACATTCCGACCAAGAGAGAGTACAGCAGTCACCCAAGCGTAGCCCGAGAAACGTACCAAGAAACAGCAGAGTCGCTAATTCACCTTCCGCCCGTTCCAGAATAGTCCGCAGCTCTTCAACACTTAACGCGCGGCGAGAATCCCGCTCCTCTTCCTTATCGATAGTAAGGATTCCCTCAAAAGGATTTTCCGCTATACGTGCATCCTTCGCCACCACTGTAAATAGGGAACGTAAAAAGCGGATTTGCTTGTTATAGGTGCCGCGCGCCAACTGCTTTCTTAGATGCTTGGAATAAGTTTCTGCATCCTTGTCGGTTACATCCCGCAGGTATACAGCATGAGGGTTTCTTTCCCCTAGCCATTCTGAAAATGCCTTCCAGTAGCCAATATATCCTTTGAGAGTATCAATATTGCTGGTTAGGTCGGCCTTGGGATTATCACGATAGCTTTCCCATGCTTCACTGATAGCAAGCGGAGGGTTTGCCTCTTCTACTGCTTTGACGCGCTCTTCTGTAGCTTCCTCAATCTTCGCTTTAAGACTGATCAACTGCTCTTCCTTACTGGTGGCTACATATTGATGAATTATGCGCTTCTGAGCCTCTTCCGCTTCTTTCTTGGTGGTAATGGAATTTCCGTCTGCATCCTTTAGGGATACGCGTGTTTTCTTTTTGACCGGCTTTCCATTGGCATCGGTTGCGCCCGTGGGTTTCAGATAAGCTAACCAATAAGCTCCGCCTTCTACGTTGGGAGTCCCTGCTGGGTATTCCTTCCGGTCCTTTCCACGAATGTAAAGGCGGCCCATGCCTTTAGGTGCCCGCTTGCTTTTGCCTGCTGCTTTGATAGTTTTCATATGTAGCCCTTCCTTGTGGTTGAGGGTTTAGGATCTTGAACTGTCCCGAACCGTACCCTTGGAGGGGCTACTCTGCAACAATAAAGACACCACAAGGACACCACTAATCGCCATTACATGATTTTTTCTAAGGTTTTTCATCTTTTGGTATAGATTCCTAATCTGTAGGTAGTGGGTTCGAGTCCCGCCCGGGGTACCACCCTTTCATGCCAGGGGACCAAGCGACAAATCTAACTTAACCTGCGGTCCAGATCCAATTGTCCGCCTCTCATCCCGACCGCCCCGTCACCGCGTTACCATAAAGCGAAGCACTCGCCGGTTCAGGTTTCACGACCTTGGGATTATTATAACAACACTCCACAATATCCCGCCGCCGCGCCCGTTGGTGTTAGCATGCCAACACCGGAACCCGATACGAACCGCGCCATGTTTGCGAACCTCTCGACAAACGGCGACGTGCCTGGACTCAGGCGAAAAACCGGATGCGGGACTGAATGGCCGGACAGGAAAACATCATGAAAAAATACCTCATCCCTATGCTTGCGCTTGCGGCAGCCACCGCATCCGCAGTCAGCGACCAGGTGACCGGCGATGCCACCCCCGACCGCCACCGGACCGAGCAGTCCGTCGGGAAGCAAGGCCCATCGGCACAACGCCTGTTTACACGGTTCGATGCCAACCAGGACGGCAAGATTACCGAAGATGAATTCCGCGGGCCGATCCAACGCTTCATCCTGCTCGACCTCGATAGCGACGGAACCATTACCCCCGAGGAAGCCGCCGCCGCGCCGGCACCCCCGAATCGGGGCGGGCGCGAAACACGCCCCTCCGAAGCGGCCCCCCAACAGGCCCCCGGCATCAACCGGGCGAAGGCCGCCGATGGGCTCCCCAACATCGTTTTTGTTTATGCCGACGATATGGGCTGGACCGGCACCTCCCTCGCCATGATCGCAGGCGATGCCGCCTCAAAAAGCGATTTTTACCTGACGCCCAACCTCGAAAAGCTCGCCGCAAAAGGCATGGTCTTTTCGCAAGCCTATTCCCCCGCCTCGCTCTGCACGCCTAGCCGCGCCGCTGTTTTAACCGGCAAGACGCCCGCCGAAGTCCACATCACCACCCCCGGCGGCGGTCGCTCCGATAACACACGCAAGCTGACCACCCCGCAGCAGGCCGGCCAACTCTCGACAGATTTTCCAACCATTGGAACCCATCTGCAGGCCGAAGGCTATGCCACCGCATTGCTGGGCAAATGGCACATCGGCCAGGGCGACGATGCAGGAATGTATGGTTTTGATTATCATGACGGCGCCACTGGTAACGAAACGCACGGAAGCGAATCCGATCCGAAGGAAATCTTCAGCCTCACCGAGCGGGGCATTAAATTCATGAAGCAGCAGGTGGAAGCCGGTCGCCCTTTCTATCTCCAGCTCTCGCACTATGCCGTCCATTCCCCCATCGAGACGCTCAAGGAATCCGGCGATAAGTTTGAAAAGCTCCCGGCGGGCAAGCGCCATTCCGATTCGCAAAACGCCGGCATGGCCTGGGATCTCGACACCAGCCTCGGAACCCTGATGACAGCCGTTGCCGACCTCGGCATCGCCCGCAACACCTACCTTGTTTTCATGTCCGACAACGGCGCACCCGGCTCGCCGCGCCGCCCGAACAACCAACCGCTCAACGCCGGCAAGGGAACCCTCTACGAAGGAGGCATCCGCGTCCCCCTCGTCATCAGCGGCCCCGGCATTGCCCCCGGAACGCGATCGGATATTGCGGTGACCGGCTGCGATCTGATGCCGACCTTCTGCGACTGGGTTGGAATCGATCCAGGCCAGGTTGACGGCACCTCGGCGGCCCCGTTGCTGACAGGCAAAACAAAAAGCATTGCACGTGAAAAGCCGTTGCTCTTCCACTACCCGCACTACGGGCAAGGGCCGCAAAAACCGCAGACCGCCATCATCGAAGGCGACTTCAAACTACTGAAGCACTGGGAAGACGAGCGCTACGAACTGTTCAATCTCTCGAGGGACATCGGCGAACAGGACGACCTCTCGACATCCAATCCGGAAAAACTTAAAGAGCTGGTGGCCAAGATGGAGCGGCGCCTCAAGGAAACCGACGCCCAGCTTCCGACCCCGAACCCCGACTACGATCCGTCGAAAGACCAGGCGCAGGCCCGTGGCAAGCGCAACAGGAAATAGGAAAACCCCATGAAACGAATACTGATTGCCCTACTGCTTTGCCATGCCGCCGCGCAGGCGCAGCAAAACAACATTCTGCTGATCATCGGCGACGATATCGGTCTCGACAGCCTGCATATCTCGAACGACGATCCGACGGCAAGCTTCCCGCCGATCCCGACGCTCCAGGCCCTGGCGAAGGACGGGGTGCTGTTTTCAAATGGCTATGCCTATCCGACCTGTTCGCCGACCCGCTCGTCGATCCTGACCGGGCGCTACGGCTACCGCACCGGCGTGCTGAGCCCCCAGTCGTCGGAAAACTTTTCGGCCGCGGAATACACCCTGCCGGAAATCTTTGCCGACCAGGGTCTGGACTACGAACTAGCCAGCTTTGGCAAATGGCACCTCGGTGGCGGAAACGACGGCCCCAACGAGCTGGGCGGGTGGCCGCATTTTTCCGGCGCACTCGGTGGCGGACTGAACAACTATCGCCGTTGGACCAAGGTGGTGGACGGGGTTGAAACCAACGTTACCCAAACCTATGCCACAACCGAAAACACGAAGGACGCCGCCGCATGGATCAATGCCCAGGGCACCAACAACTGGTTTGCCTGGATCGGCTTCAACGCCGCCCACACGCCGCTGCACCAACCGCCCCCGAACCTGTTCACGGTGGATTTGACGGGGCTGGACACCACCAACCATCCGCGCCCGTTCTACGAAGCGATCATCGAGGCCATGGACAACCGCATCGGCTGGTTGCTCGACGAGATCGACACCAACAACACGACCATCATTTTCATCGGCGACAACGGCACCGCCAACGACGTCATCCAACCGCCTTACGACATTGCCGGGCGCGCCAAGGGAAGCCTCTACGAAGGCGGAACCCACGTCCCCTTCTTCATCTGGGGGGCCGATGTGGCCGATGGCGGACGCACCAACGATTCCGTCGTCCACGTGGCCGACCTTTTCGCCACGATCATTGAATTGGCGGGCGGGGTTCCGCCGGAGACGGGCGCGGATTCACGGTCGCTCGTTCCGATCCTCGACAACGGAACATTCGCCCCCGCCGAGGATTCCGTGCTGGTGGAAACCGACAACCTGGTGCCGGGTGGCGGCTCCGGACGCGGCATCCGGAGCGGATCCTACAAACTGATCCGCAAGGATGGCCAGGACGAAGAATTCTACAACCTTTCGGTCGATCCGCTGGAAGAGATCAACCTGCTGGAAGGATCGCTGGGCACGGTTGATGCCGCCATCTACGACGCGCTCGCGGAAAAACTCGATAGCTGGACCAACACACCGATGCAGGTTTATGTCGACCTGGACAACCTCACCGGCCCATGGGATGGCACCTCCTGGACTTCGGCATTCCAAACCGTGCAGGCCGGCATCGACGAAGCCGAGGCGCAAGGCGGAGCCAACGTCTGGGTGGCCGAAGGCATCTACCGGCCCGCCACGAATTCGGATCGTTCCGCCAGCTTCATGCTGGAGAGCGGCGTCCACCTGCTTGGCGGATTCGACGGCAGCGAAACCAGCGAAGACCAACGCAATCCGGCGGCGCATGTAACAACGCTCAGCGGTGACCTTGGTGCCGACAACAGCTACCACGTAATCGTCGGGGCAAACGGAGCAACGCTGGACGGGTTCACGATTACCGGCGGAAAGGCGGATGGCGCCGGCCAGAATCTGCACGGTGCGGGCCTGTTTTGCGTGGACGAAATTTCGATGACCGTCAACCAATGCATCTTCACCGGCAACCATGCCCATGAGGGCGCGGGGGTCTATGCCTACAACGCATCGTCGTCCGACTTCACCGATTGCGTATTTTCCAACAACACCGCCAAGCGAGGCGCGGCGCTACTGTTGCGCAATGGATGCAGCGGAACCTTTTCCAACTGCACCTTCGCGCACAATGTCGCCGACTGGGCCGGCGGCGCCATCTATGCGGACTACGGCTCGTCGCCGTGGTTCCACGATTGCACGTTTTCGGCCAACAGCACCACCGGCAAGGGCGGCGCGTTCTTTACCGACGACCTCGCCTCCCAGGTGGGCATCTCCTCGCCGGTCTTCATCGACTGCTCCTTCGCGGGCAACTCCGCCAGCTATCGCGGTGGCGGCATCTATAACTTCGAGGGCAGCGAGACCGCCGTCACCAACACGTCGTTCGTTGGCAACTCCGCCGGCACCGGCGGCGGTGCGATCGCCAACGACTATAAGTCGGAGTTGACGTTGTCCGGCAACACCTTCCTGAACAACAGCGGCGGCACCGGCGAGGCCGATGTCGATTCGGATGCAACTTCGGTGGTGTTCCAATGAGCAACCAATCAAAACAGGGCAACAACATGAAAGCATTTTCCTATCTACTGACCGGGCTGCTTCTCGCGGCGACCGCCGAAGCCGCCATCCATGTGGATGCAGGAAACACCGGCACCGAAGACGGGGCCTCCTGGGCCACCGCCTTCAATACCGTTCAGGAAGGCATCGACGCGGCGGAAACGGCCGGCGACCCCGAGGTTTGGGTGGCCGCCGGAACCTATGCCCCGACCGGAGGAACGTTGCGTCGGACCACCATCCTGCTAAAAAGCAACATTGCGGTGTATGGCGGTTTCGACGGCACCGAGACCGACCGATCCATGCGCGACTGGATCGCAAACCCAACAATCCTCAGTGGAAACATTGGCGATCCGGGATTGGCCACCGACAACTCCTTCCATGTGGTTTCCTGCACCAACGCCACCGGTGCCGTGCTTGATGGGTTCACCATCCGCGACGGCTATGCCGATGGCCCCAACACGGGCGGTGGCGCAAACACGGGATTAAACTCGACCAGCGCCGAAGCCATCGTGGCGGGCATCAACCACAGCGCCGGCGGAGGCATCATCAACTTCCAGGCCGCCGCTTCATTCTACAACTGCATCGTCACCAACAACCATGCCGGCAAGGCAGGCGGTGCCTACAACATGGTCAGTACGACAGCCAGAGGCAGCGACGATGACCCGAACCCCTACTATGAAAACTGCACGTTTGTCGGCAACACCTCCGGCGGGCGCGGCGGCGCCGTACAGAACGATGTGGCCACGCATCCCGCCTTCGTGAATTGCCGCTTTCTCGACAACACCTGCGACGGCAAAGGCGGAGGGATGTACAACGACTTCTATTGCTCCCCCTTCCTCACCAACTGCGTCTTCGCCGGCAACTATGCCATCATGGCCGGTGCCATGGGCAACGATGGAAGCTCTTCGCCGACCATCGTCAACTGCACCTTCGCCAACAACGAAGCGTGGGACAAGGGCGCGGCCATCTACAACGGATCGCACAGTGCCAGCGCAACGGCCAACCTGCCGACCATCGTCAACTGCATCTTCTTCGGCAACACGATCACCACCGCGCCGGGGCCCACCGACCTCGAAGTCTGGCACGATAATTTTCCCGACATCACCTACAGCATTGTTGAAGAGGGCTATGCCGGAACGGGCAACATGACCGGCGATCCGCTCTTTGCCGATGCGGCCAATCACGATTTCATCCTGGTCCATGGCTCCCCCGCCATCGATGCGGGCACCGGGAACCGCACCGCCGACATCGACGGCATACCCTGTCCGCTCGACGGCGACAACAATGGTTCGGCCCTTGCCGACATCGGCGCCCATGAATACGCCTGCGCCGCCGCCGACACCGACGGCGACGGCATGCTCGATGGATGGGAGCTGGGTTATGGTTTCAACCCGCGGACGGCGGAGGACGGAACGGCCGACAGCGACCTCGACGGCATGGACAACGCCGACGAATCCATTGCCGACACCGATCCGCGCGATGGCAACTCACTCTTCGAAATCACCGCCTTCAGCAGCGCGTCGGGAACGAACGAAATCGTGGCGACGGCATCCGCCAACCGGCAATACAGCCTGCTCTACAGCACCAACCTGCCGGCGGGTGAATGGGTGGTCGCTTCAAATCAGCTCAACCAGGCCGGCTCAGCCGAAGGCGTCGGGTTTGCCCATCGGACCGACGCAACCCAGATCTACTACCGCGTGCAGGTCAGCGTGCCGTAGCCTTATCGAACGGAGATCTCATCGATATACATTCCACCGCTTTCCACCGTGGTGAGCCGGATGGTGTTGGCGCCGCGCTTAATCGGAATGCCAACCGTCAGGGTTTGCCAATCGGAGCCCCAGTCCTTCGTGTTCGGGAGCAATAGTTCCGCTTGAACCGTTTGGCCGTTCACCGTCAGTTTCACGTTGCGCCCGGGCTTGCCTTTGGCGTTTCCGCTATAGCGGATCGTCAGCTCGGCCTGTCCGGCATCACCGTCGTTTTCCTGATACCACTCGGCATAGGCGCCGCGATTGTGGCCAAAGTCGATGAAGCCCCGCCCATGGAACCCCTTGCCCTTGGCGCTGACGCGCGCGCCGCTGAGCGCCGCATCCTCGGCCTGCTCGCCGCCGGGATTGGATGCCGTGGGCTTGCTGTTCCACACGAAACCTTCGTTCATGGCAAAGCGTTCCTCCAGCGTCTGGAATGGCTTGCCGTCCACCATCACCATTGCTTTTACGGTGGTGCCCAGCTTAACCGGAAACGCCCCTGTGTAGGGGGTGGACCGAGCGGTCGGCTCGGACTGATCGGTCGTATAAAAGATTTCCACCTTCGATTCGGGCACCGATCCGCGCAACGGAATCTGCTGCACATCAATGCTAACCTTGTTAGAGGAAACCTGTTTCTTTTCGCCGAGGATGCAGCTCGCCACGAGGGCGATGCCGCCCGGCTCGCCGGTCGATTCGACATAAGCGCGGGTCAGGCCATGGAACGCGATGCGGCTATCCACACCGAAGTGTTTTTCCACATCGATCGGGCTACCGTTATCGAGCGCACGGAGTCTTCCGGGTCCAAGCACCTTGAAGAAGGTTCGGTTTTCGCCGTAGGGATACATCTCGCCTTTTTCATCGGTCGAAGTTACGCGCACCTGAACGAGGTCCTTGCCTTCGGCAGCCAGCGGCTCGCCGTCGATAGAGAGCGCAATGCGCGACGGCGCATCGGCCGAACGAATGGTTTTTTCGGCAACCGCACGTCCGCCCTGGATCGCAACGGCCTTCAGCTCGCCCGGCGCCCACGGCACCATCCACTGGCACTGCATTTCGTTCCAGGCCCGGCCCGGCGCCTGCGTGCCGATCGACGTTCCGTTCAGGAACAATTCAACCTCGGAACAGTTGGAGTAGACCCAGACGGGAATCTTCGTTCCCTCCTTGAGCGTCGGGTGCGTCCAGTGCGGCAGGATGTGCACCATCGGTTCGTCCGTCCATTGGCTCTGGTAGAGGTAATAGAGATCCTTTTCAAAGTTGGCCAGGTCGATCGCCCCCCCCATGAAGGCCTTGAACGGCCAGCCGCCATGCACATAGCTGGCTTCGCCGATATAGTCGTGGCCCGTCCAGCGGAAGGTGCCGGCAAAATTTGGAATGTCGCGCAGCTGCTCGATGTTGTGGCGCGCCGTCGTGCGAACCGTGGCATTGTCATAGCTGGAGTTGAACACCTGCTTGCGGTGGGAGCGCCCGGACTCGTCCGTCCAATCGTGCGAAAACACTTCGACCTCGGTCAGGTCGGGGATTTCATGGACGGCTTTTTTCACCTCGGGGCCGCCGTCGCGATACCAGGTTTTAGTGCGGTAGAACCCCCGCACCTGCCAGGTGTGGGTGTTTTCGGTGCCGATGAATACGCGGTCTGTTTCCAGCCGGTCGAACCACCCCACCGATTCGCTGGCGCCGTTGACGCCGAGCACATCCATATATTCCGAACCCGAGTGTCCGGAGGTGACCGGCCGCGTGGGATCCAATGTGTGGCAGAGCGCAACAATATCCTTCCCGACCTTGCCGTGGGTCTCGTTCCCCACGCTATAGATCACCACGGAGGGATGGTTGCGGTCGCGCTTGATCCAACCGGCCACATCGCGTTCCCACCAGTCGTTAAAATGGTACCGGCCATAATCGTGCGCCGCCTTTTTCTTCCATCCATCGAAAATCTCGTCCATCACCAGCATGCCGACCTCGTCGCAGATGTCGTAGAAGACCGGTGTCTGCGGGTTGTGGGCGGTGCGGATGGCATTGCAGCCCATGGTCTTCAACTGTTCGATCCGGAAGCGCAGGATCTTGTCCGGAACCGCCGCGCCCAACGCCCCCGCATCCTGATGGTTGCACACGCCCCGGAGCTTTACGTTTTTGCCATTCAGCCACATGCCGGTTTGCGGCTTCCACTCGATATCGCGGAAACCGAACCGTACTTCGGCCTGATCGAACGGGATATTCCCGCTCTTCAAAACCACCGACGCCTTATACAGGTTCGGCGTATCCAGATCCCACCGCCGGGGAGCGGAAACCTCGAACCTGAAACCCGAAACCTGAACCGCATCGTTTCCTGCCATGACGGACTTGCGCTGCGAGGCCACGACCTTCCCTTCGGGATCGACGATGGAAACCTCGACGTCGATTTTTTGCATGGCCCCCGTGGTGTTGCGGATTTCCGCATCGAGTTCCACGCGGCCACCGTCGGTGCGGACAAAAAGCCCATCGGCCGGCACATGCACCTTTTGCTTCACATCGATCCACGTGTGGGCATAGATGCCGCTGCCGGTGTACCAGCGCGCAGAGGGCTGCTTTTCGTTATCCACCCGCACGGCGAAGGTGATGGAGTCGGCGGATTGAACCACGTCGCTGATGTCGTACGAAAACGAACTCCAGCCATAGGGGCGCGTACCGAGTTTTTTTCCGTTTGCCCAGACGGTGCTGTTCATGTAGACGCCGTCGAAGGCGATCTCGACATGCCGGCCCTTCCAATCGCCCGGCACCGGGATCGTTTTGCGATACCACCCGATTCCCGCCGGAAGGTATCCCGCAGTCCCGCCCATCGGATTGTTTTTATGGTATTCGCCTTCGATGCTCCAGTCGTGCGGGACATCCAACGTGCGCCAACCGGCGTCGTCAAAGCGAACCTGCTCGGCCCCGTCCGGATCCCCAAGCACAAATTTCCAATCCAGGTCAAAACCGGAGCGTTCCGCCTGAGATGCGCACACAAAAGTCAACAGCGCTATAAAAAGTCGTTTCATCATATTCCGCATTCGTGGTCTAAAAAAAGAGTCCCCTCGGCACCCATACATACACCATAAACCCCGTATTTCGATGGAAAGTGACAAGCGATTTCACTTAACCCTTGCCGGCCGCCCCAAAACAAAGGCCGGGGAATCCATTATGATCCTCCGGCCCATGCCCATTCACTCACGCCAAACCGGCCTATTCCTGCTTTTCGAGGAACACGCCCAGGAAGTCCTTCGTGTTGTCAATCGGAATGGCGTTGGTGACGGGGGTGATGCCATCGACCGTGTCGCCATACCCCAGGAAGGTGACATCGTTGGTCCAGGTGCCGAAAACCAAGTCATCGACCGTTTCAACGGTGTAGGTTACGCCCGGGTTGTCGTTGGTGCGCTCGCCATAGACCATCGTCAGCCAGTTGGTGGAGCCATCGTCCAGCGTGCCGGCCACCGGAACCATGCCGACCACCAGGTCGTTGGTGGGATCGCCGCCAAAGGCGAATTCCTGGAAGTTGTTGTAGCCGTCGTCATCCGTATCGACCAGATCCGAGCCTTTCGGCAGGTCAAAGGTCGAGGCCCACTGGCCGTATTCGGACGTATCGACACCGTCGATCGTGAGCCAAACGGTGTTGTTCGACAGCGAGAGCATCCCCGTTGCACCGAGGTCGCCGACATCCCCGCCCAGGTCGGTTGCATCCAGCGTTCCAACGATCGACTGGGCAACCAGGATCGGATAAACACCACTCGCCACCCCATCCTGATCCGTGAAGGTGAAGTCGCTGAATCCGAGGTCGGATCCCGTGGGGCCATCCATATCGAGGGTTCCACCCAAGCCGGAGGCGTTGGTGCTGACAATGATCGAATCGAAAGCGGCCCCGAACCCGATCTGCAGTCCGCCGGCATTATCGTCGATCATGTCGCTGAGGTCGAGGTTGGCCCCCTCGATCTTCACCGAGTTCCATCCGTCGTTGTTACCGGGGGAAATGGAGCCGCCGGACATGACGACCACGTTGCTGAGGGTTGTACCGATGCCGCCCAGGGTTCCGCCGGAATTGACCGTGATCGGTACGGCAAAGGCCGTTCCGCTTTGCTCCAGCTCCCCGCCGTTGATCGTCAGCGAGACCGGATTCTTTGAATAACCGCCACTACGTGACAGACGCTGAACGCCGGCGCCTTCCTTCACCAGGGCAATGTCGCCGACATCCGCAAAGTTTGCAGCATAATCGTAGGTATTGCTGCTGGCCACATTGATGGTGAGCGTTACGCTGGTTGCGCTGTTGTTTTCGATCTGGCGCGTGTTTCCGCCCGTGGTGGTAAGGCCGCCGATGGTCTGGTTGAAGCCATTCATCTCCAGCACCGAAGCGCCGGCACTACCCCCGATGGACAGCACCGTAGTGGTGGGCAGGGCATTCTCGATGCCCAATTGAATCGTTCCCCTGCGCGGGTTGGTCTCGCCCTCGTACGTATTGTTCGTGGTAAGGATGACCGCGTTCCCGGAAGAATCGCCATCCCAACCCACCCGGAAGCTTCCCGGGCCGGTAATCGGACTGCCGATGGTGCTCGGGGCGGAGTTGAGGATCACCCCGCCCACCCCGTTTTCGAGCGTGATGCCGCGGTTGAGGTTGAGCGTGACCGTCGTCAGTTTCATCATGCCGCCGTTGCGGAGCACAATGTTGTCGGGGTCGAATGTTGCCGGAACCGCACCAAGCTGGTGGTCGCCGCTAATCGACAAACGGGCGAGGTTGTTGCTCGAATCAACGATGATCCCGCCGGTGAACGTGTTGGTTTGATTCAGCTGCAAACGGGAGTCCTGGCCGGTTCCGCCGAGATCCTTGACCAGCAGCGTTCCGGGGCCGCTGATCACACCATTTATCACATACGGTCGGGTAAACCGGTTATCAAACGAGACGATCCCCGCACCCAGCTCCCAGTCGTTGTTGTAGGTTTGGCCGGAGTTGCGCTCGTGGATGTAGGTGGTGCCGCCTTCGAGCTTGATCATGTCGAACTGCCCGACGTTGTTGACGCATCCGCGCACCGTTACGCCATCCTGGATATCATTCGTGGCGCCGGTGGCCACCCAGTTGGCATTCTGCTGCCTTTCCCCCGCATCGAATGTGCCGCCGCCGACAACCGTCAGGGTGTCGCCAGGGGTCATGATCACGCGGGTATCATTGCTCGTATTCAATCCGACAATTTCAATTTCGCGCCCGCCGGTATCCCACGTCGCCCCGCCGGGATTAACCGTGATGGCGCCGATATTGTCGTTGATGGCCTGGAGGCTGACCTTGCCGCCGCCGGGTTCCAGCGTTAGATCGCCGACCGTCACGCCGGCATCCGGGATATCGATGGTAACCGCGGTATTGCTCTCGTTGTTACCGAACACGGCATCCGCCCCGGAAATCCAGAGCACATTGTTGGTGCCGCCATCCGCCGTCCAGTTTCCCGAGGTTGCGTCCCACACGCCGTTGCTATGGGCGATGGCGTTGTCGCCGATGCCGACCGTGCCGGGCACGACATCCCAGGTGAGCTGCGCCTGTGCGAGCGATGCGCCCAGAAGTGCGACCGTTGCGACGCATGCGAATGCTTTCATCTCGTTCCTCATGACTTTCCTCCAGTTGATTTCCGGTTACCTTTCAATGCATGGAAAGGCTGCAATGCCTTTTCCAATAGCGTCTTGCTGAAGATACCATCGGTCTAGCACCATGCCTACCCACCCGATCAGGTGGTATTTATTCTGGAGGGGAAAGTGCGGGGTCTTGATGACGGGATGGCCATCGCTCAGCAGGAACAGAAAGCAATCCGAGGCGCAGGCCTAGGCGTTCCGCAAACGCTTGCCCACTTCGGCCAGCGTCTTCAGATCTTCCGGATGGATGGAACCGTCCGGCAACGGGCCCACGTTGAGCAACAGGTTGCCATCCATCCCCCGCGCCTTACCGAGCATTTCCATCACCTGGTCGGCGGTCTTGTGCTTCCCGTCCAGACTCTTGTCGTATCCCCACTTCCACGGTTGCAGCGTATCGCAGAATTCCAGGGGCACATCGGATGTGCCCTCGAATTTGCGCTCGGGGGCCTTGAAGTCCTCCGTGCCGGTCAGCCCATGCTTGTAGGAAACCAGGGCCTGCGGCTGCAGCGACCGGATATGGTCGTAGAGCTCCTGCAGCTTGAACTCGTGCAGCCGGTTCTTACGGGATTTGGGGGTGCCCTCCCCGTCCAGCCAGATGCCGCCGACCGGACCATAGTTGGTCAGCAGCTCGGTGATCTGGTTTTTCATGAATTCCACATAAATCTGGAGATCCTGTTCCTCGCCGTATTTATAGAACGGCTCCTGGGCATCATATTTCGGCCGGGCGTTGCCACCCCAATCGCCGTTGTTGGGCGCATGCGGATGGCGCCAGTCGCGGCCGTGCGAATAATAGAGATAAAAGCCCATGTTCTTTTTCCGGCACTGTTCGGCCAGTTCGCCAACCAGATCGCGCTTGGCCGGCGAGTTGGTGCTCTTGAAGTCGGTGTATTTGGAATCGAAGAGGCAGAAGCTGTCGTGGTGGCGGGTCGTGAGGTTGACATACGTCATCCCGGCATCGAGCGCCATATCGGTAATGAAGTCGGCATCGAATTTTTCCGCGGTAAACCGGTCGGCCAGCTTGGCATACTCCGCCACGTGGATTTTATCCTTCAACTGCACCCATTCGCCCCGGCCCAGCAAGGAGTAGAGCCCGTAATGGATAAACAGGCCGAAGTCCGCTGCCTTGAAATACTCCAGCGCAGCCGCCCGGGGATCGGTTTGGTATAAGGCCGCCTGCTTGTTCAAATACGAGGGTACCGCACGCTCCCCAAACACGGACGGCGACACGGTTAGGGCGGCAGTGGCGGCGGCTCCATTGCGCAGCAGGGAACGACGGTTTAGGGTTTGAATCGTCATGGCGGGTTTCCTTGGGTTGTTGTTCTAAAAAAAAACCGTATCCGCTCCTGCATCCCATCCAAAACGGACATACGGCCTATCACATCGGTGGAATCTAGCATCGGGACCCCGTCTATGGCTACCTAGCCAAAGAGGTGGTTTCCCTCAAGCAATCCCCCAATTTAGCCGGTGTTTATTTTGTTTCCAGCGGCATCGTTGTGCTAGCTTCCCTATCGGTTGACCCCAACGAACATACCCCATGGACACGACATTCCCCATACCCGCAACATTGATCTCCGCAGCCCTCTTCGGGAGCCTGCTCGCCGGAACGATCCAGGCGCAGCCCCCCGGGGGCCGGGGCTATTCCGATCCCTGCTTCCCGGAGGAGGCCGGCCCGCCCTCCGCGGGAATCGCGGAACGCGGCATGGGGGCGCTTGAAAAGCGCGAACGCATGGAGCAGGAAAAACTGGAACAGCTCCCGCAGCTCGAAAGCAGAATCGCCCCGCCCCATCAATATTTCGGATACCTGGGCGGGCGGCACCCCGCCGGCGCCACCAACGACACCATGGAAGCCTGGGTGCAACTCTCGTTCTTCGGCAAGTGGACGTCGTCCGTGGATGGCATCGCATTGGTACCGGCCTTCTACCCGGCGTTTTCGGACGAAGGAAACTATGGATTCCCCAAACGCTTCAAGATCGAAATCTTCAGCCACCAGGAACCGGATGTCCCGGTAACGGTCGTGGACTGGACGGCTGCGGATTTTCCCGACCCCGGACTGCACCCCGTTTTTTTCAGCTTTGCCGCCCGCGCCGTGCAGACCGTTCGCCTTACGGTCAACAAAGGCGTGGTCGAGGGCGACTCGCAGTTCTTTGCATTGGACGAACTCATGGTGTTCCAACAGGGCAACAACGTGGCTCCCCCGGCATACCAAGGGCTGACGGCATCCGACTCCCTCAACGAGCCTCCCTACTGGAAACTCCAATACCTCACCGACCGGAAAATCCATGCCGGCGGTTATTTCCACACCCATCACCCGGCGGCGGATTTCGTCCAGTATTTCGATGAGGAAACCATCCGTCTTGCAACCCCCGAAATCATCATCGACCTGGGCGAGGCCCGGAACATCGGGCGCGTCGAACTCTATCCCGCCAAGCTGCCGGGCATGCCGATTCCGGAGTTTGCCTTCCCCTTGGAATACCAGGTCGAGTTGCGCCGGTGGTTGAAAACGGAGCCGGCCATCCAATCCGGAATCATCGAAGACACCCTGCCCTCCCGGATGCGCTGGCACCCGCTTTCCTCGGCCAAAGGGCGCTTTGTTCGTTTGATCCTGCACGAGTTACCGCGCCATGATGGCCGCCCGGTTTTCGCCATGGGGGAGATCCGGCTGATGGGTCGCGAGGGCAACCAGCTGAACAACCTTGCCGCAGGAGCGAGCATCCGTGTGACCCAGACTCCCGAAGGCGAAGCCGCCGATACGCGCCTGCTGACCGATGGCTACAGCAACGGCCGCAAGATCATTCCCGAGCGGGACTATATCGAGCAGCTCGCCGCCAGGAAAATCCTGGTCGAAGCACTTGCCGAAACCCAGCATCGCCTGATGATCGCCCGCGCCACCCGCAACTCCTATTACTGGATGGTCGGCATGTCCGGCGGCACGATCCTCTTCTTTTCCCTCATCCTCTGGATTGCCTACCAGCGCATTGCCCGGCAACGCGCCCTAATGGACCTACGCCGGCAGATCGCCGCCGACCTGCACGACGACATCAGCAGCAACCTGGGCACCATCTCCATGATCACCCGACGCCTGCAACAGGATTCCTCGCCCGCGCTCATCCGCGATAAGTTGATGGAGATCGGGCATATTGCCCAGGAAAGCTTCATCTCCATCAAGGAAATCATCTGGCACATGGACTCCGATATCGTCCACCTTTCCGAAATGTTCGAAAAACTCGAACGAACCGCAAGAAGCGTCCTGACGGATTGCCAGGTCGATTTCACCTATCCCCCGCCCCAGGGCATTCCGGTTCCGGCCAAAACCCGCAGGAACATCATGCTGCTGGTCAAGGAAGCCCTCTACAATTGCGCCAAATATGCGCAGGCGAAACACATGTCCATCCAGGCCGCCATGCACGATTCCGTCCTGGAACTAACCATGAAAGACGATGGAATCGGTTTCGATCCGTCCTGCACCGTCGTGGCCAACAGCGATTCGGGACGTGGCCTTGCCAACATGGAACGGCGGGCGAAACTGCTGGGCGCGGAACTCGAAATCCAGTCTACCCCGGGCCAAGGGACACAGGTTACATTGAAAATGCCGTTATAATCAGAAACCAATACGGCACTGCAACAGAGGAGTAGGATGACAACAGGATCTGGCAAAAGAAAGACGGTGAAAACCTGGATGATTGAAGACCATGCGGCCTTCAGAACCAATCTGACCGAAATCATCAACGCCTCCGGCACCATTCGCTGCGACCGGAACTTTTCCTCCTGCGAAGAAGCCCTCGAATGCCTCGAAGCCGAAATGGAGCATCCCGAGGTGATGCTGGTCGACATTGCGCTGCCGGGCATGGACGGCATTGAAGGTCTTGGAAGAATCAGGGAAATCGACCCAACCATTAAATGCATTATGCTAACGAGCTCGGAGCGGCAGAAGCACGTCGTTGAGGCCATCCGAACGGGTGCCTCCGGCTACTTGCTTAAGAGCGTCGCCTTCGAACAGATCATCCGCGGCATCAAGGACGTCATGGAGGGCGGAGCCTCGCTGGACCCGCAGATGGCCTCGCTCGTGCTCGACGCCTTCCCCAAAAAGAACACCGCCGGAAACGAGTTCGACCTCACCGAACGCGAGATCGAAGTGCTGCAGGCCCTGGCCACCGGCAAGATCATCAAAGAGATCGCCGACGATCTGAACCTCTCCGCCAACACGGTCAAGTTCCACATTGCCAACACCTACAAAAAGCTCAACGTGCAATCCCAGGCCGGCGCCGTTGCCAAAGGCATCCGCAAGGGAATTATTTAGAATATCGAATCACGAACAAGGAACACCGAAGGAAAAAGAACCGCCCCGCCACTTGATTAATAGGCAATTAACTTGAAGAGTCTCACCACAGAGCGCACGGAGGCACAGAGCAACCAATACATCTGCCACCCTCTGCGTCTCTGTGAACTCTGTGGTAAAAAATTCAAATCAGTTTAATTTGGTATAACCAAGGTGATGGCACCGAAGCAGAGTGCCATGCTTGAACCTTAACCCAGGAATGGAACCACGGATGAACACAGATGGACGCTGATATTCAAGAAGAGACGAAATTTGTTCCGTCCTCCCTGTGGGTTATAGGAACTAAGCTTGAATGGTTTCTGTGTTTATCCGTGTTCATCTGTGGTTCATTTACGCTTCTAGGTTGAAAGGATATACGATGAGTAAAAACAAGCTACTCCTGTTCATTGCATTAATCATCATTGGCATGGGCACCCTCGTTGTCGTCAACCACACGGCCGTCACGGTTGCCGATATCCACCATGGAGACTGGGCGCGAATCACACATTCTGACGGGACGTTGTCCTACGCACCCTGGAAGGCTCACATGTCGGATGGAGCGGCGGTGGCATCGATGGAAAAGGATGGGTTCACCCTTGAACAGGTGACGGGATACGGCGTTCGGATTTCAAAAAGGAGCGGACTGCACAAGAAAGCGGGCAAAGGAAGAATCCACCTTTTCGACACCCTGGAAACCGCCATCCGGTTTGCCAAGGAAAACAGCATTCCCGACCAGCGGATCCTGCGCTCGGGCGACGGCGGTGAACCCACGGGAAACGCCGGTCGGCCAGAGTAAAGCACTAGTCCGCCAAGTAGACGCGGAAGAACGCGTTGGTCCGGTCCATCGCGTTCGTCAGCGAAATCATCGAGTTGGCGCCGACGACATTCGTAACCGTTTCCCAAATGCCCGTAACCAGGTTTTGCGTCATTTCGAGTCCGTAGTTCGCTCCGGCCTCGCCATACCAGCTGAACCCCAGTTCCGTTCCGCCCGGCAGGATCCCGAAATCGATCTCCCCGATTTCCGTGACGGATGCAATGGGCACGAGAGAAACGCGCTGGATGGCAAAACCGGGATCCTGCCTGACGAAAGCGGCAAACCGGTAGTTTTTATCCAGATCGAAAACCAGGCCGGTGCCGGTGGTCGGTTCCGCGCCATCGATGCAGTACGACCAACTGCCATCCGGCAGAACGGTCAGGCTGAAGGTTTTGTTGGACCCCGCCGTGACCGTTTGGTCGTTGCTCAACAGCGCCAGCGTTCCGCTATCAGCATGCAAGCCTTGCACACCATCTTCCGCCGTGCAGTCCGTGAGACTCATGCCGATGCCCTGAATCGGCATTTCCCGGCTGAACAGGATATCCATGTCGGCTTCGGTGGCATCGTCGGCAACCAATCCGAAGGTGGCGGTGGCACGCTCTTCCCCGACAACGATGTTCGTGATGGAGTAGGCCACATCCAGCATGAAGCCATTACTGACCGGATAGGAGAGCGCGGTATAGGCGAGGGCGCGGTACCAGCGGGTGCCGCTCACGGGCCCCGTCAGCTCGCCATCGTCCTGCCAAGCCGACCCATACCAGGTCTTGTTGATCAGCCCCCCGCCCTCGCCGAAGTTGATCGCCAGTCCATCGTTGTCGAACGCGTCCGAATAGCCGGCGGCCAGCGACCCCACATTGACAGCAATCGTTACGGTCGTGGTTGCGGACAATGCGCCATCCGAAGCGGCATACTCAAAAGAATCGGCTCCGGCAAAACCGGCATCCGCCGTGTAGCTGAACGAGCCATCGGAAGCCAGCGACAACGTTCCATGCGAAACGTCGGAGACCAGCGATGCGGTGAGCGGATCGCGGTTCAAGTCCATGTCGTTTCCCAAAACGCCCGCTGCGGCAACCGCCAGCGTTTCGTTGGTGAACACGCCATACGAATCCTTCACCGCCATCGGCGCCTGCGCCCCCAGGCCGGTCGGCATCCAGTCGTCGGTGCGGAACGGCGCGGCCGGCAGGCCATCGCCATTGATCAGGTTCACGGTGTTCACCGGCGCGGGCGACCACGCGTAGCGCACGGCCACCGGAGCAGGTTCCGAGCTGGAGCTGACCACGACATTGCCGCCGCTGATTGCCGCACTGGTTGCGGCATGCCAGACCTGGTCGGAACCGGCCAACTCGAACTCGGCGGGAGCGAGCGCGTCGTCTGTCGCCAGTCCGTTCGCATGGCTGAAGGTGATGGTCGCCTCATTGCCGCTGATGCCCATCGATGCAAAGGTCGGGCCATGTGCCTCGATGGATTCGCCGAGTGCATATTTGCGCCCCAGCAGGGCGAGGCGCTGGCCGATCGGCTCCTTGTCGTAGGGGTGGATGTTGTTGACCAGTCCCGTATCGATCGTTACGGCCACATGGGCGTTGTTGAGCGTTGCGACCCGGCTTTGGGATTCGCGGAACCAGGCCCAATAGGTGCTGTTGTACGATGGCAACTGCACGCCGAGGAACGGTAGGTCGCCCTGGCCGAAGAGCGCGCGGTATTCCGCAACGAATGCGGGAAGCGTGAAACCATACTGGGCAACGTTTTCCGGAGTGCCGGCGTTCGCCTCGCCCTGGTACCAGACAAAACCGGAAATACCGAAGTCGAGCAGCGGGTGGATCCGCTGGTTGTAGATAATGTTTGGACGCGTGCGGATGAAGATATCATCCCAAGTCCCCGTGCCGTTGACCATGGCGGTGATCGCTTCGAGGTTCGAGGAATACGTGGCCGACACGCGCGACGAGATGGTGTCGCCGCTGACGTACTCGCCGATGCTTTGATAATGCTCCATCATCGCCTCGAAATGCGGGAAATCGTTCGTCATCTGGATCGGCATCCAGCCTTCGATCGACGAGCTGCCCCAGCCCGCCCAGACCACCGCGGTCGGCACTCCGCTGCCTGCGTGCATCTGGTGGGCAAACACGGCGGCAACCGACCCCCAGCTTCCGGGATTGGAATTATCAAGCCACGTCATGGCCCCCGACTCCTGCGGGGTAAGGGCCGCATCCTGGGCAACTTGCAGACAGCGGATCATGCGGTTGGTGGAAATGTCGTCGATATAGATTTGCTTGTTGGTCATTTCGCTCAGCGGACGCACCATGTTGGACTGGCCGAAAGCAATCCAAACATCGCCCACCAGCACATCCGTCAGCGTGTTGGTTTGTCCATTGCAGACGGTCGTCAGTTCATACGGGCCGTTCGCGGTCTGCGCCGGAAGCTCCACCATCCAGTTGCCATCGGCATCGGACATGCCCATGCCCGTCGCCCCGTTCAGGAAAACGGTCACCTCGTTGGTCGGGGCGGCCGTCCCCCAGACCTTGAGCGGCTTGCCGCGCTGCAGCACCATGCCGTCCTGGAACGGCGAGCCATACAACACCGCGAAGGTGGGCGAGCCCGCGACGGCGGTGCCTTGGAGGTAATATTCCATTTGACGGTCGGAGGTGCCATGGGCGGTGGTTGAAATCGAAAGACGCCCCCCGTTGGAACCCTCCCGATAGCGGAATCGATCCTGAGTTCCATCGACCTGATCGTAGGTAAAGAAAAAGCCATAGTCGCCGTTTGCGCCAAGGGTGATTGGAGTGGCGAGCGTCAAGGTGACAAAGCTCTCGTTGGAGAATGCTCCGTTCAGCGTGAACGTTTCGGTGTGGAGCAAGGCGCAGCCCGTGCCGACCAGATAATCGTCGCCGTCAATGGTGGTGGAGTGGCCGGTTCCGGTTGTCCATTGTGCTTCGGATCCCTGGAAAACCCGCAAGGTCAGGGTGTCGTTGGAATAGGTTTGGTCATTGCTCTTCTGGATCGTGAGCGCGCGGATTTCGAATGCGTTGTTTTTGTCTCCGGCATCCCCGAGGCTGAAGACCTGGCCCCGCGCATGGTTTGCGTTGGCGTTTTCGTCGAAGATGGCCGAGTCGATCCCGCCAACCGCAGACGACAGGATGTTGGTTGCGGGCGCGGATACGCCCACGGTGACGGTGCCAGCTAAAGCATTCATGGCGAACCATGCCATGCCTATCGCGATTCCTGCATATTTCATGTTTCCCTCTTCCTTTCCGGTCTAACCCAATCACGCTAAAAAACAGTAGCGGGTAAGGTATCAACAAGGATCAAACCTGCCCACCTAGCCGATGAGGTAGTCGGCGAACGGCGGACATGGTTGCAGCAACAAAAAGGGGCGGATCACCGCCCCTTCCAAAAACAATAGTCTACTATTCCGCTAGATCATGAAGCGGCGGCGGACAAAAAAGATTCCTCCCCCCACCATCGCAACCAAACCCAGCGAAGCCGGTTCCGGAATCGCGGAAATGTTGACGTCGCCAATGCGGGTCGCCGCCTGCAGGTCGTTGTTCGTGCGGGTGCGGTCGGTGAAGCCCAGGCGAAATTCCACCAGCTCGCCGTTCGCCACGGCAAGGCTGTCGCTGAACGTCACGATGCCCTGGTTTCCATTGCCGGTGGCTGAGGTGTCCAAATCACCAAACTGGGCATAGCCGCCGCCGGCAACCTGGACATAGAGTCCAACGTCGCGCGCGCCGTAACTGCTGGCGTTGTTTGAATTATTGAACAGGTGGAACGAAAACCCGCTGAGCGTCTGGTTTTTGGCTGCCGTGTAGCTGAATGAGACATACGGGCCAAGCGCCACATGCCCCACCGAGAGCGCACCAGAGAGAATTCCATCACCCGGCGTGGTATCGCTGCTGCCGAAGCGGAACATGAGGTCGTTTTGATCGCCGTAGGCCCCCTGAACATTGGTTTGGCTACCATGAATCGCCGCCATCACACCTCTGGGGCCGATTCCGCTGAATTGGGCAGAAGAAGCCACAAACTCCGTGTCGGTTTGGCTGTTGATACGGCTGAGTGCCGTGGCCGAACCACCGGATGCCGGGAGCAGGCTGTCGTAGGAAAGGATCACCCCGGCACCCGCCATCGGCGATGAGAGGCCCAAAAAGAGGGCCGCCGCAAAGCCAATCAATCGATACCGTTGAATTTTCGTGGTCTGAATCGGGTTGTTCATTTTTTTCTTCTCCTTTAGTCGGCGCGGATCAATCCATTCCGCAACCATTGCTGGAGAAGTTAGCACGGGGTTCCCCTCGCGACTACCTACCCAATAGGGTGGTAGCGCCACCTATGGAGTCCGGACGCGGTAGAAGGTGTTGGTTGAAGCCGCGGCTCCAAGTTGCACGGAGATGCGGTTGCCCGCATCCCACAGATAGGAACGTTCCAGCGTCCAGACCGGATCGATCAGTTGCGGGGTCGACTCCACGTCGTAAAGATGCAACGGGGTGGAGTCGAAACTCAGCACCACATTGTTATTGGAAATGACCGGGGCCTGGAGCAAAGGCGGCAGCGGCTCGGGAATCTGCCGTAGCGGCTGCAGCTCGGCGGGGGCCAGGAAACCGTCGGTGATGCTCAGCTCGTCGATCAGCCCATCGAACGCGGCATCCACCACGCCCGACGAATTGAAGTGGGCCCCCACCACGAGCGGCCCGGCGTTGGCGGTTCCGGTTGCCGTGGTCGAGACCACATTGGTCTGGTCGTCGAGGATGAAGCGCGCGGTGTCCGCAACGGGATCCAATGCCACGCCGATGTAGTGCCACTGCAGGTCCGGGATCGCCAGCGAAGAAACGATGGTGGTCGCCCCCAGCCGGAGCGCCATGTTCGGGAAGGTCGTGGCATCGCCAAAGCTACCGGCGCAGGCCAGGAACATATAGTCGAGCTCGCTGTCGGCCGCACCGATGACCTTTTTCTGCACCACCGGCATCGCGCTCGCAAGATTGGACTCCGAAGGCAGGCTTTCGAGCTTCACCCAGGCTTCGATCGTGAAAGGCGCAGCGCCGAATCCGAGAGCGGCCGCATCCGGAACCTGGATGTACTGGTTAAGGGTTTGCTCCAGGTCTAGCGCCGCCGTATTGGCCTCCCCCACGACGTAGTCCGTTTCGTTGGGCACGTCGGTTGAATAGGCGGCCCCGTTTGGCGCGGTTCCGTTGTTCCCGAACGGCAGGGCATCGGTCAGATCATTTTCAAACCGCAGCAGGGTGCGGTCGCCGAGGAAGGCATAGGGATCGGCAAACAGAATGCGCTTTTCCATCAGCCGCGCTTCGAGCCGCTGGCGGATCTGCGCATAGGCCGGTTGTTCGGCCAGGTTCGGAACGCCGTGTTCGGGCAGCAGCTCGAACGGATTCTGTTCCAGGTCGAACAGCTGGGTCACCTGCGTGGCATTGTTGCCGACATCGTATTTCATCAGCTTGAAGCGGCCATCGGTCACGGCGCGGATGCCGGGCTTGTCGCCGCCGGCATACAGGCCATAAACCACATCGTGATGCGCATTGGTGGTTCCCTCCAGCACGGCGCGGAAGCTCTGGCCGTCGTTGCCGTCGATCGTGGCGGGGAGGTCGAGGCCGGCGAGGTCGCAGAAGGTCGGGAAGGTTTCGTGCAAATAGATCAGGGCGTCCGTTGCGGTTCCGGCTTCGATGCCGGGGCCGCGCACGATGTACGGCACCCGCCAGGTGTGTTCATAAAGGTTTTGCTTGCCCTGCAGCCCGTGGCGGCCGATCGCAATACCGTGGTCGGCGGTAAAGACCACATAGGTGTTGTCCGCCACGCTGTCGGAGGTGTCACCGTCTCCGTTGGGATCCTCGAGCCGGTCAAGCACCCGCCCGATCTGCTGGTCGATCCAGTCGACGCAGGCAAAGTTGCGGCCGATCTCGTTGCGCACCACCGCCGCCGTTCGATATTGCCCCATGCCGGCAACGGTGTTCTCGTCGCGAACCCCCAGGTGGCCATGATCGAACGGATGCGCGGGATAGGTGTCCGGTGTGCAGGAAAGATGGTTGTAGGGAAGCGGCGGCGCGTTTGCATTCAACATAATGGAAGCGGGGTCGGTGGTGTTGATGCAGCCGTAGCGGCCCGTCAGGTCTGGATTTTCGCGGGCCAGCCGCGTGTCATGCGGATGCGAGAAGCCGAGATACATGAAAAACGGCTTTCCGTTGGCTTGGTGGTTGTTTGCCCAATCCTCCAGATAGAGCTCCCCCCAGTCGCCATGCCACTCGCTGCCGTTTCCATCGGTGTTTCCCCGTTTGGTCGCGTCGTTCACAGCCTGGAATTCCAGGTTGGCCGTCGGGTAGGAGTTTCCGGACTTGCAGGTGCGGTAGGTGGCATAGGGCAGCGCCCCCTGCCCTTCGCGCGCGCCCCGGTTGAAGATGCCGGGGAATGTCGTGGCGGCGGTGACGCCCACCGTTCGTTCCCATGTGCTCTTCCCCGTCATGATCGTGGTGCGCGAAGGCGTGCAGACCGCGCCGCTGTTCGCCCCCATCAACCGCGCCTGGTGGAACAGCATCCCCTCTTCGGCCAGCCGGTCGATATTCGGGGTGTCGATGCCATACGGATTGCCGGCCGCGTCGGTCTCGCAGGGCTCCGACTCGCGGTAGGCGTTCACCGCATAGGTGTCCATATCGTCGGCGATAATGAACAGGAAGTTGGGCGGCTCGGCGGCGGCAGCCGGCGTGGCCGAACGTTCGACCGAAAGAGCCGACTCCGCGTTATCGATGTTCACGGCGGTGACGACATAGAAATAGGTGATGCCATTGGTCAGCCCCGAATCAACATACGTGGTATTGGTGCCGGACATGATCAAGTCATACGGGCCGCCCTGGTCTTCCGACCGTTTCAACCGGAACGCCGCAAAACCCAGCTGCGTATTTTCATCCCAGCTCAAATAGGCACGGGTATTGCCCGACCTGACATCAAGGCCCGTCGGAACGGTCGGGGCATCGGGAACAAACACCTGCGCGGTGGCGGAGGCTTCCGCGGAATCCGCCGACTCCACCTCGCCGACATTCACGGCACTAACCACATAATGGTAGGTCGAGCCGGTGACCAGCCCGGTATCCGTATATTCGCTCGCCGTCGGTTCCGCGCCGGGAATGGGCATGTACGGCCCGCCGGAATCCGGGGAGCGCTTCACGATGAAGTGCGAGAAGGCGTAGCCCTGCGTGTTGTCGTCCCAGTCCAGCACGATCTCATCGGTTGCCCCGTTCGTCGCCGTCAACCCGGTCGGCACATCCGGATCGGGCAGCGGGCCGGCCGTGCGGATCTGGTAGGCGTTGATATGCGCGTTGCCAAAATCCGGCGATTCGAGCGTGATCGATTGCGTTGTTCCGTCGGCGGTAAAGGTACCGATGGCGTATTGCCCGGGATTCCCCGACAACGTAACGGTGTTGTTCGGCGACTCCCCGTCGCCCACCGGAGTCTGGCGCGTGCTGCGCGTATCCACGAACCAAACCTGGATCTCGTAGGTGCCCCCCGCCACCAGGTTTCCGCCGCCCACCTGCAGGGTAACGAGGTCGGTGCCGCCACCATAGTCAATGGAGCTGAGCAAGGCATTGTAGGCCGCATCGCCGGTGTCGCCGGAAAAGACGTCCGAGGCTGCGTTCAGGTTCAGCAGCGCCCCCGTTCCGGTAAAGAGCACGCCGTTCACGGTCTGGTCTGCAACCGCATTGTCCCCCGCGTTGAAGGCCTCCACCAGGTTGCCCGAAACCGAAACATCCGTTGCCGCGGAAACATCCGTTGCCGCGCCCCAGCCAATTGGCGCCGCAGGCGTTGCGAACGGCACGGCCAGTGAGACCAAAAACAGCGCTAGCGAAATTCGTTTCATGCCCCCTCCATTCCAACCGCCATGGCAAGACGGCGCCCCTTGTTGAGTCTAGTTGTATTGGCTTCGGAAATCCTTATACATCGCCCGTTCTTCATCGGTCATGTATTTGGAAATATCGCGAATGACGGATCCGTTGCCCCGGAAGGCCTTGATGATCGGCCCGAACTGCGAGTTCAGAACCACGTCGGCATTCGAGTTGCCGTGCTGCAAGACCACGACGTTGAGCGTGGGCCACCGGTTTTTATCCGGGCCGTAGATGTCGCGGATCATATCCCGGTAGGCCCCCGATACTTTGGACGGGTTCCCTTTTGCGCCATTGCCCCAGTCGTCGATGTAGTTGGTCGTCAGAATAAAGATCGTATCCGGTTTCTGGGTTTGCAGCGCCCAGGTGACGCCGCGGTTCCAGTGCATGAATTTTTTTCCTTGGCCCAGATACTTGGTGTTGATTCCACCCGGCACCTCGTAGGGATAGGCCCATTTGGTGGAATAGGAGGGCAGCCCGGTAACGCGCTGGGGATATTTCGAGCGTGCGTTGGTAACCTTCTTCTGCGCACCCTGCCAAACGAAGCAGTGGTCATAGTTTCCCTTCAGGGGATTGACCGGCTCCATCCAGTCCATGACCTTCTGTTTGTTGTCGGGCGTGGCCAGCATCATTTCCGGGTTAAGCGCAATGGTGTCGTTCGCCCAATAGGCGGCCACATTGAACAGGGACACCCCCGGGAGTTCGTTGATCAGATCCTCCAGGCGATTGCGGATCGTGTAGCCGGTCATCCGTTGGTAGGGATTTTTGCCGATGGTCGCCGGGCCGAAGTGGACAATGAAAACCACCTTCTCCCCCTTGCCCTTGGCGCCGAAGAAATCGATCTCGGGCATGTTGAAGCCCAGGCCGTTTCCGCCGCCATCGCCATAGCCGCCGCCCATGCCGCCCTTGACCCCGGTAATCTCCGGCATCTTGATTTCCGGCACCTTGGGCGTCTGCTTGACCACGATGCGTTTGCGCAACTTCGGCTTCTGCGTTTTCTTTTTCTTGATATTGACCGGAACCTGCAGCTTTTTGATCGGTACCTTGGGGCGTCGCACCTGCTTCGCCTCGAAAACCTGGTCTTCCTTATGGATCACGGTAACCGCCACGAAGGAGATCGCCACAACGAGCAGTACGGCGTGGATGCCCAGGCTGATGAGCGCGGCGCTCGATTTTGCGTGTTTGGAAAAGAATCTTTTCTTGGTTCGTTCCGACATATCCATCCCTCTATCTATTTTTTGTTAAAACCCGTCGTCCCCAGCCCTTCCCCGGCTGCTTCAGGGAGCGGGCACCTGCGACCCTTCCTCGATCAGATCTATGTGCAATTGACGGTTGATCCTGTACCACTTCGGGCCTTCGGTCCACTCGGAACCACTTCGCCTGGCCTTCCAGGCCTCCAGCCCGCGGCGCATCTGCTCCAGTTTTTCGGGTTGCCGTTTCGCCACATTGTTTTTCTCGCCCACATCCTCTCCGAGGTTGTAGAGCGCATAGCCAAAGTCCTGCACATAGAGGATTTTCCAATCCCCTTCGCGCATGGCCGAAAACCACTCCTTATGCCAATAGAGTCTCTGGTGCGGGATGCCGGCATCGTCTCCCAGAACATAGGGCAGCAGATCCCGTCCGGCCAAATGGCCATAGTCGGGCTTGCCGCCGGCCGCAGCCAACACCGTCGGGAAAATATCGAGCGAGGAAACCATGGAGGAATAGGTTCCGCCCTGGGGCAGGCGTTGCGGCCAGCTCATCACAAACGGGACGCGGATTCCGCCCTCGAACTTGATGCCCTTCTCCCCGTTCAGCGGCAGATTGATCGAGGCATTATGATGAATGGGCCCGCCGTTATCGCTCAGGAAAAAGACCAGCGTATTTTGCAACGCGCCGGTTTTATCCAACGCCTCCATCACCCGGCCAATCCCCCGGTCCATCGCCCAGACCATCGCGGCATAGGTGCGGCGCTTTTCGTTTTCAATGTGACTGAAGCGTTGCCGGTCCTCTTCCGTGGCATGCATCGGGGCGTGCGGCGCGGTATAGGAGAGAAACAGGAAAAAGGGCTCTTCCGATGAAGCCTCGTCGATGAATCCCACCGCCTTGTCCGTGAAAAAATCGGTCAGGTAGCCCTCGAACTTGAGCGGCTCGCCGTTTTCCTCGATCCTCTTGTAGCTGCCCGGCTTGTCGTCGTTCTGCGGGCTGAAGAAATAGCTGCGGGAGCCTTCGCGCAAACCGCAGAAATAATCGAAACCGCGGTTGGTCGGATAAAACCGGTCCTGGTCGCCCAGGTGCCATTTCCCGATCAATCCGGTCCGGTAGCCCAGCGGCTGGAGCGCATCCGCCAGCGTCGTTTCCCCGAGGTTCATCCCGAATTGCAGGGGCGGGCAGTTCGGCTCATGCCCGAACTGCTGCTGGTACCGCCCGGTCATCATGCCCGCGCGCGACGGACTGCAAACCGAGGCCGAGACATATGCATCGGAAAACCGGACGCCGGAAGCGCGCAAGCGGTCGAGGTGCGGCGTCTTGATTTCTTCCGACCCCTGGAAGCCGAGGTCGGCATACCCCAGATCATCCGCGAGAATGATCAAAACATTCGGTTGCGCGGCATGGACCGCCAAGGAGCCGCCCAGCAGGACCAACCAACGAATGAAAAGCTGCTTCATGATGTACCGCTACGGCTTAATGTTAAGTGAAAAAACGGAAATTGTACCGGGGGCGAGATTGACACGAAAGCTCCCCCGCATAAAGGGTTTAATGGTTCCAACGTTCCCTTCCGCCGGTCCGCCATCGGACCACTGGCGCCCTTCGATCTTCCCGGCAATGCGCCCGGTGGCGAGCTTGAAGCGCAGATCCTTCCACTCCTTGGCGGAATCATGGTTGATGGCGTAGATTGTCAGCGTGTCGCCTTGGAGGAAAGCGCGGGTGTGCAATTGGTTCAAGTCGACCGTCTCCGCCCCGTCGGGATCGATCACCTTGAGCGGCCAGGCATTCACCAGCGGGACGCTGGCCGCATGCATGAGATGGTTGCGCCGATTCTTTTTCGGGCTGAAGTCCCACCACATCAGGCCATTCATTCCTTGATCGACGCAGTCCCAAAGCGCAAGGAAGGAACAGACGGCCGTCTCCATCGAATCGTTGGTTGCCTTGGGATCGCCATGGCTGTCCCAATGCAGTTCCGTATGCCACTTTTCGCGATCGCCGGCATACGCAAGATCCGACTTGAGCTTCTCCAGCAACCGGGCGCGGGGATAGTAGTGCGCACCAAAGATATCCATGGTGTCGCTTTGCAGCGAATCGAAGGTTTCCATCCACTTGTGGCGCCCCACGGCATAGTCCTCATGCCCCACCACCTTGGGCATGCGCAATCCACGCTCGGCCGTTAGGCGACGCAGCTCCAGCACCACGTCCCGGTGCGTCTCCGGCATAATGTTGCCTTCGTTGAAGCGGCGTTCGTTGTCGATGGCGAGCACATCCACCTCGAGGCCTTCGCCTTTCATGTATTCGAGATAATCGGCGACCAGGATGGCATACTTTTCGGGAATGACGCCCTTGGCCCCCTTCGTCCAGTCCGGGAACGATTGGGTGTTGTCGAGCTTCTTGCTGGCAAAGATGATGGTGTTCGGCCGGATCTTCCTGGCCAGCTTGAGGCCCTTGGTTTCCCCTTGGTAGTATTCCTCCAGCACCACGCCGGGTTCCGGGTGCGCCGGTTTGCTTCCGGTGCCATAGATCGAGGTGCGGATGCCGTTGAAGCCATACTCCTCCAGCAGCGTCTTGGCCCACCCTTTCTGCGTAAACTTCCAGGGCGCCGAAGGCGATTTGAAATCATAGAAAAACCGGTCGATCTTCACCCCCTTTTCCTTGGGAAAGACCACCACTTCGTCGTAGGCGTCCGCAGCGGCACATAGCCCCAGCACCACCATTTGAACTTTCAAAAACCTACTCATTCCGCCCACGTCATCCAGACCATCGTTGCTCGTTTCATTCGAATCCGGTTTCCCCCGGTCATACCCTTTAACGGCAAAGACCCCCTTTGAATGACATGGATCAGCACATAATTTCCAGCCGTTTCCGCCCCTATTCCGGAACCGTGGAGTAAAAACGACTGTCCGGCAACGGCGTTTCCGGCAGGAAACTTGTTTCGACCGTCTCCCACCCCCCATAGCCAGGGAGCACGGATTCCCGTAAAACCGGTGCGTTAATCCAACCATTGGTTAAGCAATCGGTCTGCCGGTAGCTCCAGTTTTGCGCGGCGCCGTTCCGGCGGGCCTGAATCAAATGTTGCCCACCCACCGAAGGATCAAGCCTCAGTTGCGACGCCGTCACCTGCGCGGCCATGCCGTGCAGCCGGAAATTGCTGAACTCGGCGGTTCCAACCGGCGATTCGCAACGCGCCTGCGAGAGGTACGCAAGGCCGGCCGGCGACGCAACCTGAACCCCCGTTCCGCCGACCTTCACGGAACTCAGCCCGCCCGGTTCCCAAACCAGCGTGGCCGTCCACGCGCCGTCGGCTTCAGCGGCCGGCAGCTCGCCGGACTCCCCGTTCAATTGGAACGTTCCCGTTGCCTCGTCGATTTCAAACTGCAGGAAATCCGCGGCGTTTCCATCCGTCAGGCCAAAGCGCCCCCGCTCGCCCGCATCGAGTTTCATGCGGAGCGAAAGGCCAACCGCATTGGACTGCGCCACGGCCAGCGGCGTCCACGTGGCCATGCCTTCGTCGAGGATGAACCCCACCGATCCCTTCGCGAGCGATTGGTCGCCGTCCGCGAGCGCCACCTCGTCCGTTGCGCGGAAGTTTTCGAAGCCGACATCGTGGTAGTACGGATCGTCCATCAGGCGGGCAAGCAGGGCGAACCGTTCGGGCTCGGTGGCAACCAGGTTGACCGACTCCTGCCGGTTCGCCGTCAGGTTGTAGAGTTCGTAGGCATCGGTTGCGTCGGTTTTCGAGCGTAGGCGGCGCAGCTTCCAATCGCCATGGCGCACGGCGCGCTCCCAATAGTTCCCGGTCGCCCATTCCCAATAAAGCGGCCACGGTTCGAGCGAAGCCGCTGCCCCGCCCTTGAGCAGCGAGGCGAACGAGTGGCCGGTCAGCCCTCGGTGGTTGATGCCGCCGCAGAGTTCCGCCAGCGTGGGGTAGAGGTCGTCCATCGCGGCGGGATGGTCGATGGTTTCGTTGGCCGGGATCAGCGAGGGCGACCACGCGATCAGCGGCACGCGGATGCCGCCCTCGTGCAGGATCCACTTGTTGCCGTTCAAATCCCCGACCAGCATTAGATCCGGATCGTCCGCATAGACGGCATCCGACCCGTTGTCCGAGGTGAACAGGATGATGGTGTTGTCGGCGATTCCCAACTCGTTGAGCTTGGCGATCAACCGCCCCATGTCGTGGTCGATGGCCGTGGTTTGCGAAATCCGGCCCAGCTGGCTATCGGAAAGGCCGGAGCCGGCGTAGAACGCATCGACCATGCTGCGGTACGCCGTATCCGCCAGAATGCCGTCGCCGTCGACGAGGTCGTCCGGGTGTGCGCTCTCCTGGATCGGCCCGTGCGGGTGGATCGGGTTCCAATAGGCGAAGAACGCCTCGTTCGTGTGATCTTGAATGAACCCGAAGAGCTCCTGCGTAATGAGGTCGTGCGAATGGATGTTGCCGCGGTTCGCCTCCAAATCGCCATTCATGATGCCCGAATTGCCCGCCCCCGGGAAATCGAGCGGGGCGTCGTTGTGCCGCCACGCGGTGACGGGGTTGTAGAAGACCGGATCGAGGTCGCGCCACAGGTAGCGATGGTAGTGGCGGTGCCCTTCCTGGTGGTCGACGATTCCGAAGAAGCGCTGGAAGCCGCCCTGCGTCGGCATGCCCCCGTTGCCGGCATCGCCGACGCCCCACTTGCCGAACACGCCGGTGTTGTAGCCGGCATCGCGCAGCATGGTGGCGAGCGTTGGGTCGCCGGGGCGCAGGCGCACGTTCCACGAGCGCAGCGCGGCACGCCCGGTGTGCTGCCCCATCAAAATCGAATAGCGCGTGGGAGCGCAGACGCAGCCGCTGGAATAGAAGCTGGTGAAGCGCAGCCCCTCCGCCGCCATCTGGTCGAGAACCGGGGTCTGCACCGTGGCATTGCCATAGCAACCCAGCTCGCCCCACCCGGCATCGTCGGCCATCACCAGGATAATATTGGGCGCAACCGGCTGGCTGGCGGGATCAAGCGGGTCGGTGCCGCGCAGGACTTCGCCGCCGTCGAGAAAGCGATCGCCATCGGAATTGGGGTTGAGCGGATCGGTGCCCGCAGCCACTTCATCCGGGTCGGAAAGCCCGTCGCCATCGGCATCCGCCTTGAGCGGATCGGGATCCGCGCCGTCCAGGATCGTGTCGCCATCGGTATCCGGATTGGAGGGATCGGTGCCGGCCAAATATTCGCCCAACAGATCCAGCCCGTCGCCATCGTCGGCGCCCGCCCAGTTGGTTTCCCAAACATCGTCCATGCCATTCGTATTGGCGTCGCGATGGACGTTCACGACCAAGCTGCCGCCGTCCGGCGAGACCGCCAGCGGCCCGTTGGCCGAGATCATCGGCAGATAAAACTCGCGCACCTGGTTGAAGGTGGCCTGCGTGAATTCAATCGAGACCCCCTCGCCGTTCATGGTGACGACCGCATTGTCGAGCGCCTCGGTGGCACTGCGCAGGATGGCGCTCCCGGAACCGCTCAAGTGCAGTTCCATCTGGCGCAGCCAATCGACCTCGAGCGTACCGCCGGAAAGATGGATCGGGTTGCGGTCGTTGCGCGCGTTGACACCGCCCACGATGCCGCCCCCGCCCTGCCCCTTCATCTTGCCGCCGGTCATGACGATGTGGAACTGGTAGAGGTTCAAGTTGACGCCGAAACCGCCGCCGCCCACGTTGCCCGACGGAATATAGAGCCCGGCGGGAAGCTTTTTCGTGCTGCTCCAATCGGCGGCGGCCTGCGTACCGGGGGTGTCGGGATCGGTATCCCAGTTGTTGCCCTTATAGAGCGAAACCCCATCGCCGGCCCCTGTCCATTCGTAGTAATAGGGTTCAAGACGCGTATCGGCGCCGGTATCGACCAGCCGATAATTTTTATTCCGAACCGGCTGGATGCCGAACACCGAAATGCGCAGGTTGGCCAGGGCCTCAACCGCATCCGGCTCCATGCCCCGGAAAACCACCGAGCAGTCCAGCGAGCCGAGATCGAGCCACGCATCGCGCAGCGGCGCATTTGTGTTGCGCAACACCAGCGCGGCAGCGCCTTCCAGCCCGCAGATCACATCCTCCAGATAGTCGGCCTCGACCGAGCCGCCTTCCAGGATCAGCCCGGCGCGCCGGTCGGTGGCATCGCCGTCGGCGGAAATCCCTTCGGCCACCAGCGAACCGGATGAAACACGCAGCCGCTGCGCCCCCAGATGGATGTCGGCCGATGCCACCGGCGCACCCCCCGCAATCCACAGATGGTTCGTTGCCGGTTGCGGGAAAGATGCCGGTTCGGCATCCCAGTTCAGCGGATTATCAAATTGTGTCCCATCGTCCGCCCCCGTCCATCGCCATTCCGCCGCATGGGCAGGCCCCACCGCAACGGTGAGCATGATGATTGCGCTGACTGTTTTAGTTTTCATATTCAAGACCTGGCCTCCGCTTCCGGGAGCACTTTGCCTCATTTGATGCACTCGACGAAAAGCTCTTGCATGGCGGTGTTTTCTCCGCCGCCTTTTTCCGAAATCGGCGAGACCGCCCAGACAATCCAGCGGAACTCGCCAAGCCGCTTTCCTTCGGCTGCCTGCAAGGAGGCCGCCGTGAACGGGGCCTTGGCCGCTCCGGTCGTGTCGATTGAGCCGAGCGGCGCATAGCGCGAAAGATCCCAACCGGGGTCGGCCGTTGCTGCGCTGCCGTAAAGGGCCAGCTTTTGGGCACCGCGGAATCCCTTCATGTTGTGCGACCAGCTGCTGATGGCCGACACGGATTTCACCGCGCCCAGATCCATTTTGTAGGCCCCGTTGCGGGTGCCGTTTCCGAAGACAGGGCCAAATCCAGCGGTAACCGTTCCATCCGTCAACGACTCCAACGGCTCGTTGCCGGTTTTCTGGTTTGCCGCAACCTTCAGGCCCGATGCGGGCGGAGGCGGAAGCTGTTTGAAACCCTGCGCACTGGACGCGGTTTCGACCACCACGGACGAACCCGGCACATTTTCCGGCATCGTTGCATCATACCCTTCCAGATCGACCTCCTTGGTGCCCGTCAAAGCCTTGGCGGCATCGTGCAGGATGACATTCGGTTTATGCTGTTCACGGTCGGTCACGATCTCGAACGTCCAGGCATATTGGCTTTCGCCCAGGTTCGAAGGCGGCGAGACCGCCAGCCCCTGCGGCGACATCGTCCATTCCACTTCCGCATGGGAACCGAGCAGGCGGACCGACTTCACTTGGCCGGCCGTCCACCCTGCGGTGCCCGCGATGGTGAACGGCCCGACGGGTTTTTGAAGCTTGATGGCATAGAGGTTCTTGCCGTTGGTGGTGAAGGCGAGGTGCTCGTCCTTCTGGTCGCACTCCTTCCAGTAGCGGGAGCCATAGATGGCGGCGCCGTTGATCTTCAGCCAGTCGCCCATGGCGCGCAGGCGCTCCACCTGCTCGGGCACCAGCGTGCCGTCGGCCTTCGGGCCAATGTTGATCAGGAAGTTGCCGTTGCGGCTGACCACCTCGATCATTTCATGGATGACGCCCTCGACGGTTTTATAGGTGTCGCCCTCGAGATAGCCGAAGGAGGTTCCAAAGGTGGTGCAGCTTTGCCACTTGGGGCCGATCACCTTGAGCTTAAGGTTGTCTTTCTCCAGGCAGCCGACGCCGTCGGGCCAGTTGCGGTTGCCGCCCTTGTTGTTGACATAAACCGGCTGGTTCAGGGCCGCGCCGTTGTTCATATAGTCCGTGATCATTCCGCGCACCTGGTCGTCGAAATATTGAATGATCGGCTTCGCCGTACCCTTGCGCACTTGGTTGCCGTCGCGGGTGTAGATCGGGAAATCGTCCACCCACAGCATGTCGGGCCGGTACTTTTGCTGAATCTCCTTCCAGCGCGCCACATAGTCGTCCACATAATCCTTTGAAAAGCCGAAGGGGCCATAGAGCGATGCGGCTTCGGGAACGCGCCGGATCTCTTCCGCGATATCCGGCAGGGGCGTGGCGTTAACCACATAGAGTTTTTCGGCAAAGAACGAGCTGTGCCGTTCGCGGTGATAGGACGGCGCATATTTCAGCCCCTGCTTGCGCACGGCCTTGCCGAGATCGCCGACGAGATCGCGCTTCGGCCCCTTGTCGACCGCGTTCCACGGCGTGAGATCGGAATCCCAGTTGGCCCAGCCGTCGTGGTGTTCGGCCGTGAGCACCACATAGGTTGCGCCGACCTCCTTGAACAGCTTGGCCCATTCATCGGGGTTCCACTTTTCCGCCTTGAAATCCGGGATGATATCCTTGTAGCCGAACTCCGGAGGGCATGCGCCCCAGCGCTGCTTCACATAGGGGTAATAGTGCTCAGGCTCCCGGTAGATCATTTTCGGCACATGCTCCGCATAACCGCGCCCACCCTTGCGATAGCCGATCGCACTGTACGGCCCCCAATGGATGAAGATGCCGATCTTGCCGTCGTCGAACCACGCCGGAACGGGCATCCGCTGCAACGATTCCCAACTGCCGTCGTATGGCTTCTCTGCATGTGCGGCCACGGCTCCAAACAGACAAGCCGCAACCACCGCAAAACGAACCGCTTTCATCTTAATATCCATAATCCCTTCCCGCGTTCCCAGAACGCTCTATTCACAAGCTCTCTTCAAAATTATTGGCGCAAACCCATCACCTGTACAAATCCATACGGACAGGAATACCAAATAGGGATACTTAAATGCGACCCCACCCTTCCCTTTGAATTCATTAAAAAAGCAATAATACCAGAATCATCTGGGTTGCCTATCCACCATTTGGGAGATGCCGCCCACTAAAAAGCCCAATGCCACCCAGTTTGTTGCATAGAGCCCCCAAACGAATGGCGCGCCAATTTGCGACATATAAAACCCGAAATACGTCACAAAGAAGCTTTTTCACGACACAAAAAGGAATAAAAGCTTGAATTCCCCCTTTTGACGACATATAAACGAGACATGCCAAAGATTATCCCATCAGAAGAGCTTGCGGCTATCGCCTCCGCCATTGCCGCACATCCGGGCGGAATCGACGCCGAAGGAATCCGGCAGACCATCGGCATGAACCTCCCCACGCGTACGCTGCAGCGCCGCTTGGCCCGGTTGGCCGAAGAAGGCCGCATTGAAGCCCGAGGCTCCGGCCGCGGCAAACGCTATTTCCCCGCCCCCCTCCCCCTTCCGGATGCCGTGATTGCGGAAATCCCGGATGTTTCCTATGCCACCCGGAAACTCTCCAAAGAAGGGGAGTTTACAAAACAGATGGTGATGCGCCCCCTGAGCGAACGAACGCCGGTCACCTACAATCCTTCCTTGTTGGAAGCCTATGAACCCAATTCGACTTCATACCTCGATGAACCGCTGAGGGCCGAACTTCTGGCACTGGGACGGCTCGGCCCGAACGAGCTTCCCGCCGGAACCTACCTACGCCAGGTCATGGACCGCCTGATCATAGACCTGTCGTGGAACTCCAGCCGGCTGGAGGGCAACACCTATTCGCTGCTCGACACCCAGCTGTTGATCGAGGCCGGGCAAAATGCAGAAGGCAAGAAGGTGGAGGAAACCCAAATGATCCTCAACCATAAGGCGGCCATCGAAATGCTGGCGGAACAGGCCGATGAAATCGGCTTCAACCGCTATACCGTCTGCAACCTTCATGCCCTGCTCTCCGAAAACCTGATGCAGAACCCCGATGCGTCCGGCAGATTGCGCGTCAAACCGGTCGGCATCACCGGAACGGCGTTCCGCCCCCTGGCCATTCCCCAGAAAGTGGAACTCTATTTCGACCTGATGCTCGAAAAGGCGGAGGCCATCGCGAATCCGTTTGAGCAGGCTTTTTTTATTATGGTCCACCTGCCCTACCTCCAGCCCTTCGAGGATGTCAACAAACGAACCTCGCGGCTGGCCGCGAACATTCCGCTGACGCGGCACAACCTTTGCCCGCTTTCGTTCACAGATGTGGACCAGCAGGACTATACCCGGGCCACGATCGGTGTTTATGAACTGACCCGCGTGGATTATTTGCGCGATGTGTTCTCCTGGGCCTACCGCCGCTCCTGCTCGCGGCACGCGGAGATCCGGCAGGTTGCCGGCGAACCCGATCCATTCCGGCTGCAGTACCGAACGGAAATCAAACAGTTTGTCCAATGGGTGGTGAACCAACGCATGGATAAGCGAAGCGCATCCCGATGGATCGGCGAACAGACCGAACGGGAAATTCAGCCCGGCGACCGCGTTAAATTCATTGAGGCGGTCGAGCTTGAACTCTGCAGCCTGCACGAAGGCAATATTGCCCGCTACCGCCTTCGCCCGAGCGAATTCCGCGTCTGGAACGACGGGTGGAACTGAAAGTGCGCTTAACCCGGATTTTAGGACTACAAGCTTAAGTGGAATTTGCCCCCTTCTGATCCATTCTCTATTGCTCGACAGAAACGGGCCAGCCTTGCTACCTGAATCAAGCGGAACGACCACGACCATGGTTTACGAACGTAATAAAAACCAGGACCGCCAAGGTACAACTGGACAAACCGCTCTCCGAACGGGAAATGGAAATCCTCACCCTGCTCGGCGATGGCCTGCTCAAGAAGGAAATCGCCGACCGGCTCGGCATCGGCGTTGGCACCGTTAAAACCCACATCCGCCACATCTACGAAAAGCTGCAGGTCGAGAACGCCCCCTCCGCCATCTCGAAGGCTTACAAAAGCGGAATCCTTCCATCCAGCAATTAGCCATCTGCACGCCTGACTTTGGGGTCAGGCAAGGCGGAACTCCCCCTCAGCTGCAGTGGTTCTGCGACTATCTTCACAACGTGCTAGTCCTGCCGGATTTCGAGCTTGATGAAGCGGGCCGCACCATCGGCTTCGTAGCGGTTGGTTACGGGCTCATAGCCGTTGACGGCAGGGCCGACGATGACATGATCCTGCGTATTGGTGGCCGTGACGGATTCCACCAGACTCGTTGAATCAATCAGCCAATAGCTCAACCCTTCCGCAACATGGTTCGCGCGGCGGTAATGGACATAGTCGAACCAGTCCGTTCCATCCTCGGCCGAAACGGTTGCCCAATCCCTGGAGCCGGCATCCGCGGTGGTTGGATTCATGCCGAGGGCAAATTCCGCCAGGTTGTCGTATCCATCGCCGGCACCCCCGTTCTCGGGATCGGCACCGGACAGCGCATCGTCGCCGGCCAGGCCGTAGTCGGCGGCCCAGCTGGAATAGCCCTCCTCCAGGGATGCCTCGTTGATCCGGATGTTGTCGAGGGCGATATCGGAGACGTGCCAATACAGCTGCTTGGCCCGGAACCGGATCATGACCTCGCTGCCTCCGGCATAGGCCGACAGATCGACCACCGCGTTCGACCAGCTGCCCTGCTGCGCACCGGTCATTTTCCAGACATCGGACGTCCAGGTGGTGCCATCGGAAACATCGACCGCCAAATAATCGACATTCACGCCGTACATGTGATAATCGAAACTCAACTCCGCCGTTTCCAACGTACTGAGATCGAAGGCGCCCTCTATCGCGGCGATCTTGTTGTGCCCGTTGTAATCATCGTGCGGCTCGATATAGAGATACCAGCTTCCGTCCGAAGCACCATTCGGGCCCGTGCCTGCCGTGTCCGTTCCTCCGCTGTTGCGCGTCCAATCGAAGTCGTCGTCGGTCGACTGTGTCCATTTCCCGAAGCCATGCTCGAAGCTCTCGGCGTAGGGAAAGGGCTGATAGGTCCCGTCGATATGGATATTATCGATGGCCGGATCGGCCGCCCCCCACTGCTTGTTTGCCGTGCGGAAGCGCAGGGTTACCGCTGCATTTCCTGCATACGCAGAAAGATCGACGGTCGCCGACAACCAGGCATCGTCGCTGCCGCTCTGCTGCTGCCCTTTTTTAGTCCAGACATTGGACGTCCAGGTGGAACCGTCGAACACGTCCAGCGAGAGGAAATCGATGTAGGAGCCGTACATGTGGTAATCGAAGGTCATGACGGTGGAGCCGGCGGTACCCAGATCAAAAACACACTCCACCATGTTGGTGACATAGCCCCCGGCATCATGGCCTTCGGCAAAGAGATAATGATTGCCGTCGGAAGCGCCGCCCGGTCCGGCCGCCGCGGTCGGGGTTCCGCCGGAGCCGACTTCCCAATACCGCGTTGAGTCGTTATCGAATTCACGCCAGGCCCCGATCCCGTCCTCGAAGCTTTCGGCGTACGGGAGGCTCTGCACCTCGGTGAGCGAGATCGGGAGGTAGTGCTTGATGAAACGGAAGCGCAGGTTGTCGTAGGCATTCGAATCCGCCACAACATCGATCGCGTCCGCATCGGTGATGCGCAAGCGCTTGCCGGTGGATGGATGGTCGATGTAGAACCAGCCGTATTGGTATTCGTTCAGCTCCCACTCCACCACCGCTCCCGTGGTTCCGGCAGCCGCCAGCCCAACGCTTGATCCATCGCAGGAAAGGCGGCGTCCATCGCTCAGGCCGGTAATGTATTTTTTGCCAGAACCCGCATCTTCCAGCATGAACTGTTCGGTTGCGCTGCGGTTGAGGACATCGGCTGTTGAAACGCTGTTGGAGGCCGGATGGTCGATCAGACGCAGGAAGCGGCCTTTGTTGTGGATGATGTAGGCTTTGTCGTCGCGAACGGCCGCATCGCCGTCCCAGCCAGCCAGAAGCAGCCCGCACTCAGCGAGGTCTTCCCAGCCGGGATCCGTCGAGTCGTTGTTGTAGTGCAGCGAAGTCCGGGGAGAATTCATATCGGTCGGATCGGCACTACTGGCATCCGTTGTGGCTGGGTCACCGCCAGAAACGCCCCACTCAAAGACAGAATATTTTTTAAGCCACGGCAGACTTTCGGCGCGCCAGATAAACTCAGCCAGGAAGTTAAAGTTGTGGTTGCGGCTCCAGGAGGTTTTTGTTCCATCGAAATCGCGGGTCGAAAATTCGGTCAGCCAGATGGGCTTGCCATAGGTGTTGTAGAGGGTCTGCATATTGCTGATGAGCGTACTCGGGCTTCCGCTGGAGGCGCCGTTGGGCGAATACCAGTGCATCGCCATGTATTCGGAACGCAGTCCCTCCTCATCGGCAATCGCTTCATAGTTTTGGCGCCAGGTTCCCTTATAGGCCGCCGGAACCGGTCCGGCCAGCGGAAGGCGCATGCGCTCGAGGCGCGGCCATTGGTAGGCGGCGGTTGCTTCTTCCATATTGGCCTGGTCAGGAAGATCGGGTTCGTTGAAGCCCAACACCGTCGTCTGGTTGGCCCGGCCATACCACTTGGGCTGATACTTCAGTATATTGGGGGACGTCCCGCCGATTCCGCCCCACTGCATCGGCATATACTGGCCGTGCTTCAGATCGTTTTCTTCCTCATAGTCATTGGACCAGCGGTAGGCCCAACTGGGCTTGAACAGATGGCTAAAGTGATAATGTGAAGCTTGCCCGCGTTTGGGATAATGGGTCTCATAATTAATTTTCCATTGTTGGGCAGCCTCCGGTCCGGACGCCTGCTGCACCACGTTGGTGCCGTCGAGGCCAAGCACCAATCCACTCCAGACGTTGACGATCTTGACATACTCACCAACGGGCTCCAGCCGCCAACGTTGGTGCGGCAGGGTCGACCAAGTGCCCTCGACAATCGAAGCCCCCTCGTTCGTTGATGCCATCGTAACCTCGAAACAGCGTTCGGAGGCTTTGCTGCGCAGGCGATAGGTATCGGTGCCGAGGTTGAGCAAAACCTGGAGCCATCCGTTTGCGAGGTCCTGTCCGGATTCCCGGTTTTCGATGGTGTAGTAGGAATCCTCGTAATCCATGAAGCTTTCCGAGGGCGGCGCTTCGTTCTTCACATCCGTCCAGAGCGGATAGCCGTCCCCGCCGTCGTCCGGCATGACCGCGAACTCACGGACGAAGGCCTGACCGCAACCGAGACAGCGCAGACGGATTTTTGTTGTCGTGGCGGACGCGTTAAACTGAACCACCCGGTTGAGCTCGGTGTTGCCGGAAACCGCCCCGCCGTCAAAGAGCACCCAGCCGGAACCATCATGATAAGCCACCTCGAAGTCCTGGACCTGCGTACCCGGCTGGTCCGTGTAGCCGGAATAGAGATGGATGCCGCCGATGGCCTCGTTCTCCAACAGATGGATTTCAAGGTCGTGCGGCCCGGCCGTGTTGGCACTGGCCCAGCCGGAGGAATCATCGGCATAACCATCGATCGCCAGCTTGGGATAGTTGTTTCCACTGACGGAGGAGTACGCGTACTGCCTCATCTTGGCCACGTTGAGGTCCAGATCCGCACCGAAGGGAACCATGGAGCCGTCGTCCGTCGCAGGATACAACGCCAGCTCCTTCACGCGGGGTGATCCGTCGGTGGTGTATAAACGAAACATCTGAGCGGTGACGGGTGCGTCGAACACGATATTGAGTGCAGGCACCGTGTTGCCGGAAACCGTTGCGCCGGGAATATCAATCCAGCTCCCCCCCTCGTAGTATTGGAGCACAAAATCCTCAACGACGAACCCCCACGGGGTGCCGCTGTAGAGGTGCGCGCTACCTATGGACATCGGAGTCGCCAGCTCGACCGCAAGCCAGTGCGGGGCGGCGGAACTGGTTCCCCAGCGGCTGTCCTGCGCCGCGAACCCGTCGGTGGCAAACTGCTTCGGCGTATCGGAATCGGACGAATCCGCCGTGGTGGTCTGATACTTGGCCAGATTCATATGGTCTGGGGAGGCGACCACCGCCCCGACCGTGGCCGTCGCGGAAAGATTATCAATCCAGGCACCGCCTCCAATCGTCGTCAGATTGGAAATACGAAGCGAACTGATTTCCGTTACCCCGGAGAAACGGGGGCCCGCATGGGCTTCCAGCAACTCGCCGTCATCGGCATAATCGCCATCGCCGTTCCAGTCTATGCTCAACAAGGCCCCGCGGTTACCGGCCTGAGTCGGCTGGCTGCTGATCTCGGCTTTCACATGAATCATGGTAGCTCCCCAATCCAAATACCCGTCGACCGCCGGATTTTTTAATCCGTTGTTTACGCCTGTTCCATTCGCCGTGACATCGGTCAGCAATCCGGAAGCATTCAGGGTGTAAAAATCCTTCGTATCATTCATTCGGAAAACAAACGTATAGGCGCTGTTCCCATCGGCATCGTCTAACGAAAACTCAATGCGTTGCGAGCTGCTCTGGCGCGCGGCATACAAATCCATTTCCAACACGAGGCCTTTTCCGCCAGCCAGATCCACGCTCCGCTCGAACAGTGCTGTCACGGTATTCGACGTGGACCCCGACAGCACGCGATCGAACATAAAGGCATGGTTGGCGTCGCCATCGGAAATGATTGCGCCGGGTTCGACATCCGGCAAAAACCAGCTTCCGACCGCCGTTCCGGCATTCAGATTGGCTTCCGTTGCGTTTGCAGTAACAGAACCGCTGATTTCAGTCGCGGCATTAAAGTCCGCGTAGAACACTTCAGCCCCCGTTACGCTAATACTCGCTTCGCTAATGGTGGTGGAAACAGGACCTGTATTGAATTTTTGGGCCGAAAAATAGAAGTGCCCCGAGCCGAAGTGATCGAGAAATTCCGTTCCGGCAAAGGTGCCGGAAACCGTGATCGGAGAGGTCGCCCCGACACTCTCGAGCACGAACGTATAGCCAGCAGCATTTGCAGTCAGCGTCATCGTGAATCCATCATACAACTCGGCATCCGTTGCAAAGAAACCGGTATCCCCAATATCCTGGTATGAAGCTCTAATATTCACAGCACTGCCTTGGTTCGCCATTTTTGCACCAATCAGCATTCCCGTGTCGGTAGTGGCAGCCTCCGCGGATGAAAACATTCCAAACGTAACCCCATTAGCCCTAAGATCACCCGAGATGCTATCAACGGTTAATTTGATCGTAACCGTATCCGTGTCGACCAGAGCGGTCCCGTTCAGGGTGTTGATATCAGCGGTGCTGGCCATTCCGTCCGCATTGAACCCCCCGTTGCTGCTGGTCAGCACCAGGTTCCCCTCTGTCCCGGAAAGGGTTGCGGGTCCCGTCGAACTATATTCGCTGTCGATCACGGTCGTATTCGCCGTCGTCGCAGACCAGATTTCTGCTGATTGAGCGGAGCCAACCAGTCCGATGGCCACTGCGGATATGTATATAATCTTTTTCATCTGTTCTGCTCTTTTTCGTCGGTTGCTTTAAAAAGCGTTTCTAGTTGGTCCGATTAGACCTAGGTCAGAAAAAAAGGTTCATGACCTTTTTCCAGGAAGTCGACAACGTAGACGCGACGCCCTCGTCGCGTTTCGTAGAATCTGGCCTTGCGTATGCAACGCGACGAGGGTGTCGCGTCTACGATCTCAACCAGCCGATTGTTTCCCCACTATTGGGGCATGATTCTAAAAACAAGGCCGCCACACAGAGCGGGCGGCCTTCGCCTGGCTTTATGAATTAACTTAAACCATGAACACGCGGCGAACCCAGAGAAGGCTGCCACCCATGGCAACCACCAGCCCCAGCGTTGCCGGTTCCGGAATTACGGTCATCGAAACGTTGTCGATCCAGTTGATGGAATCCGAGTCACTTGCTGCATTGATATGGAGTCTAAGGGCATCACCTGCCGACACAAAGCCGGTATCGAGAAGTTCCTGGCCTGTAATCTCCCAACTAAAGGTTTGATTTGCCTGCCACTCAGTATATGTGCTCCCATCGTTGTTTCCATCAAGGTCAGCCAATGCAAGCCACAATTGCTTGCTGTTGTCCGCAGTCTTGATCTGCGGGAAAAACCGGTTTCCCACGGCACCGTTTTTCCATGAAACCTCCGAAGCATTGAACGACAACGTGAACGTACTGTCCGCATCCCAGTCCGTGGTTAAGTTCTGATACATGACATTGCTCGGCAACATACGAATGACCGTATTGTCTACGCCTCCGGGTAGAGCCGAAATATGATCAACCCGCAATTTATTATCACTCAACGACGAAGACCAACCGGTAATCGTTCGTGCTACATTATTAACATCATTTGAGGTATAACCATCCTCTTCAAAACCACCATTCACAATGAGCTCGACCGGATCGGCATGTACCGATGCCATCAGGCCAGACAAGGCCATGATGGCTACTATTATTTTTTTCATTTTTTCTCCTTTTGCTTCTTATGTTCTTGATTAAAAAGATTGAGCAGGGCCCGCCGGACAACGGACCCTGAAAACACCGTATTTAATCGTTTAGAATCCTGAAGAAGGCGGCGTTTTTAGTAGTTGGCAACTCAAGCGTCATTGGCGATTCCGGCAATGCGGTGATATTGGTTGCCGTCTCCCAAGAGTTGGGGATGCTCAGATTTTCGGTGGTTTCGACGATGTATCCGCGACCGACCGAGCCGGTGAACTCAACCACGAGCGATCCATTGGAAACCGTTACTCCCGTGAACTCTCCCGCATCGGGGACGGACACCGAGATGGTGGCGTCGCTAATGAACGAAACCAGCGGATCGGTGGTAGGATCCGTATTAAACCTTTGCGCCCCATAAAAGAGACGACCGTCACTAAAGTAATCGACAAACTCGTTTCCAGAGAAGCTTCCGCTTACCATGCCCCAGGTTGCGCCATTCACGGCTCCGGACACGGTGGAATTCGCAACGATGATGTCGTAGATCACAAAGGTGTATCCATCCTTGTCGGCCGTAAGATATATGCTGAATCCGTCAAGCATGCTGGCTTCCTGTGCATCGAAACCAAGATTCCCGTTCGTCAACCAGGAGTTTCGCAGTTGCACATCGCTGCCCTGATTCGCGGCTTTGACTCCAAGCATGAGGTTGGTGGTGGTTACGGTAGGCCAATCGGAAACGCTCCCGGCCATACCGAAAGTAACGCCATTGGCCCGCCATGTGCCGGAAATCGAATCAACCGTCAGGCTCATCGTCACCGTATCGTCGGTCGTAAGACCCCGTCCCAGCTGGGTTTCGATCGACTCGGTGCCGGCAAAGCCCGTCGAATTAAAGCCGCCGTGAGCGTTGGTGAGCACCAGACTCCCGGTTGCCCCGCTGAGCGACATGGTTCCGTTAACATTGTAGCTGCTCAGGAGCGTTGTATTATTCGTATCCGCCTCGAAAATAATCGCGCCATGCTCAAGCTCCGGGAATTCCACGATATAGGTGACGTCTAAATCTGCCGTCGTGGTGTTGGTTACGCCGGAACCGACCTCGGCCCAGGTAACGACCATCGTTGTGTTGGTGGTCTCACCATGTTGTGCAAGACCGATGGTCGCATTGTTGAAGGTAACGGAAATATCTTCACTGGTGTTGGCCGTGGCCAGAGTAAAGCTCGCCGGGGAGACGCTGAATCCGGCATCGGCTGTAACGGAAATAACTTCAACGTCGGCCGAAGCATTTCCCTCAACAAACGAGGCCGCAATGGTGCCGCCGACGGTCGTTGCAGGCGAAGACAGCTCGAGCGAGAGCGTCGTCGGTGCCAACACAAGGCTGCTGGGTTCATCGGTATAGATGACATCCAGTGCCACTTCAGAGGTATTGTTTACGCCGGAGCCGGACTCTGTCCAGGTGACCACCAGCGTGGAATTCGTAGTTTCCCCGCTCGCAAGACCGATCGAGGAATTGTCGAAGGTAACCGTGATGTCTTCCGCCGGATTTGCCGTGCCGAGGATGGTGCTTGTCACGGAGGCGCTGAAGCCGGCATCGGCCGTCATAGAAAGGATTTCAACATCGGTAGAGGCGCTTCCCGGAACAAATGTGGCTTCGATGGTTCCATCGATGGCCGTGTCGGGGGCATCCAGGTTGAGGGAGAGCGTTCCCGATGACAATGCAAGCAGAGAGTTTGCGAGTTCCACTTCTTCCAACGAAACGAAAGAGAGGGTGGCGTTCTGCCAGTTGCCCGAACCATCGTCGATGCTTCTCAATTCAATCGTGCCACCGACCGGAACAACTTCCGTCCATTGCTGAACCTCGGTTTGGGCGGTACTATACGCTTCGGTATCCGAATCGCCACTTCCGGTCGTCACGGACCAAGTGCCGCCGCCAGATGCAGCACCAGCCAGCATTGAAATGTCGTAGGCGCTTCCAGTCAGCCCGGTAAAGGTCAAAATGAAGCCAAAGGACGCGGCATTTCCCTGATCGTTGACCCAGAATGAATCCTGCGAAGCATTGGTGGCAATGCCGGAAACAGGCTGGTGGGCATACGTCCCGCCAACAGCGGGTCCGCCAGCTGTTCTGAACGAACTATACGAATGGAGGGTCACATCGGCACCGGTCGTGACGCCGTTTGTGTCAACCAGCCCCGTCATGGACAGCCCCGTTCCTGCCGTCGCCACGGGATGGGTTTGGCCGCTGCCCGCGGTTGAATTCAATACGTTATAGGTTTCAGGACTCGTATTTGTGGTTCCGTCATCATAAAAATCCAGGTAAATTACCTCGGCGTTGGCCGTTCCCGCCATCACCGCACCCAGCAGTCCGGCAACCCATGCTCTAGTCAGTATTTTTTTCATCTCTGCTCCTTTATTTTCCAATTTCATTCATCGCCCGCGTTGTTTTCCCAAGAAAACCGGCACGCTATCACTGTGCATCGTGCGAAGACTCCGCACATACACCCCCACAAGAACCGGCAGGAGAACCGAGGTGACACGAAAAATTAAAAAGTGAAAACAATCAGCTGGAGGGCCTGACGAGCACGAAAAGGTTCATGTCCCAATTCCGTGGAATGTTGCTGTTGCCCGCTCGTGGCGCGGATATCCGATCCGCGTCTTCCGTGTGGCGGGAACTCGCATCGGATATGCGAGCTACTTCATTGCTCCCCGAAAATGGGATGTGAACCCGAAAACGGCCGCCTCGCCAAGCAGAGCGTCCTTCTAATACCAGATGCAAATATGCAGGCTAGGTTGCCACGAATATTCGTAACTACTCAGGTTGGCACACAGAGGGCTGGGATGTGCTGACAGCACAAAACAATTTAGCCCATGGCAAAGCCATGGGTATGCGGAATGGCCGTGTTTCTTGCCCTGAAAGGGCAACACAAGAACATCTATTCTCGTCAGATTGTGCTGCCCTTTCAGGGCAAATGGATCGGGGTTTCGTAACCAGGACATTCCCCGGAATTTAATTGGTCGCAATCGCAACCGTCTTGGGGGCAGCCCCAAACGGCTTCCGCAAAGTGAATCGGTTCTGTATGTGCCAACAGCACATTTTCGACCTGGATAGTTACGGATATTCTTCCTGTTTAGATTCGTTGCTTTTCATTCATTCGTTGCCACCAACTTAAACCGCTCAGCTTTTGCAAGTGGCATAAGGCAGGAATCACTTTGCGGTTTTGATGCGGAAGACGTGCGAGCAGCTGCCGTATCCCTCGCGGGTGCTGATCCCGGTCGCCATATAAACATACGCGGGTTTGCCATCCTCCATGAGGATCTGCGGGCGCTCCAGTCGGCCGGAATAGTCCTTCACCTTCGCCGGCGGCCGATATTTCGTGCCGTTTTTCAGGGCCGCCGTGCCGATATAGTGCGCCAAAGGTTCAAAGGAGAGCTCCACATCTTCCGGTGGAAACCAGAACCCATCCCCGGATTTCCACAAAAGGCCGCCACCGTGCGAGCCCCCTTTTGCATGCCCGAAATTGCGGCTGAGCAGATAAACCGTGTTGTCCATCGTGAAGGCGTAGGCATCTTCGATCCCTTTGCTGGTCACCTTTTTCGGATGGGTTTTGTAGGGCCCTTCCAGGGCATCCGACACCGCAACCCCATAGGTGTATCCGCCGCCGTTCGGAATTACGGATTTAATATAGAGCATGTATTTTCCGTTGTATTTGATCAGCGACGGATTCGAGACCCCCAGTTTTGCGTCATGGTTCCAGTCGGTGGGTTCGGCGGACTTGCGAAGGATGGTCCCGTCCGGCTCGGCCCCTGCAGCCGGCTTCCAATCATCGTCCAAATCGTCGGCGACATACATGATGATGCGCTGCGTTTTCAGGTCGCCATCTTTCGTCCACTCGCTGCGCTGCGTTACTTCATTCACAATGAAGCAGAGTACATATTTCCCATCGACATGCTGGATGGTCGGGTTATGGGGTGAGTTGAAGGTTCCATCCTGGTCGCGCACCGCCACCCGGACAAACGTGAAGGGACCCTCCGGCTGATCGCCGACATAGTGGGCAATCTCGCAGTCCTTGAACCACCCATCAAAGTTCGGCCGCGTAGCAATCGGCCATTGCGCCACATAGAGGTGCACCTTCCCGTCCGGCCCCATCACCGGGGACGAGCCCCAGACATGCGTGTCTTTCGTTTCCACGGCCTTGCCGACATATTCAAATTCAAGCTCGCCGGGTGTTGCCGAACTGAGCGCCGCAAAAGCGCACCCCAAAAACAGGTGTTGCATCAACTTCATTTTTCTCTCCAGATCTTCTCGATAATGCCTAAGCCAATCATTGGCCAACTATCATCATTAGCACCGGGAAACCGGACAAGGTGACACCCGGGCTATAAAACCAGCATTCTTCAGCGCACGGCAACGGTTAATTCGCGCGGCAGCGCCGCCAGTTGCCCGTCCGCAAACTGCCCATGGGCAACAACAAGCGTCTTTAAGGAGGAAAAGTGTTTGATCGGTTCCAGATCCACCACGCTCGTCTTCCGGATATCCAGGGTTTGGATGGCGAGCATCTTAATCTGGTTCAGGTCATGGAGTCCCGTTCCCTGCGCATCCAATGAATGGATATCGAGGAACCGCAACGGACTTTCCCCGGAGCTTTCTTGCGAAACGATTGCGAATTCCTTGAGCTGGTCGCCGCGCAACCGCAACGTTTTCGCTTGAGGGTCATAGTCAAACTGTCCATGCGTCCAGCGACTGTTCCAGCCTTCCAGCACCACACGGACGATCTGATCATAGCCGGATTTGTCCTTCCTGAACTCATTATCGCAAACGAGCATTTTTTCCATCATCGACTTCCGGGTTCCCTTGAAAACCCGCAGATCGCGAATCAAGTTTTCAAGTTGCCCGATGCCCAGCAGTTCGCCTTTCTTTACCGCTTCATACTTCCGGCTGAGCTTATAGAGCTTCCCATTCCAATCGCTGTTGATTTCGAAATATTCATTCGCCTTGGCAAAGTCCTGCAGGATGAAATAACAGTATGCGATATGTGAGTTGAAGTCGGCATCCGGATCGTTCGACTGCAGGAATTGATACCGTTGGATGGAAAGTTCGAGCGCCTGGACCGGATCCATATAGAAAAAGGTGCGGGAGAGTTCCAACGCCTGAAACTCCAGGTTTTCCGCCAGCGTGCCCATCAGGCGCATATTGCGCGTGAGCTCCTTGCGATATTGGGCGAACGATTCATCCGCCTCGCGACGGCGGGTTTCCGCCAGATCGCGTGCGGCGCGGGTTTCCACAATGCTTTGTTGCTGCGCACCGATAAACCATCCAATCATCGCAAAGATCGCCACGAGCGAAAAGAAGCCGACCAAACAGGCCGCACGATTGCGCCTGTAGAAGAGCGACAGCTCTTTAAGAATCCCGGCATTTTCTGCCGTGGTTGAGAAGCCCGCAAGAAAATTGTTCACATCGTCGCGGAGTGCGGCCACGGAGGCATAGCGATTGGCGGGTTTCAACTCCAAGGCTTTCATGACCACCGCATTCAGCCCTTTGTGAATCTCCTTGTTGGGAAACGCTTTTGCGGGGGAAACAATTCTACCCGCCAGGGTCGATTCGCGGATTTCGTCCATGCTGCCGGAAAGGGGCGGAACCTCCGTCAGCAACGTATGCAGCAGGCAACCCAGGGCATAAATATCCGTTTGATAGGTTTTCTCACCATCCTTCTCGAATTGCTCCGGAGCCATGTAGCCCGGCGTTCCCTTCAGCTCGCCGACCAGCGTCATGTTGTTGAGCAGGTCGGGATTGAAAAGCAGTTCGTCGAACTCCTTTTCCTCGTCCTCCGGTGAACCGACGACCTTCCCCAATCCCCAGTCGCAGATAAACACGTCGCCAAAGCGTCCCACCTGGATATTTTCGGGCTTTAGATCCAAATGCAGCACCTTCTGGGAGTGGGCATAGGAAATCGCATCGCACAGCTTCACGAAGACTTCCAGCAATTGCCTGCGTTCGTTCCGGTTCTTTTTCAGGAACTTGCCCAGCGAATCCCCCCGCTTCAGATCCATCGTAAAATACGGCAGCCCTGCTTCCGTCAGCCCAATGTCGTTGACCGAAATAATGTTGGGATGCTCCAGCAGCGCCGTAAGGCGCGCCTCGCGCAGGAACGGTTCGTAAAGTTCCTCCGGCGCGTTGGCCCGCAGCTCGGCCATGGCCACATGCCGTCCGGTCTTCGTATCGAACACGCGGCTGATCTTTTTCATGGAACCCCGTGCCAGCACTTCCGGGTTGATGTAGCGGTCGCCATAGCTCCGGAGTTCGGAATAGATGATCCCCGGCTCCTCTTCGCCGGCATCCGCCCCCTCCTCATAGAGGGAAGCCAGCTGCCGGGCCATGTCGCCCGCCGCCTTGATGGAGTATTCCGTTTTCATAGCGCTTCCAGTTCGTTGCGAAGGCGGTGGATCTCCTTCACCAGCCGCGCCTTCACCCGGCTCTTCAGTTTGACCACCGAATTCGGCTTCACCCCGAGGTATTCCGCAATGTGCGCCGTGTCGTAACCATCGATGCTCATGGAAAACGCCTTGATCGAACGTTCGGAAAACAGCGGCTTAATGTTTTCGATCGCCAGCTGAACAATGTAGATCTCCCACTCTTTCCGGATAATCTGTTCCACTTCAGGTTCCGTGACAACCGCAATGTGGTCTTCCTCGCCCTGCTCCGCAACCGCAGCATGCTTGCGGTCGCGCCGCTTCGTGGTACGGACATGATTCAGCACCTGGTTGCGGATCAGGCGGCTGAGCCAGGTGCGGAACTGGGCGCGGTCCTGATCGTAGATATGGTTCGGCAGGCTCTTCCAAATCTGGATCAGGATTTCCTGAACCAGATCGTCGGCATCCGCGGAGAGGAGCCCCATCTGGTTCAGCACCATATGGAAAAACTCCCGATAATAGCGAACGAACTCTTCCCAGGCCGCTTCGTCGTCCTGGTTCTTTGCACGCATCAAAAGCGTCTGCCTGGTCTGCCATTCATTACCCATAGGTCTGGCAAGCTAGCAAACGGCTTCGCCCGTGTCCCGCCAATTACATTTTCATGAATCCTGAAGCGGTTTGCCGGTACGCTTATATTTCATGAACAGGAAATCCGCCGGGTCGTTGATCTCAAGATTAACCGCACCGGAGGCATCCACCGGCAGACTTCCTGCCTTCCCGGTCCGGAGATTCACCACCCGGATCGGTACACCAGCATCGACACCCCGAAGGTTAACCTGTTTTGAACGCTCCTGGTTTTCCCGCTCGCGGAAGATCAGCAGATAGCCTTCGTCGGAGCCGGGCGCCAACCATTGGAACCCGCTCCAGGCGGCGTTGTCCGGCTCGTCGCCGATGGCAAAGACAAAACGATTGTAGAGTTCCCGCTGATTCTGCCGATAGAGCCCAACCAGCTCGCGCACCTCCTTGCGGGCATCGCCTTCATAATGGTAGGTCGTCTGGAAAAAAGTGGGAATGCCCATGAGGCCCAGCGCCACTTCGTAGGCGTGGCCATGCAGGTGCGCATCGCTCTTTTGTTTATTCACCCGCGCGAAATTCTGGATGGGCAGCTCGAACTTGTTGAGGTTGACGTATGTTGAAAGCTCGCGGTTTTCACGCAGCATCAAGGTCGGCTTCGGAACGGTGTTCGACGGATTGTTGGGCTTGCGGTTGGAAAGCCAAACGCAGCCGAAATCGCGCGCCCAGAAATAGCCGAAGCGCGGCGCGTTTTCCGTCACGTCCACCGCCATGCGGGCCTTGTGGCCGGTGTAGAGCAAGAAGGTGCGCAGTTTGTTCCAATGCCCGTAGAGGTCGCTGTAGTTGCCGATATGCGCGAAGTCGTATTTCCAGGTCACGAACCCGCCGTCGTCATAGTTGCGCTTCAAATCATCGAGTTCGGCATAGGCCGCCGTCCAGAGCCCGAGCTTGAGGTTTTGCTTGGCGGCGGCCTGGCGCACGTTTTCCCAGCCATCCGGATACCAGTCTTCGCGCACATGCCAGGCCCGCGCCTTGTTCGGCGGCCTCTGGCGGCCGCACTGCCACCCGTCGTCGATCTGCAGAATATCGATCCCCAGATCCGCCACCGACTTGATTTCCTTGAGCACTTCCTTTTCGGCGGCCATGGACATGGATTCCTCGCCACTGTTGCCGCTGCCCCAGGTGTTGGCTTTCACGAAGACATCGCGCTGCGGATCGACCGGATAGCGCGCGCGGTCGAACTGCTTCATGGCCAGCTCGCGGGCGAATTGCGTATTTTCCGGATAGAGCAGCGTCCAGCTTGCCCAGCACCAGCGGTATTCATCCGGCCGCAAATAGGGCGCCGACAACGCGGAACCGGTATTATGCAGGCCCGCCGCATCCGAAATGAATCCGCCCGTATCGACCCCGGAGCGGTTGACGCACTTGTGCGATTCCTTCACCCAGGCCATGCCGCCCTGCCCCTTTTCGGCAAACAGCACGCTCGCCCAATCCACGGAGGAGCCGTCCACGGGTTCCTCGCGAACCATGTGATGCTGCGGCGTGTGGCGATGCTGCGTGTCGTTGTAGTAGCCAAAGGCTGTCAGCCCGCTTCCAACCACGGGAAGAAAATCGACGCGGTTTCCACTGGCCTCCTTCATTTCAGGGGCCAGGGTTGTCTTGCCTCCGCAATCCAGGTAGGCCGCCAGATGATACCCTTCGGGAGCAATGGTTTCGAGGTGCTCGATCCGTTCCCGGTTTCCGGCCAGCTGCAACCCTTCCGGAGCGCCCCCCTCTTCATAGACCCAAAGTTCAGACAGGTTGGCATTCACGCCCTGCTCCTTTTGCACCTTCACCCGCACCATGTCACCCACCCGGACTTCCGGCGGAATATTGAACGCCGCGTCTCCGGGCAGGGCCTTGTCGCGGAAGGCCGGCAACGCCGTGGGCGGAACCACCTGCACCAGGCTTTCGCCATCCATGCTCGCAACCTTCACGGATTGCGTGCGGCGCTTCCCGCCGCCGGTATCCCACCACGACAGCATGGCCTTGTAGTTGCGGTCGTGCTTCATGCCCTCGATCTTCAGCTCAACCTCTTTTCCATGATAGAGGTTCGAGGTATGGTAGGCCGGCGCCGCCGCGCTCTCCGGCATGCTTTCGGGAATTTGATGGGGCTTCCCCGAAACCACGCCGATCGCCACGCCGTCCTTCGCCGCGCGGACGGCATCGACCGCCTTAGGTTCGCCCTTCAGCCAAATCTGGGTGCGCACGCCCGGCGCATCGGGATAGGCCCAAACGACATACTTCAGCCATACGCCCGTTTGCGGATATTCCATCTCCGCCACCACTTCCAAATGCCTGGAGGTGAAGCCTTCGTCGTCCGACTCCCTCGCAGTGAGCGAAACGAGCCTCGCATCTCCTTCGATCAACCCCGGGAAGCGCCAGTCGGCCTCCCCGGCGGCTTCTTCAACCCATTCGTTCCCCGAGCGCAGATCGCGGAGTCCGGCCGTGGCCAAACCGCGCCCTGTCCATTTCCAGCGCCGCTCCACTTTTCCGGAAGAAACAACCAGTTCATCGCCGGAAGTTTTCACGGAAGCACGGCCGTACGACCGTTCCAAGGGCTGGAAATCCGCGCCGTGCGAAACGGATAGGGTCAAGGCGATGGCTAAAAAGATATGAAGTCGCAGCATGTTGATTCTCTCTTGCTCTGAAAACAATGGGTCGGGAATCGCAGCATGCCTATTCCCGACCCACGATTGAATATGAAACCCTACTCTTGTTCTACGAATATACCTAGGAAATCGCTCGTTCCATCCATTGGGATTCCGTTGGTGACCGTGTCGTAGGTGCCATCGATGGTTCCGGTTCCAAGCACCATGACCCCGCTGGTTGTCCAGGTTCCGACCACCAGGTTGTCGGTGGTTTCGGCCGAAATGGAAACCCCGCTGTTGGTATCGGAGCGGAACCCATAGGCGCAGGTGAGCCAATTCGTGGTTCCATCCACCAGCACCTTGCCGACGGGCGCGTGGCCCTGAACCGCGGCGTTGGTTGGATCGCCGCCAAAGGCGTATTCCTGGATGTTGCTGTAGCGGTCCGCATCCGGATCGGCGTCTGCCGCGGCGGCATCGCCGATCAAGCCGTAGCCGAGCGTCCATGTGCCGAAGGGGGAATAGTCGCCGGCCGCAACCGTCAACAAAACGCTTCCGCCGGAAACGGACAGCGAGCCGGTGGCCCCCTTGCTGCCGACGGCCCCGGCGAGGTCGGCCGGATCCAAGGTGCCGGAAACGGCCGAAGCGGTCATCACCGTGTATACCCCGTCGACGAGCCCATAGTTGTCGCCAAAGGTAAAGTCGGCCATGCCCAAGCCATCGAGGGTGATGGTGCCGCTCTCCGCGAGGATACGGTCGTTCACGGTCTCGTCGAAGGTAATCTGGATTCCGCCGGCATTGTCGGCGCAAATCGCCGACAGGTCGAGATCGCCCCGGAAGTTGAGGCTGCCGACCCAATAGCCCGGAGCAATGGCGGAGCCGGAATTCAACACGACATCGTTGATCCAACCGCTGCCGCCAATCTTTCCGCCGGCGTTGACCGTAACCAACCCAAGGTTCGGATCATCGCTGTTCCACTGCACAAAGCCCTCGTTGATGGTGAGCGATGCAAGGCCTGTGGTATATGCCGAGGCCCGCAGAAACGCCTGGCGTGCGCTTCCCTCCTTAACGAGATCGATCAAGCCCGTTCCCGTGATGTTTCCTCCGTACTGTTTATCGGATGTCACGTTCAGGGTAAGGGTGGAGTTGGTCGTGGAATCGTTGTTGATCAGCTTGGTGTTGGTTCCGGACGAGGTCAGCCCGCCAAGCGTCTGGTCGAATCCGTTCATCAGCAAGGCGGAAGTTCCGCCGCCCGTACCGCCGATGGAAACCACCGTACCGGCGGGCAGCAGGTCGGAAGCGCCTAGAAGAACCGAACCTTTGGTAAAGGTGGTGTTCCCCTCGTAATCGTGTGCGGCAGTCAAGGTGAGTACATTGGCACCACGATCAGTCACGCCGATCGTAAGGCCGCCGGTTCCCGTAATCGGACTGCCGAGGGTCATGGCATGGGCCGGAATGATGACCCCGCCGCCATCCAGCGTGATTCCACGATTCGGATTCATCGTATCCAACATGTTGGCGATTTCAATGATCCCGCCGTCCTTTAGGATAATGTTGTCCGGGTCAAATGTTGCCGGAACGGCGCCGAGCACATCGTCGGTACCATTTAACTGCAAACTCGTAACCGCGGCTGCGCCATCCGACATGACGCCCCCGCCAAATGAATTCAAAGGATTGTTAATGCGCAGAAATGCAACGGAGGAACCTCCGCCCGAATAGACCAGTCTTCCTGAGCCGCTCACAATACCGTCAAGGAAACTTGCTCGGGTGAATCGCGTATCGAACGTCACTTCGCCCGAGCCCAGCTCCCAGTTGTTGGCATAGGTTTGGTTCGAGTTGCGTTCGTTGATGAATTTGGATCCGCCCGCCATTTTAACCAGGTCGAATTCACCGACACTTCGCTGATTGCCTCTCATCACGGCGGCCTGGAAATCAAGCGTGGAACCCGAAACGTCCCACAACCCCGTGGTGGCATCGTTCGGCCGTTCGCCGGCATTGAACTCCCCGGCGCCGATGACCGTCAGCGTATTGCCGCTGGCCATGCTCAAATGCGTGTCGGGAGTGGTGTTCACCAGATGCAACGTATTCGTTCCGAGATCCCACGTTGGGCTGCCGACCAGCGTCAGATGCGTATCATCGACGATCGCCTGGATATCCACCGAACCCACCCCGTCAACCAACGTCAGGTTGCCGACCGCCACTCCGGAATCCAGTTGAACAAAAGCGGCGCCGGCACCGAATACGGCATCCGAACCGTTGCCCCATGCGGAACCGCCATCCCAGTTGGCCGCAACCGTATCCCACGTTCCGGTGGCGCCCCCGCTCCAGGTCTGTTGCGCTTTTGCAGAGGCCGCAGAAAGCACCCCGATCGCCGTCGTTATTACCAGTATGTTCATCCTATTCATTGTTTCTCCTCGTCCTGTTATGGGTTCAGCACCGGGAATCAACCGCCGGACAACGTTCGTTTCCCGCCAGACATTGCCTTAACACCGGGAATCCGGGAATCGGGACGCGGGAATGCAAAAAAAACGGGGCACAGGAAATGCTCGTGATTGCATGCGGGCTCTGCGTGCGCACCGCTCCACCGATAAGCCACCGCGTAGCGGCGGCTTTACCGGTACAGCCTGCACTTTGTGCTGGCTCCCGCACGCACCGCTCCACCGATAAGCCACCGCGTAGCGGCGGCTTTACCGGTACAGCCTGCACTTTGTGCTGGCTCCCGCACGCACCGCTCCACCGATAAGCCACCGCGTAGCGGCGGCTTTACCGGTACAGCCTGCACTACGTGCTGGCTCCCGCACGCACCGCTCCACCGACAAGCCACCGCGTAGCGGCGGCTTTACCGGAACAGCCTGCACTACGTGCTGGCTCCCGCACGCACCGCTCCACCGATAAGCCACCGCGTAGCGGCGGCTTTACCGGTACAGCCTGCACTACGTGCTGGCTCCCGCACGCACCGCTCCACCGACAAGCCACCGCGTAGCGGCGGCTTTACCGGAACAGCCTGCACTACGTGCTGGCTCCCGCACGCACCGCTCCACCGACAAGCCACCGCGTAGCGGCGGCTTTACCGGAACAGCCTGCACTACGTGCTGGCTCCCGCACGCACCGCTCCACCGACAAGCCACCGCGTAGCGGCGGCTTTACCGGTACAGCCTGCACTACGTGCTGGCTCCCGTACGCACCGCTCCACCGACAAGCCACCGCGTAGCGGCGGCTTTACCGGTACAGCCTGCACTACGTGCTGGCTCCCGTCCGCACCGCTCCAACGATAAGCCACCGCGTAGCGGCGGCTTTACTCGAGACAATACCGCACCGACCCATCGATTACAGTCCAGTCCCACTCTGACCAGTTCGACACCATCCCGGCCTTGACCGGGTTGTTCGCAATGTATCGAACCGTGCCCTCAAACTTTTCGCGATTGCGGATCCAATGATCAAAATCCTCTCTCGCCCAAAAAGCACCGCTTCGCCCAAGAACCTTATTGGCCTCGCGCGCGGTATAATTCTTGAAACGGGCAACATCCCCCAGCATTTCCGCAGTGCGTCCATCTTCGTTGCGTATGAGAAGATGCACATGGTTTGGCATCAACACCCCGGCATACACGATCCAACCTCTGCCGCGCAACCAATTCAGGCTTTCCCAAACAACCGAAGTAATGTCCGACTGTGCCAACCAACGCACATCCGAAATCGAATCGAGGATTCGTTCAACGGTTGCAAACTGTTTTTTCGCCAACTCCATGGCTTCTGCTTCATCGACTTGATTGCGTTGCTCACGGAATTGCTCTTTCACCTGCCTAGGCAAGGTTCCTTTCAATCGAAGCGTTACAAAATATGAATGATCGGCCACCAGCCAATGCGGCAAGTTCCGGCGCGTATACTTCAAAGTGCATGGCTTGTCCATTACGCATAGGATAAGAACGACGGAACGGAGAGTAAAGCCTGCACTACGTGCTGGCTTCCGTTCGCACCGTCCCGCCGCAGAAGCCACCGCGTAGCGGCGGCTCTACTTGATTAGCACGCCGGAATCATTGATCTTTATCCGGAAAAACATGTGCTCGCTCAATTCGGCAGGCACGTCAAGCGTCCACTCGGAAGCCGTCCGGCTCGACTCAACGCCGGGATGGCTGGCCGAGGCGGCGGCGTACCAGGTTTCCAGGTCGAACGAATAATCCATCTCCAACCCGTCGTCGGTCACGGAAGGATCCAGCGCCACGGAAACCTGCGCCGACGTGGCATCGACGACGGGGCCGTTGAACGGTTGCGGGTCGATGGCTTCGGGCGAGCTGCCGAGAAAATATTCCAGCCCGTTGGACAAGCCGTCGCCTTCCGGGTCGGCGTGGATGCCCGCCGTGCTGGTGGTCGTTCCGCCGAACCAGGTTTCCTGCCAAAGCGAAAACGGGGTGCGGGCGGCCGTCAGCGATACGTTGTCGAAATCCAGATAGGTATCGCCGCCATCCACCTTGACGATGCGGATCGACAGCGGCTGGTTGACGGCAACGCTGTTGCCCGAAACAAAGGGAATTGAAACCGTCGTGAAGGCATCGGCCACCAGATCGGATGCGGAGACGGTCGCCGAGGCAACCGCTTCGCCGTTGGCCAGCATCTCGATCCGCGCATTGCCGAAGGTTCCCGTCTTCCGAAGGCCCAGCGCAACGGACAACGTATAGCCGGTATCGGGCACCACCCTCGTGCGGAGGGTCTGCAGGAAATGGTTACCCGCACTGCCCCCTTCAAGGAAAGCCACATGGTCGGCCTCGGAGTAGGCCGAGCTATCGGGATGGTAGTAGCCGTCCGTCCCATCGGAGGCGGCGGTTCCGGCGGCATCGAGAATCCGCCAGCCGATCACCTGCGGCGAGGCCGCCGACGTGTCGGAGACCGAGGCCACATGCACCGCGCCTTCGGCCAGCGGCGTATTCGACTCCAAACCCGCATTGTCCACCGTGGGCGCCGGGTTTCCGGTCAGGATGTCCGCCCACAGCTGCGCGTGCGCCAGCAACCCGGCGGCGTTGAAATGGTTGAGATCGTTCAGCATGCCCATCAAATGGAGATCGTCGGTGCCGGCTCCGAACCAGACGTTTTCGTCGGCATGGATGACGGCGCGCTGAGCGGCGTTGATCGGCATTCCTTTCAGCAGGTTGCTGCCGCTCAGGCGCGACACCTCGGCGACATACCAAGGAATATTCCAACCCGCATCGGTGCGGGTCTGGGCAATGATTGACGCTAGGCGATCGCGGTAGGTTGCAAACGCCGTTCCCGCCCCGGAGTCGGCCTCGCCCTGATGCCACAGGATGGCGCGGAATCCGTTCGCCGGAAATGATTCGACCGCAGGCCGAACCCGCTCGTCGTAGTAGGTGCTGCCCGGAATCCATTGGATCACCTTGGTGCTTCCCACGCCGACGGACAGGAAGCCGATCGGTACATTCTCCGAAGCCGCCAGCAGGTCGCCGAGGCGCGACCACGGCGAGCCTCCGCTGCCGCTGGCGATCGGCTGCGGATCGGCGGCGTGCTGCCAAAGCATGTTGTCGAGACTCATGCGGGCCACCACCCGATCGTCGTCCGGCGTCAACGCCGGGGCGCCGTGGTTGGCTGAGTTGGATTGGCCAAACGTGATGTAGATGTCGCCCACCCCAACCTTTTCCAACACCGCCGCCGGGCCGGGCGCGCCTTGAATCACGGAACGAACCTCCAGCCGATACCACCCGCCTGCGGCAATATTCGTCAGCGCACCGTTGAAAACGCCGTTGGACGGCGCGACCGCAATGGTCGACCATGCGGAACCGGTTCCGGAATTAGCCCCCGCCATCACGACGGTGCGGGCCTCCACAACATCCGGCGGGATGGTGTAGGTTCCGGACACCTCTATGGTTCCGCGATTGCCCGCATCGCGCTGAACGATATGGCGGGAAGAAGGCGACGCAATCGCGACCCGACGCCCCGTCAGCAGATCGGCCATACTGCGGCCCAAGGTCACCTGCCCCTGCCAGCTCAAATGAATGTCGTCCCAGTCGCGGTAGCCATCGACCATCTGCTCGTTGGTGCTCATGCCGTCGGTATCGGCAGGAACGGTCGCCGTGTTGGGAAAACCATTCGTCTGGGTTTCATCCAGTCCCAGCTGCGTCGCCTTTACGGTTTCATAGCCCGGAAAAACATCCGCCAAATCCGCTCGGATCTGGGGAAAGACTTCGCCGAGAACAAAACGAATACCGTCGTCCCCCGCATCGGCCGCAAACTGTTCGCGGATACGGGAGATAAAATTGCGCATGTTGGTGTCGTACTGCGTGGAGGAATTAACCTGCTCGCCAAAAATATTCGTATAGGTTTCCGATTTGGCATCGGCCTCGCCCTGCTGCCAGACCATGCCCTGGATAGCGGGCTCGAATCCATGCGCACGCAGCTCGGCCAACCCGTTGGTGACGGTATCGACCAGCAGCGAAAAATGTTCGCCCCAGTTGGCGACATCGGCGCTGTTGGTTCCCGGCGCGAAATGGTCATAGAGGTTCCGCCCGTCCTGCGCATGCTTGATGAACGCCATCTGCGTGCCGTTGGGATTAAGCTCCAACAGGCGATCGCCCAACCCGATTTCGGGGCCATGGTTGACCGCGTTGTAGACGGGCATCTGGGCGAGCGTTCCCAGCGTCTTCGCGGGAGAATTGGCGGCCACGTTCGCGGAATGGTAGGTCAGGATTTCCGGGAACTCGATTTGCTGCCCCGCGGCCCGGGCGGCGGCGACTTCCCCGTAGCCGCCCATATTCGACTGCCCGCTCAACAGATAGACATCCACCCCGGCATCGGCCACCACCTGGATTCCACAGATTGCCGCGCGGGCGCCGTCGGCCGTGCCGCCCGCAATGGTGAAGTTGGAATTAGTCAGCCCGGTAAAGACCGCATAGTTTGCCGTGGAAGACGCCGCTCCTGCGGTGTTTCCTTTGGCCCGCCGGAAGGTGCCGCTGAAAAAGCCGGACTCTTCGGTTCCCCAAAAGGTTTGGTTTCCCAGCGTGAAAAAGTGGGTGCGATCCGCCACCCCGGCATCGATATCGAAATAGACGATCACGGAATAGCCGGCCTCGGTGAACGCCGGCGGAAGGTTGCTGACGGCCACGCCTTCGGATCCGCTCACCAGACCATAGGCGCGGTAGAGCCGATCGTTCGCCGAGCCCGTTCCCCCGGTGCCGCTGTTCAGGTGCCCGAAGGTGGTCGTCACCGAGGCGGTGGTCTCCTCCCCCGCATCATCGAGCAGGTTGACGGAGGTCTGCCCCCCTGAAGAACTCGGCGCCTCGTTCCAGGCATTGGAACGCTCGAAGCCTGCGATTTCGCCGCTGGCAATCGTCTTGTCCGCTTCGCCGTTGGTAAAGTTGATCGAGATGGATTTCCGTGGTTTCAACGTGGTGACGGGCGCGCCGGTTCCGCCGCCCAACACGGCAAGGTTGTCGATGGCCATGGCTTGCAGCGTGTTGACGGCATCGCTCACGAACAGACGAAACGTGGCCGACTCGCCGTTGGCCAGCGTGGTATCGGCGAGCGCGGCGAGCGACCAGTCTACATCGTAATAGTCGCTGACGGTTCCGTTGCGCAGGGCGTTGATCCCGCTGATGGAATTGATCTCCACCTCGGTTGCCCCGAGGTCGCCGCCGAAATAGCGAAGCGAAAGGTTGGTCGGGGCGTTGGCGCTGATCCCATCGAAATCGAAGGCAATGCTGCCGAGCGCCAGGTCGGCCCCGGTATGGTTGGCCACCGTGAAGAACAAGCTTTCCTCGCCGGGATTGGTGCGCATGGCCATTACACCGTCGGTGGACGTGCTCCCTGTATCGGCCGAGGTGCCGAACGTGCCGTCGGTCGAGCCCCAGTTATAGCGGTTGCCCGCCGCGCAATAGAGCCCGCCGTCCACGCCATTGAGCGAAGTATCCGGCGCCTTTTGCGCCGCCGATGTTTTATACAGACCGTTCGCGCCCGATGGATTGAAGTCGTGCCACCCGGCAATCACCTCTGATTCGGCCGAGGAGTTCCCGGCGATGAATCCAAGCAGCATCGAACAACAGACCGTTTTGAGTATCGTTTGCATAGTACCTTTTCCCGCACCCCACGTAAAAATGCAGCCGCGTAGCGGCGGCACTACTTCTTTAATGACGCTCCCCGCCCCAAGGGTCGGGGTATCTTCACATTGCCATGTGCGCTGAAAGCGCTACACATTTTAGCCTTGGGCAAAGCCCAAGGTTCCCTTTGGTTCCTAGACATTTGCCCTGAAGGGGCAACACAATTAGCCGTGTATTTGTGTTGCCCCTTCAGGGCAAATCATCCCCATCATTTGTTCCCATGGCGTTGCCATGGGCTAAACTGTGTAGTGCTTTCAGCACAGCTCCTCAATAATACGCCCCAGAAGGGCGGGGAAATAGCCCCGCCTTTCATCAAACCGTCCACAAAGCTCGGGCGGCTTTTCACGCGATTAAATGAAGATCTAAACCATGAACACGCGGCGGATCCAGATGAGGCCGCCGCCCATGGCAACCAGCATGCCCAGTGTTCCCGGCTCCGGGACGACTGTCAGCGTTCCATCGACCAGTAGGTTGCTGGTGTCGAAACTCATCCCGCCGCCAAGGTCGGTGCCGCTGATGCCGTCGAAACCACCCGAAAAACCGCCCCAGTTTTCAAAGACCGTGAAGGTATCGTTCAGCGCAGCAGTGTAGCCTGTGGTGTCGAGCACGAGCGTGCCGCCCGCAGTCAGCGTGTCGCCACCGTCGTTGAGCAGCACATCGTACAACCCGGCATCGGTTCCGGTGATTTCAAGCGTCAAGGTTGCGGTGGACTCCAGCGTCAGGGCATCGTTGAGGGTCAGTGTTCCGGGGCTGTTGCCCGGCATCAGGTTGCCGGCCACCGTAGTGGCACCGTTGAGGATGCCGGAACCACTGAGTGTACCGTTAATTCCGACATTAACCGTACCGCTATTTCCGCTACCGCCGACGTTCCAAACCAGTTCGCCACCTTCGACCGAGAGCGTATCAAGAGCCGAGGTATGTCCACTGGCCCGCTGGATGACCTGCGTTCCATCTCCCGTCTTCACCAGATTAATCACGCCCGCGCCATTAAAGTTGGCGGAGTAGGTAAAACTATTGCCCGCTTCAACATCAACGGTGAGCGTGGAGGTTGTGACGGCGGCGTTATTCCGAATTTCGCGGGTGTTTCCAATGTCATTGGAAATGCCCCGGGTGGATTGGTCATGACCATTCATATTCAAATAACTGTTCTTTCCTGACACACCCCCGAGGACCAAGACCGAGCTGGACAGACCATGGTCGGCATTCAGTTGAACCACCGCCTCGGCAATCCGATTCGTACCGGCGGTGTAGGCTGCGGAATTATTCAGGTAGACCAGCCGATTCCCGCTGGTGGGAGTGGCCATATCAATTACAAACTCGTCAGCATATCCGGACACCGTTCCATTCACGGTTATGTTTCCGTTATTCGCCCAGTTGTTCTGGAACGTGATGGTTCCGCCGCCGAACTCCCAGTTGTTGTTGAACGTCTGGTGTGCGTTACGCTGATTGATAAACGTTGAATTGGCTCCCAGTTTCACGAGCGCAAATTCGCCAATGCTGCGCTGATTGCCGATGAGTACATCGGCCTGAAAGTCGAGCGTCGCTCCATTGACGTCCCAGAGGCCGGTCGTCCCGTCATTGGGTCGCTCTCCGGTATTGAAGGTTCCACCTCCGGTTACCGTCAATGTTTCTCCACTGGTCATGCTCAGACGGGTATCAGGAGTCGTGTTGACCATATGCAGGGTATTTCCACCCAGGTTCCAGGTTGAGCTCCCGGCTACGGTCAATGCCGTATCGTCCACCGCTGATTGGATATTAACCGTCCCGGCTCCTTCGGCAATACTCAGGTCGTGAACCACAACCCCCGTTCCCAGCGTCACGTTGTAGCTTCCTGTTCCGAAAAAGGCATCCGAGCCGTTGACCCAGGTTGCCCCCGTCATCCAGTTCCCCGTTGCCAAATCCCAGGTTCCGGCCCCGCCGTCGCTGATGGAATTTCCATCCGGATCCCATGTCTGGGTTTGGGCCTGCGCCAACAGGCCTCCTGCCAGCAACGATGCCACCAACACGATTTGTTTCCTCATTCCTGTTTCTCCTTTTCCTTGATGTTCAGACCGTGGAAACCCCGGAAACCGGGACAAAAGCCCCGGACATGGGTTTCCGTATGCCGCCTTAACACCAGGCAACGGGAGAAGAGGACGTGTAAGTTTAAAAAAATCCGATGTGGATAAATTTATGGGTTTGATCCAATGGAACGGCGGCCTCGATGGTTTCCACATCGTTGGAAGATTCCACCACGGTTTCAGTCACCCCGTTGGTGGCCCAGGTTCCGGAAACAAGCGAGGAACTCCAAAGCGCCCGGGCAGCGGCATGGTCGGTGATTCGACGATCGAACGTCACCACAAACCCCGGATCACGAACCATTGACTCCATCGGTGGCGCATCGGCCACCAGCGGATCGCAGACGAGCAGCCATTCCTGATAGTTCGTCCAGCGATCTCCATCGGGATTGCCGCCGGCCGACGCATCCGTTGCATCGGGCGCGCCGGCAAATGCCGAGTTTGCCCACAGGGCATAGGGAGCCACTCCGGCATGCCACTGTTCCCACGAGTCCATGATGGCACTGTTTTCAGACAGGTTGCTTCCGTTGGAGTAGTGGAGGATGGTGCGCCCGCCATATTCCGGAGGGCGCAGGAACGGCCCGAAAAACGTGCTGCTCCAGCCATATTGCTGAAAGACCTTCCAGATTGCGGTGGCTTTGGTCGTTGTATTGAGAATGTCGGCCCGCAGTCCATCGCCCGCGTCCCCGGCGAATACCAGCTCCCGGCCCAGCCCATGGACTTCCGAAAACCCGGAGGTGTCCCGGAAATGGTTCTCCCAATCCACCAAGGTGGTTCCGTTGGTTGGCTCCCCTTCCTGATACCACTTAAAGGAATAGGCATAGTCCAGACAGCGCGCATTCATCTGCTGTGGGAAATCCATGCCGTCGGACGATGCCTTGACGCCCTTGAACTGCGAACCGTACCCCTTCCCGTGGATGAAGACCGAACGCAATTGAACCGCGGCTCCGCCGATCCGGCCGGCAAGTTCATCCAACGCCCCCAGCACCCCGTTGTGCCGGGCGTCCCACAATGCCGTGGACGAGGGCGCGCCATGCAAGGGCGTATTTTCATCAAACCGGAACCCGGCCACCTGATCGGAAAAACCGGCATCATCCAGCGCCGCATAGGCATGGGCAATATCCTTCGCCCATCCCTCCTGATTGGCCGCCAGATGCAGGTTCCATTTTCGGCGGCTCAAAATCAGATTGAAATGGATTCCTCCCCGATCCCTGATTTTCCGTACAAACTCGACCAACGCCGTCTGGTTGCTCATGACCGAGTTTTCAGGCACCGGAACAACCATGCTATTGACCATCATCTGATCCAGTTTCATGACGATTCGAGAGGCCGAAACACCAAAGGTGAGATCATCGAAAACAGGGACCCCCTGATCCGCCATGCCGGTTTTGAACTCAACGCCGGTCATGCCCGATAGATTTATTCGACCGACGGCTGCGACCGCATCTGCGGAACAGATGGACACGCCCAAGAGACAAAGAAGAACACGGATGCGGAACTTTTGCACCGTTCCGGCATCCGCAACCAACCCGACCGCTATTCTTTCAACGTTCCGCTTCATCTACCTTTTCTGTCCTCGCCGACGAATTGCTCCAACCCCATTGTTCAAGTATCCGGTCATAGCGGGGCCAACCCACTCGTCCAAAACCTGAACCCGCAGGGACGCCCGTGTGATACCATCCACAAAAACTTCCCGGCACAAACTACTGGATACGTTGCCCATCATTCAGGGTGATATGTTTTAGAGAATGGCATGGGAGCTTTAACACCAGGCACGGGAAAAGAGTGACGCCGAAGGGAAAGAAAAATGACGCTCCCCGACCCAAGGGCCGGAGTATCTTCATAATGCCTTTTGCGCTGAAAGCGCTACACATTTTAGCCTTGGGCAAAGCCCAAGGTTCCCGTTGAACCCTGACATTTGCCCTGAAGGGGCAACACAATTAGCCGTGCATTTGTGTTGCCCCTTCAGGGCAAATCATCCCCATCATTTGTTCCCATGGCGTTGCCATGGGCTAAACTGTGTAGTGCCTTCAGCACAGCTCCTCAATAATGCGCCCCTGAGGGGCGGGAAATTAGACCCTTCTTTGATTAATTCCGCACTTCGTCGCTAGCGCTCGACCACCTTCAGCGTTTGGGGCAGTTCGGCAAGCTGCCTGCGGGAAAACCGGTTTTTGGATACAACCAGGGTTTCCAGCGAAGAAAACAGACCGATGGGGCTTAAATCGTCCACCGCCGTATCCCGCATATCGAGCGATTGGATCGGGAGGGTTTTGATTTCGTTGAGATCCTTCAGCCCGGTTCCCTGCACCTCCAGGTGGTTCACATCGAGGAAGCGGATCGGACTCTCGCCCGAGGTGTTTTCGGAGATGAGTGCAAACTTTACCAGATGCTCCCCGGTCATCTTGAGGTGGCCGCCGCGCGGATCATATTCGAACCGTCCATCGGTCCATTCTTTATTCCAACCGCGCAACACCGCCCCCACCACTTGGTCGTATTCGAGAAGACCCTCCCGCGTGGCGTGGTCGTAGACCAAGATTTTTTCCAGCAATGGCTTGCGGTCTTTCCTATGCGCCGCCAACTCGTTGATCAACTCAACCAGCTGCCCGATCGTCAAGAGCGTTCCCGTTTTGAGCACCTCGTACTTGCGGCTGATCGGCATCAGATCCTCGAAGACCGGATTTTGGGGATCGAAATATTCATTGGCGGACGCAAAGTCCTGCATGATGAAATAGGTGTAGCCAATCTGCGATGAAACATTCGCCTCGTCTTCATCCGACAACAGGAACTTCAGCCGCTGCATCGAAAGCTCCAATGCCAGGACGGGGTCGGAATAGATCAGGGAACGCGCCAACTCCTGCGATTCCACCTTCAGGTCCCCGGAGAGGCTGCCCAGCAGCCGGGTATAGCGGACCAGCTCATCGCGGTAGCGCCGCGAAGCCTCCTCCGCCTTGTGGCGCTGGGCCGTCGTGCGCTCGTTCGACCGATTGATTTCCACAATGTTGTTCTGGAGTTTGACAATGAACAGCGATGTCGTTAGCACAACAACCCCCATCGCCGCGACCCCGACCAGGCACGCCGGCCGGTTGCGCTTATAAAACAGGCTGGCTTCCTTTAGAAACCCCGCATTCTCCGCGGTGGTCGCAAAACCCGAGAGATAGTTTTTCACATCGTCGCGCAGCTCCGCCACGGAGGCGTAGCGGTCGGAAGGACTCAGCGCCAGCGCTTTCATGGTGACGGCATTCAGCCCTTTGGGAATGGATTTGTTCGGAAATGCGCTCATTGGAGAAACGATCTTCCCCGCCAGCGTTTGCTTGCGGATCTCCTCGGCCGTCCCTGCGAAGGGCGGCTTCTGGGTGAGGATCGCATAAAGCAGGCAACCCAGTGCATAGACGTCGGTTCCACAGGTCTTGATGCCGCCTTTTTCAAACTGTTCCGGCGCCATGTAGCCGGGCGTGCCTTTAAGTTCCCCGGAGAGGGTCATGTTGTTGAGCAAGTCGGGATTGAAAAGAATTTCGTCGAACTCGATTCCCTCGCTTTCATCCGACCCGATGATTTTCCCCAAGCCCCAATCGCAGATAAACACTTCGCCAAACCGGCCGACCTGGATGTTTTCCGGCTTCAGGTCGAGGTGCAGGACCTTCTGGGAGTGGGCATAGGAAATGGCGTCGCAAAGCTTGATGTAGATTTCAAGCAACTGCTCATGCGGCATTTTGCTCTTCCGCAGGATATCGGCCAGCGAATCGCCCCGCTTTAAATCCATGGTGAAGAAAGGACGTCCATCCGGCAGAAGCCCGGTGTCGTGCACTGAAATAATGTTGGGATGCTCCAGCAAGGAGGTGAGCCGGGCTTCGCGAAGAAAGGGTTCGTATAGTTCCAGCGGGGCATTGGCGCGAAGCTCGGCCATCGCGACCTGCCGCCCGGTTTTCGTATCGAATACACGGCTGATTTTCTTCATGCCACCCCGCGCCAACACCCGCGCATCGACATAGCGGTCGCCAAAGCTTCGCAGCTCGGAATAGATCGCCCCCACGAACTCCTCCGCCGATTCCCCCTCATCATCATAGAGCGAGTAAAGCTTCCCGGCCATATCGTCAAGTCTATCGTCGTTGGAAGGTTTTGCGCTCATTCCGGCTCCAATTCCTCGCGCAGGAACCGGATTTCCTTAACCAGGCGCTCCTTGATCCGATTCCTCAGCTTGACGACCGAGTTGGGTTTCACCCCGAGATGCTCGGCAATCTGCGCCGTGCTCTTGCCATCGATGCTCATGGAAAACGCTTCGATCGCCCGTTCGGAAAAGAGGGATGAAATATTCTTCAGTGCCAGCCGGGTGATGTATACCATCCACTCCTTTTCAATGATCTTTTCCACGTCCGGCTCGGTAATGACCGAAAGACTCTCCGCGGTTTCATCTTCCAGGGCTTCCGTATGCTTTCGATTACGACGTTGCGTTGCACGGATGTGGTTGAGCACCTGGTTGCGGATCAAGCGGCTCAACCAGGTTCGGAACCGCGACCGATCCTCGTCATAGATATAAGCGGGCAGGTTTTTCCATATCTTAATCAGGATGTCCTGCGTCAGGTCATCGAAATCGCCGGAATAGAGGTTCATCTGCCGCAGAACCATCACGATAAAATCGTGGTAGTACTTCACGAATTCCTCCCAGGCCGCATCGTCGTCCTGGTTCTTTGCCCGCATCAACAGCGTCTGTCTGGTCTGCCATTCATTACCCATAGGTCTGGCAAGCTAGCAAACGGCTTCGCCCGTGTCGCGCCAATTCAGGCCACCGGAAAGCCAAGCACCCATTGAGGGAATCCAGCAACCCGCCTCTATGGCAGCAGCCCCTAGGAGGCGATTTTTTCGGAGACGGCGACTTCGATTTCGGGCGCCGACTTGGTGGAGAAGTTGAATTCGATATCGGTTGCGCCAAAGGCCCGGCTGATGGATTCGAGCGTGGTCTTGGCCGACTTCTGGACTTCGGACTGGATATTGTTGATGAGTTCCAGCGCTTGCTTCTGGGCGTGGCCTTTGGCGGCATCGACGAGTTTGTTCTTGTCCTCTTCGGAAAATCCGCCACTGATGAATCCGTTCAGCAGGTCGGGCAGCAACCAGGGCAGCAATTTGGTGCCCTGTTCGTCGTAGAACCGGATATCGCGGATGTGCACCTCGTAGTCGCAGGGCGGCATGGTCACCGAATAGGAATCCTCGCCCCGCTCCTTGATCTCGAACAACGGGCTCTGGAGGTTGTAGCGGAAGTCGATCTCGAACTCGAAGATCATGGCCATCTTCTTGCCACTGAGCACCCAACCCAGATAGCGGTTGCCAAACTCGCCCCAGGTATGGTCGGTTTCGGTCACGATCTCTTTCGTCAGCACCTTGTAGACCGAAAGCTGCCCGATCGCCTTGAGTTGCTGAATGCTTGAGAAAACCCGGATCTCCTTGGCCGGTTTGCTCTTCTTTGCCTTCAGCCAAATCCAGACCGCTCCCACGAGCACCAGCGTGGCCGCCATTCCAATTAGAAACCCATTCATTGATTCACCTCGTTTGCATCAGTGTCGATAATATCGAAATCCACCACAAGCGGCAAATGGTCTGAAAGCTCAACCCGGGGCATCTCGAATTTGTTGATCTTTATTTTGGGGCTGTGAAGGATGAAGTCGAGGTGCTTGCGCGGATTTTTGCTGGGATAGGAGGGCTGGAGCGATGGATCCGCATTCTGCAACCCGCTTGCGGCCTGCAGCAGCTGCAGCTCCTTCTCGCCGAGGAAGGCGTTGAAGTCGCCCGCCAGGATATAGGGGCGGTTGGTCGCCTTGATCATATGGTAGAGGTGCAGGAGCTGATCCTGCCGCACCTTGTAGCTCAGGGCCAAATGAACGAGAAAGAAGGTAACTTTCTCCAGCTCCAGCTCGATCACCAGCTTTTTCATCCCCCGTTCGAAATAGTGGTATTTCTCGTTCTGGATCGTATCCTTGGCCAGGAACGCGTTCCCCTGCTTGTTGTAGATGGGGATGGACTGCCACCTGGAATCGGACGCGTATTTGGAGCGGTAGGAATGGAAGTGGCCCAGCTTTTCGGCAATCTCCTCCACCTGGCTCTTGCGTTGCGAGCGGTAGGATCCGCTATCCACCTCGATCAGCCCCACCACGTCGGGATTGAGTTCGCCAATGAAATCGATGATTTCGTCCAGATGGTTGCTCGTGCGGCCCAGCATTCCCAGCAGGGGTAGTTTTTTCTGGTTCCCGTGGGTTCCATAGCAAATGTTGTACAGCAAGAATTTCATCCCATGAATGGTAGCCCCTTCCCTCAGGATGGCAATACCGGGAAGCCCACTTTTCACTGTTATTTAAAACCCGCCCCCATTAGCATGCATTCCATGGAACCAGCGACTCACGATCTCACATTCTGGGTGGTCATCAGCACCGGGCTGCACATCGTCGCCTTCATCGGCGTCACGTTGCATGCGCTGAAACGCCGGCGCAATGCCAGCGCCACCGTCCTCTGGATCTTTGTGGCATGGTCGCTCCCCCTGTTCGGCCCCCTGCTCTACCTTTCGTTCGGCATCGACCGTGTTCCGCTCAAGGGCCTTGCAAAAAAGGCGGCCAACCAACTGATGCAGCTCCAGCGGAACAAGCAGCATGAGGAGGCGGGCCAAGGGCACCTGGGCTTCCGCGCCCTCCCCGGTAAACTTTCCAACCAACAGAGTCGCGAGCTGAACCAATCGATCGACGAGCTCAATCCCGATCATCCGCTACTGGACTGCAACCACATCACCCCGTTGGTCGGCGGCGACGAGGCCTATCCGCTCATGCTCCAGGCCATTCGCTCCGCCAAGAACCATATCCACATGCAAAGCTTCATTTTCAACCGCGACGACACCGGCCGGAAATTCCTCGAAGCCCTGAAGGCCAAGGCCGAGGAGGGCGTGCAAGTCCGGCTCATGTTCGATACGTTCGGCTCAACCCATGCCTACCTCGGCGGCATGTTCCGCAAATACCGCACCGTCCAGAAGCTGGAAATCTGCGGATGGACCCAGGCCAACCCCCTCAAACGCCAGTTCCAGATCAACCTGCGCAACCATCGGAAAAACCTGGTGGTCGATGGCAAGGTCGCCTTTTTCGGAGGGGTGAACATTGCCGGTGAAAACATCACTTCAAAAGGTCGCAAAGCCATCCGCGACTACCACTTCAAGGTCGAAGGCCCGCTCGTGCATGAGTTGCAATATTCCTTCCTGAGCGATTGGTTCTTCATGACGGAGGATTCCATCGAAAACCTGCTGCAATCCCCGCACTTCCCGAAAGCCCAGGCCTGCGGTTCCGCAATGGCGCGCATCATCGACAGCGGCCCCTCCGCCCCCCCCGAACTCGTGGGCGAGGCCTTCTTCAACGCCATCGTGCTGGCCAAGACGCAAATCCTCGTCGTCACCCCCTATTTCGTGCCCACCGTCGATATCCTCAAGGCCCTGCGCTCCGCGGCCCGCCGCGGCATCGATGTGCGCATCGTCGTCCCCGAAAAAAACAACCACCGCTATGCCGGACTCGCCTCCAAGGCCCTTTTCGAGGAACTGCTCTCCGCCGGCGTACGCATCTTCCTGCGCAAACCCCCGTTCATCCACGCCAAGGCCATGGTCGTCGACGACGGCATCGCGCTCGTCGGCACCGCCAACCTGGATGTCCGCAGCCTGGAACTCAACTACGAAACCACGGTGCTCTTCGAAGACCAGAACGCCGTCAACAAGCTCAAGCTCATGGTGCTGGAAGACATCTCGCTAAGCACCGAACTCAACCTCAACGAATGGCTCCAGCGCCCCTCCCTGCAAAAGCTCGCCGAAAACCTCGCCGCCCTCATGACCCCCGTGCTGTAGGGGAGTCCCCGGACACACCGCAACGCGGATCCAGCATGTGGTGCGGGTTTGCCTGCCCCACATGGTTGTTTCCCGTTCCGTGTATTCTGTACTACTATCCGTCAATTTCTTGTTTTCCTGGCAATTTTTTTTTACCACCCGCTGCGATAGAGGACTCTGAGGCACAGAGGGTTAGGATGCTCTGTGTCTCTGAGATCTCTGTGGTAAAAAATCCGTGTCTTCGGTGTTCATCTGTAGCTTCAAATAATTTGGTTGCGGCACCGCTGCTCCAGGTATTCCGTGGTTCAAACGGTCTATCACCGGTTTCGGTTTTCCTTTTCCCCTTATCTGGTGTAGCAATACGAACTACGCAGAACGGAATATGGAGACGAACATGGCCGAGGTTAGACTTGAGGATGCGCCGCAGGGCGTCAGGGCTTATTACGACAAGGGGATCGCCGCCATGGAGCGCGGCAACCTCGAATATGCCATGGATATGTTCGAGTTGGCGCTGGGCATCGAACCCCGGTTGCTGCAGGTGCGGAAACTGCTGCGCGCGGCGGCCGTGAAAAAGGCCAAGGCCCACCCTCCCGCAAAACTGGCCGTCGCCAAAGCCATGCCCGGCCTGCTGAAGATTTCATCGCTGATTAAAAAGGATGCCCTTCAAGCCATCGCGGCTTCGGAAAAGCTGCTTCGGATCGATCCGCTCAACCTCAAGTTCGCCAAGGCGCAGTGCGATGCGGCGGAAAGGGCGGGGCTTCCGGAGATCGGCATCCTGACGCTTGGGATCCTGGCCGACAACGCGCCGCCCGCCCTTGCGGTACTGGAGCCCCTGGCAAAATTCTACCGCACGACGGAGCAGTTCGACCTTGAGTATAAATGCCGCGAACAGATCAGCAGGCTCAAACCCACGGATACGGAAGCCCTGAAGGAACTGAAGGATTCCGCCGCCCGGCTGACCATGGGCAAAGCGGGTTGGCAAAAGGCGGAGAGCTATCGCGACGTGATGCGGGAGAATGCGACCGGAACACGGGACGAACGCGAACTGCTCCTCGCCAAGATTGAAGCAGAGCCTGGCAACCTGAACTATCGCACGGCCTTGGCCGACCTGCTGTTGCGGGGCAAGGACTATGAACAAGCCCTCTCCACCCTGGAACAATGCCAGGAACTCGCAGGCGCACCCGATCCGCAGATTGAACAGAAACTGCTGACCGCCAAGGAGCTCCTGCTTTCATCCAGGCTTGCCGAAGCCGAGGATGCGGACGACCGGGAAAAGGTTGCCGAACTCCGGAAACAGCTGGCGGATATGCGCATGGAAAACACCGCGCGCCAAGTGGAGCGCTACCCCAACGACCTCCAACTCAAGTTCGATTTCGGGAAGCTGCTGTTCGAGAGCGGAAGGCACACCGAAGCCATCCAGCAATTCCAACAGGCGCAGCGCAACCCGCAACGGCGCACCCGCGCTTTGCTCTACCTGGCCAAGGCCTTCAAAGCCAAGGAACAACCTGCGATTGCGCGCGAACAGCTGGAAAACGCCCTGGCCGAACTACCGACCCTGGATGAAACGAAAAAGGAAGTCCTCTACGAACTCGGCGAATTGTGCATGGCCTCGGGCGATGCCGACCAGGCGGAACAGTGTTTCCGGCAAATCTATGCCGTCGATATCACCTACCGCGACGTGGCAAAAAAAGTGGAAGGCAACGAATGAACCTTAGTTCGGGGATGGAACCACGGATGAACACGGATGGACCCTGATATTCAAGAAGACACGAAATTAGTATCATCCTCCCGGTGGGTTAGATATCGGTTATGCATATCCCGTTTAGTCCCTCTCTATTCAAATCCTATCATGTTTGCGACGGATTTTTTTACCACTGAGGACACGGAGGCACAGAGGGATGGGGTTCTCTGTGTCTCGGTGCTCTCTAGCGACACGAAGTGAGGCTGGCGCGAAGCGACGGCAGCGAAGCGGCAACCGGGTGGTAAAATTTGGTTCCGGCTCCGCCGGGTTGGGTATCTGATAGGAACTTAGCTTGAATGGTCTCACCACAGAGGACACGGAGGCACAGAGAAATATAGCAATCCCGCTCCTCAGTGCCCTCTGTGGTAAAAAAACGAATCAGTTTAATTTGGTATGAGCTTATCCGCGTTCATCTGCGGTTCATTTACGTTTCCAGGATGAAGGAAATACAACGAATGCCCCAGATGAATGGATTCGTTGCTACAATTTCACGTAGTCGACCGTGAGCGCCGGCACCGGCTTGCGGGGATTGACCCGTTTCTGGATTTCGATGGTTTTCCCGGTGCCCATGATGGATTCGCAGCCTTTCATCATCTTCCACCGCTTTTCCTTGGGATCGAGGTAGAGGATGCTGTATTTGTAGCCGACCTCGGTATCGAGGCTCATCGTCAGAATTCCGTCCGTGCTTTGCGAAATGCCCAGCTTGGGTTTGTGCTCCGGCTCAACCTTCTTTGAAACGCAACCGACGGAAACCAGCAAACCGGCCGCCAGCAACATTGCCGCCATACGTTTGAATCCAATCATCATGCCACCTGTCCTAGTTGTTGGCCGGAACCGTTTCGGGTTCCTCCTCGACGACGGCTTCCTGCGCCGTATCCGCACCGAGCACAACCGCTTCGGGGGCGGCATTGGTTAGCGGATTGGTATCCGGATCGTCCGGCAGTTCCATGGCGGGCGTCTCTTCGGCTTCCTCCGCAGGCACGGCAACCGGCTCTTCGGCAACCGCCGCTTCGGGATGCCGCACGGCAACCCAATAACGCAGGTCGTTCGAGCCGACCATGATCCCCTTCTTGAAATGCTCATTCAGACGCTTGTGGTACCAGGAGACGTTCAACCCTTCCGGATTGATTGCCTCCAGCGGGAGGTTGTAGTTTTCGGCAAAGGCTTGCCATTCCTTGTATTTGAAGTCGAAATACTGGCCGGCCAGATGGATCAGCGGACGTTCTTCAGTGGTTGTGATCTTGTAGACCGCACCACACCAGGCTTCCGGCGGGACCAGGCTGTCGGGCACGGGCACGCCGGCCTTCTCCACGATCAGGGCGGAATCCGGCCCGGTTCGGAAAAAGGCCCCTTCCCTGAATTTTTTGACCGTCACATTAACCCACTCGGTTCCCGTCCAACCGTGCAACGAAACCGAGCCATCGACGCCCACGGCATAGCTCATCAGCAGCAACCGCTGGGAACCCGCAATGTCCATGCCGATTCGTTTGGCACGGTCTTCCCGAGGAACCAGCAAGAGCGTTACTTCGTTCTTGCGGGAGGCCAGCGAAGCAGCGGCAACACAAACAACCAGGGCGATCACAAGACCGGTAAATCGTCTACGGAGGATCATGGCACTATCTCCTACTTGGCGGTTAGCGGAACCGGCGCGGGGCGCCCGGCCAGCTTTTGGTCGATCATCATCAGTCCGCTCTTATCGCCCCCGACCATCCGGAGCGGGGCAAGAATATCATTCACATTGGCCTCCTCCTCGACCTGTTCGGTCACATACCACTGGAGGAAGGTCTGTGTGGCATAGTCTTTTTCCTGCACCGCGAGATCCATCAGCTGGTGGATCATCTTCGTAACGAACTGCTCATGCTCCAGCGTTTTCTGGATGATTTCCAGCGGGGTACCGTATTCTTTCGGGGGTTCCTCAATCGCTTTGAGATGCACGGCACGGCCCTGCCCCATAATATAATCATACATCTTGGTGACATGCATGATCTCCTCTTCATACTGCATCCGCATCCAGTGTTCAAAACCCGGCAAACCGATCGTATTGCAATACGCCGACATGGCCAGATACATATAGGCCGAATAGAATTCCTTGTTCACCTGCTCGTTGAGCTCTTCCTGCATTTTTTCCGAAATCATAACTACCTCCATATTCCCTTCGTTTAAGAACTATCCACCTAACACCAAATTCAGTCAATCCCGTTGGCGCGCTTGGCCGATTCCACCGTATTGAACAACAGCATCGTAATCGTCATGGGGCCCACGCCGCCCGGCACCGGGGTGATCATCGAGGCCTTTTCCTTGACGGCCTCGAAATCGACATCGCCGACCAGGCGGTAGCCGCGCTCGCGGGAGGCATCCTCGACCCGGTTGACGCCCACATCGATCACCACGGCGCCCTCTTTCACCATATCGGCGGTGATGGTGTTCGGCCAACCGGAGGCGGCAATGATGATGTCCGCCTGGCGGGTGTGGTGGCCGAGATCCTTCGTTCGGGTATGGCAGAGGGTAACGGTGGCGTTGGCCCCCTCCTTCTTCTGCAAGAGCATGTTGGCCACCGGCTTGCCGACAATGTTGCTGCGCCCGACCACCACGACGTGCGCGCCGGAGGTTTCGACCCCGCTCCGCATCAGCATCTGCACCACCCCGTGCGGCGTGCAGGGCAGGAACGCCTCCTCGCCCACCATCATCTTGCCGACGCTCATTGGATGGAAGCCATCCACATCCTTGTCCGGATCGATGGCCAGCAGCACCGCGGCTTCATCGATATGCTTTGGCAGCGGGAGCTGCACCAGAATGCCGTTGATCTTCGGATCGTTGTTCATCCGCTCCACCAGCGCCAGCAGCTCCTCCTGCGAGGTTTCCGCCGGCAGGCGGTTGTCGTCGGAAAAAATACCAATGTTTTCGCAGGCCTTTTCCTTGGCCGAAACATACGACTGCGACGCCGGATCCGCCCCGACCAGGATGACGCCCAACCCCGGGACAATCCCCTTTTCCTTCAGGCCGGCGACTTCCGCCTTCAATTCCTCGCGGATATCCGCCGCAATCTGCTTACCATCGATAATCTTTGCCGACATATTTTTTTCCCACTTTCAGGCCATAAATAATTGATTTCGGAACAATACCGCCCCGGCAAAGCCGCCGCAAACCCGATTTCCACTTTTCACGCCAGCAACGGGCTACAACGAGATTTCGCTGAATTTACCGCCGGCCTGCTTGCGCGAGAGAATGCTTAGGCGTGCACCGGCACCGGCCTGGCCGGGATCGACAAACAGGATGGCATCCATGAATCCGTCGGAATTGGCATCGGAAACCCCCAGCAGTTTGATGGAACCCGCGGATTCCCATGGAAGGTCCGCCGCAGCGGCATGGGTGAAATCATAGCCCGAAACAAAGTCCTGCGCCGCCTTCGCCTTCGGTTTCCGCAACAATCCGCGCAGTGCGGTGATGGTGCCCTCGAAACGCTGATGGCTGGCCGTGAGCTGGTCGTATTTCGCAGGGTCGCCGGCAAAGCCGCCAACCTCTGGCGCATACCCGTCGGGATTATCCAGCAGCGGAAAAAGCTGCTTGCCCAACGACGGATGCACGTTTTCCAGCAGCGCGGCGGTCTCCTTGGTCTGGCCCAGGCGGGCGCCATAATAGACCGCATCGATCAGCTTCGTTCCCAGCTCCGGCGGAACGGTTCCGTTTTCCGCCGCCCGCAAGGCATCCAACTCGTTCGGCTCGAACTTGATTTTGTCAAAAGCCTCGGCAAACAAGGCCTGTTCCATCTCGCGGTCCCGCAGCTTGCGCTGCCCCTCGAAGCGCCAGCACCGCGCCACCCGCGGCTTGTCGTGGATCCGGGCAACATTCAGCCCGAACGTATCCCAGCGCAGTTCGCGAACCCCCACCGGCAACCCGTTTTCGCCCACGATCCAATCCGGCGCAACGCGGTTGCGCGTCATCACCATCACCCGGCGGTCTGTCTTGGTATCGAGGAAAAACAGCCGTTGGGTGGTCCCGATCGTCTGGTCCGACGTGCCGAGGAACAGGCCGACCGTTGTTTTTTCCGGCGAAAAGAACGCGAAGTGGGGCAAGGCATCCAGCTCCAGGGCTTCTCCCCACGGAATTTCGGCCAATCCTTCCGACAGCCCCACATCCACCGTTAGGCAAGGGCCGGCGAACTTCACGGCCGGCGAGGTGATGGCCGCAACGGTCTTCAACGCCGAGCCCGGCTGGTGGATCTTGCAGGAGAATTCATTATGGCCCAGTTGCAGCACTCCGCCGTCCAGCTGGACCGGCATCCTGGGCGTGGGCACCTCGATCACCACCCGCGGCTCCTGTTCCGCCACCAAAACATCGCGTTCCACGGCCACCGGCTCGCTCGGCGGGGCATCCTTGCCACATCCCGAAAATGCCGAAACCACCAGAAGCGCCAAGAGCCCCTTCATCCAATCCGTCGCACCCATACCCGCACCTACATCCTTTCCACCAGCAACAACCCCTCACCACCGATAGCACATGAAAGGTTGAACCATAGCCACGAACCGGCGCTCCAGCAAGTATACATCCCGATGAAAACAGAGGGAGCCCTACTTTTCCGGCTCGGGCATGGCCTCGACCAGCTTTTGCATCCGCTGGACGACGGGCGCATATTCCGGATTGCCGGCCAGGTTGTAGTGCTCGCCGGGATCTTTTGAATGGTCGTAGAGCGCGCGGCCCCCGCCTTTCCAGACGATGTAGCGGAAGCGCGGGTCGCGGACGGAGCGGTCGGCATTGACATAGGAATAGGCCATCTCCCGGCGCTCCGCGTTCGGATTTCCAAGCATTGGAACCAGACTGGTTCCATCGAGCCCTTCGGGGTTCTGCAAACCGCAAAGCTCCGTCAGCGTTGGATATACATCGATAAATTCAACAATGCGTTCACACGTACCGCCAGCCGTTTTCATGTTCGGCGCGGCAATGATCAACGGCGCACGGCAGGAACGCTCAAACAGCACCGCCTTGTTCCAGTAGCCCTTCTCGCCCACCTGATAACCATGGTCGCCCATAAAGACCACCACCGTATTGTCCAGCAGCCCCTTGGCTTCCATATGATCCATCACCACGCCGAACTGCTCATCCATGTAGGAGATGCCGGCATAGTAGGCGCGCATCGCCTCCAGCTTGCGCTGTTCATCCATGGAGTCGAACGCCTTCTTGAAAACGTCGTAGAACGCGTACATCGGCACCTCGCTCGCATCGTCCGGCGTCACCGGAAGCGTAAGCGACTCCAACGGATACAGGTCGAAGAAACGCTTCGGCGCAAAATAGGGGTCGTGCGGCCGCGCGAAGCCTGCCGCAATAAAGAAGGGTTCGCCCGACTCCACCGCCTCATCAATGCGGTTCACCGTGGCGCGCGCCGTACGGCCATCCTTCAGAAATTCCTCGCCCTCTTCCACCGAACGCCACGTAAACCATTTCACGGTATCGTCGGCCAGCATCCGCCCTTCGCCTTTGGTCTGTCCTTCATCGCCCCAGCCGAAATAAAACTTCGGGTCTTTATTGGTCGGCAGCAGCCCGCCCGTCCGGACATTGGAAATATGCGACCACGACTGCGGGTCTTTCTGATGAAACACCTTGCCGGTCGTCACGGCACGATAGCCGTTGTTTTTAAACACCTGCGGCAGCGTCACGACATCCGGCACCACCTCGCGGATGTTCTGCCCGTTGTCCAGGTTTCCGCTCGTCCCCGGATAGAGCCCCGTCAGAAACGAGTTGCGGCTCGGATTGCACAGCGGATACTGGGAATAGGCCTTATTGAATACCATGCCCCGCTCGCGGAACCGGTCGATGTTCGGCGTCTGCACCACCGGATGGCCGTAGCAGGCCATATCCACATTCAGGTCGTCCACCACCACAAAGAGCACATTGAGTTGTTCCGGCGGTTTAGATGCACCCGCCAAAACCAACCCGGCGGCAAAAACACCAGCCAGCACTGGAATCATTTTCCTCATACTAGTTCTCCTGAACATAAATCCCGCCGACGATCAGCCCGCCGGTGGACTGCAAACGGATATCCCCTCCGTTGCACCGCTTGGCAAACTTCCCATCCGGCAATTCAAAATCAGCGACTTTCCATACCCTGGAATTTTTAAGCTCTATCTCACCGCCCGGTTTCCAGCGTCCGGGAATCTTTCCGGCGAAGATTTCATCGGAGGTGGAATCGTAACGCAGTTGCATGGATCCAAAGCCTTCATCAAAATAGACCACGCGAACAACGGCTTCTTTCGGTGCATCAAAACCAGCCTTCGCGTACAGATAGCTCCCCTCGGCCTTGCTTGACTGCAGGCCGGACACGTCTAAGGTCTGGAATGTTCCATCGCCCGCGTTCAGCAGCTCCATCGCATCGCCCCACGCCAGCTTAACGCCATTGAATAGCTCGCCGAGCTTTTCGCCCGTCAGGTTCGGTTTCGGAAAATCGTCGGTGCGGAACGGCGAAGCCGGCATGCCGTTGCCGCCATACAGATTGCAGAGGGGGAAGTTGGCCCAGCCATAGCGCACCGCCACAGGCTCCTTCACCTCGGGCGACCAAACCCGCACGGAATCCTTCGATACAATTCTGGCCTGAGCTTCCACAAAATTCCGGTCAGCACCGCAGATGGTGAATCCCTTCAGCTCATCGGCTTCAGCCACAACCGCATCCGCGCCCTTTCCATGCAGCGCACCCCGTTCAACATTCATCGCCACCCGCATGGTTTGGAGCCCGCCGGAAACGTTTTCGAACTGAAGCAGCGCCTGGCCGTTTTTGACCGTTGATTTTTCAACCATTGGAAAACCGGCGTCCACCTGGGGATCATCGAGGGCCGCCGCCAAAACCGCCAACCGCTCGCCGGGAAGGTCTTTCGCCTGCGGGTGGATGTCCATGGCTTCACCGCCATCGATGATCACGGCCATTCCAGTGTTTGGAATTGTTTCCAGACATTGGAACTGCGCCTCGCGCTGCCACGCCCACCCTTCCGACGGCGCATCCCAGTTGACGCGGTCGTAGGGCGCGAGCTGCACGAAAAGGAATGGAAAGCCATAGCCCCACTCCGCGCGCCACGACGCGACGAGGTCGCCCATCATTTCCGTATAGATCTCCGAGTATTGCGAGTCGGACTCGCCCTGGTACCAGATGCACCCCTTGATCGCGAAGGGGGCCAGCGGATGGATGGTTCCATTATAAAGATGGGAGGGCGCACGGATGGCACCGGGATTCCCCTGCGACGGTTTCCAGTTGGGGTTCGATGCATCCAGGAAGCGGGCATAGTCCGGCTGGGCCTCCAACACCTCGCGCGGCATCCACATGTTGGCCTGGGTTCCACCGCGGTTGGCGTAGAGCAAGCCGACCGGCACGCCGGCATCGCGCTGGAGCTTCATGCCGAAAAAGCCCGCCGTCGCCGAAAACTCGGCGGCGAATTCCGGCGAGCACGCCTGCCAAGAGTCTTTAAAGAAAGGATCAATAACCAGTTCCTTGATCGGCTCCGCACTACCAACCCCGCCCTCCTTGATTTTAAAGAAACGCAGCCGGTCGTTGGAAAATCCATCCTTCACCCGGTCCCAGATCAGGTAGCGTTTCATGGTCTGGGCCATGTTGGACTGACCGGCACACAGCCAAACATCGCCAATGAGCACATTGGAGCGTGAAACTTGAGACTTGAGACTCGAAACTTGAAGGATTTGCAAGTTCGTCGATGCGTCCATGGGATCGAGCATCACCTGCCACTCGCCACCGGCACTTGCCACACCAATCTTTTTCTGGCCGGCAAACCCAACCGAGACCTTCGTGCCGGGATCGGCGGTGCCCCAGATCGGAACCGGTTGATTGCGCTGGAGCACCATGTTGTCGGTGAACAGTCCGTTGAGTTGCAGTTCCGCCGAAGCACAAGCGGCAACAAGCAACGACAATACAATAACGGTACTCTTCATCTTCACCTCACTAGCGAAAGCCACCACATAGTGGCGGCTTTACCAGTAGAGCCTGCACTACGTGCTGGCTCACTTTTTGTTTTTGTAGGCTTCCGCCGTGCGCTTGTTCACATCGTCGTGCCCCTCGCGCTCGGGAATGCGATCCGTCACCGGCGCCTTGCCGCGCGCCATCTTGGTGGCCTCGCCGACGAGCCAGAGATAGTGGTCGGACGGCAGGCCGTTGTAGGTATGGAACGTACTCCCACCCACCGGCGGATTGTCGGAAACCTTGAAGATCTGCGTGCCTTCGTCGAGCTCGTCGAACATGGCCTGGTAGATCATGGTCTGACCGTTTTCCAGATGCGCGGCAACCTGCGACCAGAGGAACTGGCCATCCTGGCGATCGATCCACGCGCCGGGGTTTTCGTGCGGGAATTCCTTCTTCAGGTTCGACCACGTGAAGCCGGGAAAAACGACGGGCATGAATTCCAGCCCGTTTTCCTGACACCAGACCCGGTCTTCCTTTGCGGTGCCCTCTGCATATTTAATGGCTTCGACCACTTTGCCAAAACGACCCACCGTCCAGGCGGAAACCACATCGGCCGCCTTGTAGACCGGCTCCCATTTTTTGAAGGAGGCGCCATCGCCCATGCCCGTACGCCAGCCGGTGGCGGTTCCGAGCATGACGGAACACCCGCCATACTTCGGATCGTTTTTCAGGAAGTCGACCATTTCAGCCACGTCTTCAGCCGTGTAGCCGCGCCGGAAGCCGACGCCCCAGATGGCCACCACCGGTTTACCATTGTGCTTCTGATAGGCTTTATCATACGGATCGCGGGTGATGTTCATTTCATCGACCAACTGCATCCAGTCTTCCTTGAACGTCTCGACATAGTTCTCAGGCATCGCGGTGAGGTCGTACATAATGGCGTAGGTGCGGCCATATTGGTTGGCACCGTCGCGCACATGCTCGAGCACCTTGTTGTAGGCGTGGCCGCTGAGGATGGCCTCCTGGTCGCCGTCGATGGTGGTTTCCATGATGAAGCGCTGCACGAAAACACCGTCGATGCCGTAGTCCTTCATCCACTTGAAGTGGCGCACGGTGGTGTCGCGCACATGCGAGCTATAGACATAGGCGGCGGAGCCGTCGGCATGCCGGAACTGGGTCTTGAATTTTTCATGCTCGCCGAGCTCGCTCATGTCCGGCCAAAAATCGATACCGCAACGCCCGGGCCAGAAATCGCCCGCTTCGCCGGGCAGTGCCTGGCTGCGCCAGTGCACCCACGAAAGGCCGGAACCATCGGACGGTGCACGGTACCAGCCCTGATAGCCGCACATCACCTTGCCGAGCAAGGTCGATTCATCGACGCGATCGATCTTGAGCAAATTGCGCTTGTCTTCGAGCAGTGACGCGAGCGCTTCCTTATAGAGGTCCAGCGCCGCAGGGAACTTTCCCTGGTTGCGGATCAGCTCGTTGCAGATGCCGAACCACAGCCCGACGCGGTACGGATGCAGGTCCTCCGGCGCAACATAGCCAAACTTGTTCTTGAATTCCTGGCTCGCCATCATCGCACGGCGCAGGCCGTCGGCATTGAACTGGCGCTCCCGAAGCTGTTTTGATTTTTCCTTCAGCCCCGCTTCGTCGGCCGGGCGGCCGAGCATTTCGAGATAGGCCGCCTCGACGACCGCCTTGACCTCGGCATCGCCATAGTCGTGCATCTGGTAGCCATGTTCGTCCTCCGGCGCAAACTGCGTGCGCAGCAAATGCTCGATGTGGCGCTTGGCGGGAACAAAATCGGATTGAAGCTGACAGTCATTGATCGTCCCGTTTGCATACAGGAACGGCGCGGGATCATCCGGCGGATTCTTGTGGTCGCCGTATTCGGCGAGGCCGGAATAGGACGCGATACTCTTGTTGCCCTCGATTTTCCAATCCTTGAGATCGTGGGCCACCATGCCGTAGGCCGCCGCGCCGCCCGCTAGCGTATTGCCCGTCACCTCGCCGCCGACCAGGGTTTTCCCGCGCCAATGCGGCACCCACGGAACGCAACCGACCGGAATGTGCATGTGGATGCGCGCGCCGAAAGCATCGACATAGTTGTTGCGTATGATCGAGCCGCGGTAGTCGAACTTCGTTTTTTCTTTATCGATGGCGTAGTAGTCCAGGCCATCGACCAGATTGATTCCACCCAGGGATTCGCGCGACACCGAAGCAATGACATTATCCTCCACCACGGTGCCGGGCGCGCAGTAGAGCACGACGCCGACGTCGGTCGGATCGATGATGAGGTTGTTGCGGATCATCGAATCTCGCGCCGCGCAGGAGATGGCATCGCCCCAGCCGAAAGGCTGCTCATTGGCTTCTCTGCCATTCCCCCGCGGATCAACGCCCGCGCCGAAGAAGAGGTTGTTTTCAGCCAGCAGATTGGAAGCTCCTTCATGGAACTTGAGGGTTGCCCAGGTACGGGTGCTCATAAAGACACATTCACGCACAACCTGATCGTCGCCACCGTCGCCACCGAAGTGAACCAACGGCGGCTGGCCGCCCCCGCCGATTTTAGGTTTAGGTACAACGGACATACGGTAGCGGTTACCATCAAAGATGACGTGCTCAAGCTTTGCGCCTTTCACGCCGCCGCCGTTAAGCAGCATCATCACGCTTTCATCCGCAATACGCAGTGTTGCGAAATCTGAAGGTACCTTGGCACCCTTCGTATAAATCTTCTGCCCTTCTTTTTTGAGGCGCAGCGTGGCTTTCACATTATACACAACACCCGGCTTCAGTTCGAGATCCTCGCCCCGATCCAAAACCGCCTGCAGATCGTCACCCGGACTGACGACAGCACCAAAAGCACCCACCGCCAAAGCAGCACAACTGCTCATCAGAAATTTCTTCATCATCTCTCCTTTAAATATACTCGGTATGAAATCAGGTTAATCTTCGTAGAAGTTGGTTTCCGGCTGGTTGCGCCACCAGATAAAATAGAGTCCGGCAAAAGCCGCCAATCCCAGCACGAATGAACCGGCAAAACCTTTCCAGTTGTGGATCACAAACAGCATCGGCACCAGGAAGATGCAGACCTGCCAAACCATAGCGCACGGCAGTGCGAGCAGGTCGTTACGGTGCTCAATGCTCACCTTCCGCTTCTCATCTTCCGGCAGCTTGTTCTTCAGATGGCCCCAGATACCCATCGGGCGGGTCTTGAGATACATGTTCTCCAGCACATCAGGATCGGTCGGTTTCGTGAGCAGAGTGGCTACGATGGAACCGATCAACCCGACAATCATCACAAAGCAGAATTGGTACACCTCGTTAAGATCAGGCACGATCAGGCGCTGAACAATCGCGGCCGACAGACCGACCAGGGTTCCGATAGCGCTGCCTTCTCCATTAAAGCGCCACCAGTAAAGACGAAGGAAACTCGGCACCAGGAAACCGGCACCGAAGCCCATCATCATCCAGCCCCAGATTTCGTTGATACTCTCCAGGGAACGGGAGAAGAGGAAACTGAGACCGACGAGCGATATTACGGTTATCCAACTGGCCAGGATGAGTTCTTTGGTCGAAGCCTTCGGCCGGAACCACACTTTATAAATGTCGTTCACAAATTGGCTGGTACCCAGGTTGACCCAGCTGCCGAAGGTTGAAAGGGCGGCGGCAATCAGCGCGATCACCAGAATACCGCGCATGCCCTTGGCCACTTTCATCATCAGCACCTGCGAAAGGATTTTCTCCGGATTCACCGTGCCTTCAAAACTGATGAGGTTCATTTTTTCAACAAACTTGTCGTCGCCGAGAATCTGCTGCAGCGAGGTCACCAATTCAGCGTCATGCTTTTCGGGGGTATTCGCAATCGAGGAGATCAGATCGCCCCACAGTGGTTTAGCCGTATCCGGATATTCGGCCTGAATGACTTCAGCGGCCTGCTGGATATTGGCCTGATTCGGGATCAGCTCGTTCACCAAATACAGACCGAGCACAGCAATGCCGATCATCAACGGCCAGCGGAAGCTCATCAGTCCCGTCCAAAGCATGGAAAGCTTACTGCACTCGCGGTCATTTTTTGCCCCGAAGTAACGCGGATCCGCACCGGTGCCGATACCGGCGACGACCGTCCGAAGCAGATAGAAGCCGGAGAAGATGATGAGATGCTTATACACCTCATAGCCTTTCGGCACGTGCACTTCCCACTTCGGCATGCCGCTGATCCAGTCCGGATTACCGGTTACGGCCAAGGCGACGTCTGCAACTTCCTGCGAACTTCCAACACCGGCAAACGCCGTGATGGTCACATAGATGACCGCCGCGATGATGATACAGGACTGGAACAGGTCGGTGAAAATCACACCATAAAACCCGGACATCATCGTGTATGGAGTTGCAAGAACCAGAAGACCAATTGAACAGGTTGCCGGAGACCACGGAAGGAAGGTGGAAAGAAAAATACCGGCACCGATAATCAGATACGCGAGCATACCGATCGAAGTCAGCACTGTGGCAATCACCGCCATCAACTGGGATGCGCGCCCGCCCCAGCCATCGCCGAAGCGGAAGATATTCCACTGCGCCCCCGTAAGACAGCCGGAACGGCGGTGCCACTTGCCGGTCCAGAGCATCATGAACGGAAGAACCAGAACCGCGCCGCCGCGGAATTCAACAAACAATCCCTGAGGCCCCATCATAAAGAGGAACGAAACAATCACGGCCGTGCCGGCGAGATCCAGGAATGAGGCCATTCCGGAGATGCCCATGCACCACCAGGGGATATTCCCGCCGCCGCAAACATAGTTGTCCAGGCTTTTCGAGGCCTGGGCCTTGAGGTAGAACCCCAGTCCGATCAGTACGGCCACATAAAAGATCATGAAGGAATAGTCGAGTTTTCCGAAATAATCAATCATTGTCATTTGTTTCTCCAATCCTCTTAGTAAAGCGTAGCGTAACAATTTTTTTCGCGCCAACCTTCATTCCCGCCGACCACTCGGCACCGCCCGTGCGCTCGTCCAAATCCGACACCCGGGCCTCCAGCTTCGGCGCCTCGGCGACCATCGCGTTTTCCGCGGGGTTGAAGAAGCGCAGAATCCATGCGGCCCGGTCGTGCGCGCGCTTCAATGCGCTGAACACGGCCTTTTCATCAAGGGCCAGCCCTTCGCGCTGCAGCGGGAAATTGATTTCCGGGTCGCCCGGCAGGCGGTGCCAATATTCCTGAAGCCCGGGCTCGCCGACATAGGGGCGGCCGCCGCTGAACTTGCGGCTATCCACCGCATCGAACACCGCCAGCAGCGGAACCTGGAAACCCTGCATTTCGCGCATCAACGCGGCTTCGGTCGCCTGCCCCGGCCGGATGGCCAGGCGATACGACACCTTGCGCAGGCATTGGTTTTCCGGCGCGTCCCACATCGGGTCTGGCGCATGGGTGTCCTGGCAGCACATGGGGTCGTTGGCGATGCGCGCGGTGGAGCGCATCAGCGTGAGGGCGATGGTTCCGCGGGCATCGCGCAGGTGCTCGTATTCATAGATCCCGTTGTTGAAAATGGAAAATTGCTTGTTCCAATCCTTCACCGAAACGAGCCCGTTGTTGGGTTCGGTCCAGTCGTCGCGCAAATCCGGGAAGGGCGGGGAACCGCTCCGCCGAACACAGTCGAACGGCTGGGAGCTGAGGCACTCGTCGGAATGTACATCCGTATGCACCAGCAGGCGCAGGCGGTGGTTTTCGCGACGGTTGTCCACCTCCGCCGAAACCGCGAGGTGCCGGCACCCGGCATCCAGCCAAAGGTGCAGCCTTACCCCGAAGGCATACGTGAGCCGCACGCCCCGTTCCCCGACGATGGCGACCTCGGGGTTGCCCGTGCAATCGATCGGCGCGGCCCCGGGGTCGGGCGTGAACCAATAGGATTCGCCCACATCCGCCACATCCTCGAAGCCGAAAATATCGGGGCTCTCGATCCCGGTCTCGGAATCGAGCAGGTCAACCTGCCCGTCGGCGCCCACCACAACGCGCATGAACTCGTTCTGCATCACCCAGCCCTGCGGCGCCGGACGCAGGGTGCTTGCCACCTCCGCCTCCTTCGCATTCCGATACAACCGCAAGGTGCGGTAGCCTCCGGCGGGAACCGCCAGGCGGAAACGGATGCGATGGTTGTGCACCCGCTTTTGGCCGGGCAGGTTGCAGGGCGTGAACAGGCAACGGTTGCCCTCACCCGTTGCCAGCAGTTCGAAATCGATGGCTTTCCCTTTTTCATCGATCAGGGAAAACGACTCGAACCCGTCGTCCAGCAACGGATGCAGTTCGGCCTCGACCATTTCGGCGCGTTCGTATGGAAGGGTATTCGCAACGGTCAGGATATATCCGTCGGAATCCATGCCCTTGCGGTCGATGCGCTGGACGAGATGGTTCAATCCCCGCCGGCGCAGTTCGTTCGCCGCATCGAGGATGCGCATGAAGCGGTTTTCGTTGTCTTGGTGAACGCGGTCGGCGCTGCATCCGCATATGCTGTCGTGCGCGTGGTTCTTCTGAAGCTCTTTCCATAGATAGTCGAGCATGTCGGCGGGATATTCCACCGCGCCGCCCGACCATTGGGCGAGATGGGTGTAGAGGGGTTCCAGCACCAGCTCAAGCAGGTTCTGGCACTGCATGTTGAGCAGTTTCAGATAGGGGCGCGAGGAGAGCGTGCCCTGCAGAATCAGGGTGGTGTCGCCGTGGCGCAGTTCGCCTTGGATCTCCGGCTTGGCCCGCCCCTCGAAATCCGCCGCGATTTTTTCCAGGCATTCAATCATGGTCGATTGCTTGATTTGCGCCGCTTCGCCCAGCCGCTTCTGGAGCCCGTCGAGAATGGGCAGCAGATCGTCCTGCGGTTCGAGATGGTCAACCCCGTTCATCAAGAGCTTGGTTGGCGTGCTGGAAATCGGCTCCAGGTTTTCCTCCACCAGCCTCAGATATGCCCAGGCCTTGCTGTCGTCGGAGGGGAAACGCTGCGCATTGTTGTACCAGCAAGCCAGGTTGACCGAATTCATGCGCGTGCCGTCGGCACCGATCCAGTCGAACTCCATCGGCATGGTCTTTTGCCTGAGCGCGCCATCTTCCGCGCGTTCATAGAAGCGGTAGCCGCGCGCGGCGAGCGTATGGAACACCCCGAAGCCCGCATAGATTTGCGGCAGCTGCCCGGTTAGGCCAAACTGGTCGGGCGCATAGCCGACGCGCTGGCACGCGCCCCATTCTTCCGCAAGGGTCGAGCCGATCAGCAGGTTGCGGACGGTGGCCTCGCCGCTGCACAGGTTGAAATCGTTCTGGACATACCACGGCCCCACCAGCAGGCGGCCTTCGCGGATGTGCCGCGCGATGTCGGCGCGCCGATGCGGCCGGACTTCGAGGTAGTCCTCCAGGCAGACGATCTGGGCGTCCATGTGGAAGACATAGTCCGGTTGCTGCTCGAAGATGGCCAACAGGTTGTCGACCAGGTCGAGCAGGCGCAGGCGCATCTCCTCAAAAGGCTGGTACCACTCGCGATCCCAGTGCGTATGCGATATGACGTGAAATTCCTTCATCTATTCTACTGCTTCTTTTTTGATGGGATTACGGGGCCAACGGGATGGACAAGGCCGAACAAGATCTTGCCCATTCCATCCACATTTGCCCTATCGGGTGAATTCGCCAAAGGGGCGGTTTTCGAATTGCTTCAATGCGTTGGAAAGCTCCTTCTTCATGCGCTGCGCGGCTTCCGGATGCTGCGTGAAGACGTTTTCGGTTTCCTCGGGATCGGTCTTGAGATTGTAGAGCTGGTCGGCCTCGAAATAGTGCGGGTTCTGGCTGGAGGCATGGTGCCCCAAATGGCCGTTGCGCGTCAGGTAGGGCCGGTCGATTTCGTTGCCCTCGAAACCCTTGAACTTTTCACCGCGGTCGATCTTTGCCTGGAGCTTTTCCGGGTAGCGGACGGAGATGTATTTCCACTCCTTGGTCTTGACGCCGCGCGAATGGCCCAGCTCGCCGAACAACACCGAGCGGACCGGCTCCTGGCTGCCGGACAGCACGGGCTTGAAGCTGACGCCATCCATCGCATAGTCGGCCGGAGGCTGGATGCCGCAGAGGTCGAGGATGGTCGGGGCAAAATCAATATTGCCCACGATGCCGTCATACTTCGACCCCGGCTTGATCGTCCCTTTCCAGCGAAGCACCATCGGCACGCGCATGCCGTAGTCGTGCAGCGTGGCCTTGCCGTGGCGATAGGAACCATGGTCGGAAACGAAGACCACCAGCGTATCCTCCTCCAGCCCCAGCTGCTTCACCTTGTCGAGGATCGCCCCGACGCCGTCGTCGAGCCAAAGCGCAAACGCCTTGTTGTCCTTGAACCCCGCCTGGCGGTTGCGCTCCAGCACATCGGCGCGCGATGGCAGGACCTCGAAGCCCTCCTCCACAAAACCCTCGCCGGTCATGCGCGGGTCGGCATCCATGGAAAACGTATTCGACCACGGCGCCGGGCCATGGTGCAGCGTGGTTGAAAAATAGAGGAAAAACGGTTCGTCGCCGGCGCCCTCCAAAAACCGGAACGCCTTGTCCACCGTCCAATCCAGGTTGTGGACGTTCAAGGCATCATTAAACAACTCGCGGAGGTTCGCCGCGTAAAACCCATCGACATAGTCGAAGCCGTACGGCTTCATGGCCTCGCACCATTTCCGGTGGTTGCGCTGCATTTTCGCGTTCACCTCGGGGTCCCTTGGGTCGGCATCCCTTGCGTAAAGCTCCAGGCCGGCCCTTTTCCAGCTGGCTTCGTTTCCCCCATGCTCACTGAGCCAATCATGGTTGATCAAATGGCTCTTTCCCACGAAGCCCGTTTTGTATCCGTTTTTACGGAGCAACTTCGCCAGGTTCCAGCGGTCTGGCTCCATTTCACCAATGTTTTCGACCTGGGTCTGGTCGCCAGGCGGATGCTCAAGCATGAAGCGTTCGCCGGTGCAGCGCCCGGCATAGCGCCCGGTCAGGAAACTGTAGCGCGACGGCGAGCAGACCGTGGACGTCACGTTGAAGTCCGTGAGGTAGAGCCCCTCCTTCGCCATTTGGTCGATGCGCGGCGTGTGCACCTTGCCGCCCATGAAACCGAGCGTGTCCCAGCTCTGGTCGTCGGTGATGATCAGGATCACGTTCGGCTTCTTCGCGGCAACCGCCCCGAACGCCACCCCCAGCAAACACAACATGCAAAACAGACGCTTCATGGCTTTCTCCTTTAGGCCAACGATGCTTCAAGTCTGCCGCAGGCGCGCTGGATTTCTTCCATCCAACGCCCCCACTGGTCGTCCACCACGGCCATGCTGGGTTTGGGATTCCAGTCCTTGTCGTAGACCGAAAAGTGCGCGGGCTTGAACATGCCGGGTTGCACCTCGCCTTCCGGAACCTCCGGCCCGTCGGGATCGGCGGCAACATCCACGAACTCCCAGCCGAAATGGGTGCTGTTGCGGATGGTGTTCAGCAGCAAGCCCTCCATCTCCTTGGCATGGTAGTCGGTTCCATTGATCGTCATATGCTCCGAAATCACCCAGTCGCGGCCGGTCTCCTCGTTCACCTGGCGCACCCGCTGGTAGGCCTTGAGGTTCGGCGCGCGGTCGGCATAGTGCCAGTGCCAGTTGACCTGGACGATATCGATGGCGCCGAGACCGCGCAGATAGACGATCGGATCGCCGCAGCGGGCCAGCACGCTCGATTCATCGGGATCGAGATAGTCGGCCGCCACCCAAATATCCGCCCCGGCGGCATCGCGGAAAGCCTGGGCATCGCCGCTCACCCAGCCAGCCAGCCATTCCGCACGGAAACGGTTCCAGACGGGATCGTAGATAAAATCCTGCGCAACCGGGAACGTGGTCGGGAACGGCTGTGCGTTCTCAACCCCGTTCTCGGCAACCCATGCTTCATAGGCCTCTTTCGCCCGGACGGAATAGTCGATCCAGACATCGCCCATGTATTGCGGCTCGACCGTGGTTTCGAAATAGAGAATCTTCGAGGCATCCAGCTTCGAGGTCAGATCGGTGATGTAGGCGCGCGACAAACGCAGATAGTCGTGCGAATAGAGCGAAGGAACCTTCGACATGTAGCCAAACTCGGTGTCGGACACTTCGTTGCCATCGATGCCCACCGCAATGTTCCCCGGACGCCCTTCCCAGAAACCGTCCGGTATCTGGCCGCCCCCCACGCCGTAGGTCTCCACCGACAGCGATGCGAACATGCCGCGCGCATTGATTTCCTCAACCAGGCGACTAAGCGGCTCGGTGTCCACATCCACCACCCCGTCGCCATCCCGGTCCAGATGGTGCCAATAGCAGTTCAACTCGATGCAGTTGTAGTTTTTTGCCTTGAGCAAATCCAGATCGGCAATCAGCTGCTCAATTTCACCCTTATCGCCAAAATTGCGCAACGGCTTTCCGATTTTCAGGAAGAGGTGCTCCCCCTCGACAAACAACTTTCCCTGCCTCAACTCAACGCGTTTCCCGTTAACAATCCGTTTTTTCATACCGCCCATCCTAACTGTTCCTTTGTGAATCCAGCGCTCAAGTTAAACGTTTCACCCTATTAGTCAACCGTTTTTTCTAATCAAACGCGTTCCAGTGGAAACGGCCACCAGGCCCTACGGAACTCGCACCGTAGATCGGCGCCCGCCCGCCCCACCAAGCAACGGCGCCATCATGAAAAAAAACTATAGGCTAGAAACGTAAATGAACCACAGATGAACGAGGATAAACACAGAGACCCACACAGGATATGCCTAACCGATATCCAACCCACAGGGCGGGTGAGACCAATTTCGTATCTTCTAGAATATCAGCGTCCATATGCGTTCATCCGTGGTTCCATTCCCGAGTTTAGTCCCTCTTCAAATCCTATCATGTTTGCGACGGATTTTTTTTACCACTGAGGACCTGGAGCAGCGGTGCCGCAACCAAATTATTTGAAGCTACAGATGAACACCGAAGACACGGATTTTTTACCACAGAGATCTCAGAGACACAGAGCATCCTAACCCTCTGTGCCTCAGAGTCCTCTAGCGCAGCGGGTGGTGAAAAAATTTGCCAGGAAAACAAGAAATTGACGGATAGTAGTACGGAGGCACAGAGGGATGGAGTTCTCTGTGTCTCGGTGCTCTCTAGCGACACGAAGTGAGGCTGGCGCGAAGCGACGGCAGCGAAGCGGCAACCGGGTGGTAAAATTTGGTTCCGGCTCCGCCGGGTTGGGATAAGTCAGCGCAATTCGTGCCCAGCGCGGTTTGCCGCCCGCTTGATCACCAGCACCTGCAACGTTTCAGCGGACTCGTTGCGCCAGCCGCGCGGCTCATTCGGCGGGCATTCGACCATTTCACCGGCGGACACTTCGCACTCCGCCCCGGAAACCGTGCATCGGCCCCGCCCTTCCAGCACGTAGAACGAAACCGCCAGCGGCAGCGCGTGCTCGGGAATCCCGCCGCCCGGTGCGATGGCCAGGTGCACATATTCACACCCCGCCGCCTCGTAAAGCCGCGTCCCTACACAACCGTCCTGGTCAAAGACCGTCTCGCCGTTTTCAACGTTGTAGATATCCATTCCTCGTCCTCCGAATTTGAGCAAAATGAATAGGGCAGAATAATGCCGCTGGCAACCTTTTGGAAACCATACCTTCACAATCCGTTCGGAACGCCCGATTTCCGCCAAAATCGGATTTCATCGCACTGGCCGACTGTGCTAGTTTCGGCGTTCATTTTTTGGGAGGAACTCCGCGTGTATTTGAAAACCTTGGAAATCGTTGGCTTTAAGAGCTTCGCGAACAAGACCAAGCTCGAATTCGAGCCGGGCATGACGGCGATTGTCGGGCCCAACGGCTGCGGCAAAAGCAACGTATCGGACTCGGTGCGCTGGGTGCTGGGTGAACAGCGCGCCCGGGCGCTGCGCGGCGCCAAGATGGAGGACGTGATCTTCAACGGCACCGATTCCGCCAAACCGCTCGGCATGGCCGAGGTGAGCATCACCTTGGCCGACTGCACGGAAGCGCTCGGCATCGAGTTTAACGAGGTGTGCATTACCCGGCGCGTGTTCCGTTCGGGCGAGAGTGGCTATTTCCTCAACCGCAAGGCGTGCCGCCTAAAGGATATCCACCGCCTGTTCATGGACACCGGCGTTGGCACCGACTCCTATTCCGTGCTCGAGCAGGGCAAGATCGACCAGATTCTCTCCGCGCGCCCGGAAGACCGCCGCACCGTCTTCGAAGAGGCTTCCGGCATCACCAAATACAAGGCCGATAAAAAGGAGGCCCTGCGCAAACTGGAGCACACCGAGGCCAACCTGCTGCGCTTGGACGATGTGATCCGCGAGGTGAAGCGCCAGATCATTTCGCTGCAGCGCCAGGCGGGCAAGGCCAAGCGCTTCAAGGAGCTCTCGGAAGAGATGCGCGGCCTCGACATCTATGTCACCAACCAGCGGCTGCAGGAATATGCCCGGAAGCTCAACGAACTGACCGGCGAACTGAATGTGCTGGAGCGCAAGGTGAACGAGCTGCACGAGCAGGTCGAAACCGCCGAAGACGAAGCCGAATCCTCGCGCAAGGCGCTCACCGAACTCGAGGAGACCATCTCGGTGGCCATGGAACAGGCCTCCGCCGCACGGAGCGAGCTGGAGCGCACCCGCAACCTGATCGCGATGAACACCGACCGCATCGCCGAGCTCTCCACCCTCGCCCAGCGCAATTCGCAGGAGACCGAGGAAGCCCGCATGCGCCTCGAAGCGCACCGCAACGAGCTGCAAAAAATCATCGACGACATCGCCGAGGCCCAAACCGCCAAGGCGGAAGCCGCCGAAGGGTTGGAGAAGGTTACCGCGGTCCAGAAGGACGTCGAAGAGCAGATGAACGGCACCCGGGCGCAGCTCAACAACCTGCGCAACGAGTCGGTCGCCCTCGATTCCAAGGCCTCCAAGATGCAGAACGAGCTCAACGCCCTCGATGCGCGCGACCGCGAGGCGATGCTCAAGAAGGAACGCCTCGCCACCGAGAAATCGGAACTCGAGCGCTCCCTCAAATCCTTTCTTGAGCGCGAGGAGGAAATGAACGGCAAGGTTGAAATGCTACAGGGCAAGGTGGCCGAACAGGCCGATACGCTCAACGCCCTCAACTCCGACCGCGCCAACCGCAAGGATTTGATTGTCGAGAACGAACGCAAGCTGAACGAGGCACAGAAGAACGCCGCCGCCAAGCGCGCACAGCTCGAAATGCTTTCCGGCGGCGAGGCCCGTACGGAAGGGTTCCCGCCCGGCGCACAGATGCTGCTCGATCCGCCCGACGACTATACGCCCGACCGCGCCGGCATCATCGGCCCGCTGGCCGAACAGATGACCACGTCGCCGGAATACCAGACCGCGCTCGAGGCCATCCTGCGCCCGTGCATCGATGCCATCGTCGTCCGCGACGAGGCCTATGCGCGCGAAGCGCTCAACTGGCTGCGCGACCAGGAGGCCGGCAGCGCCCGCCTGTTCAGCGTATCCTCCCCCAAGGAAGCGGCCACGCTCGATTCCTCCGCCATTGGCAAGGGGTTGCTCGACTGCATCACGTTCGACGATGCCGTGGCCCCGCTGGTGCGCCGCCTTTTCTGGAACGTGCGCGTGGTGGGTTCCGAAATGGAGATCCCCACGGTCTTGTCGGCCGACACCGTGGTCGCCACCCAAAACGGGACCGTGGTTTCCGGTTGCGGCGCGTCGGAAATCTGGATGCCCGGAACCGAAGACAAGAGCCCCCTCGCCCGCCACCAGATGCGCGAGCGGTTGCAGGTGGAGATCAACGCGCTGGAAACGGAAATCCAAGCCGTGGAAACCGCGCTCGAAACCCTGCGCGGTGAAGAGTCCGGCATTGCCGGCACCATCGAGAACGCCCGCCACATGCTCGAAGAGTTCCGCCGCGAACTCGCGCTGCAGGAGGGCGAACGGCAGGTCATTGTCCGCGAAACCGCCACCGCGCGCGACCGCGTTGAAACCGTTACGTTCGAACTCGACAACCTGACCGAGAGCGAAAGCGAAGGCGTTGAAATGCGCACCCGCCTGGCCAACGAGCTCCAGGAAATCCGCGACCGCCAGTCCGCCGTACGCATCCAGAGCGCCGAGCAGACCAAGGCTCTGACCGAAATCGAGGAACGGCGCAGCGATGCCCTGCAGATCACCTCGGAGCACCGGATTGTCTACTCGCAGAAATCGGGGGCGCTGGAGCATCTCAACAACCGTAAACAGCCGATGGAAGCGCGCATTGGCGAGCTCGAAGAACTGATCAACGACCGCACCGGCGGGATCGATTCCTACAACCGCCGCATCGAAGACCTGCGGGTTTCCATCGAGGACGAGCAGAACAAGATCGAGCCGCTCGAGATCCGGCTGGACGAGACCTCGCAGACGCTCGAAGCCGAACGCGCGCGCCGCGAGGAAACCATCCAGATCCTCACCACCGCCGAAAACCGGTTGCGGACCATCCGCACCGGGCTGGAAGCCGAACTCAACCGCAAATCCAAGTTCGAGGTCGAGAAGGCCGAATATGCCATGCGCTACGACAACGCGCTGGAACGCGTGACCGGCGCCTACCACATTACCAAGGAAGAACTCGGCGAATCCGAAGCCCCCCGCTGGGAAAACGACGAGGTGCCCGAGCGTGAGGTGATTGAAACCCGCGTGGCCGAGCTCCAGGCCAAGATCGATTCGATGGGCCCGGTCAACCTGGTGGCCATCGAGGAACACGCCGAGCACGAAGAACGCTATGCCTTCCTGAACAAGCAGCAGGAAGACCTGCTGGCGGCCAAGACCCAGCTGCTCGACATGATCAAGACCATCAACAACACCACCACCGAGCTGTTCAAAGAGACCTTCGACAAGGTGAACGAGCAGTTCCAGGAAATGTTCAAGCGGCTCTTTGGCGGCGGTTCCGCCAAGCTGGTTTTGACCGACGACGAGGACGTGCTCGAGGCCGGCATCGAAATCATTGCCCGCCCCCCCGGAAAGAAGCTGCAGACCATTTCGCTGCTTTCGGGCGGCGAGCGCACCATGACGGCGGTCGCCCTGCTCTTCTCGCTCTTCAAGGTCAAGCCCAGCCCCTTCTGCGTGCTCGACGAGCTCGATGCCGCCCTCGACGACGCCAACATCAACCGCTTTGTCGATGCCCTGAAGGATTTCCTCACCATGTCGCAATTCGTCATCATCACGCACAGCCGCCAGACCATTGCCGCGGCCGACGTGATCTACGGCGTCACCATGCAAACCCGCGGCATCTCCAAGGTGGTCTCGATGAAGTTCGCCGACTACACCGCCAACGAGAAAAATATGAAATAGGACGTAAGGCGTAAGGCGTAATTCGTAAGGTTTTAAATGCCTGCCCGAACACATTACGCATTACGAATTATTCGTTACGAATCCATGAGCAATAACAAACCATTCGATTTTTGGTATGCGGTGAACAACACCGAACTAATCAGCACCCCGACCAACCGGCTCGAAACCTTCGGCGACACGGTGGTGAACTATTACCTCGTCTGCCAGCAGATGGACAGCACCGAGAAGGTCGTGGTTCGCGAAGGCCACCTCAAGGCGCTCAAGCCCGCCATCATCACCCCCGGCGCACTGGGGCAGGTGGATGTCGGCGACCTTGGCGAAGAGGCCCGGCAGTATGCAGAGTGGCTGAAGGAACACGCCAACGACCTGCGCATCCTGCAATACGGGTTTTCGTTGCAGAAGCAGGAGCTCAAGGAATACATCGTTACCGACCACATCGATAACGTCCTCGCGCGGGTCAAAACCGAAGTGGCCGAGCTAAACGATCCCCTCAGCGCCATTCTCGTGGGGGTCGACGACCCCTGGCGGGTCTGCCTCATGAAGCTGATGGTCGAGCTCGTCCAGCATTCCGCCCAGGCCAACATACAAGACCTTCAGCAACAGTCGCTCGATCTCAAAAAACGCCTGGTCGACAACATCGACCAAGCGTTCCTCGAAGCCTCGCGCGATCCCGGGCGGATCAACGCCCTCGCCGACATGCTCAAGCAAAACGGGCTCTGGTCAACCTACGAAGACCGCTTCTTCGCCCTCGTCAAGGCGTCCGGGAAATAACAAGAACCGTTCCGGCCATCAATAGGCGCGTTCGTTGCTGTTTTCCATGAAGTTGATGAAGGAGCGATTGGCGACGCGGTGGCCGCCGGGGGTTGGGTAGTTGCCCGTGAAGTACCAATCGCCCTTGTGGCCGGGGCAGGCTTCGTGCAGGCCGCCGATGCTTTGATAGATGATTTGCACCTCGGCCTTCATGCCCTCCGGCGTGAGCAACTGGGCAATCTTGTCGGAAACCTGGTCGGGCGTAAACGGTTCAAACAGCCCTCGCACCTGGTTTTGGGCTTCGGACCGTGGCTTTTTCTCATCTTCTTTGCACGCCTCGTAGATAGTGTTCAGCACATGTTCGCGCCCGGATTCGCGCAACAATTCAACCGCGGCCTCGAAGGCCACGAAATCCTTCATCTTCGACATGTCGATACCATAGCAGTCCGGGAAACGGATCTGAGGCGCGGAGGAAACAATGACGATCTTCTTCATACCGAGGCGGTCGAGAATGCGAAGGATGGATGTGCGCAGCGTCGTACCGCGCACGATGGAGTCGTCGAGCACCACGAGCGTATCGGTCGGCTTAACAATGCCGTATGTGGTATCGTACACCTGCGCAACGAGATCTTCGCGGTCGGCATCGGCCGTGATGAAGGTGCGCAGCTTGGCATCCTTGGTCATCAGCTTTTCAACGCGGGGCTGGAACGAAAGCAGCTCGTCGATACGCTCGGCGGTCAGGCGGCTTTCCTTTAGCAGATGGTATTTCATCCGCTCGCCCACCATGTCCTTGACCCCTTCGACCAGCCCGAAAAAGGCGGTCTCTGCCGTGTTGGGGATGTAGGAAAACACGGTGTTCTCCAGGTCGTAGTCCACCTTGTCGAGCACACGGCGCACCAGCGAGCGCCCCAGGTTCTTGCGTTCCTGGTAGATGTCGGCGTCGGTGCCGCGCGAAAAGTAGATGCGTTCGAACGAACAGGGTGTTTTTTCCAGGGGTTCGTTGACCTTCTCCATCCTGACTTCGCCCGTCCGCTTGACGATCAGGGCGTGACCCGGATCAATCTCCTTAACCTCCCCGATCGGGATATTGAGCGCCGTCTGGATCTGCGGGCGTTCGGAGGCGATCACCACGATTTCGTCGTCCTGGTAATAGAAACCGGGGCGGATGCCGCTCGGATCGCGCAGGGCAAACAGGTCGCCATGGCCGATCATTCCGCACATCACATAGCCGCCGTCGAAGGAACGGGTGGCCTTTTTGAGGATCCGGGTAACATCGAGTTCGCGCACGATCTTCTCGGTGATCTCGATTCGGTTGAGCCCTTCCTTGCGGTATTTGCGGAAGAGGAAATCGTTGGCTTCGTCGAGGAAGTGCCCGATCTTTTCGAGCACCATCACCGTGTCCGCCTTGTTGCGCGGGTGCTGACCGAGATCGACGAGCATATCGAACAGCTCGTTGTTGTTGGTCAGGTTAAAATTGCCGGCCACCACCAGGTTGCGGGTCATCCAGTTATTCTGGCGCAGGAAGGGATGGCAGAAGGATTCGCCCTGTGCACCGTGGGTGCCATAGCGCAGATGCCCCAGCAAAAGTTCTCCGGCGAAGAGCACGTTCTCCTTTACCCACGCGCCGTCATCCATCTTTTCCGGATGCTTTTCGCGGGCATCGGCAAAGGCCTTCACCATGCGGTTGCGCACGGCCATGATCGGGTTTTTGTCGGCCGAGCGCGTTCGGAAGATATAGGGCACGCCCGGCGGCATATCGAGTTTGATCGCGCAGGCGCCGGCGCCGTCCTGCCCGCGGTTGTGCTGCTTCTCCATCAGGAGTGTCAGCTTGTTGACGGCATACATGGCGGTGCCGTATTTCTCGATGTAGTAATCGAGCGGTTTCAGAAGTCTAACGGCGGCAATACCGCACTCATGGCCGATCCAATCGCTCATAACATACCGTCCTCTGGTTATGTTCGGGTTTGATTAGGAAAAACAGCACGGTGCCCTAGAAACCGAATCCGGTCAAGCTTGGCAGTAGTATTTCCTGCCAGGAACGACTCCCCCTCGGCCGGAACCGACCAAAGCATCATACTTGCATAAGTATGATGTTTCATATTGGCCAATAATAGCGGAATAAAACCAATTATCACACTTATGCAAGTATGATAATTGCGGTTGAACTCAATGCCGAAGGATCCCGCCTATCCCCCTGCTTTTTTGACGGTGTAGCCGAGCTGCGTCAGCTCGTTCACCAGCAGGTCGCGGTGGTCGCCCTGGATCTCGATTACCTGGCCTTTGACCGTTCCCCCGGTTCCGCATTTCTGCTTCAGCTTCTTGGCCAAGTCCTTAAGGCCCTCGGGATGGATCGGGACGCCGGTGATGACGGTCATCCCCTTGCCTTTCCGCCCCTTGGTTTCGCGCCCAACGCGGACAATGCCGTCGCCTTTGGGCGCATCCGGCTTTTTCTTCTCGGGCTTGATTCGCCCTTGGTCGGTTGAAAAAACAATATCGAGATCGTCGAATGAATTCATGTTTTTGTCCCCATGCGTAATGCGTAATGCGTAATGCGTAATGCGTAATGCGTAATGCGTAATGCGTAATGCGTAATGCGTAAAGTGGGAACAACTCCCCGCCTGCCGAGTCAATTACGAATTACGTATTACTCGCTACTCCCCGAGACGAGCCGCACCCCGTCTTCCTCGATGGTGATGAGCCGCTTTTTGTAGAGCGCGCCGATGGCGTTCTTGTAGGTTTTCTTGCTGACCCCAAACAATCCATTAATCTGCTCGGGCGGCGTTTTGAACGTGATTGGAATAAAACCGTCGTGCTCTTTGAGAACGTTCAGGATGACGTCGGTCAGCTCGGTCACTTTTTCGTAGCCCGGTTTCTGGAGCGTCAGGTCGATGCGTCCATCGGGCCGCACGTTCTTGATGAATCCCTTCAGCTTCTGGCCGCGCGACAAGGCCTGGAAGACCTCGTTATGGAACACCATCCCCCAACGCTCGTTGTTGATGATGAACTTGAAGCCCAGGTCGCTCTGCTGCCAGGCCATCAGATCCACCTCTTCGCCCTGCTTGTAGAAGCGCTTCGTTCCCTTGAGATATTTATCGAGCTTGGAGGACCCGACGATGCGCCCGCTGGCCTGGTCGAAGTAGACATGAACCAAATACGACTCGCCCTGGCGCATCTTGACGCGCTGTTCACGGAACGGGACAAACAGATCCTTCGGCAGTCCCCAATCCATGAATGCGCCGATGGGGGTATTGTCCTTGCAACGGAGCAGCACGAACTCGCCCACTTGCGCCTTGGGGCGCAGGGTTGTGGCCGTCAGGCGGTCTTCGGAGTCGAGGTAGACAAACACGTCCACCTTGTCGCCCTCTTTCCAGCCGTTGGAAACAAAGCGTTTCGGCATTAGGATTTCGCCGAGCTCCAGGCCGTCGAAGAGCAGTCCGAAATCGGAATCGCGCGAAACGGCCAGCTTATTCATTTTCCCGACTTCAACCATGGCTGCGTCTCCTCGGGTTCGGACGGCGGCTCTTGATCCGGGATGGGCGCTGCCCCTTCTTCGTATTTTTCGGGCGACCGTCGTTCCCCACCGTCACCTTGCCGCGTTGCTGGCGCACCTTGGGGCCAGGCTTGGCATCGGCGCCGGTGGCGTTCATCGCCGATTCCGAATGGAGCGAATGCTTGAGATCGACCGGGATCTCGATACGGATCAGTTTTTCAATGGCCCGGAGATAGTCGCGCTCCTCCGCGCAGCAGAACGAAATGGCATCGCCTTCGGCGCCGGCACGGGCGGTACGGCCAATCCGGTGCACATAGGTTTCGGGTTCCACCGGCATATCGTAGTTGATGACGTGCGAGATTTCCTTCACGTCGATCCCGCGCGCGGCGATGTCGGTGGCCACCAACGCGCGCACCTTGCCGGCCTTGAAATCGGCCAGCGCCTGCGTACGGGCGCCCTGGCTCTTGTTGCCATGGATTGCCGCGGCGGCAATCCCAACGCCCTCGAGCTTACGCGCCACCTTGTTGGCCACGTGCTTCATCTGGACAAAGACAATGACGCGGTCGAGCTTCTTGCTCGCCATCAGCTGCATGATCAGCTCGTCCTTGTTCTTTTTCCCGACGAACATGACCTTCTGTATGATGCGGTCCACGGCCGGCTTTTCCGGCTCGATGGCAACCTGAACCGGATTAGCCACCAGCGACTCCGCCAGCTGTTTGACCGTCGGCTCCATCGTGGCGGAGAAAAAGAGCGACTGGCGCTTCTTCGGCAGCTTGGCGATCACCTTTTTGATGTCGTGGATGAAGCCCATATCGAGCATGCGGTCGGCTTCGTCGAGCACGAAGATTTCCACCCCGCCGAGATCGATGCAGTTCTGGTTCACCAGGTCGATCAAGCGCCCGGGCGTGGCAACGAGGATGTTCACGCCGCGGCGGATGGCCTTCACCTGCGGGTTTTGGCCCACCCCGCCAAAAATGACGGTGTGCGAGATTTTGGTGTTTCGCCCATATTTTTCGACGCTTTCGCCGATCTGTGCCGCCAGCTCGCGGGTTGGCGCAAGCACCAGCACTTCGGGCCTTTTCGGAACCGGCCGCTTATTTTTTTTGACCAGGTATTGGAGGATCGGCAGCGTGAACGCCGCGGTTTTTCCGGTGCCCGTCTGGGCACAACCAATCATGTCGCGTCCTTCCAGCAGCGGCGGGATGGCCTGCTCCTGGATGGGGGATGGTGTGTGGTAGCCTGCTTCGGACACGGCACTGCCGATTTCGGGCAATAGCGATCCAAAGACCCCGTTGAGGTCGTTTGCTTTCTTCATTTGTTTTTCCTATCCGGCGAATAAATATTTTTCTGCTCGCCGCCGGTGGAGTGAAGAAAAAGAGGACTTTGGCCGAACTGGCCGTCCATGAATAAGGCGCGGTTGTATAGACCCAGCCGCTTCGAGTCAAGCGGGTTCTGAGCAGCAATGAATCCATGGAATTCAATGGAGCGTTCGGATACCCGCTGAAAAACGCCCCCAAACAGGAAAAGCAACCCCTGATTTCGCCACCGGCCTGCAATGGCGTAATCCAAGGGTATGTTTTACATATTTACACTTGAGTCCATTCGCCAAGTCTATATAAACTATTCGATGAATTTACGGCTCGTGGAGTCGTCGCATCATGTAACCGCATCTCAGGGAGACAAAAATGAACAGAAAAACAGCGATTGTGATTCTATCGGGATTGACACTTCTACTTGCCGGTTGCAACGACGACGGCGGCGAACCGCAGATGAACTACACCAAACCTGCGGATGTCAGCGGTTCATGGAGCGGATGGGAATACCATTACGACAAAAACCTTGAACTGACCATGGATCTTGACCAAAACGGAAACAGCGTTTCCGGTTACGAAGAAAAGGCCTCCAGCCTCTACGGAATGCCTAACCTTGATTGGGATCTTACGGGTTCCTATGATCCGGGGACCGGGATCCTGACCCTCACGCGATTGAGCAGCTCCATTGACTACGATCCGATTCAATATCGCTTCATCGACGAGAACACAATGGAGTCGTTCGAGCCTTCCCACATTGAGCAACGGCTGACCCGATAGAACCAGAATGGCCCTAAATGGCCTGCCGCCCCTGGATGGCGCGGGCAAGGGTCGTGGCATCGGAATATTCGATGGCACTGCCTGCCGGGAGACCGAATGCGATGCGCGACACCTTCACCTCGCGGTTCGAGAGAACTTCCTTGAGATAGCTGGCCGTGGCGTCGCTTTCCACATCGGTGCCCAATGCAATCAGCACCTCCGCGATGCCCTCATCGGCAATGCGGCCGAGGAGCCGATCGACCCGCAGGTCGGCGGCACCGGTTCCATGCATCGGGGAGAGGCGCCCCATCAAGGCATGGTAGCGCCCCTGGAATCCGCCGGATTCCTCGATTTTCATGATATCGGCGGGGGACTCGACCACGCAGAGGATCTGCGCATCCTTGCGGTGGCGGGTGCACAGCTCGCACGGGTTGATGGCCGACAGCGTTACATTGCCACAACGTTCGCAGTTTGCGATTCCGTCGTCGGCTTCCAGCAACGCATTGGCCAGGATGCGCATCAGCCCCTTGTCGTCTTGCACCAGCGCCATGGCCATGCGTTCGGCCGTGCGGCGCCCGATGCCCGGCAACCGGCTCAGTGCCGCAACAAGATTATCGAGGGGGATGAGGTGGTTCATTTAATGAAGATTTAAGAATTCAGAATGAAGAATGGAGGAACTCAAACGGCGTTGGCCTTTTCAAAGGAAGGCAACCGCAGATCTACCATTCTACATTCTTAAATCAATGTTCTTAATTTAAAATGGCAAATCCATACCGGCGGGGAGGCCCATGCCCTGGGTGAGCTTGCCCATTTCCTTGGACATGGTTTCCTGGGCGGTGTTGAGCGCACCATCGACGGCGGCCAGCACGAGATCTTCGAGCATTTCCACGTCTTCGGGATCGACCGCATCGGGGTTGATCTTGATGCTCGTCACCTTCATATCGCAGGTGGCCGTAACCGTCACCATACCGCCGCCGGCCGTGAACTGCACTTCGGTCTTGGCGAGTTCGGCCTGTTTTTTCTTCATGTTTTTCTGAAGATCCTGGGCCTGCTTCATCATTTTCATCATGTTCATATCGTCGCGTCCTTCTGTTGGTTCATTAAATTACATCATCTTCTACAAATACACTATTAAGAGAGCCGTGAGCCGTGAGCCGTGAGCCGTGAGCCGAAATTCACGCATCAGTCATCACTCGTCACTCCCTAATATCGGTTATTTCGCCATTAAAAGCATCCACCACGGTTTTAACAACGGGATTCGCATACCATTTCTGCTCTTTGGTGAGCGTTTGCGTGTTGTCGGGGCCGAGATCGTTCACGGGGCTATCGGCCGGCAACGGGCGTGGGTCGTCGGGCTTGAGCGCCTCGTAGGAAACGGCAAGCAGCCGATTGAGATGCCGATCCACGGCACGGGCGAGCGCGAGCTTGGCTCGGTCGTCCTCCAGCCGCTTGAGATCATTGGAAAACTCCGGATCGTAGCCCACCACCAGGTGCGTTTCGTCGGTGCGGAGCGGAGCGGTGTTGAGCAGGCTGCCCTTGGCGAGCGCATCGGCCTTGCCGACGTGGTCGATGATGTCGTGCCACTTTTCGAGCAGGAGTTCGACCTCGCTATCGGAGGCTATCTTTTTTTTTTGATCCCCGCCGCCATAGGCGGGGGCGGTTTCCGCAACCCTGGCGGAGGCTACCGGGCCGGATTTAAAGTTTTTTTTTAGGTCGGCCACCTGTTTGAGCAGCTCGTTGATGGTGGCTGTTTCGGCCGCACGGGAACAGCGAATCAAGCCGGTTTCGAGCAGGGTTTTCTTGGAAAGCGCATAGCGCATGCGGCCATCCGTTTCGACCAGGGCATCGATGATGCGCAGCACACGGCCGGCTTCGGTTGCGGGAGCCTGCTCCTGGTAGAACGCCAGCTGCGTCTCGGGAAGCTCCAGCGCGGAAGCGCCCTGCCCGGCATAGAGCACCACCAGCAGGTTCCGGAAGTTTTCGAGCAGCTCCATCACCACGCGCTGCAGATCTTTGCCCGCCCGGTCCATCTCCGAGATAATGTTGATGATGGTCGGCACGTCCGACTTCAGGATGGCCACGGTCAGGTTTTCGAGCACATGGCGCGAAACCAGCCCGAACACGGCCAACACATCGTCTTCATCGATTTCCTTGCCCCGGAAGGAAATGATTTGGTCGAGGGCGGACTCGGCATCGCGCAGTCCGCCTTCCGCCCCGCGGGCGATGGCCAGCAGGGCGTCTTCGGTAATGGAGATCCCCTCCTCATCACACCCCTTGCGGAGGCGGTCCACAATATCCTGAACGGAGATCCGGCGGAGGTCGAACCGCTGGCAACGGGAGAGGATGGTGGGCAGCACCTTGTGCACGTCGGTGGTGGCAAAAATAAACTTCACGTGCGATGGCGGCTCTTCGAGTGTCTTAAGCAGCGCGTTGAACGCGGCGGTCGAGAGCATGTGCACTTCGTCGATAATATAGATCTTGTACGGGCCGCGGGCCGGTGAATAGCGGGCGTTGTCGCGCAGGTCGCGCACCTGGTCGACACCGTTGTTGGAAGCCCCGTCGATCTCAATGACGTCGAGGCTGTTGCCGGCCATGACCTCCTTGCAGGAGTCGCAGACATCGCAGGGGTTCGGGGTTGGCCCTTTTTGGCAATTGAGCGCCTTGGCCAGGATGCGGGCGGAGGTGGTCTTGCCGGTACCGCGCGAGCCGACGAACATATAGGCATGGGCCACGCGTTCGGTTTCGATCGCATTCGTGAGCGTCTTGGTGACGTGCCCCTGCCCGACCACATCAGCAAACTGCTGCGGCCGCCATTTTCGTGCTAGTACTTCATAAGCCATAAATAAAAGTCCACTTCCTGCGGCAGGCCAACGAAAGGGCTCCCGGCCAGCGCTCCCGCCGGCGCTTCCAGACACCCGAAAAACATGGTTTACCGCTGCTGCCTTCCGACCCTGACGGGGTTCGCCCGATCTCGTCATCCGGATGCCAACGTTCAACACGCTTGCCGGGAACCGTCTCGTTGTCCTCCCGGTTCAAGGGAAGAAACGGGAAGATACTAAGGCCGCCTTGGCAAGGCAAGCCCGACAGGCCGGAAATCCCGCGCAGAACGATTTGGCGCGGTTCCCCGAACAACGAACCGGGGCCAAAGGGGCATCCGAAACACGGGCAAACAAACCTAGATCCGGGCATGGAATTACCACAGAGAACCCAGAGACACAGAGCATTCTAATCCTCTGTGCCAGTGTCCTCTACCGCAGCGGGTGGTGAAAACCTGCCAGGCTTATCTACACATGCATGCCAAAATCCTACAAGACCCGCCGAACGTTGTTTCTGTAGATTCATGGGTTAAATCGAAGCGAGAAAGGCTTATGGGAATGATACAGGGCATTTGGGCCATAACGGCAACTACCGTTTTCGCCGCCACGTTGGTTCAGGCGCAGGAAGTGCGGACGGTCTCGCCGGATGAAACGATCGTCTTCAGCATTTTGGCGGAGGGTGCAAACATCTGCGGGAAACTGGCCGTGGACGGTAAAAGCGTGATCGATCGCATCCCGATGTCGATCACCATCGACGGTGTTGAATACCCCGGCAGCGGCGGCTTGAACAAAACGGAGACGCGCACCATCGACCGGGAAACCGTTCCGGTGATCCCCGGCATAAGCAGCCGGTTCCGGGAGCAGTGCAACGAAACCGTGATCCGGTTCGATGGCCCGGTGAACTTGCGGGTGCGCGTCCATAACGACGGCGCGGCGTTCCGCTGGGAAAGCCGGATCGACCGGGGCGAGGTGACCGTTAACGGCGAAGAATTGGCCTTCGAATTTGCGGATGACTACCCCGCCTACTACCCGACGCCCGAAAAGAAGGGCTACTTTTCCCACCAGGAACGGCGCTTAGGTCGCCTTCCCATCTCCGCGGCCCCGATAGGCCAGCCCACGAGCCCGCCCGTTCTGCTCGAGCTGGACGGTGGTCGGAAGCTCCTGCTGACCGACGTCAATGTGCAACACTATCCGGGGCTATGGATCGAAGGGGCGGAAGGCACCGCCCTCAAAGCCAGCTTCCCGCCCTATCCGGCCAAGACCGAACTAAAGGGCGACCGCGACCTGACGGTGGCGGAACGGAGCGATTTCCTGGCGAAATGCCCCGGCACCCGCAGCTTTCCATGGCGCGCTTTCGTGGTTGCCGACGATGCCGGACTGCTGACCTCGACCATGCTCCACACCCTGGCCGACCCCTGCCGGCTGGACGACACGGCGTGGATCAAGCCGGGCAAGGTGGCGTGGGACTGGTGGAACTATAGAAACATTACCGACATGCCCTTCAAGGCAGGAATCAACCAGGAAACCTACAAGCACTTCATCGACTTTGCCGCCGCCAACGACCTGCAATACATCATCCTCGACGAAGGATGGAGCGAGAAAGGGCCGGACAACCTGCTGCACGTCGTTCCCGCGCTGAACATCGCGGAGCTGGTTGAACATGGCGAATCCAAAAACGTCGGTGTCATTCTCTGGATGACCTCCGCCGCGCTCGAACAAAATTTCGATGCGGCGTTCGAACAGTTTTCAACATGGGGCATCAAAGGAATCAAGGTCGATTTCATGCAACGCGACGACCAGGTGATGATGGACTTTTGCGAGCGGATCGCCATCGTGGCCGCGAACCACCAACTGCTGGTGGATTTCCACGGTGGCTCGAAGCCGACCGGACTCCAGCGCACCTATCCCAACGTGCTGACGCACGAGTCGGTGCTGGGGCTCGAACAAAACAAGTGGAGCAAGAACGCGACGCCCGGCATGGCGGTGCTGCTGCCCTTCACCCGAATGGTGGCCGGTCCGATGGACTATACCCCCGGCGCCATGGACAACTATACGGAAGCAACCTTCCGCGCGGTCGGCCGGAACCCCGGCAGCCAGGGCACCCGCTGCCATCAGCTCGCCATGTATGTGGTCTATCTCAGCCCGCTGCAAATGCTGGCCGACACCCCGACCAAATACCGGCGGAATCCCGGGTGCATGCCGTTCCTGTCGGCGGTGCCGACCACCTGGGACGAAACAGTGGTGCTGCATGCGGAGGTCGGCAAGGCTGTGGCCGTCGCCCGCCGCAAGGGCGACACCTGGTACATCGGCGCCATGACCGACTGGACGCCGCGCGAGCTGGAGTGCAAACTCGGTTTTCTCGGCAACGGCGACTTTCAATTGAACTCCTGGAAGGACGGCCCCAACGCCGCCACCGAAGCCACCGACACCACCATCGGCGAATCGACCGTCGATGCATCATCGACGCTAACGCTAAAACTCGCGCCCGGCGGCGGCTATGCCGCCATCATTAAACGCAGCAAATCTTAAGGAGCACATAATGAAACCACTTCACGGGACATCCCTTCTGCTGGGAATCGGCCTCGCATTGGCAACCGGAGCCTTGGCCGGCAAAACCGACCAGCTGCTGGAAAAAGCGGAAGCGATCGCGGCAAACCTCGACCGCCTGGAGAACAATGGGCCCGCCATCACTGCGGCGTTCAAGCTGATCGGGCAATACGACACCGAAGTCGGACCGCTCTTCATCAACGGCGCCACCCGCAACGGAATGCCACGCAGCCCCAAGGACGGAATGGAGCTCCACTATGCCCTGATCGCCATCCAGCAGGGCTTGATCGATAAAACCTACACCTCCGAAAATCTGGAAAAACACAAGAGCCTGCTCGATGGCGCAGCATTCGAAACCTCGGCCTACTTCCCCGGAGCCGTCAAGTCGCCGGCAAACCCGAGCGCGGTCGAAACCGCGAAGGTCAACGCCTCGCAAACGACCGCGTGGGGCCAACCCGTCAGCGGGCAGGACAGCCCCGCCCGCCGCCCGACCGGTTGCTATCTCGCCCCCGGCGACATCGCGGTGGTGCGGGTCCCTTCGGCCCTGGTGGACACGGGCTATTCCATTCGCGTTGGCGCGCATTCCTGGGATTTGTCGAAAAAACCGTCCATCAAGCGGCTCGACCGGGTTTCCATCGTTTACCCGATCAAGAAACGGGACACGCTGATCGCCAATCCGCTGGGTGGAGGGATCTATCTCGAAGTGCCCTACGAAGCGGACGCGGGCGTGGTTACCCTTGCGATGAAGAACGTGGTCCGCGCACCGTTTTTCTCGGCGCGCAGCTTCGACCTGACAACGCTCGATGCGTGGAACAAGACCGAGAGAACCCATCCGGCGCCGTGGGCCGATTTCGAGACCGACAAATTCATGATGCAGATTCCAACGGCCTGGCTCGACCAGGTTGAAGACCCCGTCGCGCTAATGGCCGACTTTGACCAGGCAATGGACGCCGTGTCGGAACTATTCGGGCACCCGCTCGTACGCTCGAAAACCGTCCTCTACACCCAGCCGGATGTGAACATGCGCGGCGGCGCCAACTTTCCCGGCTATCCGCAGTCGAACTATCCCTACAACGCCAACAAGCCCGGGGAGTGCCGGCACACGTGGATGGTGAAGGGGCCGCAGCACGCCGACTGGACGGTGTTCCACGAAGTGGGCCATTCCCAGTTTTGCTCGAAGTTCCGTGGCGAGGTCGAAGCACTCGTCAACCTGCCGACTGCCGCGATCCTGAACATGAAGTTCGGCTGGAGCCTCGACAAGGCCTACGGCCACGCGGTCATGGACATGGACCAGCTCACCATGGAGGACATCGCCGCCATGTGGATGGTCACCGAGAACTTCCGCCAAGGCAAGGAGATGGACCATTCCAACAAACCCGGCGACGAAATGAAATACCAGCATCGCGGCTTCGGCAAATATATCGAGATCGCCAACCTGTTTGGCTGGGAGGCGCTCAGCCGATTCTGGCACACGGACAACGCAAACTGGAAGGAAGGCGACAAGGTTCCGAACAATGCCGACCCAACCGACGACCGCATCCTGCGCCTGTCGAAAGCGGCCGGGGCCGACCTGACGCCGTTGATTCATTTCTGGGGCATCCAACCGGAACACCCGACCGCCTTGGCCGCAGCCATGAAAAAGGAGGGGCTCAAGCCTTCTAGAAAAATCCTCGAGCGACTCCAACACTACAAAACGGCCATCCCGATGGACAACGATGCGTTCCGGCAACACACCCATCTCGTCTATCCAAAGGGATTGAACAGACGGAACAACAACCCGTTGTTTGGCCCGGGTTGGTATGAGGTTCAGTTGCCGAAATATAACGAAGAGCATGGCAAGGCGGCACAAGCCGCGTTGCAGGACATCATCGACCTCTATTTCCCGGGTATGGGCTAATGGTTTCGTTGAACACCGCCACCCGGCCCCTTGCGTGATATTGTACACAGTGACGCCCTGATCGTGCAATACGCTGTACGCCGCCCCTGCTAGCTTGATCCTAGGCAATTGGTAGGTTCCTGCTGGATCTGCCGAACGCCACGCAAGCAGGAAGAAAATAAGGAGAAACCATGAAAACAATGAAAATTACAGGGATTGCGGTTGCAACGGCCCTGGTCGCCCTGAGTGCGTCCTATGCGGACGTGACCCTTTCCACCAGCGCCCCCACGAGCGATATTTTGTCTTCGGCCGGCGGGGGCATCAACACTTCGCTCTTCGACGAAGATGCCAACGACAACCACGCACGCGGGCAGTTGTTTTCCTTGGCCGACGGCACCGGCACGGGATATAAGATTACGGCGATCACGATCCGGAAAGATGTTAATCAGACGTATGCCAACGACATACTCACATTGCGTATCTTCGAAGGAACGGCAGCACAATGGGGGACAGGAACAGGCCACTCCACCAGCATCGATGGAAGCAATTATTTTGTGGATACGACCGTGAGCCCCCTTTATACCGAGGCGTTCACTTTGAATGGAACGTTTGCCGACAACAACTATGTGACCTTCCAGCTAGCCACTGCACTTGAAGTCAGCGAGGACAGCGATTTTGGATTCTTGATGACCTATGACCGATCCTCAACATCGAATCCTGATCGATTCCAGCACTACGAAGGCTCTGCAGGCGGACGTGTTGCAATCACGTCCACCGCGCATACAACCCCCTCCACTCGAAACATCCATTACTATGTTCAAGGCACCGTCATTCCGGAACCGGCGACGCTGGGGCTGTTCGCCCTGTTCGGCGGAGCGGTCATGTTCATTCGCCGCCGCTTCAGCATCTAGGAACGTCCACCTGCGAAACGAAAACCCCGGTTGCATCCGGGGTTTTTTATTGTCCATGGCACCGAGGACGGTGCATCGGGAAAAACACAGTGTACCGGCTCCAAGAGCCGCTTGCGCTTCCGGGAAGCGCCGCTACAATGCAAGGCAACCATTTGAACCCGGAAAGCAACGATGAACATGAACCAAATCAAACACGCCGCCCTATTAACCTTCGCATGCTGCATGGGCTCCGCATTGGCGAATTCGGACTTCCACACCCCCAAGGCGGACCAGGGCGGAATCACGGCAGCGTCGAAGATGCAGAAGGGCCTGCCCAACGTGCTGATCATTGGCGATTCGATTTCGATCGGCTACACCAAGCCCGTCATTGAGGAGCTCCAGGGCGTGGCCAACGTAAGGCGGGTCAAGGAAAACTGCGGCGACACCCCCCGGGGGTTGCAGAAGATCGACCCGTGGCTGGGCAATACGGAATGGGACGTGATCCATTTCAACTGGGGCCTGTGGGATCTGTGCTACCGCCACCCCGAGTCCAAGACGCAGGGCAACCGCGATAAGAAAAACGGCACCCAGGCTGTGCCGCCGAAGCAGTATGAAAAGAACCTGGAGGCACTGGTGCAGCGACTGGAAAAAACGGGCGCCGTCCTGATCTGGGCTTCCACAACCGTCGTGCCGGAAGAAGAAGCCGGGCGCTTTGTGGGCGACGAGGTGAAATACAACGCGATCGCCGAAACGATCATGAAACAGCACGGCATCGCGATCAACGATCTCCACGCCCTCTCCAACACGATCAAGGATCAACTTACGGCCCCGGGCAATGTCCATTTCAAGAAGACCGGATATGCAACGCTCGGCAAACAGGTGGCGGACTCGATCCGCACCGCCCTTGAAGCTAGAACATCAGGGAATTGATACAGAACATATCGGGGAAGGAAACAGGATGAACGGATTGAAACAGTGCCAACGCGGTGCGATGGGCTTGGTTGCGGCGCTTCCCCTATTGGCCTCCAGCATGGCGCAGGTGGAAGAGCAGACTCCGCCGAATGTGGTGGTCTTTCTGGTTGATGACCTCGGCTACATGGATATCGGCGCAAACAACCCCGACTGTTTCTACGATACGCCGAACATCGACAGGCTGGCAAAGTCGGGCATGCGCTTCACCGACGGCTATGCCGCCAACCCGGTCTGCTCGCCGACGCGCTACAGCCTGATGACCGGCAAATATCCCACCCGCGCGGAGGCGACGAACTTTTTCGGGGGCAACCGCCCCGCGACGTATAAAGGCGCGGAAATGCAGCACCTGATGCCGCTGGAAGAGATCACGCTCGCACAAGCGCTGAAGGCCAAAGGCTATGCCACCTTTTTCGCCGGCAAATGGCATCTGGGCCCCACCGAGGAATATTGGCCCCAAAACCGCGGTTTCGATATCAACATCGGCGGGCACAAAGCGGGCGGTCCCTATTCCGGAAAAGGCTATTTCGCGCCCTTCGAAAATCCGCAGATCAAGGAGGAGAGCCCGGAGGGCGAACATCTCCCGGCCCGTCTGGCGCGCGAAACGGCCAAGTTCATCCAGGCAAACAAGGAAGGCCCCTTCCTGGCCTACCTGGCGTTCTACTCCGTCCACACCCCGCTGATGGGCCGCCCCGACCTGGTGGAAAAATATGAAAAGAAAGCCGGGCAGGTTCCGGGCAATGAATTTGGCGCGGAAGAACAGGTCTGGCCGGTGGAGAAAAAGCGCGAGGTGCGCCTCCTGCAAAAGCATGCCGTCTATGCCGCCATGGTCGAAGCCATGGACGAAGCGGTCGGCGTCGTGCTCAAGCAGCTCGAAGAATCCGGGCTGGCCGGCAACACCATCGTGGTCTTCACGTCCGACAATGGCGGCCTGTCCACCTCCGAAGGCTCACCGACCAGCAACCTGCCGCTGCGTGGTGGCAAGGGCTGGGTCTATGAGGGCGGCATCCGCGAACCGTGGATCATCCGCTATCCCGGCATCACCCAACCCGGCGCCGTCAGCGACGAGTTGATTTGTTCGATCGACCTCTTCCCCACCCTCGCCTCGGCGGCGGGTGCTGAAGTGCAACACGAGATCGACGGCGTCGATCTGCTGCCCGCGCTGAAAGGCGAGTTGCTTGAAAAGCGTCCGCTGTATTGGCACTACCCGCACTACAGCAACCAGGGAGGCATTCCCGGCGGTGCCATCCGCGTTGGCGACTACAAGCTGTTCGAGAACTACGAAGATGGGCGCGTCACCCTCCACAACCTCAAGGACGATATCGGCGAACAGAACGACATCGCCGCGCAACACCCGGAAAAGGTTAAGCAGATGCGGGCCAAGCTGCATGCCTGGTATAAGACGGTCGATGCCAAGTTCCTCCGGGAAAAGAACGGCAAGCAACCCTGGCGCCCGTAACGATTTGTTATTCCACCACTGAGGACACGGAGACACAGAGGATCAGAAATAAAATCCAACCCCTGCACCTCAGAGCCCTCTGGGGTTAAATTAGATCCATGGAGTTAATCGATGAGCTTTAAATCAAATATCGGCCTGTGCGCCGTATTGCTATTTCCCGTGGCCGCTTTTCCAGGAAGCACGGTGAAACCCTTTTCCACCATGAAGGTTTCGCGCCTGCACTGCGAATATCGCGACCAACCGATGGGCATCGACCACCCGCAGCCGCGCCTCGGCTGGGTGCTGCAATCGGGAACGCGCGGCGACCAACAGACCGCCTACCGTGTCGTGGTCTCCTCAACGGCCGAAGGGCTCGGCAAGATCGATGGCGATCTGTGGGACAGCGGAAAGATTGAATCCGCCCAAAGTGCGGGTGTCGTGTATGAAGGGAAACCCTTGGCATCCGGCCAGCGCGGCTACTGGATGGTGCAGGTTTGGGACTCCGAAGGAACGCCGTCGGACTGGTCGGCCCCCTCCTCGTGGGAAATGGGCCTGATGAAGGCTTCGGACTGGCAGGCCGAGTGGATCAACGACGGCAAGGCCAACCCGACGCAGGACGAGGACTTTTTCAAGGACGATCCGGCGCCGCTCTTCCGCAAACCCTTCAAGCTCTCGGGCAAGGTTGAATCCGCGCGGCTCTATATCACCGCGCTGGGCTACTACCGCGCGTCGCTGAACGGCGAAAAGGTTGGCGACCAACAGCTGGATCCGCTTTGGACGCGCCCGGATAAACGCGTCTTTTATTCCACCTTCGATGTGACGAAGCAACTTTCATCCGGAGAAAACTGCCTGGGGGTCTCGCTGGGCAACGGCTGGTACAATCCCCTGCCCCTGCGCCTGTGGGGCCGCCGAAACCTGCGCGAAAACCTGCCCGTTGGGCGGCCGCAGTTCATCGCCCGCCTGCAGATCAACTATGCCGACGGATCGAACGAGTCGATCGTCAGCGACGCTTCGTGGAAGGTTGCGGAAGGCCCGATCCTGCGCAACAACATTTATCTCGGCGAAAAGGTCGATGCCCGCAAGGCCATCCCCGGCTGGGACGCGCCCGGACTGGACGACGGCAGCTGGGCGACCGCCAAAACCGCGCCCGCCCCCGAAGGCCAACTGATGGTTCAGCCGAACGCGGCGATTAAGGTGACCTCCACGTTCAAACCCGTGGGAATCATGGAGCCGGCCAAGGGCGTTTATATCGTCGACATGGGCCAGAACTTTGGCGGATGGGCGAGCTTTAAGTTCAACGTACCCGCCGGCACGCAGATCAAGATGCGCTACGGCGAGCTGGTCCATGAAGACGGCTCGCTCAACCCGATGACCAGCGTCTGCGGGCAGATCAAAAACAAATCCGGCAAGCCGCAGGTTCCCGGCGCTCCGCCCATCGCCTGGCAGGAGGACACCTATGTTGCCCGCGGCGGAGGCGAAACCTACACGCCGCAGTTTACCTTCCACGCCTTCCGCTATATCGAGCTGACCGGGCTGCCCTCCAAGCCGGCGCTGGACGACATCGAAGGCCAGCGCATGAATTCGGCCGTCGAACCCATCGGCTCGTTCAACTGTTCCAACGACCTGTTCAACCGCATCCAGAAGATGGTTCAGTGGACGTTCCTCAGCAACCTCTTTGGTGTGCAGTCCGACTGCCCGCACCGCGAGCGCTTCGGCTACGGCGGCGACCTGGTCACCTCGTCGGACGCCTTCATGATGAACTTCGACTTGTCGGCCTTCTATCCCAAGGCCACCCGCGACTGGGCCGACAGCGCCCTGCCGAACGGCATGCTGACCGATACCGCGCCTTCCGTTGGGATCCAGTATTGCGGCGTGGGCTGGGCCATGGCGCATCCGCATCTTCAGGCGCAGCTCCACCGCTACTACGGCGACCGCCGGATTATCGAGGAGCAGTATGCCGTCAGCAGACGCTGGTTCGAACTCGTCCGCTCCAAAAACAAAGATCATATCGTACGAAACGGCCTGCACGACCACGAGGCGATCAAAAAGGATAAAACGCCGCAGATGGTCACCCCGCTCTATTGCGAATCCGCCCGCATACTTGCGCGCCTCGCAAGCATCCTCGGCAGAGAGGACGAGGCCAGGGAATACGCCGAGCTCGCCGAAACCATTAAAGCGGCCTACATCGAAAACTTCGTCGACCAGCAAACGGGCGTGGCCGGCTCGGGATTCCAGAACTCACAGTCGTTCGCGCTCTATCTCGACATGTTGCCGGAATCCGTGCGCCCCAAGGCGCTGGCGCATCTGCTCAAGGATATCGAAAATCATGATGGTCACCTGACGACCGGTATCTTCGGCACCTTCTATATGCTCGATGCGCTGAGCCGCGACGGCGAAGAGGAAACGGTCAACGCCATGGTCAACAAGAAGGCGTATCCCGGCTGGGGGCACATGCTCGAAAACGGAGCGACCACATTGTGGGAGCATTGGTCGTTCAGCGACAACACCTTCAGCCATAACCATCCCATGTTCGGCTCCGTCAGCCAATGGTTCTACAACTGGCTCGGCGGCATTGAACCCGCCAAGGACGCGATCGGCTTCGACCGCATCAACCTGCAACCCCGCTTTGTCGAAGGGCTCGACTGGGTCGAATGCTCGCACCGCACCATCCACGGCCCGGTCGTCTGCAACTGGAAACGCACCGGCAACACCGTTGAACTGGAGCTGCGCGTCCCGGTCGGCGCCACGGCCGTGCTGACGCTTCCCACCGCTTCGTCCGTCACCGAAGGCGGACGACCGCTCGACCAAGGATTGAAACTGCAGCTCGGATCCGGAAGCTATGCCTTTGAAGTGAAGCTTTAACGCACTGCCGTGGGTTGCAATTCCAATTTCGACCGTACGGATGCCATAGACGGGACTGGAGACCCCCTCCCGAACGTCCTGTTCGCGGAGGGATTCGCGTTTTCCCTGCCACCCGTTTGGGTAGCCCCAATCGGGGTCAGCCCTCGAATTAATACTTTACTATCAAGCAATATCATGACACAAACCCTTCATGGCAAGGTCATTGAGAGTTGAGTTCCATGGAGCAATCTATCATGTCTCATGCAGAATGATTGGCGACCATAGGTTTGACCAGAGCCCTCTGTTTGCTGACGACAAAGACCGCGCACGGTTTATTGATCAACTTAGCGAACGGGTTGGTCGCCACCAGATACGCCTTTACCTGTATGTGCTGATGACCAACCACTTCCATCTCGTGTTCGAGACTCCTGCCGGAAACTGCTCAACGTTCATGCAGGCATTATCCACAGCCTACACCGTCTACTACAATCGCCGGCATCACCGACATGGCCACCTGCTCGATGGTCGCTACAAGGCAAAGCTTGTCGAGGGAGACCGGTATCTTCTCGCGTTGTCACGTTATGTCCACCTGAATCCAGTTCAAACCCAAAGCGAAAGAGCCAAGCCGAACCGGGAGCGGATCTCTACACTGCGCGCCTACCGATGGAGCAGTTTCCCAAGCTATATCGGCAAACGGAGAGCGCACGAATTCGTGGACTACTGCCCCATCCTCGCAATGGCCGGGGGGAGTGCTGACGAACAGCCTAAACGCTATCGGTCCTTCGTGGAATCCGGCCTGGCAAACGACGACATTGAATTTCAGGAACTACTAAAGCTCTCTCCTCGCAGCATCGGGGGAGAATCCTTTCGCACTTGGATTGATCACCTGCATGGCAAGCGTTCCAAGGACTGCAATCGGGAAGACGTTTCCTTCCGCCACATCACCGAACCATTGCCATCCAATACGGTTCTGGAAACCGTAGCCAATGCATTGGGCGTCGAAACGACGTCATTCATGGTACGCCGCCGGAACAGCCCCTTGCGGGCAATAGCAGCCTCCATGCTCATTCGCTTTGCAGGAATTTCCCAGCGCGGAGCAGCAGTGTTTCTGGGTATGGGAACGGGCGGAGCGGTGAGTGCCCAGCTTCGCAAGCTTCCCGTTTGGCTGGCCGCCAATGCCCAACTTAGGAAGGCGTGCGGGAACATCGAAAAAAGCCTGGAAGAACTGAGAAGTTCAAACAGCCGCCCAATCAAGTAAAGTATTAATTCGAGGGCTGACCCCACCACGCCCACCACGCCCGGGAACATCGAAAAAAGCCTGGAAGAACTGAGAAGTTCAAACAGCAGCCCAAGCAAGTAAAGTATTAATTCGAGGGCTGACCCCACCACGCCTGAAGCGAAGTCCGTCAACGAGAACGGACGAACGATCGACAACGCGGTGGGCGTGGAAAAACTCCCCGCCGACCAAGGATTGAAACTGCAGCTCGGATCCGGAAGCTATGCCTTTGACGCTTTAACGGTTTTTCCCTGCGCCGCGCCTAATCCCAGATACACAGGCATGCCCAAATCCTACAAGACGCCGCGATCCGGGCTCTGGTAGCTTTATCGGCTTACTAAACAGTGGACTAGTGTATGGGTCGTAAATTCAAAGCATGGGGGGTTGGCCTGCTGGCCGCAGCCTGCGCGCCGCTTCTGGCATCGGCGGCACCACCGGCGACCGGGGTTCCGCAAACCGAAAAACTCGTGTTCGGCTGGACGTTCAGCCGGTCCGGCTCCGACCTGGCATCGGAACCCGGTTTCGACGATTCCGGATGGGAAACGGTGCGCATCCCCCACGACTGGTCGATCCTCGGCCCCTATGAAAAAACGAATCCCAGCGGCGGCCAAGGCGGCTATCTGCCGACCGGACTCGGCTGGTACCGCAAGACCTTCCAGCTCGACGAGGTTGATCCCGCGAAACAATACCTGCTCCTCTTCGATGCCTCCTTCATGAACACCGAGGTGTGGGTAAACGGCAACAAAGTCGGCGAACGCCCCTATGGCTACATCAGCTTTTATATCGACATCTCGCAGGAACTGAACTCCGGCCGCAACACGCTGGCCGTGCGGGTGGATAACCAACAGGCGCCCAACGCCCGCTGGTACCCCGGTTGCGGCCTCTATGGCGACGTGACCCTGATATCCAAAAACAAAATCAATTTCGACCAATGGGGCGTGTTCGTCACCACGCCGTCCATCACAGCTGGACAGGCTACCGTCGCGGTCGAAGCCACGCTGAACAACGGCACCGCCAAGGCGCATAAAGCCACCGTGGAATCCATCGTGCTCGACAGGGCGGGCAAGCAAGTGGCATCGACGAAACAAGCGGTTCTGTTGGCGGCCAACGGACCGTCCGTGGCAACGCTTGGTTTGCGCATCGAAACCCCGGAGCTCTGGTCGCCGGAATCGTCCGCCCTCTACACCCTGGTCAGTTCCATCAAGATCGGGAGCAAGACCATCGACACCAACCAAACGCGCTTCGGCATCCGCTCGCTGCGGTTCGATCCGGACGAGGGCTTCTTCCTGAACGGGAAATCGACCAAACTCAAGGGGGTGTGCGAGCATTCCGATGCGGGGCTTGTCGGGTCGGCCATTCCCGAAAAGGTGCTGCGCCGCCGCCTGCGGATCCTGAAGGAGATGGGCTGCAATGCCATCCGCGTCTCCCACAATCCGCGCCGACCGATCTTCTACGACCTGTGCGACGAAATGGGCATCATGGTGATGGACGAGCTGTTCGACGGCTGGGGAGCGAAGAGCAAGCACGACTATGGCCGCCACCATTTCAAGGAGTGGTGGAAAACCGATGTGAAGGACTGGGTGCGGCGCGACCGCAACCATCCCGCGGTCATCATGTACAGCATCGGCAACGAAACCGGCATCAAGGATACGCACAACATTAGCGCCGAAGTGAAGAAATACGACACGACGCGCCCGACCACCGGTGGCAGCCTGTTCTATGGCGTGGATGTGGCGGGCTTCAACGCGCCGGGCGGCACACCGGGCATCCTCGAAAAGTTCCACGAGGAAAATCCCGAAAAGGCCGTTGTGCTGACCGAGGTTCCGCATACGCTGCAGACGCGCGGCTTCTACCGCACGCTCACCTGGTGGCGCAACCGCAGCATCATGGTCAATCCGTTCACGGCTTACGGCGACAAGCAGATTTTCTTCGATGGCCACGAACGCTACAGCTCGTCGTACGACAACTGCGGCGTGCGCATCACTGCCCGCACCTGCTGGAAGCGCACCAAGGAAACGCCGTGGATCATGGGCGAGTTCCGCTGGACCGGGTTCGACTATCTCGGCGAAGCCTCGTTCGGCGGCGGCAGCTGGCCGGCGCGGATCTGGAACTTCGGCATCATCGACCTGTGCGGCTTCCCGAAAGACCACTATTTCTTCTACCAGAGCCAATGGACGGACGAGCCGATGGTGCACCTCCTGCCGCACTGGACGCACCCCGGCATGGAGGGCGTCGGAATTCCCGTGGTGGCCTACTCCAACTGCGAAGAGGTCGAACTCTTCCTCAACGGCAAGCCGCTCGGCAAAAAGCCGCCGCGCGACCTGCTCGACATCGTCTGGAAGGTGCCCTACGAAGCCGGAACATTGAAAGCCGTCGGCTACCGCGGCGGCAAGGCCGTTGCCGAAAAGATATTCAAGACCGCCGGCGCCCCGACGACCATCGAGTTTGCCGCCGACAATACAAACATGGCCGCCGACCGGTTCGACATCAGCCACCTCACCACAACGATCAAGGATGCCAACGGCAATTTTGTGCCGTGGGCCTGCAACCGAATCGATTACCAGATCGACGGCCCGGTCGAACTGCTCGGCTTCGACAACGGCGACCCGCTCGACGTCACCACCCACCGCGAAACCCACCGCAAAACCTTCAACGGCCTCTCGCTCGGCATCTTCCAAAGCACCGACCAGGACGGCGCCATCGAAGTAAGCGGCGCGGGCATCCTCGGGCGCACCCTCTTTCCGGAGAGCACTACGGTTGCCATCGAGATGAACCGGATTGCGTTGAGGGGTGATCTTGACGACGCCAGGTTCGACATCACCTATTCTGTCAACGGATCAAAGGCGGTTAGATACACGGCACCGTTCGAACTGAATGAAACCGCAACCATCAAGGCGATCATCGCGAAGAACGGAAAGCCCTTCCTGACGACCGAAAGCACGTTCACCAAGGGGCCGCTGCCGCGAATCACCTCCCCGAACTTCGACACCGAAGGGAGCGACGACCCCCAAACCTTCAACGGCCCCAAGGACAAGGAGGTCGTCGGAAAATGGAGGCTCACCGCCATCCAACGCGGCAAGGGGGAAGTCAAAAAGGTGGCCCCTCGCACATTTGATTTTGATGGAAGCGGAAGCGTGTTCACCCTCGACGGCACCGAAAGGAACCTCTACGGCTACTGGTGGTACGACTATCCCGACGATGTGTTTGAAAATCCGGACGACGCGGGGGTGGGCAAGCTCTTCATGTATGTGACCGACCAGATGTGCGTCATGAAGCTCGACTCGCAGGAAGCGGAAACAATGTCCATCGCCTCGCGCTTCTCCACCTGGTATTTCGAACGCGGCAAATCGAGTGGCAACGAATGAATACGAGATATTTCTCCATTGCTTTCAGCATCATAGTCGCAACCGTCCTTGCACAAACATCCGTTGCCGACGGCGCGGGGATTTCCGAACAGATCGCGAAACTCAAGGTTGCGGCGCCAACGCAAGAAATGGTGGCCGACCTAAACCTGGATCCCTTCTACACCAAGGCGCTGGATCTGGGAGGCTTCACCATTGTCGGCAACGACAAGGTGGATGACCATGCCTTCAGGGAGACGGCCTACATCGTCAAGCAAATGCTGCAAAACCGCCCCGACGCGATCCAGAAACTGGCCGAAAACCACGTCCGCTTCGTGCTGATCGACTACACCGAATTCGTGACGCAGATGCCGGAATACAGCGACATGAAACCCGCGAAGTTCTGGGACCGCCGCGCACGGGGCCTTGGCCCCAACCATCAACGCCCCGCTGTCAGCTGCGGCGAGGAAAACGTGCTGCGCTACCCCGGCGACCCCTACCATCAGGAAAGCATCCTCGTCCACGAATTCGCGCACGCCATCATGGACATGGCGCTCGTCGACCTCGATCCCGAATTCAAGCCCAGGCTGGTGGCGGCCTACGACGACGCCATGGCCAAGGGGCTCTGGAAAGACAAATACGCCGCCAACAACGTCCACGAATATTGGGCCGAGGGGGTGCAGTCGTTCTTCGACGACAACCGCGAACCGGACCACGACCACAACCACGTCAACACCCGCGAAGAGCTGACCGAATACGATCCGGTTCTTGCCGATATCATCATGGAACAGCTCGGCGACATTGATTGGAAATATGCGAAACCCGCCGCTAGAGCCGCGTCGGAAAACATTCATCTCGCAGGCTACGACCCGGCGACCGCCCCGACCTTTGCCTGGCCGCAGGAGCTGCTCGACTGGTACGCCAATTACCAGGAGGAGCAGAAAGCAAAGAAAAAGGAAGAAGGCTGAAGCATCACCGTAGCAGGAAATATGACCGCAAAGACGCTAAGATACCAAGTACAGATGATTCCACGCCTTTGTTTCTTTGCGTCTTCGCGGTCAACACCTCCTGTAGCAAAGCAATCAACATGACTAGCTATGAAATGAAGGATGGCATGATGAAAAAAGTAAACCGCAGATCGTTCCAGAAAACCGCGGTGGCGGCCTCGACCGCAGTGCCGCTCTTCAGCATTGGCAAGCCCGGCCCATCGGCCAACAGCAGGCTGAACGTCGCGGTGATCGGCACGGGCAACGTGGCATGGCGGGCTTTTGAAGGAACCCAAAACGAAAACCTCGTGGCCATCTGCGATGTCGATTCGCGGATGTTCGCGCAACATGCCAAACGGTTTTCCGCCATGGAGAAAGCGGCCACCTTCGCCGACTTCCGGGTCATGCTCGACAAGCTGGGCGGGGAGATCGACATGGTTTGCATCAGCACGCCCGACCACACGCACTTCCCCGCCACGCTGGGCGCCATGGAACGCGGCATCCATACCTTCACGCAGAAACCGCTGACGCACAACGTCTGGCAGGCACGCACGCTGAAAAAGGCGAAGGCCCACTACAAGGTGCTCACCAACATGGGCAACCAGGGCCATACCTCCAACGGCATCCGGCAGCTTAAGGAATGGTACGACCTCGGTATTTTCGGCCAGATCACCGAGGTGCATTCCTACAGGGACGGGCCGAAGTGGAACGGCAACTATTTCCAGCGTCCGGAAACCCTCCCGCCGGCAACGGATGCGGTTCCCGCCACCCTGGACTGGGATCTCTGGCAGGGGCCGACCGGCCCGGCCCCCTTCAACAAACTCTACCACCCGAAAAAATGGCGCGGCTTCAATCGCTATGGCGGGGGCATGTTCGGCGACTGGTTCTGCCACATCGCCGACGCCCCGGTCTGGCTGCTCGACCTCTACGAACCGGTCTGCATCGAAGCCGAGAGCGTGGAGGGCGGCAACGAATGGATGGTGGCCGATGGTTGCCGCGTCCGGTTCGACTTCGAACGCCGCGCCGACAAGGCCCCCTGCACCGTCTATTGGTATAACGGCGATCCCAAGCGGTTCAGCCCGGCTCTTCCGGAAGACTGGGGCTGGGGCAGCCTGCCCGCAGCCGGCACATTCTTTCATGGCACCAAGAACAACGGCTTCACCGACGAGCGCTCCAACAACCCTCGCCTCTCCAGCAGGGATGCCGCGATTGCGTTCAAGAACGCGGGCTATCCCGCCGAAACCATTCCACGTATCGAAGGCGGTCCGGTGCTTGAACTCGTCAACGCCATCAAGGGCGGTCCCGAACCGGGATCGAATTTCGACTATGCCGCGCCGTTCACCGAGATCATGCTGCTCGGCATCCTTGCCGTGAACCATGGCGGCCGGATCGAATGGGACTCCAGGAACATGCGGATCACCAACCGCCCGGAACTGAACCAATACCTCAAAGAGCCCGTCCGCAAGGGCTGGGAATATGGCGAGGAGCTCTGGAAGAGCTAACCCATTCAATTGACGACATCCCGGCCACCATTCACCAAAGCGACCATTGGATGTTTAGCACAAGAAACCAACAGGATACTGAATGATGAAAAACATGAACCGCAGATCGTTTCAGGCCATCGGCTCCGCCGCGGCCGGGGCTTCGGCGCTGGGACTCACCGGCTGCCAAACCACCGCCAACCGCAAAAGCGAAATCTACCAATTCAACATAGGCAAGCCCGGCCCCTCCGCCAACGAAAAGGTCAACATTGCCCTGATTGGTTCCGGCAACATTGCCGCATACGTCTACCACGAAGCGCAGAACGAAAACATCGTGGCGCGCTGCGATGTCGACGAGGCCATGTTCGCCCACCACCTCGGCAAGCATCCAGACAATGCCACGGCACCGACGTTCACCGACTTCCGCGTGATGCTCGACCAAATGGGCAAGGAGATCGACATGGTCTGCGTCAGCACGCCCGACCATACCCACTTCGCCGCAACGATGGCCTCGATGGAGCGCGGCCTCGCGACCTTCACCCAGAAGCCGCTGGTCCACAACATTTGGCAGGCGCGCACGCTGAAGAAGGCCAAGGCCCAATACAAGGTGCTCACCAACATGGGCAACCAGGGCCACACCTACAACGGCATCCGACAGCTTCGCGAATGGTACGAGGATGGCATCTTCGGCCAAATCACCGAAGCGCATTCCTGGATCGGCGGCCCCGAATGGGGCGGCGAATATTTCGAACGCCCCGGCGCGTTCCCGCCGCCGAACGATCCCGTTCCGGCCACCCTCAACTGGGACCTGTGGCAGGGTCCGACCGGACCGGCCCCTTTCAACCATCTCTACCATCCGAAAAAATGGCGCGCGTTCCATCCCTATGGCACGGGCACCTTCGGCGACTGGTTCTGCCACATCGCCGACGCCCCGGTCTGGCTGCTCGATCTCTACGAACCCGTTGCGGTCGAGGCCGAGAAGGTGTCCGGCGGAAACGAGTGGATCGTGCCCGACGGCGTCCGCGTCCGTTTCGATTTCGAGAAGCGCGGCACCAAGGAGCCCTGCAAGCTCTACTGGTATAACGGCAACGCACACTTTGCTCCCAAGGCCCCGGACGACTGGACCTGGGAAAACACGCCCGGAAACGGAACCTACTACTTCGGCACCAAGAACAATGGCTACACCGATGCCCGTTCCAACAATCCGCGCCTCGCCAACAAGGAAGCGCAAAAGGCCTACAAGGAAGCGGGCTACCCCGAGGAAGTCTATCCGCGCCTGAAGCAGAGCGGCCCCATCCGCGAGCTGATCAGCGCCGTTAAGGGCGAGATTCCGGAATGCGGATCCAACTTCGACTATGCCGCGCCGTTCACGGAGGTCATGCTGCTGGGCATCCTTGCCGTGAACCATGGCGGCAAGATTGAGTGGGATTCCAGGAACATGCGGATCACCAACCGTCCGGAACTGAACCAATACCTCAAGGAACCCGTCCGCAAGGGCTGGGAATATGGCGAGGAACTCTGGAAAAGCTAAACCTTTACCCCCGGAGGGCACGGAGACATACAGAGGGGTCTGGCGTATGGAATGCGTCGTCTCCGTGTCCCTCCGGTTTCCGACTCCACCTTTCCATTGATCGTCCTACCGCCCCAGCGAGGGCGATGATCACGACGATGAACGTTCGAATGCGGTGGGCGGTTGGGGATTAGTTGGCGCGGTGCATGAGCACCAGGCCGGCGATCTGCCCGAAGACGATCGGCAACCAGGGCATCAGCCACGGGTAGAGGTGCGGGTCTTTGTCGAAGGTGTCGGACAGGATGATGAAGATGTAGTAGACGAACATGATGACGAGGCTCATCAACATGCCGATCGAGGATTCCTTGCGGTGCGACTTGATCCCCAGCGGAATGGCGATGAGCACGAACATCAGGGGCGAAACCGAAAGGCACATGCGCTGGTGGAAATCCACCAGGTCGCGGGTTCGTTCAACGACGAGGTCTTTCTTCCCCATCCATTCCTGGTTTTGCTCCGGGTTCCGGATGCGGTGGATCAGCTCCAACGCCGTCATGTTCTTGCGTTTCTTGGTGAGGGTCTTTTTTCCGGTGAGTTCGTTGATATCGAGCCGGATCGGATATTTGCGGGCATTGACGTAGCGGGTTTTGGCGGAATCGTCCGGGGCATCGGGATCGGGGATTTCGATCCGGACATCGAAAAGGTCGATCTTGAGCAGCGCCTTTTCCTTATCGACCGTCATGATTCCGCTGTCGGCGCGGACGGTTCCGGTCACCTTGCCCTTCTTGTCGACTTCGTAGACGATCAGATCCTTGACCCGGTTCCGGTTTTTCTTTCCGACATAGATCATGTATCCGTCGAATTCGCGGATGAAGCGCCCTTCCTCGAGGAGCTTGATGGGATCCTCCACCCCCATGCCCTGGAGGAGCTTCCTGGTTTCGTAGGTGGTGCTGGGATAGACGACGCAAACGTTGTAAAGGCAGAGGCAGGAAAGCACCAAGGAAAAGAGCAGGATGGGCGAGGAAATCTGCCACAGGCTCAGTCCGCCACTTTTCAGGGCGCTGATTTCGCTATCGGACGAAAGACGCCCGAAAAGCAGCAGCGTGGAAAACAGGGCGCTGATGGGGATGGCGAATGCGAGCGCATAGGGCAGGTTATACACGAAAAACTTGCCAACCACGATGGCCGGCAGCCCTTTGGATATGACGTCGATCGCTTTATAGATGGCACCGATGCTGAAGGCGAACGTGACCAGCAGCATCGCCGTGCCGAACACGATGGCGAAATCCACCAACAGGTATTTAGTTAATTTGCGCAATGCATCCTCCTTCAGATGCTTCTATTGATAGGCGATTGGCGGAAGCAGGACAAGGTTTACATCATCACCGAGCCGCAATCCTGCCGCGCATATTCGGGCACAATCCGCTCGACCACGGATTTGATGGCGCAGGCATCGTGGGTGGCGGCCGCCGACCGCAACTCGTTGATGCGCTCCTCCAAGGCCCCCTGGAACTCGGCATAGACGGACTCGTCCTCGGTTCGCAGCACCATGATTTTTTCGTGGTTGGTTTGAACAATGCCCTCCCCCTCGGTAATGAGCTCTTCGTAGAGTTTTTCCCCCTCGCGAATGCCCGTGAAGCGGACTTCGATCTCGGTATCGGGTTCCTTGCCGGAAAGGCGGATGAGATCGCGCGCCATGTTGGCAATCTTGACCGGCGTGCCCATCTTGAGGATGAAGATTTCGCCCCCCTGGCCAAGCGCGCCGGCCTGCAGGATTAATTGGGCGGCTTCGGGAATGGTCATGAAATAGCGCGTCATTTCCGGATGGGTGACGGTTACGGGGCCACCGCGCGCGATCTGCTTGCGGAAGATGGGGATGACCGAACCGGAAGAACCAAGGACATTGCCGAACCGAACCGCCATGAACGCGGTGCTGGATTGTTTCGCGATGGCGTGAAGCACCAGCTCGGTCATGCGCTTGGATGCGCCCATGATGTTGGTGGGTCGCACGGCCTTGTCGGTCGAAACCAGGACGAAACGCTTGACCCCGGCCTCGTGGGCGCACTTCATAACGGTGTAGCTGCCGATCACATTGTTGTCGATCGCCTGCCACGGATTGTTCTCCATGAGCGGGACGTGCTTGTATGCGGCGGCGTGGTAGACCGTGGACGGACGAAAGCACTCGAACATTTTTTTCATGACCGGTTCGTCCTGCACGCGCGCGATTACCGGGACGATTCCCTCGAAGCCGTGCACCCCCTGGAGTTCCATTTGGATATTGAACAGGTTTTCCTCGCAACTATCCACCAGCACCAGCCGCGCGGGGTTGAAGCGGATCACCTGGCGCACCAGCTCCGATCCAATGGAGCCGCCCGCCCCCGTAATGAGGACGGTGCGATCTTCCAGATAGTTCGCGATGGCCGAGGTATCGAGCTTGACCGCCGGTCGACCGAGCAGGTCGGAAAAGTCGACATCGCGCAGTTCCTTCATCGAAACCGTTCCATCAATAATGCTCTGGGCATTGGGCACCTTCTTGAACGGGAGCCCGGAGGCCTCGCAGGCCTCGATGATTGAGCGGAGCCTTCCGCCGTCAACGTTGGAAATGGCGATCAGAATCAGCTCCGCTTCGTATTTCCGGATGGCCTGGCCCAGCTTATCGACCGCCCCGAAAATCCGGCATCCATGAAGCGAGCGCCCATGCTTTTTGGGATCGTCGTCGAGATAGGCAATGATCTGGTAGGGGTTCCTGATATCGGACTGAAGCTCCCGGAACAATCGCTCTCCGCTATACCCCGCCCCGATCACCAGCGTCCGTTGCTGGCGCGGCAGCGATTGTTTGAGCATGGCTCCAACCGACCCGAACTGGCGATAGCCGAACCCAATGCGAATGGAAATGCGCACTGCGGCCACCAGCACAAAGGTCAACAGCGCATCCAACACGTAGACACTGCGGGCAAAACCGACGAAGTGGTAGCGGTAGGCGATGTAGGAAACCATCAGCATGGAAGAGAGCATGACCGCCACCGCCAGCTTGCGCATATCGCGCAGGTTGGTGTAGCGCCACATCCCGCGGTAGAGGCCGAATAAACCGAAGATGACCATTTTATAGGGAACAACCACGGCCAGGGCCCGGATCAATTGGGTGTCGTATCTGCCTTCCAGGAAAACCGGGTCGGAGAAAAAGTCGAAGCGCAACGCATAGGCCCCGACCAATGCCAATGAAACCATGGCCACATCGGCCAGCAGCATCAGGTATGAATTGGGATTCTTTAAATGGATGTTAAACATTGCTGCTTTCGTGCCTCGCCCCTAGTGGCTGACATCCTTGCGCCAGACAACATGCCAAGCGGTCAAAAGGATAATCTTCATGTCGAGCGCAAAGCTTCGGTTATGGAAATACCAGGTGTCCAGCTCGACCTTGCGAACAATCGGGATATCGTCGCGCCCATTCACCTGCGCCCATCCGGTGATGCCGGGAACCAGCACATGGCAACCGGCCTCGGTTCGCAACGAAATCTGGTCGTCCTGGTTGAACAGCGCCGGGCGCGGCCCAACGATCGACATCTCGCCCTTGAGCACATTGATCAATTGCGGCAGTTCGTCGAGACTGCTTTTGCGCAGGAAATCGCCCACCGGGGTAAGGAATGCCTTGGGATCGGTCATCAGATGCGTGGCCACCTGGGGCGTATCGATGCGCATGGTCCGGAACTTGATCATGTTGAAATGGGAGTTGTTCGCACCGATCCGGTCGGAGACATAGAACACCGGCCCCTTCGAAGTGAACCGAACGGCCAGGGCGCAAAGAACGAAAACCGGCGAAAAAACCACCAGAATCGACAGCGAGACAACAATATCAAAAAAACGTTTCATGGCATTCGCGACATGTAAGCAAAGAATGGCGGAACCTACAAGGAGATGTAGTACTCCTTGCAAGAGGCCAGGCAGTCGGAAAAGGGCTGGAATGCCATTCCCGGGAAACACGCCTGCATGCGGGTGGTTGAAACCTCGGTGGTCTGGGTGAGTTTTCCAAGGGTATTGGATGTGAATGGGAACCGGCCCAAAACCTTGGCGGCGAGATCCCCGCCGAATCCCAAAACCCGCAATAATGCGAGGGGAACATGAGGTACTGCCGAGAAGCCGCAAACCTCATTGTAGGCGGCGCAGATTTCCGATAAGGACGGGGCTTCGGGCAATGCCAGGTTGACCAAACGGTGCGGCACCTGGTCCATCAGGGCGAATTCCGAGATGAGCCCGGCGGCCACCTCCACGGGAAGTACGCTCTTGCGGGCCGTCCCCTTTCCAGGAACCAGGAACATCCTTTTTTTCATGGCCGCCGCCATTTTGGCAAAGTTTGCCCGGTCGCCCTCGCCGAAGACGGTTGCGAGGCGGACAATGCGCCAATCCAGACCGGAGCCGGCCACCAGTTGCTCCCCTTCATATTTGGAACGGGCATAGTGCGTTTCGAGCAACATCGGGAAATCCTCATCCACGGGTTCGCCATTGGCCGCCTTCCAGTCGTAGGAAGCGATCGACCCCACGTAAAGAAAACGGCCGACCCCGTTGCGGGAACACCAATCGAGCATATTGCGGGTGCCGTCGCGGTTGACGGCATAGAACATTTTTTGCTCCTCCGGAGTCTCATTCGGCCGGTGGGCATATCCCGCGCAATGGATCACGGCATCGATGCCCTCGGCCGGGAAATCGAGCGGCTGGGTGATGTCGAGACCTTCGAAACGCTCCCACGGCCCGGTGGCCTCCGCCAAATCGGCACCGACCACGGGAATCCCCTTCCCGGCCAGGAACGCGCAAACCGCCCGGCCGATCCACCCGCATGCACCTGTCACCAAAACCGCCATGGTTCCTACCTTGCCATCCAGCCCTGAAAACGCTGCCACGTCCGGTTCAGTAGCTTGGCCGGGAAAAACAGGGGGGACACATGAATCCCGTTCTTTCGCATGCCTCGCATGATTTCGCGGTTTTGCCGCCATAGATTGGAACGCTGTCCCGTTGCGCCGCCGGTTCGCATCCGTACCATGATTTTCGGAATGTAGCGGGCGCGGATTCCCTTCGAGAAGATGCGAAAAAGGAACTCTCCGTCCGCTGCGAGTGGGAAGTCCAGGTCGAAAAGTCCGAACCGCTCATAGACGGAACGCCGCAGATAGACGGTCGGATGCGCAGGATACCACCCTCGCGCCAACTTCTGTTTTGAATATATTCCAGACCGCCAAACACGCTTCGTTTTCGAAACATCGCCGGCATCGACATAGACCAAATCGCCGTAAACGGCCTCCACCTCCTGATCCTCAAATGCCGCGGCAACTTCCAGGAGGACATCCGGTGCGGCCAGCATGTCGTCTGAATTGATAAGCCCCACGACATCTCCCGTAGCCATGCGGATTCCCTTGTTCATGGCATCGTAGATCCCCCCGTCCGGCTCGCTGACCTGTTTCGATATGAGGTTTTCGTATTTTCCGGCAAGTTCCAGGGTGGCATCCGAGGAAGCGCCATCGACGAGGATGTATTCAAGTTCGCTGAACGCCTGCAACCCCACGGATTTAAAGGTGTCTTCGATAGTCGAAGCGCTGTTGAACGAAGCTGTGACCAGACTAATCTTCATTTGGAACGAGCCCAATCCCCAAGAATTTCAAGGCCATGGCAAACAGAGCCAGCCAGGCAACCAATAGCGCACCGGGGCAAGTGAACCAGACAAAATCCATCATGAAGAGCACAAGAGCGAAGCTGACCATGTCGCGGTTGGCCAGAAAACTACGGTAGGCCAGTGCGGCAAACACGCCCTTGACCAGCCCCGCCACAACCAGACCGAGCACGCCGAAATTAAGGTATCCCTCAATGCCGCGCCGGAACACCTTGCCGCCGACCACCCGGCCGTGCCCCTTGGCCGCAAGCCCCGGATGGTATTTTTCTATCACGAACTCGGTCAGGCCGAACGACATGGGCTTTTCGGGGTAAATGAAGCGCGGCACATAGGTCCACAGCGCATTGACGTACTCCGCGCCGTAGCAAAGGTGGAACTGATCCCCAAAGTCGCGGAAGAACAGGCAGGCATAGTAATAGTGGTCTGCATAGGACACCACTGCGTGCGAGGTGCTTTGCTCCTCTTCGTCCCCCATCGCTGTTTTCACATAATCCTTCTGTTGGAAATCGACATAGCGAGGCACGGGAAAGGAATCGATGTTGTCCTTGAAAGACTGCCATTGCACGCGATGGGTCTGGAACAAGATGATGAATATGACGGCCAACGAGGACATCGCGAGAATAAGTTTCGGCAATGAAAGCCTGCGGAAAAAGAAATAGTAATAGGCCACCCCGGAAAAGCCAACGTAGAGCGGGCCGCCCTTGGAGCCGAAGAAATAGGCGATGAACGCGAAAAACACCACCGTTGCGGCAATCGCCTTCGCCGTCTTGGCGCGGAAAAACAAGATCAGGAAATAGGCGGAGACGAGCAGCAACTGCGCCCCGACGAACAACGGCCCGACCCCACCACGATAGAACTGGAGGCCAAGACGCGGGTAGAGTAGCCAGTTACGAAGCCCGAACCCGGAAAGCCAAGTCAGCAATCCATAACAAACAACCATGCCCCCCAATGCAAGGAACACCAACACGTCCACCCGCCGGCCATGCTGCGTCCCCTTCTGCCGAAGTGCACCGAAGGCTGCGGGGGATCGACGGAAAAGAAAGAAGGGCAGGGAAAAGCTGCAATAGTACAGCAGCACCATGAAGTTCGTTTTCACGATCGCCTTGGTTTCTTCGGGGAAATTGCCGAGCGCGAGCTGCAAGGCCGGAAAAAACACCAACAGCAAGACAAAGAACGCCGATTGGTAGGTGTGGGGCGTGAAAAAATCCCACTTTTGGGCCCGCACGAATGCGAGTGTAATACCGGCAATAACAAGAAAAACAGCTGCGAAAGAAAAATAAGCCAAAACAATACTCCTAGACCATGTCCCTATAGATTTGCATGTACTTTGCGGCAATTACGGAAGGAGTGCAACCCTCCGCAAACCGGCGCCCCACATTACCGAGGCAATTGTCCGGGTTGTTGCCCAGGCACCATTCGATTCCAGTGGCCAGATCCCCTACATCGAAGGGCGTTGCCAGATAGCCGGATTCCCGGTGCGCAATCATGTCCGGCATGCCGCCGATGTTGAAAGCAACGGCGGGGGTTGCGCACGAGAGGGACTCCATTACCGTATTGGGCAGGTTGTCCTGAAGCGACGGGGCAACAAATACATCCGCGGCGGCATAGTATGAAGCCATCTCCTCTTCGCTGGAAATATATCCCGTATAGTGGATCGGGAACGGCAAGTCCTCCTGCCCGTCGGTTTTGTCGGCCCCCACCACCACCAGATGGACATCCTGGTTCCGGGAGGCGAGTTCCTGCAGGGCGGGTTTGAGCAAATGCAAACCCTTGATTCGGTTGACATGCCCCCGCATGGAACTGAACAGAACCAGTTTTTTATCCAGTGGCAACCCAAGCCTCGACCTTGCAACCGCCTTGCTTTGCCCCACGAAGACCGTTGTATCGATCGGGTTCTTCACCACATGGACAGGTTTTCCCGCGAATGCCAAACTTCGGTCTGCGCAACTGGCCATCCACTTGGAGGGGCATACAATGCCCATATTAACCATGGAATAATGCCTGGCCTTGCGCTGCTGCTGACGGAAGGCCGCATCCTCCACCTTCGTCGAGCCCAGTTGTTCGCAGGTTCCGCAGGCTGCGGAAAACTTTTTGCATTCGCCACTGTAGTGGCATCCGCCGGTCATGGGCCACATGTCGTGAACCGTCCAGACCACCGGTTTCCCGAACCCCTCCAGCTGGCGGGTGTTCAGGAACCCGTTGTTAATCCAGTGGAGATGGATGATGTCGGGATCGAACCCCGATGGCCATGCAAACGGGAAGCCCGGCATGGAATCGAAGGAATACATCGGCATCGGCGCCCGCTTGGGATGGGCCATGAGCGGAATGCGTGTGGTCGCCATCCAAAGGAGCGCCAACTGGCTCTTCGGGAACCCCGTTGCCCCATGCACAAAGGAATCCGAACCCAGCTTGCGCATGACGCCCATGCGGGAATCGACCCCGGTGGCGCGCAATGCCGAACAGATTCGGTATCCGGCACGCGATGCCCCCCCCTTGATATCGTAGATGGTCAGATGCAAAATCTTCATTGCCAAAGCCCCGTCAATTCGTTGCGGTAGACGGAACGGGCGGTTTCCAACAATCCGGCATCCAGCCCGAACAACTCACTGGAGGATTCGAAGAATGAAATCCCGTCGAGACTGGCGGATTCGCACAACTGGATCATATGCCTGGAATCGAAGAAACCCGCCGTGTCGTAGTCGCGGATGAATCCTGCCGTCTTCCCTTCGTTTTCACCGGTGTAGTTCAGAAGAATGCAGCGCCCATTGACAATGGACATCAACAGGAACGAGTGGAAGCGCATGCCGACGCAGAAACACGAATCCGCAAAAAACCGCATGGTTCCCTCCAGGCTCAAGGGTTTGTTCCGCACGGTCAGGTTGCCGGCATCCGACCTGAAGCGAATCCCGTTCAATAACACGCGGTCGTCGTTCCCCATGGCAAAATAGTGGTTTGGCGTCAGCACAACCTCCTTTTCGGGAAAGCGCTGCGCCAGCGACAGCACCAAACGCTCCGTCGCTTCGTCGATCCGTTCGGGCGCGCCATCGAGATAGCCGTCCGGCATCCGACGCAAATTCACGCAAATGCGTTCTGCCCCCCGCACCGGCGGATATTCTTCCCGGAAATGCATTGCACAGAATGCGGCGGGGCAAATCGCCGATTTGAAGGTTCCGGCGGCGCACAATCCTTGCTCCTCCACAAAATCCAGCGAAGCCCGATCCCGGAAGACCGCGAAATCCGCATTCGAAAGGATATCGGCGGTCACCTTCCGGTATTCCGCAGTCTTCAGAGGGCCTGCACCGCACCCGAAGACCCCGGTTCTTTTGCCGCGTTTCCTGGCATAGGCAAACGCATAGGAGAGCACGTGCATGGAGCGAAGGTCCATCAACGGCCCGCCGCCAACAAGCACCAGATCCGATTCCCCGACTGCCCGCCTTAGCCCGGTCATCGAAGTGCTATCGAACATGTGCAACTTCACAGTCCTTCCCGCAAGCTTTGCCCATAGGTCGGCGTCCTCGTGTAGCATCCGCTCGGAAAAAAAAGGAATCAAGCTGCCCAGTTCCACTTCAAAATCCGGAAAGGACTCGGCGAGCAGTTGGATGATGCCGGCCAGGATTGCCCGGTCACCAATGGTTTCGGTTCCGTACCAGCCTACGATGCAGATTTTCACAGGCGCCTCCGCATGGCTTTGTAGAGCCGGGAAAAGGCCACCCACCGGCCGGCGAACAGCGCGAAACGAAACAAGCCCCCGGGGGTCGGCATGAAGGCGTAGTGGATGCAGGAGGAGCAATGCCCGGCACACAGCCGCTTGCGATAGCGCTGGTTGTCGCGTGCAAAGAAGAGTGAACGGCCGTTCCGCCCATCCAGTTGTCCGATGCTCTCGCTTTGGGTTGCACAATAGTAGAGTTTGCCGGACTCGTCGATGGTGGCATCGCGCCATGCCCAGAAACAATTGGCAAGCCGGACGGTTCCCTTCGAAAGCAAATATTCAAGGATCATGAAATACACGAGCTTTTCCCGCCAGTTCCTGTTCGAGCGGTCGATGATTTTTCCGTAGAAGAATTCCTGGGCCGACTGGAGGGCATTCTCGTCTGCGAGCACACTGAAATCCATTTCGCATGAATCGGTGAAGATTCTGCGGTTTCCGACGGCAAGACGATAGAAAACCGGATAGGCCTTCGCACGGCAAAATTCGTCGAGTTCGACCAAATGGTCAACATTGGCCTTGGAAACCGTGCACCCGACGCTGAAGGCATCGCAATAGGATGAACGCTCGGCCAGCACCCGGTCGATGGTTTCCACCGTTCTGCCGAAGCCGTGCGGTATTCCACGGCACTCGTCGTGGATTTCCCCCACACCGTCCAGGGAAACCGACAAGGAAAACCGGACGCCGCGTTCGCGGCACTGTGAAACAATCGCCTTGGACTGCTCCAAAACGCGGTCGGAAAGCAATCCGTTGGTGATGAGGGTAAATGACCGTATGCGGGGTAGCTCCAGCAGGATGCCGACGAGTTCGGGCAGGTTGCGCATCAACGAAGGCTCTCCACCGTTGATCCCGACGGATTCGGTTTTTTTCAGGAGCGGGTCGCGAACCAGTTTCCGCAGCAGCTCGACCGACATATCGATCTTGCTACCTTCGGAAGGAATATTGCAGCTCTTGCATAGCGAATTGCAGCGCGAGGTGACCGGAAACTGCAACACCCGGGGATAGACTTTCATCCCAGGCATCAAGCCGCACAGCCTGTCGGCCGCATATTTCACCACAAAACCAAATCCCGGCATGCTACCGTTCCCCTGCCAAACCAAAAGATTTCAAATACATACCCAACCACGCAAAGAACATGAGCAAAGCATAACCGCCCCCTAGTACGGCAAGCGCAAACACCACCCCATTCAGACCGAACCGGCCAGCGGCATACCAATAGACCGCAACCGCCAGCCCCGCCATGACGGCCTTAAGCGGAATCAGGATCTTGGTGGATGAAAAGCTCATGACGCTGATCAGCAACTGCTCTCCGACCGCGTACAATCCTCCGGCAACGACCATCCATGGCAGCATCCACGCGTGGGTGCGGTAGGCCTCGTCTAGCAGCAGTGCGCAAATCCAGCCCCTCATTATGGCGACGGCCAGCGTCCCGGCAACGACCACAGCGAGAATGCCCGCCGCCACAGCAAGGTTGACCCGGAACATTCGGGCATGGGTAGCCTTGTCCTGGCCATCGGAGACCCGACGGTAGAAGATGGGCGCGAGCAGGCTATTGAGAACGCTGGCCCCCAGCAACGAAGGCACCACCCCGATCTGGTAGAACGCCGAAAACACCGCCACATCCTCGAGCGACTCGAAGCGCATCAGGATCCAGCGTACGGAGAATAGGAATATCCAGGTCAGGAATCCCCCCGCCACAACGGGGAGCAGGTAGCCGGCATAGTGCTTCCCAACATACGTTTCACGGACGTCCTGGAAAAGATGGATTTCCGGAAAGGCCAACCATTTCCGGATGAAGAACCCATGGAAGGCCGTTGCAAGGACAGCGGATGCCATGAAGCCCACCACCGCCATCTCGGCCGATGGCGTAACAACGGCAACCAACAGTGCCGCCAACAAGACCCGCCCCCATTCGTAGCCCATCTGCCCGATTGCCGCGGCGGGCCGATGGCGGGCGGCGTTCTCGATGCCCGTTCCCAAGGCATGGAGCAACAGGAATGCGGTTAACCCAACACCGCCCGCAAGCAGGGGCACCGAAACAGGCCAATCCAATCCAAGACGCAACAACAGAAGCAACGGAAGGAAAACAAGAAGCATGGCGATGGAGCCTGCACTCCAACGAAGTGTCACGGCACCAAACGCGCCGAGTTCCCCTTTGTCTTGGGAGACCCCGAGGAAACGGTACGAAGCCGTCCCGAATGCCCGGCCCAGTGAAAGTTGCACCAGGTTCACTAGGCTCAGCACAAGTGCAACCTTGCCGTACTCGCCGGGCGTCATCAATTCGGTCAGCACCCGTACCCCGGCGAAAGTTCCAAGCGCAGCCACAATCTGCCCGAGCATGATCCACAGCATCTCCCCGCCATGGTTTTGGGCTTGCCCCAGCAGGCTCTTTAAGCGACCGAACAAGACCTATCCCTCTCCCTGACGTTCCATGGCGCAAGAAGGCTCTTCAGTCGATATGATCCAGGCCGACACCATCACGTAAAACGTGATAAATGCATTCCGCGCAAAAATATCTTCCGTAAGCCCGAATATCCCGTACCCCAGCAGAACCACCCAAACACACGCAGAGGAGAAAGCGCCTCGCTGCCCTCTTTTCCAAAAAGCAGCTGGATAGATGTAGAACGCCAGCAAAAACAACAAGCCAACAATCCCCCCGCTCCAAAGATACGAAAGAAACACGTTGTGTGGATGGTTGAATTCCATTTGGAATGTGCGCCCCCGTTCGTCGGTGAATTCCGTTTCATAGCGAAAGGTTCCCGGCCCATGCCCAAGAACCGGATGTTCGCTGAATTCGCCAATCACCTGTTGCCACATGCCAAAACGCATACCGACCGAAGACCCGGGTTTTTCCCCCGCCAGGTAGCCATCATACCGACTGACTGCCAGGGAAACCCTTTCGCGCACAACCTTCACCGAGGCCCCAGCGGCAACCAAAACCACGATGGACAGTATGCAGATTGCAATCCTTCGACCTAACGACGACGGCGACAGTATGTAGTTGAATGCAACTACAAGAAAAAAAGGCCCCGCCACCCATCCCCCGCGCGCTCCAGAGAGAAACGAAGCAGCGAGCCCCATCACGGCGGCAACCACCGAGAGGGCAACCATGAAAGCATGGCCCTTGAACCGCTCGACCCCCAGCAGGGAGAGGCCTCCGAGCAGAAGGGCGAGATTTCCGAAGATGATGGTATTGTGGCACCCCTCCACTTCTTTCTTGGCCAGCGCATAAAAGAGGATCGCAAACAGGCCGACGGCGATGGTGCCCCAGACTACGGAATGCATGAAGGCACGCTCGCCTAGGTTTAGTTTCCGGAAAAGGAGCAGCAAGGGAAGGAAGAGGAGGAAGCGCGGGGTGTTGTCGAGGCCGGCCATCTCGGAGAGTGGGGCATCCGCGAACGGCCACTGGATCAGCGACCAGATGAACAGGGAGCTGAAGGCGAGAGCCAGAAGCTTATGGGAACGGTCGATTTTCCAGTCGTCCTTGCCAAGGAAAAAGACCGCACCGATCAGGCCAAGCACGAGGGCGGCACTGGCATAGTCATCGATGAGCAACGATGCCGCGGGGAAGGCCATCAATGCGATGCGCAATACCCATGCAAGAATCCTCCCCCACCCTTCGTCTACCTTAGCGATGGGAAACGCTATCATGAGAGAATCAAACCCCGCTGGAGATTGCGCAGCTTCAGGTATTTCATCCAGACCCCGAATGAGGAGAGCAGCGCAATCACGAGGCCGGCGGAACCATCCAGGAAGCCCATCCGGAACACATAACCACGCACGAATTTCCAAAAGGGACGAAGCAGAATATCCGGCCAATAGGTACGCCGGTTCCTTTTGTACATCTCTTCGGCGGAGATCGTGGAATAACGATTGAGCGTCTGGAGGTGATGGGTCAGGTCGTCGTAGGTGTAGTGGAAAATGGGATTGCGCAGGCGTTTCACCTTGCCTTCGACGGCAACATATTCGTGGATTTCGCCACCCACGACCCGCCCCCGCTCCTTGCGGTAGAGCCTCAGCTTGCGGTCGGGATACCAGTCGCCATGCCGGATCCATTTACCGAAATAGTTGACCATGCGCGGGATTTCGTAGCCATTCACCGAGCCATCATTGCACTTCATGGCCTCAATCAGCTCGGCCTTGAGCTTTGGGGAAATTTCCTCGTCGGCATCGAGTTGAAGCGACCATTCATTGCCCCCCTGCAACCGGGCAAACTCCTTTTGCGCCCGGAAGCCCGGCCATTCGCGCTGGATCACCTTATCCGTATATTCCCGGGCAATCTCCACAGTGCGATCGGAGCTGAAGCTATCGACCACAATGATTTCATCGCACCATTTTACGCTTTCGAGGCAACGGCGGATGTTGCGCTCCTCGTTGAAAGAGACGATGCAGGCCGTTACCGCAGGCTTTATGCTGTCCTGTTTCTTTTCCAAAATAATTGCCTTCTTATTTCAAGAACTGCTGATCGTACAAGCCTTTGTAAAGCACATCGGAGGCATAGAGTTCCGCGTGCGGCCCCATGGCGCGCATCACGCCATCCTCCATCACAACGATTTGGTCGGCCATCTTGATGGTAGCGAAGCGGTGCGCAATCATGAAAACGGTTTTCCCCTGCACCAGTTGTTCGAGCGCACGTTGTATTTTTTCCTCGCTCTCGGAGTCGAGCGCGGAGGTGGCCTCGTCCAGAATCAGGATCGGCGCGTTTTTCAGGAAGGCGCGGGCAATGGCAATACGCTGCTTTTGGCCGCCGGAGAGGCGCGTGCCGCGCTCACCCACCACCGTACCGTACCCCTCTTCCAGCTCCAGAATGAAGTCGTGGGCAAAAGCATGCCGGGCGGCTTCGAAAACCTGCTCGTCGGTGGCATCCGGGCTTCCCACACGAATGTTGTCGAGAATGGTTTCGTTGAAGAGGAACGTATCTTGGGAAACCACCGAAATGAATGAGCGCAGTTCAACCGAAGAAACGGATTTTACATCCTTTCCATCGATGCAAACACAGCCTTGCTGTACGTCGTAGAATCGTGGAATGAGATCGGCGATGGTGGTTTTCCCCGCTCCGCTGGGGCCGACGAGGGCAACGACCGTTCCGGGTTCGACCTTCAGGTCAACGTCCTTGAGCACCCAATCCTCCAGGTAGCGGAAGCTGACGTTGTTGAAATCAACCCGCCCCCTGACCTCGCCCAGCTCCACCGGCCGCTCGGGCTCGGGCACGGTGTTTTCGGCATGGAGCACATATTCGATGCGCTGCAAGGCGGCCTCGCCGCGCTTGAGCGCCAGATGCATCTCGCCAAACTTTTTGATGGGGTCGTAGCAAAAATAGAAGGCCCCGAGCAAAGCCACCGCTTCGTAGTCGACGTTTTTCAGGCGCATGTAGACCACGGCCACCGAGACGCCGACCACCCCCATCAACTCGATGCCGGGGCGGATCAGATTCTGGTATTTGATCACCTTCATGGAGAGATGGCGGAACCGCCCAAGCGCTTGGCCGAAGGCGCCGATTTCGCGCTCCTGCAGGTTGAATGCGCGGATCTCGCGGACGGCGCTGATGTTTTCGCCAACCGTGCGCGAGATGTCGCCGCTGGTCTCCTGCACCTGCCTCGCCCGTTTCAACAGCTTGCGTCCGGCATACTGGATCGGGAATATGATCAGCACGATGGTTCCGATGAACAGGAGCATGAAAAGGGTTTCCTGCTCCTTGATCGAAAGATAGACCAACACCCCGATGGCTCCGACAATGGTCATGGGTTGCTTAACCAGGTCGTTCGCCACGGAGGTGAGCACCTGCTGCAGCGCCATGGCATCGCCTAGCACACGTGCCATCAGATCGCCTACGGTGTTCTTGTGGAAAAACGACAGCGGCAACCACTGCATTTTTTCGTGCACCTTCTGCTGGATCTGCAGCAAGACGCTTAAGCCGGCATACGACACGAGATAGATATTGAAGAATCCACTGACCGCCCGGACGCCCATGGCTGCCGGGAAAATGGCGATGTATCCCACCAGAATCCAGAACTCGGGCGGCGGGTCCGCCATGACCACCGGCAACGCCTTATAAAGGAGGAACGGCAGGCCGAAACCGCTCGCCGCACCGGAGATGGCACCAAACAGAAGCCCGAGGATGAATTGCTTCCTGACCGGCTTCAGCAACCCGAGGTAGGGGCCGTAGCGTTTGAATGCTGCTTTAATGTCCTTAAACATCTGCGCCCGCATCCTTTCGGAGCACCGGTTTCGCCTCCGGCGGGGGCCATCCATGCGACTGGACTTCCGTTAGTTTTGCATAGCGATAGAACGACTGGTCGAAATAGGCTGCCGCAATCACGAACCCCGCCCCGCCATCCAGGAAACCCAGCTTGAGGAAATAATGTTTGAAGAAGGCCCAGAATCCATGGGCAAAGGCCTTTCCAAGCGATCCTTTCTTGCCCCGCTCCTCCAGCTTCGCAACCCCAAGCCTGGAATAGCGGTTGGCCTTATGAAGCACCTCGTCCAAATCCTTGAACGGGAACTGCCAGATGGCGCACTTCAAGGCTCCAATCGGCTTGTCGGAATGGCTGACGAAGCCTTCATGCACTGGTTTCAGGTCATAGGTCATTTTACCGTTGCGAAACAGCTGGGGCTGCCGATAGTTCGGATACCAGCCGGAAAACCGGATCCAGCGCCCCATGAAATAGTTGCGGCGCGGCTGGCGATAGATGTCCAGCGGGGCATCCTGGATCAACTCCAGGATTTCGTCGCGCACCTCCGGCGTGCACCGTTCATCCGAATCCAGACTATAGATCCATTCATGCGAACAATGCTTGATCGCCTCGTTGCGAAGCGCCCCGAACCCATTGAACTCGATCTGGACCACCTTGGCACCAAGCGATTCCGCAATTTCCGCCGTGCGATCCTCGCTAAAGGAATCGGCCACAATCACCTCGTCCGCCCAGAGCACACTGCCAATGCAGTCCGCAATTTTTTCCTCTTCGTTATATGCGATGATATAGGCTGTTATCTTCATGTTTTCCCTGCTCTTCCCCATGGATTGCTAGATTCCAGTGTTTTCTCGCAAAGCGGGCAGGATGCATTTATCGGGGCATGATTGGCAACAGGCAAATGCACCCCGAACAGAAAATCCTCGAAAACGTGCCTTAGTATTGCCCGGCCTTCTCAAGGTATTTCTTCACCACCAGCAACGAAACCAGTTCTTCGAGCCGCGGATCGCAGAAACTGCGGTAATAGTCTTGGGAGTTCTTAATGATGGCCTTCGCCTCATCCGGGTTCCGCACGTAGTATTCCACTTTTTCCCCGAGATCCGCATAGTCGTCGCGCACCTCGACATAGTGCTTGGAAGCAACCAGGCAACCCTCCATGAACCAGCTCTCGATCTTGGGCTTGGTCATGAAACAGAGGGAGTTTGACTGCGAAATCCATTTCAGGTTGGTGGCCACGTCGTTGCCCTCGATGGAGAGGATAAACTTATAGCGCAACTGTTCCGGCACCGTCATCTTGGGTTTGTTCCATTCCGGCGGCGTTCCTTCCTCTGGCGTGTTGACCTGCCCGACATCGCAGAGCGGATGGCCACAGCAGCGGCGCAGGAACTCCTTGCGATGCTCCTGCCACCCGGCACCCCGCCAGACCAGCTTGTCGATCTTTTCATCGTAGGGGAGTTCATCCCGAATGGGCCGGAAATGCCTGAGCTTTTCCATATTGATCACGACGCTGTTGGCATTGTCCTCGGAAATGGGCCGGCTTTTCACCAGGCTCGGCCGCTCAGCAATCCAATAGATGTCGCCGAAGAGATAGTCCACCGCTGCCCGGGCAGGGAAATGGCGGAGAATCTCGCGCAAATCGTAGTAGTAGACGGTCTTGCTTGAAAAAGGGATGTCCTTCAAGAGCGCCGCGTCGCCGGAGACCTGGAAGTCGGCATCCAGGCGATTGTAATAATTTACCCGCCGCTCGACCTCACTCCGGTCGTACTCGCCAAGCCGGGCCAGCTTCCGCTCCAGCTGGCTGCGGTAAAAGGCATTGGGCACAAGGAACTGCTGGGAAAAGCCTCGCGCATAATATAGGACTTTTCTGGCTCGCTGATTGGTTATCTGTTTCATACTCTCCCCAAGTGCCGACCTTGTTTGCATATGATACTTAGAGCACCTTCATGGTCGAAAAAGGAATAGTAGGAACCAAATCTGGTAAAAAAAAGAAAAACACGGTTGGTTTTTAAATAGGAGCGAAACCAAAACACCGCCGGCGCCGGAACCGAAGCATGAATATCCTCATTTCAAACAACTCGATCATACCAGCGGTTCACTATGGAGGCACGGAACGCGTCATCTGGGATCTGGGCAAGGAACTGGCCAACAAGCGCCACAACGTCACCTTTCTTGTCCGCGAAGGTTCAACGTGCGATTTTGCACGGATCATTCCCGTAGACCGTTCCAAAACGATACGTGAGCAAGTCCCGGATGACATCGATGTGATCCATTTCAACGGCGATATCGATCAAACCGTCGATAAGCCCTACCTCAATACACTTCACGGCAACCATCCTGATCCGGATTTTCAGATGGACAAGAACACGGTGTTCGTCTCACGCAACCATGCCGAGCTCTATGGCTCGGACTCCTTTGTCCACAACGGACTGGATTGGAACAACTATCCGGAGCCGGATCTCGATGCTCCGCGCAGCTTTTTCCACTTCCTGGGCAAAGCCGCCTGGAGGAAGAAAAACGTGAAAGGCGCCATCAGGATTGCGCGCATGGCCAATGAAAAGCTAAAAGTACTAGGCGGCACCCGCCTCAACTTCAAGATGGGCTTCCGCTACACCCCCTACCCCTCGATCTCGTTCGAGGGCATGGTGGACAACCAGCGCAAGTCCGAGCTGATGAACCAGTCGAAAGGACTCATCTTCCCGGTGCGCTGGCAGGAGCCATTCGGGCTGGCACTTACTGAAAGCCTCTATTTCGGTTGCCCCGTGTTCGGAACTCCCTATGGGTCGCTTCCTGAAATCATCAACCAAGACGTGGGATTCCTTTCTACCTCGTCGAGTGAACTGGCGGCTGCGGTTTCGGATGCAGGCCGGTTCTCCAGAACCGCATGCCATGATTATGCCCGGGATGTGTTCAATGCCAATGCCATGACGAAAGCCTACATGGAACGCTATGAAAAGGTCTTGAACGGCGAGCACCTGAATAGCGAGCCGCCCCAGCTGATTAAGGAACAAACCGAAAAGTTTTTGGATTTCAATTAAGCCGAACAGCGAGACCCCGGCCTTTGCTATTCAGAAGGGGCGATGACCGCCCGGTACGATTCGAATCCATGCTCTAATCGATCGTAGGCAGGTTCAAATACTTCATCATTGATAACCCGCAAAAAAAACGAGCGATCCGGTTTTCCTTGCTCCAAGGAGAACATGCGCTCCGGCCCCCAAAAACCGGATGGATCAACAATCTTGAGGAAATCCCGAATGTCTGAGGCACAACCACTCGACGCATTAAGAATTCGGCCTTTCCCGTTCAACAGGGACATTAACATTACGGCATGGTAGTTCATGCCGAAAAAAGATGAGCTTGAAGCAAACAACCGCATGGTCTCTTCCAACGACAAGGGACGGTTTTGAACCGAGAGTTCCCGCCTTCCCAGCCTGTACCTGATCGCATTCATGAATGCCCGGTCGTCGCGGGTTGGAGGAAAATAGCCCATGGGAACCAGCACAGCCTTATTGCCTTCATTCCCGTCCATGATGGCTTCAACCATTTCCGCCGACAAACCCGGGCAACCATCTGCCAAATTGATGCTAACCATTTTGCCAACTTCGACCAGAGGACACACTGCCTTGAACAGAACGGCACAGTAGGTGGCGGGATCGGAGGCCGAACAGTAGACCGCACCTGAATCCGGACTTAGCGCACGAGCGGCCTCCTCCGAGCGGGAGTCGCGGAAAACGGCGAAATCGACATTGCTCAGCACATCCATGGCAGCTTGCCGATATGCCGCTCCCGACAGTCGACCCAATCCACACCCCAACAGGCCGGAGCGCACCCGGCGTTTGCGGGCGAACCGGAAGGCAAAGGAAAGCATGTGCATTCCCCTCCAGTCCGCCAACATCCCGCCTCCCAACAACAGGAGTTCGGCTCCCGCAATCGAGGCCTTTAGTTCACCGAGAACGGTGCTATTGAACAAATCCACCTTGATCCGACCGGGAATGAGCTTTTCCCACAGGGATTGATCCTCGCGGACGGTTCTCTCGGAATAGAACGGTTCCAAAGACCCCAGCTGAACATCCAATTCCCCATGCAACTCTGAAAGAAACGCGAGAATCCCGGCAAGGCTTGCCCGGTCGCCTATCGATTCGCCCCCATAACCACCAATGATGCAGACCTTCATCCCAACCTCCGCATGAGGCGATAGCTCCCCGGGAAACTTAAACGCCGGAGAATAAATCCCAGGAAATCCAGTGCTCCCCCAATCGTCGGGAAAAATGCATAGTGGATGCAATGCTGGCAGTTTTCGGAAATCAGTTCCTTCCTGTATTGAAGGCTTTCCCGGGAATGGAATATGGCCTTGGCATTGCTGCCGTCCAGCTTACCGAGGCATTTGCTCTCCGTGGCACAATAATAGATATTGCCCTCCTCATCCACCGTCGCATCGCGCCATTTCCAGAAGCAGTCGGCCAACCGCCTGTGCCCCTTCGCCTCCAAATACTTGAAGATGGCATAATAGGTGAACCTCTGCCGCCAACTCCCATTCCCATCAACCACCTTCCCGAAGAAAAACTCCAGGGCTGTTTGCCGGTGGTTTTCATCAACCAGCACACTGAAATCGTCGGTATAGCCCAGATTGTGTATGCGACGGTTGGGCACCGCCAGACGATAGGTGATGGGAATACCGTTTTCAGCGCAATAGGTGTCGTTTGCCGTAAGGTGATCCACATTGTATCTGGAAACCGTGCATCCTGCGGTAAACGAGTTGCAATAGACCCCGGGATGTTCAACCACTGTTTTGATGGTGGCCATGGTCTTGGCAAAACTCGATACTCCGCGGCAGGCCCAATAGACCTCTTCGATGCCATCGAGCGATATCGAGAGTTCGAACCGCACCCCTTTGCTCCGACAGGCTTCGTACATGGTTTTGGTAATCTCAAGAATGCGTCCTGTAAGCATTCCGTTGGTAATCATATGTATCGACCTCAGCCTAGGCAGCAGCAGGAGTTCATCGATAATCAAGGGAAGCTCCTTGACCAGCGAAGGTTCCCCCCCATTGATGCCGATGGCCTGAAGATTCTTGAACAGGTCGTTTTTCATGATTTCCCGGACACGCTCCACCGTCATATCCACATCGGGGGCCAACTCCGGCACGGAACAGGTTCCGCATTTCGAATTGCATCGGCCGGTGATGGGAAACTGGAGTACACGGGGATACGGTTGAACACCGGGCAGCAAGGCCAGGAATTTATCGATCAACAAATAGAGCAATTGCCTCATGCTCTACCGCCAACAAGCGTATTTGGAATGGAGTGCGTTTCATTCATGCCGTGGAGCAATCCAGATTCACCAGCCAAGTACCACCTTTAATAAGAAAAAATATTCCGATGCAATGGTTTCCCCCGGGTGCTCGAACGGGCGGAATGGGCCTTGTAAAAAGAGTGCAACCCAACACTTTCAAACGAACCGCAATAGCCATAATATGCAAATTGATTAACCGGGAACCAATAACCAGAACCATGAAACGAATTACGCAAATCCTGATCGCCCTTGCTCTGGCCTCGTCGGTGGCCCTTGCAGAAAAGAAGTTGCCGGTTGGGCTGATGCTCAACCTCGACTTCCAGAACGTGCAGGACGGGCTGATCCCGAACAAGTCGCTCTATCCGCTGCACGTCCCGAAGGGCGAGCTCGGCATGGAATGGGCGAATCACCGCTACATGCTGGCCATCCAATCCGGCCAGGGACTCTCCATCCCCCACAGCTCGCTGCTCGATCCGGACGGGAGCGAGTGGGTGGTCACGGTGCGCGCGTTCGTGCTGACCGACGGGCTGGTGCTCTCCCAAGGCAACGATGAGCACGGATATGCCATCTACATCAAAGACCACACCGTCCAAGCCACCGTGCGCACGAGCCACATTGCCATGACCCTCCAGGAAGGCACCTATCTCGGGATTAACAAATACCGCAACCAGTGGGTCACGATCGAGTTGCGTATCAAGAAGGACAAGGCCTACCTGTTGCTGAACCGGAAAATGGTGGCCAAGCTCGATCTCGATGCGCCGCTGAAGGGCGAAAACATGCACATACGGATCGGCAACCACCAGGCGCTACCGACCGTATTAAAGAACAAGCCCGGCTCAACCACCACCGGATTCACCGGTGCCATCAGCTCGTTGAAGGTGATTCGGCAATAGGCGTGAGGCGTGACGATTGAAATGCATTATAGGAACTTAACTTGAATGGTCTCACCACAGAGGACACGGAGGCAAAGAGAAAGCAACCCCGCTCCTCTGTGCCTCAGTGCCCTCTGTGGTAAAAAAAACGAATCAGTTTAATTTGGTATTCGTCACGTCTCAATCGTCACTCCTCACTAAAACGGCACAAAGTTGGTGCGCGGCGTGATTTTCTCCACCGTCTTGGCCAGCAATTTCGCGCATAGCTCCAGATCGTTGAGGCTGAGCATCTCGCATGGGCTGTGCATGTAGCGCAACGGAATGCTCACGAGAGCCGAAACCACCCCCGCCCGGTTGAGCTGGATGGCGTTGGCATCGGTGCCGGTGCCGCGCGGCTCCGCATTGATCTGGTACGGAATCTTTTCGGCCTTGGCCGTCTTGACCAGCAACTCGAACAGCTTGGAGTTAATGTTGGGGCCGCGCGTGATGACGGGGCCCTTGCCGAGTTCGATCAGGTTCTTGCGCTTCATCGCTTCGCCCATGTTCGGGTGGTCGGTCGCGAAAGTCACATCCACCGCAATGCCAATATCCGGATCGATGCCGTAGGCGGCGGTACGGGCGCCGCGCAGGCCAATCTCCTCCTGAACCGTGGCAACCGCGTGGATCTCGGCCTTCGGATTGAGCTTGGCAAGTTGCTTCGCGGCTTCCAGCACCACGAATGCCCCGGCGCGGTCGTCGAACGCACGCCCGGCGGCAAGGCCGTTGGCCAGCTCCTCGAAACCGTAGGCCACCACCAGCGGATCGCCAACCTCCACCATCTTTTCAGCATCCTTCCGGTCCTTCGCACCGATGTCCACCCACAGATCCTTCACCTCGGAAACCTTCTTGCGATCCTCCGGCGTCTGCATGTGGATGGCCACCTTGCCGATCACTCCGCGAACGATGCCCTTTTTCGTCATGATCTGCACCCGCTGCCCCTGGGCAATCTGCGGATCCCAGCCGCCCAGCGCCTGGATCCAAAGAAACCCCTGCTCGTCGATGTATGAAACCTGGAAGCCGATTTCGTCGTAGTGCCCGGCAAACATGACGCGTGGCGAGCCCCCCGGATTCACGATGGCGTGCGAATTGCCGTGGGTGTCCGTCCAAACCTTGGCGGCAAACGTCCCTGCTTCGACTTTCCAGACCTTGGCCACGGGGGCTTCATAGCCCGACGGGCTGATGCTATTGATGAGATCGGCGAGAAACTGCTTGGTTTGCTTGGTCATGAATGTCTCCGTGATTCGTAAAACATAATACGTAATCCCCGATCCACCTAAAAGCAACCCATCTTGCCTCTAAGTTGGGGCTGAACTAAAAAACGTATACCTACAGCGTCCATTCATCGCCAAGAGGGAGTAAAAACAATCGAAATCCGATGTTGTTTCGTCCAACAAACGGAACTCCGCCGCCGCCAGTGCAACGCAAACGTTCCTTGTCGCTATCGCCCCAGGACGCTCCGCAAATAATGTATTTGCGAAAGCCAGCCTTATCCCTCGTCCATTCCCACACGTTGCCCCCAACACCATACATGCCCCATATGTTACGTCCGCTATCTTCCACCGGACACGTCGCCGGAAATTGATCCCAAAAGCCAACGGCAGCGTAATTCCCATTCTTCGGCGGCCAACCACTACCCCAGGGGTATTGCTGGCTCCTATCACCGCACTGCGCCACCTTCATCCACTCCTCCCGAGAGGGAAGGGTTAAATCATACCCCTCCGGCAGACCATGACTGTCCTTTATCAAACGGATGAATTTTTGCGCGTCGTCCCAGCTCACCTCGACTACAGGCTGACGGTTCCCATCCAAAGAACCTTCATCACATTTACCGGAATCGTGCCGGGGAACCAAACTACGGTATTCGCCATTGGTAACCTCATATTTTCCTGCCCAGCCATTGAGGGCAGGAATCCAGACAAACTCCATTCTTTGCGAGCCACCGAGATCGAGGGAAAAGTTTTGCCTAGCCTGCCCCGCATGTTCAACCCGTGGCGTTTCGGCGGCGTTGTGCCTGATCAGCAGAAAACCACCGACGTAAATTGCAACTGCGATCAATAAGCCGGGCATCACTTTCGGACGCTGGTGCTTCGCCCTGGACGACGTGCCCTTTGGCTTGGTGGGGGACGCCGTCGACGGTTCTTTCGTCGAGCCCCCGCCTGCGCTTGATCCCTGCACCGAGGGGCATGAAGGCGCTTCGTCTTCCGCCACACTCGACTCTTCATTGCCTTGCGCCTCCTCACCCGTAACCGGGATCGGCCGTTGCTCTTCCCCTCGCTCCAGGCCACCTAGCGCCGCAATCATTTCGCTTACGCTTTGGAAGCGTTTATCGGGGTGGTTTTCAAGCGCCTTGAACACCAAAGCGTCCCATGCGGGGTCGATGGAGGAGTCGAGCTGAGAGGGCGTACGCAAGCCCAACTCCTCGCCCGTCAACAAATAGTAGATAATGAGACCAATGGAATAGATGTCGGAGCGTTCGTCGCCCTCTTCTCCGCGCTTTTGTTCGGGACTCATATACCTATAGGTACCAAGCAACGGCTCGGAGGAGGTCGTCGCCGTATCTAGATCCATGGCCGGGTGGTCGATGCCCGACATGGAACGCCGTCCCCCCGGCACCATCATCGTCTTCAACCATTCCTCGCCTAACAACCTGACCAAACCAAAGTCGGTGATCTTAACATGCGGCACAGAACCATTTTTCCCGCAAAAAAGAATATTGGCCGGCTTCAGGTCGCGATGGACAGCGCCTCGGGCATGGGCATAGTCCAAGCCATCCAAAATCTGGACCAGGATCGGCAGCAGCATTTCCTGCGGCACCTTCCCGCCCATCGTCTTTGCCAGATCCGACAAGGAAACAATCCGTTCCGTCTGTGTCTCGACATTTCCTGCCTGGAATTCCTCGGCTCCATCGATTCCTTCGGCGAGCTCCATCCTCAGCCAATAGCGACCATCGGTTTGGCCGAATTCATCGACATGGATAATGTTGGGATGCTCGATGTTGGCCATGACCTTGGCTTCGCGCCGGAAACGATGAAGAGCAAAGGAAAAACGGCCAAAATCCTCGGCCAACAGCTTCAGGGCATAATGGCGACCGAGCGTGGTGTGCACCACCTTGTAGACCTGCCCCATGCCGCCCTTGCCCAGAACGCCAACCACGCAGTATTGACCCAGCATATCCCCTGCCGCAAGGGAATAGCCTTTGATTTCCCCTTGGCCTAAAGGGATGGTATCGGCATTTCTTAAATCGATTGGCTCGTCCATCTTAAATCCCTCTGAAAAGATCGATAACAGAATAGCAAAAGCGAAACACGTACGGCAAATCCGGAATTCAGAAACGATGCATTGGACATCGGCGGAACCAATCAGCGGGTTTTCGCTCGCAAAGATACGCATTACGCATTACTCGTTAACCCCATGGAAAACCTGAGCATCATCATTACGTTCCTAGCCTACCTCGGCTTCATGCTGGCGGTGGGCACCCATTTCTACAAACGAAACGAATCGCTCTCGGACTATCTGATCGGCGACCGGCAGCTCAACAAGTGGGTCACCTCCATGAGTGCGCAGGCGTCCGACATGAGCGGATGGCTCCTGCTCGGTCTTCCTGGCTATGCCTATCTCCAGGGCATGGAGGCGGCCTGGATTGCCCTGGGGCTGGGCGTTGGCACCTACCTTAACTGGCGTTTCGTGGCGCGGCGCCTTCGCCGCTACACCGAGATTGCCGGCAACGCCATCACCCTGCCGGATTATTTCGCCAACCGCTTCCACGACCACAACCGGCTGCTGCGCACCCTTTCGGCCGTATTCATTCTCGTCTTTTTCCTGATCTACACCGCCTCCGGCTTCGTGGCCGGCGCCAAACTGTTCGAATCGATCTTCGGTCTGCCCTACCACAGCGCGCTGCTCATTGGTGTGGTGGTGATTATTTCCTACACCGCGCTGGGCGGCTTCATGGCGGTGAGCTGGACGGACTTTTTCCAGGGCATCATCATGTTTTTCGCCATCATCACGGTTCCAATGCTGGCCCTGCACGCCACCGGCGGTTTCGCCGAATCCGCCCATGCCTTGCGGGAAGTCGATGCCGGGTTCCTGAATGTTTTCACCAACGGCAGAGGGGAACCGCTTAAAACCATCGCCGTGGTCTCGCTGATGGCCTGGGGCATGGGCTATTTCGGCCAGCCCCACATCCTGACCCGCTTCATGGCCATCCGCTCGCCGGACGAAATCAAACCCGCGCGCCGGATCGCCATGATCTGGGTGATCGTCAGCCTGGCCTGCGCGGTACTCGTCGGCCTGGCCGGCAGGATCTTCCTGCCGGAAACGCTCTCGGACTCCGACTCGGAAAAGGTGTTCATGATCCTGGTCGACCAATTGACCCACCCCATCGTCGGCGGCATCCTACTCGCGGCGGTACTGGCGGCCATCATGAGCACGGCCGACTCGCAGTTGCTCGTCACCTCATCCGCCCTGACGGAAGACCTCTACCGGGTCATCATCCGCCCCTCCGCCTCCGACAAAGAGCTGGTCTGGGTGAGCCGGGGAACGGTGATCGGCGTGGCGGCAGTGGCCTGCGCCATCGCCCTCAAACCCGACAGCAGCGTGCTCGATCTCGTCTCCTACGCCTGGGCGGGCTTCGGCGCCACCTTCGGGCCGCTGGTGCTCATCTCGCTCTACTGGAAGCGCATGACGCGCGACGGCGCCATTGCCGGCATCATCGGCGGAGGGATCACGGTATTGGTTTGGAAGCAGTTGAAGGGTGGTTTGTTCGATCTCTACGAAATCGTTCCGGGCTTTGCCGCATCGGTTCTGCTGATCGTGCTGGTCAGCCTGCTCGGGAAAAAACCGACGCCCGAGATTGAAGCCCAGTTCAAGGAAGCCCGGCGCTAATTGGGCAAAGCAATAATGTCGTAATGCGTTCCTGCCGCAAGGTTTTCCGTGGTGAGTTCATCGCCGGCCACCAGCGGCTCCTCCACAACCCTGCGAACCGTGTAGTTCATCTGACGGAAGAACTCCAGGACATCCGCCCGATACTGCTTGCTTGTTTTCTTGAAAATCTCGGTCTTCACTACGGGCCTGAACTCTCGGATGATTTCCTCGATCGACCGCAGGACATAGAGATCGTAACCCTCCGCATCCGTCTTGATGAAACTCAGCTTGGGAAGATATTCGGCAAAGTCAGACCGAAGCTCGTTTTGAAGGTTTACGGCAAAAACCTCCAGCTTGTACGCATGCCCGTGCTTTAGAGCCGAAATCCCCTCGTGTCGTCCCCCGTTGCAGAATCCCGGGTCGGAATATTCAAACTCCATGAAACCCTCTTGCGCCCCGGCAGCAGCCATGATGGTCTTGATATTGACCAAACCGGAATTGGCACGAATTGATTTTTCCAGAACGTGGTAGACGTAGGGATTGGGTTCCAACGCAAGAACGCAACCTGCCTTCCCCGCCGCAATTCCCATCGGCACTGTCGTATCGCCGCAATGTGCACCGATATCAATGCAAAAGTCGCCTTCCTTGACAAATTCCCGATATCCATCAACAAGGCCGGAACTTATGCCCTCCAGCACCATGGCGGGGTGTTTCCAGTCCGCCAAAAATGCCTTCTGACCATTGCCAATATCATAACCGACAACCTCATAGGCATAGTGTTTGGCTTTTCCCTTAAATCCCATTACTTGAATCAAGTTCTTCAACTTCGGCATGCGTGTTCCCCTTCATAAGAATAAAAGGGTAAACATAACCATGGGAGGGAGCGAACAGAAAGGAAATTAACATGGAAAAGTACGGTGGAATATCCACCGTGAAAAGGTTTGAGATGCGCAGCCCGGCGCTAAACCAATGCGGCCTGCGCCTTGCGGCGGGCCTTGCGGCGTTTCTCGCGTTCGGGGGCGGCAAATTCCGCCGATGCCCCCACCAGCCCCAGCAAAAGGAACAGCCCCATGGCCGTACCAAAGGGAAATACCATGAGATTGCAGATGGCGAGGAAATAGCCCAATCCAACACCCCAGGTCTTCTTTCCGAACAATCCGACCGCCGCAACGATCGAAATGATGACCAATCCGCCAAACAGCGCGGGCAGCAGCCATGCAAATTCCGCCATTTCAACCCGCTTGAGCAAACTGCGGGCAAGCAAGCCGATGTAGACCAAAGGCATAACGATACAGCAAATGCGCAACATGCCCATCCACAGGCCAATCATCTCCTTCGGCGGGGCATGGCGCGATTTCGGAGTACGCGTTCGCCGCCCCTGCCAATCATCCATGGTTTTCGGTGCGGCGTAGATGGAAGTGGAATCCAGCCCATCGGTCACCTCTTCCTTTTCATCATGGAAGCGCCTTCTTCCATAATGACGCCTATTGGAAAGATTCCTGATATGCGACAGCTCGAAACCACCCAGGGCCGCAACCGCAACAACGGAGAAAGCCAACATCGTGATGTTCGCTTTGCGGCGGCTGTTGTATTGGTCCAGCAATTCGCCACTTTCGTGCATTTTCCATAACGTGTTGGCGGCCAAACCCACCAACAAGGCAAACACAACCAATCCTATAATGCGCAATCCTCTTAACACGGTTCTTCCTCCTAAAACCCCATGTATAATGGTCACACATTAGCTGGCGATTAGATTCTGTCAACCCTTGCACTAGTATTTTTTACTACTGCCGCCAACCAGATCAACGGTGAAAAACGTTTTTTCGGTTTGATAAAACCTGTTTACCAACCCATATTTGGCGAAATAACGAGATCAACAGGAAATCACCATGAGCACAAAACCCGCGAATATCAAAGACGTTGCCCACGAAGCCAAATGTTCCATCGCCACCGTATCGTGCGTGCTCAACGACCGCGGGAGGATCGGCAAGGCCACCCAGAAGCGGGTGCGCGAAGCGTGCAAGAAACTAAACTATTTCCCCAGCGCCGCCGGCCGCAACCTCCGCAGCCGCAAGACCGAAAGCATCGGCATCCTCTTCTATCCTTCCTGCGCGCACATTTTCCGCAACGTATTCTACGCAGAAATCATGGAAGGGCTCGAAGAAGAACTCACCCTGGCCAACCAAAACCTGTTGCTGGCCGGATACGACATCTCGACCCAGCAAGAAGAACTACCCAAGTTTATCCGCGAAGGCAACGTCGACGGCGTCATCCTGATGGGAGGCTGCCCCGAGGAATTTAAACAGAAACTGAGCGAGGTCAACCTCCCCTTCCTGCTGCTCGACACCGACATCTCCGGGGTTTCCGTCGATTCCGTCACATCCGATGGCTTCCGCGCCATGATCGACATGGTCTCCTACCTCCACAAACAGGGGCACAAGCACATGCTGATGCTCCGGCATGCATTCGACAACTATAACGAAATCTCACGTTGCATGGGATTCGAAGCCGAAACCCGCCGGCTCGGACTGGAAACGGAAGTGCTTAAGGTCAAGACCAACGACCAGGCCACCCAGGAAATTATTACCCGCATCAACGGAAACGATCCTGTTACGGCCATTTGCACCGTGAACGACGACATGGCCGCCGACATTATGAACAAGCTGCTTGCCGTCGGAATCAACGTCCCCGAACAAATCAGCATTACCGGCTTCGACGACACCGAATTTTCAAAAAAAACCCACCCGCCGCTCACCACCATCCGAATCGACCGGAAACAAATGGGCGTGGAAGGTGCAAAAACCATCCTTCGGCGCATCGGCGACCCCAACGCCCCGCTCCGCAAGCTCGTCATCCCATCCGAGCTGATCACGCGGGACTCCGTCAAACAGCTGTAACAAGGAACCTGCCACCCGACTTGCCCAACGGGGATCCCGGACGACCACGCCGTCCATCTCCGGATCGACTCGTTGGACGTGCTGTCCGGAGACTGCTCCCGCTCCGGTGGCAGCCGACGCAAGCCTTGCGCTACTTGAGCGAGGGAAGCCTTGCTTTCGAAAACCAACACGGGCACACCGGCGCCACGGAACCATCAGATAGGGAACGGCGCCCCATGGGGATGCAGTTACAGGAACCAAGACAAACATCATACTTGCATAAGTGTGAAAACCCGCTAGATCACAGCCAGCAAGGGCAGGTCTCAATATCACACTTATGCAAGTAAGATATTCACCCGCGGAAAAATGGTGGCATTCCTGCGACCGGGAACATGTAAAACCGGCGAGGGAGTTTCCAAAGCCCCCCTTTCATAGGGGAACTCCGACACAAACGCCCCGCTCGTCGGGAGGAGGCCCATCCCTTCAGGTTGCCAGCCCCCTGAAGGGGTGGCACCTGCTTTTCCCTACTGACTGTTGTGATTGCGCATGGCGCGCTGCGAGTCGCGATCGGATTCACGTTTTTTGAGCGTTTCCCGCTTATCGACCACATTCTTGCCCTTGGCCAGCCCAATCCGGATCTTGACCTTTCCGCGCACCAGGTAGACTTTCAACGGAACAATGGTCAGCCCCTTTTCGCGGATTTTTCCATATAGCCGTTCGATCTCCTTGCGATGAAGGAGCAGCTTGCGAGCGCGCGTCTGGTCATGATTGAAGATATTGCCGTGGTCGTAGGGCTGGATGGTGCAGCCCACCAGATAGGCTTCCATATGATCATCGACCTGGACGTAGCCCTCCTGGATGCTGACATGCCCCTGCTTGACCGATTTCACCTCGGTGCCGGACAGTACAATCCCCGCCTCGATCTTTTCCAGGATATGGAAATCGCGCAGCGCCTTGCGGTTGGTGGCCAGCACCCCTGCACCAGGATCGTTCTTTTTCTTTTTGTTTTTACCCGCCATAGAGAAACCAAATTCAAAATCCGAAGCACGGAATTCTAACCCAATTCAAAAACCACAAAAGCAAAAAGCCCAAAACAGGGATGCCTTGGGCTTTTGAGATTCGAATTTCGAGCTTCCCTCTAGAGGAGGATTGAAGCGTCGAAGTCGAGACCGGGAACTTCCGACTCTTCCTGGGTGAAGTTCATTTCCGCAGTCAGCAGACCGTTGGCAATCTCTTTCAGCACCAGATCGTGGTTATCCATTTCCGGATGGTCTTTCTTCACCATCGGGCGTGCACCGCTGTTCAGCTGGCGGGTACGGTAGGAAATCAGGTTGACCAACATCGGGGTATTCGGGATCTTTTCTTCGGCTGTGCTCAAGTATTCCATGTTCATATATAGTTTGCTCCGCGCAAGTGCTTTGCCTTATTCCGTTTAAACGGAATTCTAATAAATGTAAAAAAAATCGGCGCGTAGTATAGCACCCAACCCCTTGGCGTCAAACGCCATTTACAACAAAATCCGCTCCCCTGGAAGGGAGCGGATATGCACCTTGGAGTGCGCAGGCTCGACTGCGCTTTTAAAAGCGGCTGCGAGCCGCAGCACTCCAACGTTTTTTTCCTACATCATGCCGCCCATACCGCCCATGCCGCCCATGTCGGGCATTGCAGGGGCTGCCTTTTCCGGCAGGTCGGTGATCATCGCTTCGGTGGTCAGCAGCAGGCCGGAGATGGAGGCCGCGAACTGCAGGGCAGAACGCGTGACCATGGCCGGGTCGATGATGCCTGCGGCGATCATATCGACATATTCACCGGTCGCCACGTTGTAGCCCATGCTCTGCTTGCTCTTTTTGACTTCCTGCACCACGATGGCACCTTCTTCACCGGCATTGGCCACCAACTGGCGAAGCGGTGCTTCGATCGCCTTGCGAACAATGTCTGCACCGATCTTTTCATCGCCTTCAACGTCAATTTTGTCGATCGCTTTCTGAACACGGATCAGGGCAACGCCACCACCGGGAACAATGCCTTCGGCAACTGCGGCGCGGGTGGCGTGCAGTGCGTCTTCAACACGGGCTTTCTTTTCCTTCATTTCAGCTTCGGTAGCCGCGCCAACGTTGATGACCGCAACACCACCAGCCAACTTGGCCAGACGTTCCTGCAGTTTTTCGCGATCGTAGTCGGAGGAGGTTTCTTCGATCTGGCGACGGATCAGGTCGATGCGCGCCTTGATGGCGGCAACCTTTCCGCCACCTTCAACGATGGTCGTGTCATCCTTGCCCACGGTGATGCGCTTGGCGGAACCGAGGTCGTCGATGGATACGGTTTCGAGCTTGATACCGAGGTCTTCGGTGATGAACTTGCCGCCGGTCAGGACCGCGAGGTCTTCCATGATGGCCTTGCGACGGTCGCCGAAGCCGGGCGCCTTAACAGCGCAGACGTTCAGGGTGCCGCGCAGCTTGTTGACCACCAACGTAGCGAGTGCTTCGCCTTCGATGTCTTCGGCGATGATCATGAACGGCTTGCCGGTCTTTGCCACGTTCTGGAGCAACGGCAACATGTCCTGCAGGTTGGAAACCTTCTTTTCGAAGAGCAGGATGTAGGGATCTTCCATAACCGCTTCCATGGTATTGGCGTCGGTCACGAAATAGGGGGAAAGATAGCCCTTGTCGAACTGCATGCCTTCAACCACGTCGAGGCTGGTCTCGATGGACTTGGCTTCTTCAACCGTGATGGTGCCGTCCTTCCCGACCTTTTCCATGGCTTCGGCAATGATCTTACCGATGGTTTCGTCGCCGTTGGCCGAGATGGTGCCGACCTGGGCAACCTCTTCGCTGGTCTTGACCGTCTTGCTGAGCTTGCCGAGCTGGACAACCATGGCTTCGACGGCTTTGTCGATGCCGCGCTTGAGACTCATCGGGTTGGCGCCGGCGGTCACGTTCTTGAGGCCTTCGCGATAAATCGCTTCAGCCAGAACGGTTGCCGTGGTGGTGCCGTCGCCGGCGATGTCGGAAGTCTTGGAGGCCACTTCCTTAACCATCTGCGCGCCCATGTTTTCGAAGGGGTCTTCGAGTTCGATTTCCTTCGCAACGGAAACGCCGTCCTTGGTGACGGTCGGGGAACCGAATTTCTTATCGAGAATCACGTTGCGGCCTTTCGGGCCGAGGGTAACCTTCACTGCGTTGCTCAGCTTTTCAACACCGCGCAACAGCGCGTCGCGAGCTTCTACATCAAATACAATCTGTTTAGCCATAATCTTAATCTCCTTCGTCGATTAACAAATCCCAATCACTAAGCTCAAAATCCAAGACCCTTGTTTCCGAACATTGGAAATTGGCCTTTTGGATTTGTTTAGAATTTAGGTATTGGAAATTAGAATTTTGATTTATCCAATTACCGCGAGGATATCGTCTTCGCGCATGATCTGATATTCCTTGCCGTCAACCTTGACTTCGGTTCCTCCGTATTTCGGCATCAGCACGATATCGCCAACCTTGACATTGAAAGGGACTTTCTTGCCGTCCTTATCGATCTTGCCGGTGCCGACGGCAATCACTTTGCCTTCCTGCGGTTTTTCCTTGGCGCTGTCGGGAATGATGATACCGCCCTTAACAGCTTCTTCTTCTTTCACCGGCTCAACCAGTACGCGTTCACCCAATGGTTTAATCTTCATGGAACTATCTCTCCTTGTTAGGTTTTAGATTTTCAGCGGTCGCCCGCCACTAATAAATTGAACTTCGAACATCGAACTCCGAACTGCCAACCCTGAACACCTTAAGATGTTCAGAGTTCGAAGTTGAACGTTCTACTTCTTCTTCTCGTCTTCGTCGACCATTTCAAAGTCGGCTTCCTCAACATCGGAAGCCTGCTTTTCGCCGCCCGCCGATGCACCGGCATCCGCTCCCGGGGCCCCGTCGGCCCCTGGCTGGGCATTGGCATACATTTCAGTCGCCGCGGCCTGCATCTTTTCGTTGAGGGCGTCGAGGGCGGTCTTCATGCCTTCGTAGTCTTCGGCTTCGATCGCCTTCTTCACCGGCTCGATCGCGGCTTCGACTTCCGCCTTCTGTTCCGCCGAAACCTTGTCGGCGTTTTCCTTCAGGAATTTTTCCGTCTGGAAGACGGTGGAGTCCGCCTGGTTCTTCAAGTCGATCTGCCCCTTCAACTTTTCGTCTTCGGCGGCGTGCGCTTCGGCATCCTTCATCATCGCATCGATCTCTTCATCGGACAGGCCGCTCGAGTTGGTGATGGTGATGTGCTGCTCCTTGCCGGTGCCGAGATCCTTCGCGCTCACCTTCACGATGCCGTTGGCATCGATATCGAAGGTCACTTCGATCTGCGGCGTGCCGCGCGGTGCCGGAGGAATGCCGTCAAGGTTGAAGCTGCCGATGGTCTTGTTGGCGTTGGCCATCTTGCGCTCGCCCTGCAGCACCTTGATTTCCACGGCCGGCTGGTTGTCGGCGGCGGTGGAGAAGATTTCGCTCTTCTTCGCCGGGATGGTGGTGTTGCGCTCGATGAGCGGGGTGGAAATGCCGCCCATGGTTTCAATACCCAGCGTCAGCGGAGTCACGTCGAGCAGCAGGACATCTTTCACTTCGCCCTTCAGAACGCCGCCCTGGATGGAGGCCCCGATGGATACCACTTCGTCCGGGTTCACGCCCTTGTGCGGCTCCTGGCCAAAGATTTCCTTAACGGAATTCTGCACCTTCGGCATACGGGTCGAGCCTCCAACGAGAATGACTTCGTTGATTTCGGAAGCGCTCAGGCCTGAGTCAGCCAAACAAGAGCGAACCGGCTGGATGGCCTTGGTAATCAGGTCGTCGCAGAGTTCTTCGAGCTTGGCGCGGGAGAGGGTCACGTTCAAGTGCTTGGGCCCCGAAGCATCGGCCGTGATGAACGGCAGGTTGATTTCGGTGGACTGCGAGCTGGAAAGTTCGCACTTGGCTTTCTCCCCCGCTTCCTTCAGGCGTTGCAGCACCATCGGGTCGGCGGAAAGGTCGATGCCCTGCTCCGCCTTGAAGCCGGCCACGAGCCAGTCGATGATCTTCTGGTCGAAGTCGTCGCCACCCAGGTGGCCGTCGCCGCTGGTCGCGGTCACTTCGAACACACCGTCGCCGATATCGAGGATCGACACGTCGAACGTACCGCCACCGAGGTCGTAGATCGCAATCTTTTCTTCCGACTTCTTATCGAGGCCATAGGCCAGCGAGGCTGCGGTCGGCTCGTTGATGATGCGCAGCACTTCAAGTCCGGCAATCTTGCCGGCGTCCTTGGTGGCCTGGCGCTGCGAATCGTTGAAGTAGGCCGGAACGGTGATGACCGCCTGCGAAACGGTTTCGCCCAAATAGGCTTCCGCGTCGGCCTTCAACTTCTGAAGGATCATCGCCGAAATTTCCGGCGGGCTGTAGACCTTGTCGTCGATCTTAACATGCGCGTCGCCATTCTTGGCTTTTACCACATTGTAGGGAACGAGGTGGATTTCGTGTTCCACCTCATCGAACTTGCGCCCCATGAAGCGCTTGATCGAAAAGATCGTGTGCTGCGGGTTGGTTACCGCCTGGCGCTTGGCCGCGGTGCCGACCAGGCGCTCACCGCTCTTGGTGAAAGCCACGATCGAGGGCGTGGTGCGTCCGCCTTCCGCATTCGGGATAACGGTCGGCTCGCCGCCTTCCATCACCGCCATGCACGAGTTGGTGGTACCGAGGTCGATACCCAATACTTTAGATCCTGCTGTGCTCATTGTTAGTCTCCTAATTTAAAATGGTGTCGTTTGTGACACGCCCCCTTTAGCAACGGGTGTGCCACCCGACGTGATGCGTAGTGCGTGAGTCGTTAGGCACTGCAAACAAAGGACTTAAAACTTAACCACCCAAAACTTAAAACAGTATGGCCCAGAGCGAAACTGCGCCACATGTCCCACTTCCGCCCCTCCCCGTGTCACACATGGGACACGATGGCACACCACATGGGGCCAACTTTCCAGTCTGCCCAGAGCAGGCAAGAAAGCCCGCTCCACAAAGCCCCTTTACTTGTCATTTTAAATTTGTTTTGACATTTTGATAAGTTTTGCCATTTTACGCTCAACCAAGCCCGAGGGGACGGAACCATGAACGAACTGGCGATTAATCTGATGCGACTGCGCAAACTGAACAGCCTGACCCAGCAGGATCTGGCCGATGCCGCCGGGATCAGCCGCGTGGCCTACCGGAATCTGGAAAAAGGCAATGCCAATCCGCGCCAAGGAACCTTGCAGGCGCTGGCAACCGCGTTGAAAGTCCCGGCGTTCGACCTACTCGCCCCCCTGCCCAAACTAAAATCCCTGCGCTACCGCGCCAATAAGGAGATGACCGAGCAGGAAAGAGCAAAAGGGAACCAAGTGGTCGTACGCGCGGGCAACTGGCTGCAGGACTTCAACGAACTCGAATCCATGCTCGGCACCGGCAAACGAGCTGCGCTACCGAACATTCGTAAAGGAACCAATCCCCAAAACGCGGCGGAAAAACTGCGGACTGCGCTACTGGGCGATGGCGCCAAATGCGATTGCGTCCCCGACATCTGCGAGCTGCTTGAAAACAGCGGAATCAAAATCTTCCTCTTCGATTTCCAAATGTCCGAACTCTTCGGCCTTTCCATCGGCGAGGCCGACGGCGGCCCCGCCATGGCAATCAATACCAGCCAAAAGATTTCCGTCGAGCGGCAAATCTTTTCCATCGCCCACGAGCTTGGTCATTTGATCCTGCACAAGGAGAGCTATGGAAAAAGTCCCGACGAACTCAGCGACGAGCAAGAGCGCGAAGCCGATACCTTTGCCGCCGCCTTCCTCATGCCCGAAAAGAAATTCCTTGCCGAATGGAACGAAAACCGCGGCCTGCATTGGGTCGATGCCGTGCTTAAAACCAAGCGGCATTTCAAGGTTAGCTACCAAGCCGTCCTGCATCAGCTCGTCGACCTGGGCAAAGCCGAATCCCCCGCCATCTATAAACAATTCCGAGCCGACTATGAGACCCGCTACGGCCAAAAGCTCCACTGGAAAGAGGAGCCGCCCCTCAATCCAGCACCCCGGCCCCGTACCGCAGGCGTCTCGCCGGCCCCGCCGCCAAGCCGCACCGAAGAACCCCTCCACCTCGATCCGCTCGACCTAATGGAAGACCGCCTGGGCTCGCTCGTCCGCGACGCACTCGACAAGGCACTCATCACCGTCAGCCGTGCCGCCGAAATCCTGGACGTCGGCATCGAGGAAATGCGCGCCCGTCTCAACTCGTGGGAGATCGTTTCGTGAACCCATTTGCCGCAAAGAATGTAGACGATGTTTCCAGCTTCGTTGCAAATGAAAAGGTGATTTTGATCGGCCACGAAAATGCACAAAGGAACGCAAGACAACAGTACGGAATACGTCTAACCACGGAAGACACGAAATACACAGAAGGCGGAGAGGAAGCAAGTAGATGACCGACCGCCCCGCCGCCGTGATTAGCGATGCCAATGTTTTGATCGATTATATTTCGGTCGAACGGACACTGGTACTGCGGCTCGTGTCGGAGCACCTCTTCCCCATCAAACTCCCCCGCTCCATCCTCAACGAGGTTGACCAGCTAACCCAAGACCAAGCCGAAGCCCTCGGCATGGAAATCGTCGAAGAAACCTACGAGCAACTTAAAGAAGCCTCCATCCGTGGCGGCGCGCTGTCGCACGTCGACAAACTCTGCTTCGCCATCGCCCGCGACAACCACTGGGCCATCTGGACCAGTGACAAGCCCCTGCACAAACAATGCAAGACCTCCGGCATCCCCGTCTACTGGGGCCTCCAGCTCATGCTCGAACTTTGCCAAGCCGGGAAGCTTGATCCCGAATATGCAAAGGAAGCTGCCGAGGCCATTGAACAAATAAATGAGCGAATTACAGCTGAAGTGGTGAGTGAATTTATCATCAAACTAACGGAGGGACAGCGTGGCACACCTGCGCCATGAGAGTGCGACAAACACGCCCGCACAATTTGTTCAGCGCAAAATGAATATAGAGAATAACAAAGGAATTTATAGATTTAGGGGGTACTGAGTGCTGGCACACCTAGTGCGTTATGCGCCAAAACAAAAAGGGCAGCACAAGGCTGCCCGCAACAGAGCTGCTTGGAACAGCTTCCATCGCCTGAGAATCGAGGAACTTACCAGACGGTCTCTGTTGTTCAACTAGTAAAAACAACTATTGCCGCAAGGCAAGGAGACAGAAACATGGCTACAAATCCACCTAGTGGTGATGGGCATCGCAATGGCGCGGTGCGTGGACGCACCCAAACCTACAACCCTCAAAACGGGCGCTATATTAAGCGCGATACCAGCACAGGTCGCTTTATGGATCAAAAATCCGATGGCACAAAATTCAAAGGCGTTCGCCGCGAACGATAAAGGAGTAAGTCCATGAAGGAATATAAACTGAATGAATCCCCGTTTACAATAAGCTAGCGTTATTGCTGGTTGATGTTATTGCCCTATCGGATCTGGCGGAGCAGGCGAAGATGGATGGCGATATTTCTGAAGAAAAAACCGAGGCTGCATTCAAGGCCATCAATGAGCTGCGGAAGGAAGCAGAAGACGTTGTGACAGCGCTTAAATGTAGCGGTGGTACCCAGAACCGCAGGTGGCTCTAAGAGTCACTTGCCACTACAGTCGTAGGGTTGGCGGGGCGAGATTGCTTTTATGCGGTTTCACCCGGCCTACTCCGTTGAGCACAGTTTGCCCCCAGCCCTCCCGTTCCCGGTCAGCCGAAGACCACATGCCGACTCCGTCGAGCCGCTTGCCTCTCTAGAACCATCTCCTTTCGACTCCAACGACTTTCAAGTAGACTTCACCCCTTCGCATCCAGCCGACGCTTTTGGCCATCGACCGTCCCCGCCGATCAGACAACGGGTCGTCCCGGTTTTACCCTCCGCACCCTCGCAGGCTTTCACAGGCCGGAACTTCATCACTACTACGGGTTCATCTGCCTCCCTGCACCGCCCGGCTCTTGAGCTTCCTCTTGAGCCAGCCGATTCCGCCGAAACGGAAACGATGCCGGGCTTCTCCGGTTAATACACCGATCCCAGTGGATAATCCCATCCTCACTCACATGCACGGTCTGTCCGAGATTCGGGCGTCGTCCTATTTTGCGCACTCGCCGCCCCGTGCCTGCCGTATCTGGTTCGCTTGCGCTATGTACCATCCACTTCCTATCGCTTCGTTGCCACCCCGCCGTTACCAGCGACGCAGTTGCGATTCGGATTGATTTCCCCTCGGACGGGGCATCGCCGCTCTCTTTCAAGCGACCGGGTTTGTCGGCTTTGCCGGACAAACAAAAAGCCCCCCGGGGAAATCCGGAGGGCTCTTTTTTGCGGGGGAGATGGGATTATGCGGCTTTGGCGTTGCGGTGGCTGGAGCGCTTATCGTGCCGCTTGATCAGCTGGCGCTCGATACTTTGGAAGACATCGGCGATGGCGCTGTATACACCGTCGTGGATGCCGGTTTTTTCCGAGCTGTGCGCGGTATACATGCGCTCGCCGGGAATGGTCAGCTTCATCTTAACCTGGAAAACGCCGTTGTTTTCGCGGTGGTGGGTTTCATCGACCGTCACCGTGGCCGATGCGCCGCGTATGGGAAACTTTGTAAACCTTTCCATCATCTGATTCACCAGCCAAACCACCTTTTTCGATTCGTCCATGTGCCGGAACTGAACTTTTACAGGGATTGCGGGAGTCGTCAGTTTTGATGTGGTCATACCATCATTTCCTTTCCTGTTAGGTTTATTCAGATGTCGAGCAGTCCACCCCTCCGGGCGTCACGCTCGCGTTGCACAGGTAGACTACCCTTTGGGCGGCTCTGTTCAAAGATAATCCTGTCTCAAGAAGACCGCCTTATTTAGACAACGCCGTAACCCGCTCATTCCCAAAAAGGAGCGCATTTTCCACCTCGGAAAAGTTTTTCACCCCAAAGGCACGGAGGACACGAAGCTCCACCACCCATTTGATTGAAAATGGAAATAACCCTTCGTGCTCTGTGTGCCTTCGTGGTTATAATTCGCCTATTCCAATTGGAGGCGAGTTTATGGAAAAACGGAGTGTAACGGTCGAATACTGCTCGAAGTGCAAGTTCATGATGCGCTCGGCCTGGATCGCGCAGGAGCTGCTACAGACGTTCGAGGGCGATATCGACGAAGCCGTGCTAAAGCCGAGCGAGGTGCCCGGCATCTGGCGGATCTACGCCAACGGCCAACAGGTCTGGGACCGCAAAACCGAGCGCGGACTGCCGGAACTGAAAGACCTGAAGCGCCGCGTGCGCGACATCATCGCCCCCAGGAAAAACCTCGGCCATGCCGAGACGGTTGAACCCAAGAGTGAAAGCTAACCCATGAATATACCAGCCCCCCTCATGCTGGCGATCCTCTGCATCGCGCTGGCCATACACTATGTCAGCCAAAAGACGCTGCTGAAAAAAGGATGGGAGTCCGACGACCCGAAAAAGTATGTCAACCGGTTCATGATCAACGGGGCCGGGCTGATAATTGTGGCCGTTGCCGCCCTCGTTGCCGCCAGGCCGCCTTTTGGCCTATTCGGAATCCTGATCTTCATCGAAGGCGCGGTGTGCGTTACCTTCGGCCGCAAACTCAGCAAAAAATAGGGTTGTTCTCGGAAGAGCGTTTTTTAGGGTCGCCGCCCCGGAGGGTGGTGCGTACGGCCATGCGAACGCATCCATCCAAGGGGAACGACCAGGCCTAGGTTTCCGCCTTGGGATAGGAGCCGAGGACGGTCATGAGGGTGCAGTGCTCCTGGAGCTCGTCGAGGGCGCGGGCCACTTCGGGGTCGTCGGCATGGCCGTCGATATCGACGAAGAAATAGTATTCCCAGGCCTTGTTGCGGCTGGGGCGCGACTCGATCTTAGTCATGTTGATGTTGTCGGCCTTGAAGACGGAGAGCGCATCGTAGAGCGCGCCGACCTTGTGCTTCACGCCGAAGACGATGGAGGTTTTGTCGGCGCCGGTGGGTGCGCTGTATTCCTGCCCGATAATCAGGAAGCGGGTGGTGTTGCCCTGCATGTCCTGAATGTTCTCGGCCAGCACGTCCACGTTGTACATATCCGAAGCCATGACGCTGGCGATAGCGGCGGCACCGGGCGTTTCGATCGCCAGCTGCACCGCCTTGGTGGTGCTTTCCACCGGGGAAAGCTTTACGTTGGGCATGTTGGCCGTCAGCCAGCTGCGGCACTGGCCGAACACCTCCTGCTTGCTGAAGATCAGGTTGATCTCATTGCTGGGCTGATTGGAAAGGAGCGTCAGGGAAATGGGGAGATAGATTTCCGCGCAAATCTTGAGCGGGGTTGTGGCGAACTGGTCGAACGTGTGCGTCACGGCGCCTTCGGTCGAATTTTCGACCGGCACGACGCCATAGTCGGCGGTTCGGTTCTGCACGCAATTGAACACTTCGCTGATGGTGCTCGTCGAGATATAGTCGACGCTCACGCCGAATTTATTGCGGGCGGCCTGGTGGGTGAAGGTGGCCTCGGGGCCGAGATAGGCGATCTTCATTTCGGTTTCAAGCGCCAGCGCGGCCGACATGATTTCGCGGTAGATCGCATGCGCCGCTTCGTCCGGCAAGGGCCCCTGGTTCAAGGCTTTGATTTTTTCGAATACGGCGCGTTCCCTCGAAGGCACATAGACCTCCGCGCCGGCCTTTTTCTTTTCCTCGCCAATCTCCAACACAACATTGATGCGCTTGTTGAGCAGCTTAACAATTTCCGAATCGAGCGAGTCGATTTCGTTTCTCAAATGATCAAGATTCATATTCTGTGTCCTCGTAGATATTTCGACCGCAAAGACGCTAAGAAACAAAGACTCCCGATCCTTTGCTCCTTCGCGTCTTTGCGGTCATTTAATCCTGCTTCTCCGACTCTTCAGTCGTTACGGCGGTTTCCTCCGCTTCGATTTCTTCGTCGAGCGCGGCCATTGATTCGTCGGAGCTTTCCTCCTCGTCCGGAACATGCTTCGCCAAATCCTCTTCGATTTCCTGGAAGCTCTCCGTGGTTTCCTTTTTCTTTTCCTCCACCGGCATGGCCCGTTTCAGCTCCTGGCTGCCGGGCAGGTCGTCGATGTTGTTGATGCCAAAATGTTCCAGGAATTTTTGCGTGGTTCCAAACAACCACGGACGTCCCGGAAGCTCGCTGCGGCGCACAACGCGCACCAGCTGCATATCGATCAACTTGCGCAGCACGGCATCCACCGACACCCCGCGCACCTCTTCGATTTCCGAACGAAGGCAGGGTTGGCGATAGGCAACAATGGCCAAGGTTTCCAGGGCCGGTTTGGAGAGGCGCATGGTTTGGTTCTTTTCCAGCAATGCACGGACGAACGGCCCGCACGCGGCATCGTTCTGCAGTCGGTACGCGCCGCCAACCAAGGCCACGCCCAGCCCAACCTTGGATTTTTCCAGATCCTCCACGAGTTGGTCGATCGCGCCCTCGATCTGCGCGTCGGTCGCCTTGGCATACTGCTCGTACGGACCGCCAAACCCATTCCCGGTTTCAATCATGGCCTTGCGCATGCGCTTGATGGTGAGCGGCTCCTTGGCCGCGAACAACAGGGCGCCGACAATCTGCTTCAACTCCGGAAGTATATCTACCGTGCTTTCACTCATATCCATCTCCAGGACAATCTTGCCAAAGGGACGCAGCGGCACGGGGCAAAGAAAACCAGTTTCCCCTGCGCCGCGGTGTCTCCGTGGTCGAAAAACATTTAGAAATCCTCGTCTTCGTCATCCAATTCGTCCTCTTCATCGAAGTCATCGTCGATGTCAATCCGCTCGTCGCCCAGCGAAAACTCCGGATGCGGCTCTTCCGGTTCCTCCGGCGGAAGCGTCGGCTCGGGATCGGGTTCGCGCGGCTCCACGACAATATCGCCGAAGTGGGCATCCTGCACGCAGGCAATCTTGTTGAGCTTGATGAGCTCCAGCACGGCCAGGAACGTGCAGACGATTTCCTGCCTCGACACCATGCCGCCGAAAAGGTCGCTGACGCACATGCGGCTGACCACCTTGAGGTTTTCGACGATATAGGTCACCTTTTGGCCAACCGTGTATTCCTCGGCAAAGATTTCCTGCAGGTCTTCTTCCTGGACGCGGCCCAGGGCCTCGTTCAGCGAGGCGATCAGGTCGAAGATGCTGGCATCGCGCATGTCGATCTCCGGGGCGGCCCCCAGTTCCACATGGTCGCTCTCCCGTCCAAAGACGTTTTCCTGGTACAGTTCAAGGTCTTCAAGATAATCGGCGGCATCCTTGAATTTTTTGTATTCCACCAGCTGGCGGACCAGATCCCAGCGCGGATCCTCCTCGTCCTCTTCCTCCTGCTCCTTGCGCTCGTCGACCGGCAGCAGCATGCGGCTCTTGATGAGCATCAGCGTCGCCGACATCACGATGAAATCGCCGGCAATATTGAGGTCGAGCACCTTCATCAACTGCAGGTATTCCATATATTGATCGGTGATGCGGCCAATCGGAATATCGTAGATATCCACCTCATCCTTCTTGATCAGGTAAAGCAGCAGATCGAGCGGCCCCTCGAACACTTCGAGCGAGACCTTGTAGTCGTCTTTGATTAATTCCATTTGTGAACTCATTATATTTACAGGACGATGGATAACAGGACGATTCCACATTGCATCCGAATAGTCCTGTTATCAATCGTCCTGTGAAAATTCCCTATTGCAGGCCGACGGCGTGTCGGGCTTTGCTCAGCGTTTCGCGGGCGAGGACGGAGGCCTTTTCGGCACCGGTCTTCAGCACGTCTTCCACATAATCCATATTGGCGGCCAGCTCGCGGCGCTTTTCGCGCATCGGGGCAAAATGCGAGTTGATCTTTTCGAGCAGTTCCAGCTTGGCGTGGCCATAGCCCATGCCGCCGGCGCGGTAGCGTTCCGCCAAGGCCGCCTGCTCCTCCTCCGTTGAAAGCAGCTTGCAGAGCGCAAAGACGTTGCAGGTTTCCGGCTCCTTCGGATCCTCCAGCTGCTTGCTGTCGGTCAGGATCGACATCACCCGTTTCTTCAACGGCTTGCCTTCCATGAAGATTTCGATGGTGTTGTCGTACGATTTCGACATCTTCTGCCCATCGACGCCCGGCACGACCGCGACGTGTTCGCGGATCGAAGGCTCGGGAATGGTGAAGACCTCGCCAAAGGTGTTGTTGAACTTGACCGCCAGGTCGCGGGTCACTTCCACATGCTGCTTCTGGTCCTTGCCGACCGGCACCACGTTCGACTGCACCGCCAGGATGTCGGCGGCCATCAGCACCGGATAGGCAAACAGGCCGTGCATCGGCGAGATGCCCTTAGCAATCTTATCCTTGTAGGAATGGCAGCGCTCCAGCAGCCCCATCGGGCAGACGGTCGAGAGCAGCCAGGCCAGCTCGTGCACTTCCGGCACATCGCTCTGGCGATACAACGCCGTCCGCTCGGGATCGATCCCGGCGGCGAGGAAGTCCAAGGCCACATCGGTGGTCATTTCGCGCAGGGCGTTGCCATCCTGCACCGTCGTCATCGCGTGGTAGTTGGCAATGAAAATGTAGGCGTCGCCCTGCTCCTGCAGTTCGATGCACGGCTTCATGGCCCCGAAATAGTTGCCGATGTGCAATTTGCCCGAAGGCTGTATGCCCGATAGTATTCTCATAAAAGTTCCGCTTTTACCGTTGTCAGTTACTGGTTGTTGGTTATCCGTTGGAGAGTCCCCCTAATAACGGATAACCCCAAACCGATAACCGACGGTTTTCCCGTCAAAATCAAGAACCCGTGTTTCTACCGGTTCCGCGCCCCCGATACAAATCCATAAATGAAAAGGAAAAGGCCCGTCGTTCCGGATTGAGCAACGCCACCGGGGCCTCCACCCCGGAGTCATCATGAACGGGACTGGCGGGCGAAGCGCTGGAATTCCGCACTATCCCCTTGAGATCGGATCAGCGCTGGATTATGAATGCCCGCCAACCAGGAGGTCGTGCAGTAATGGGCGGTTCCGCTCGGCCAGCACGAACAGAGCATGTTTCGCATCCGAAAAATCTACGACGACACGTCCGTCGCCAACCGCCACGCCATTACGCAGGTGCAGGCGATCATCCAGCAACAGTTCCCCACCGCGCGGCGCGAGGATATGGAAAAGCTCCCGCTGCAGCTGCACGACCCCGTTAAATACAAATACCGCTCCGTCCTGTTCGTCGCCGACGACACCGCCGGCAACGTCAAAGGCTTTGCCCTCATGCTGCACATGGCCGACATCAACGTCACCTATCTCGAACTCATCTCCGCCGCCCCCCGGAAAAACGGCGGCGGCATCGGCAGCCTGCTCTACGAACGGATCAGGGAGGAGTCGGCCAAGCTGAAGGTCAACGGCCTGTTCTTCGAATGCAGCATCGATGAAGACCGGGTCGCAGACCCCGCCACCCTCAAGAACAATCAGCTGCGGATGAAGTTTTACGAGCGCTATGGCGTCTATCCCGTCTGCAACAACGCCTACGACACGCCCGTGAAGCCGGGCGACAAGGATTTGTACTACCTCATGTACGACGCGCTCGACACCGGCGCACCGCTGCGCCTCCCGCTGGCCCAAGCCGTTGTCCGCGCCATCCTCGAACGCAAGTACCACGGCATTGTCCCCAAGGAGCAGGTGGAAGAGGTGGTGGAATCCTTCCGCGACGATCCCGCCATCCTCCGCGCCCCGCGCTACAAGGCCAAGCCCGCCGCCGTGCACAAACACGAAAAGACCGCCATCGCACTGGTGGTCAACGAAGGGCATGCCATCCACCACGTCTCCGACAAGGGCTACCTCGAATCGCCGATTCGCCTGCCGCAGATCCTCAAGGAGATCAGCCGGACCGGCCTCTTTGAACGCGTCGAACCCCGCAAAACGCCCGCCGCGCTGCTGCGCCGCATCCACGACCCGGAATATCTCTCCTTCCTTCACGATGTCTGCAAACAGCTCCCGGTCGACAAATCCATCTATCCCTCCGTCTTTCCCGGCCGCAACCGCTACCGGAAATCAACCGATGTCGAGGTTCAGATCGGCTGCTTCTGCACCGACACGACCACCCCGCTCAACCGCAACGCCTACCTCGCCGCCTCCGGCGCCGTCGACTGCGCGGTGACCGCCGCCGAAATGCTGCTCGAAGACTACGACCTCAGCTACGCCCTCGTCCGCCCCCCGGGCCATCACGCCGAATGGAGCAAATTCGGCGGCTTCTGCTATTTCAACTCCACGGCCGCCGCCGCGGAATATCTCTCCGACTACGGACGCATTGCCGTACTCGACATTGACTTCCACCACGGCAACGGCACCCAGGACATCTTCTACGAACGGCCCGACATACTGACCGTCTCCATCCACGGCGATCCCTCCTACGCCTACCCGTTCTTTACCGGCAACGCCGCCGAAACCGGCAAAGGCGAAGGCAAAGGGTTCAACATGAACCTGCCGCTGCCGGAAGACTGCTCCGTCGAGCTCTACCAGAAAACCCTGGCCAAAGCCCTCAAGCGCATCGCCACCTTCAAGCCCGACTATCTCGTCATCGCCCTCGGGCTCGATACCGCCAAGCGCGATCCCACGGGAAGCTGGAACCTCGTCGCCAAGGATTTCCACAGGAACGGCACCCTGATCGGCGCCATGGAGCTGCCGATCCTCATCGTCCAGGAAGGCGGCTACCGCACCCAGACGCTCGGCACGAACGCCCGCTGCTTTTTTGAAGGCCTCCACCAGGCCCGTAAAAAAGACGCCGCCTCCTAATCCGCCGGTTCACCCCCACCGCCTGAACCGCCGCTCCGCCCGGCGTTTTTTTTGCAGAACCGCCACCGGAATACATTTCCCTATTCTGCGATGTTATTACTCATGTTTTTGTTTGAACATTATACCCTCCGGGGGTATCTATCGCTTTGGACAACCGGAGACTGAAGGATGAAAGGCCACACCACCACCCACTCGGAAAACATGGCGAGACTCTCCCGCATCGAAGGGCAGATCAAAGGCGTTAAGCGCATGATCGACGACGGGGAATACTGCATCGATATCATCACCCAGATCCAGGCTGCGCGCTCGGCGCTGCAATCCGTCAGCAAGATCATTCTCGAAAAGCACCTCAAACATTGCGTCGCCGATGCACTCGCGGAACAGCACGCAGACATCATCGACGAAAAGCTCGAAGAAATCATGACCGTCATCAAACGGATGGAAAAATAGAAAGGAAACCTGCCATGAACAGAAAAACCGCATTCACCGCCATCGCCGCCCTACCATTCGCATTGGCCGCCCGGGCGGGCGAAGAAAAGAAACCGGAACCGAAAAAACAGACCACCTGCCCGGTCATGAAGGGGCAGCCCATCGATAGGAACCGGTACATCGACGTGAAGGGCAAACGGGTCTATGTCTGCTGTTCCGGTTGCATCAACCAGGTTAAAGCCAATCCGGACAAATACATCAAGCGCCTCGAAGACCAAGGCGTGGAATTCGAAAAAGCCCCGGCAAAGGAATGAAGACCGCAAGAACCATCCTGGTCATCGCCCTCGCCCTCGGCGCCGGCTTTGTTATCCGCGGCTATGTCACCCCCTCTTCCTCGCACCCCCTCCCCCCCTCGGAACAATCCGCCCCGGAAACATGGACGTGCTCCATGCACCCCCAGATCCAACTTCCAAAGCAAGGGAAGTGCCCCATCTGCTTCATGGATCTCATCCCCCTCGAATCGGGAATGGATTCAGGCGGTGAGCGGGAAATCCGCGTTGGCGACTATGCCGCGAGCCTGATGGAGCTCGAAACCACCGTGGTTGAACGCCGCTTTGCCGAAGCCGAAATCCGCATGGTCGGCAAGGTGGACTACGACGAAACCCGCGTTTCCACCATCTCCGCCTGGGTTCCCGGACGCATTGACCGGTTGTTTGTGGATTACACCGGCATGCCGGTGAGGGCAGGCGACCATTTGGCCGAGTTCTACAGCCCGGAACTGGTGAATGCCCAGAAGGAATTGCTCCACGCCATCCGTAGAAGCCCGGAAATGGTGGATGCCGTCCGCGAAAAGTTCAGGTTCTGGGGATTCGATACCACACAGATTGAGGAACTCGAAAAACGCGGAACGGCCACCGACCACATGACCATCAACGCCACCGCCGGCGGAATCGTCATCCATCGGAATATTTCCGAAGGGATGTATGTCGAAACTGGAACCAAGCTCTTCACCATCGCCGACCTGTCCCGCGTCTGGATCCTGCTCGACGCCTACGAATCCGACCTCAACGGATTGCGCTACGGCAGCCCGGTTGAATTCTCCACCGAAGCCTATCCCGGCGAAACCTTCGAGGGCACCATCTCCTTCATCGCCCCCATGGTCAACCCGATGAGCCGCACCGCCAAGGTGCGCGTCGTGGTCGAAAACAACGACGGGCGCCTCAAGCCCGGCATGTTCGTGCGCGCCATCGCCCGCCCACGCGTCGCCGACGGCGGGAGGGTGATGGATCCCGACCTCGCCGGCAAATGGATCAGCCCCATGCACCCCGAAGTGGTGAAGGACGGGCCCGGTAGTTGCGACGTCTGCGGCATGCCCCTCGTCAGCGCCGAGTCGCTCGGCTACGTTGCCGCCGCCGAGGCCAACGCCCCCTTGCTTATCCCCGCCACCGCCGCGCTGAAGACCGGCAAGCGCGCCGTCGTCTATGTCGAGATCCCCGACCAGGAAAAACCGACCTACGAAGGGCGGGAGGTCGGGTTGGGCGCAAGGCTCGGCGATTTCTACGTGGTTGAAAGCGGGCTCGAAGAAGGCGAGCGCGTCGTCAGCCGCGGCGCCTTCAAACTCGACGCCGAACTGCAGATCCAAGCCAAACCCAGCATGATGTCGTTCAGGAGCCAGGAGCCAAGAGCGCAAACCCACTGCCCGGTCATGGGCAACCCGGTCAACAAGGAGGTCTACGTCGACCACGAAGGCCTGCGGATCTACTTCTGCTGCCCCGGCTGCGACTCCACCTTCAAGGAAGATCCCGGGAAATACCTGAAGCAGATGCAGGCCGCAGGCGTTGTTCTGGAGCAAGTGGAGCACCAGCATGCACATTAATTCCCCAACGACAGATTTCTTAGCCACAAAAGAACGCATAGAAAACAAAGATTCTATGCTGCTGTTTCTTTTGTGTCCTCTGCGCTCTTTTGTGGCCAATCCTCAAACCACACCGCTTCCGTACTACGATCCGTCAATTTCTTGTTTTCCTGACAAGTTTTCACCACTCGCTGCGCTAGAGGACACAGAGGCTCAGAGGATTAGGATGCTCTGTGTCTCTGAGTTCTCAGTGGTGAAAAAATTCGTGTCTTCGGTGTTAATCTGTGGTTCTAAACAATTTGGTTGCGGCTATGCCGCGCTAGGTATTCTGTGTATTCCGTGGTTCCCCTTCCGAAAGGAGCGGCCATGAGCAGCAACCACACTCCCGAACAACGCTCCCCAATCGGCAGGTTGATCCGCTTTTGCCTGGAAAACCGGCTGGTCGTCGTGTTGTTCACGGTGGCGGTTGTGTTTGCCGGCATCCTCGTTGCCCCGTTCGATTGGAAGCTCGGCGAGCTGCAGCGCTACCCGGTATCGGTCGATGCCATCCCCGACATTGGTGAAAACCAGCAGATCGTTTTCACCGAATGGATGGGGCGCTCGCCGCAGGATGTCGAAGACCAGATTGGCTATCCGCTCACCGTGCAGCTGCTCGGCATCCCTGGCGTTAAAACCGTCCGCAGCTATTCCATGTTCGGCTTCTCCAGCATCTACATCATCTTCAAGGAGGAGGTGGAGTTTTACTGGTCGCGTACCCGCGTGCTCGAAAAGCTCAACAGCCTGCCCGCCGGCACCCTGCCCGAAGGCGTGCAACCCGCGCTCGGCCCCGATGCCACCGCGCTCGGACAGGTCTTCTGGTACACCCTCGAAGGGCGCGACCCCGCAGGAAACCCGACTGGCGGATGGGATCCCGAAGAGCTGCGCACCATCCAGGACTGGTACGCCCGCTACTGGCTGCTCTCCGCCGAGGGCGTCGCGGAAGTCGCCTCCATCGGCGGGCACGTCCGCGAATACCAGGTCGATGTCGATCCCGATGCCATGCGCGCCTTTGGCGTGGGCATCGACGAAATCCACCGCGCCGTCCAGGGCGCCAACATCGACGTCGGCGCAAAAAGCATCGAGGTCAACTCGGTCGAATATTTCATCCGCGGCATCGGCTTTATCCAGTCGTTGGACGACATCGGGAACAGCGTGGTCAAGGTCAACGCCGACAACGTCCCGGTGCTGGTCAAACACGTGGCCAACGTTGCCCTCGGCCCCGCGCAGCGGCGCGGGGCGCTCGACAAGGGCGGTGCGCCAGCCGTTGGCGGCGTAGTCGTCGCGCGTTATGGCGACAACCCGCTGAAGGTCATCCAGAACGTAAAGGATAAAATTGCCGCCACCGCCCGGAGCCTTCCCCAAAAGACGCTGGCCGACGGCACCGTGAGCCAGGTCACCGTCGTCCCGTTCTACGACCGCACCGGCCTGATCTACGAAACGCTCAACACGCTCAACGAAGCCATCGTGCAACAGATCTTGGTCACCATCATCGTGGTGCTCATCATGGTCATGCATCTGCGAAGCGGGTTGGTCATCAGCACCATGCTGCCGCTCACGGTATTGCTCTGCTTCATCGGCATGAAGCTGTTCAACGTGCAAGCCAACATTGTCGCCCTCTCCGGCATCGCCATCGCCATCGGCACCATCGTCGATATGGGCATCGTCATCTGCGAAAACATCATCAAGCATCTCGACAAAGCCGATTCCGATGAATCCCGCCTGGAAGTGGTTCACCGCGCCGCCTCCGAGGTGGGCGGAGCGGTGCTGACCGCCGTGCTCACCACGGTGATCAGCTTCCTGCCCGTCTTCACCATGATCGGAGCCGAGGGCAAGCTGTTCAAACCGCTCGCCTTCACCAAGACGACTGCCCTCGTCGCCTCCATCATCATCGCCCTCACCATCCTGCCCGTACTCGCACACACCTTTTTTGGCAGAACAAAACCAACGGCGACGAAACGCAGGACGCGATTCATTCCCATCATCTTGACCATCCTGTTCGTCGGCGTTTGGCTCACGCTCGAATGGGAACCGCTCGGCATGGGCAACCCCCTTCGGAACCTACTGTTTGTGGCATTGATCATCGGCGGCCTGTTGCTCGTGTTCAACATCTTCCAATATTTCTACACCCGCATCCTCGGCTGGTGCCTCGACCATAAACTGCTGTTCCTGCTGGCGCCCCTCGGCCTGCTGCTGGCCGGCATCGGCTCGTGGCGGACGCTCGGCAAGGAATTCATGCCCAGCCTCGACGAGGGCTCGTTCCTTTGGATGCCCACCACCATGACCCACGCCTCCATCGGCGAGGTGCTCGACATCATGGAAAAGCAGGACATCGCCTTCCAATCGATCCCCGAAATCGAGTCCGCCGTCGGCAAGCTCGGCCGCGCCGAAACGCCGCTCGACCCCGCGCCGATCTCGATGATCGAAACCGTCATCAACTATAAATCCGAATACGGAATCGACGCCGATGGCAACAGAGTCCGCCAGTGGCGCGACCACATCCGCTCGCCCGACGACATCTGGAACGAGATCGTCAAAGCCGGAAAAATCCCCGGCACCACCTCCGCGCCGAAGCTGCAGCCGATCGCCGCGCGCATCGTGATGCTGCAAAGCGGCATGCGCGCACCCATGGGCGTCAAGGTGCAGGGCCCCGACCTCGAAACCATCGAGCGCGTCGGCCTTGAAATCGAAAAACTGCTCAAGGAGGTGCCCTCGGTCGAACCCGCCGCCGTCATCGCCGACCGCATCGTCGGCAAGCCCTACCTCGAAATCGTACCCGACCGCGAGGCGCTCGCCCGCTACGGCATCCCCATCCGCAAATTCCAGGACGTAGTTGAAATCGCCATTGGGGGAAGGAAGGTCACCAGCACCGTCGAAGGGCGCGAACGCTTCCCCGTCCGCGTGCGCTATCAACGTGAACTGCGCGACCACATCGAGGCGCTCGACCGCATCCTCGTGCCCGGCAGCGCCGGGCAGCAAATCCCGATCACCGAGCTGGCCGAAATCCAATATGTGCGCGGCCCGCAAAACATCAAGAGCGAGGACACCTTCCTCGTCGGCTATGTCGTGTTCGACAAGCAACCCGGCTTTGCCGAAGTCGATGTGGTCGAAGCCGCCCAGGCCCACCTGGCGGAGCATCTCGACGTTCCGGCGGGGGTGAGCTACCGCTTTGCCGGCTCCTACGAAAACCAGCAGCGCGCCGCCCGGACACTCTCGATGGTGCTGCCGATCGCGCTCTTCGCCATCTTCATGATCATCTACTTCCAGTTCAAGTCCGTCTCCACCACAGTGCTCATTTTCACCGGGGTGTTCATTGCGTGGTCGGGCGGATTCATCCTGCTCTGGCTCTATGGCCAGCCGTGGTTCCTCGACTTCAACCTCTTCGGCACCGAAATGCGCGACCTGTTCCAGGTGCATGCCATCAACCTAAGCGTTGCGGTATGGGTCGGCTTCCTCGCCCTCTTCGGCATCGCCACCGACGACGGCGTCGTGATGGGCACCTACCTCACCCAAACCTTCCGCGACAACACCCCCAAAAACCCGGCCGAAGTCCGCGAGCTGGTCATCCAGGCCGGCAACCGCCGCGTACGCGCCTGCCTCATGACCACCGCAACGACGATCCTCGCCCTGCTGCCCGTGCTCACCTCCACCGGGCGCGGCTCCGACATCATGGTGCCGATGGCCATCCCCTCCTTCGGCGGCATGCTCATCGAGACCATCACCATGCTCGTCGTGCCCGTCCTCTACTGCTGGCGGCAGGAAAAAAGCTTGTAGTCCCGCCTTCAGGCGGCTTAGTGGGGCAGACATTCTTGTCTGCCCTGCGCAGGCAAGAAAGCCTGCGTCACATATTCTCTACCGGACGGGCCGCCTGAAGGCGGGACTACATACCTTTTTCGAACGTTCCTCAAACGGTGACGACGTGCCCGGAGGCCATGAGCTCGTGGATGATGCCGGCCATGTCGCCCATGTTGACCGGTTCCATCTTGTCGGCGAGGCCATAGAAGTTGACGCAGGTGCCGCAGGCGGTCAGGCCGACGCCCTTTTTGGAGAGCATCTCGATGGCGTCGAGCACGGCGGAGCCTTCCGCAAGGAGTTTGACGGCGGAGTTGTAGAAGATGATTTCCTTCGGGAGCGCTTCCGCCGTGCAAAGCTTGCGCAGGAACGAACCCATGAGCGTTGCACCCAGTTCATCGTCACCTACTCCAAGAAATTCACTCGTAATTAAAAACGTCTTCTTCATGATTCCTCCTCTGACGGACTTTCTACAGAAGACCGCAAAGTACGCAAAGCGGCTTTTACTGGGATCCAACCTTCGCGTTCTTTGCGCTCTTCTGTTCAATTATTTTTCTAAACTGGTTATGTAACCAAAAACATCATCCGCACCACCGCGGAAGACAATCTTCTGTTTCTTTTTCTCCAGTTGATAGTCGTACATCGGGTCGTAGTATTCGACGAGCAGCAGCTCGACCCATTGCTTGTGTTCGTCGGGGTCGCCGGAGGCCAGCTGGTGTTCGTAGGCGGCTTGGAGCAACCCGTTGACGCGCTTGAGGCGTTCGCCGCCGAGGCGCTTGCGGATGCGCTGAATGCTGCCTTGGATATCTTCCAGCCATCGGGCAAGCCCATCGCCGCCGAACTCCGCACCAAACTTTTCCTGCGCGGAAACAACATATTCATCGAAGGTAATCCGCACGCGCTCCGCCAACGGGGTTTCGAGCTGAACCACATCCGCGGCGGAAAAATATTCCACCAGCGGCCGCGGAATATAGCGGCTCCCGACGTGGCGCCCTTCGTCCTCCACCACCATGAGTCGATGCCCTGCTTCTTCGTGCTGGATCAGCGCCCAGGCCAACCGGTCTTCAAAATCAATCTGCGTCGGCTGCGGATGGATAAACCGGCCAAACGAGGAGCCCCGGTGGTTGGCCAGCGCTTCGAGATCGACCACGTTGTCCAGCCGCTGGAGCAGCAACGTTTTCCCGGAACCGGTGCGCCCACCCAGCACCACGGGAACACTGCTCAACCAGCCCGGCTCCAGGTGGCCGATCAAATAGTTGCGGAACGCCTTGTAGCCGCCTTCGAGCCGGGGGATTTCGCGACCGACCGCCGCTGAAGCCCACTCCTGGCTCAGCTGGGAGCGCAGTCCACCGCGAAAACAATAGATCAAGGTTTCAGGATGTTCTTCAACAAACTGTTTCCAGGCCGCGATCCGCCCTTCTTTTACTGCACCGCTGACGAGTTCGTGGCCGAGGGCAATTGCAGCGGCCTGTCCCTTTTGCTTGTAGCAGATGCCAACGAGACGCCGCTCCTCGTCGTTCATCAGCGGCAGGTTGACCGCATTGGGAAACGCCCCCTCCGCAAACTCGACCGGGGCGCGCACGTCGATCAGGGGAATGTCCCCGACGACGATGCGGTGGAAATCGTTCGTAGTTTTAGCCATTTGCAAGCCTTCCTTCTCGGCAGTCACTTGATGACAGAATAATTATTCTGTTTCACACAACCTCGATGAGCTTGTCACCACGCGTACGGGTTTGGCCGATGGATTCGAGTTCGAGGCCGGCGGATGAGGTGAGCGCCAAAAACTCATCGACCGAGTCGGGCTTGACCATGCAAAGCAGTCCGCCGGACGTTTGCGGGTCGCAGAGGATACCGCGCTGTTCGTCGGTCAGCTCGCCGACGGTGTGGCCGTAGCTCTTGAAATTGTTTTTCGAGCCGCCGGGAATGCACCCTTGCGCCAGGTAGGTTCCGACGTTCGGCAACTGCATCACCCGGTCAAACTGCACGGTCGCCGAAATATCGCTGCCCGCGCAGATTTCGCCGAGGTGGCCGAGCAGTCCGAAGCCGGTCACATCCGTCATGGCCACCACGCCATCGAGCTGGGCGATCTCCGCGCCGATCCTGTTGAGCGTGCACATGCTTTCCACCGCCGGGTCGATGTGGCCGGGCGCAATGACGCCCTTTTTCTGCGCCGTGCTCAGGATGCCGATGCCCAGCGGCTTGGTGAGGAACATTTCGCACCCAGCCTCGGCCGTGTTGTTTTGCTTCAGGTTCACGTTGTCGACGATGCCGGTTACGGCCAGCCCGAAGATCGGCTCCGGCGAATCGATCGAATGGCCGCCCGCCAGCGGAATGCCGGCATCGTCGCACGCGGCGCGACCGCCGTCGATCACCTGCCGCCCCACCTCGGCCGGGAGCTTGTTGATGGGCCAGCCAAAGATGGAGATGGCCATCAGCGGCTTGCCGCCCATGGCATAGATGTCGGAAAGCGCATTGGTGGCGGCGATGCGCCCGAAGGTGAACGGATCGTCCACGATCGGCATGAAGAAATCCGTGGTGCTGAGCACCGAGGTTCCGTTGCCGAGATCGAAGGCGGCGGCATCGTCCTTGCTGTCGTTCCCAACCAACAGGTTGGGATGCGGCAGCGCCGGGCGCGAGGTTTCCAGAATCGATTCCAGCAGCTCCGGCGAAATCTTGCAACCGCATCCGGCGCCATGGCTATATTGGGTCAGCTTCACGTCTTCCATTACTCTTCTCCACTTCTACAACGGGGCGATGTCGTTTAATAAATGTTTGATCGAGACTGCTCGAATGTTTTCCGCCAACGGAAAGGTGTGGTCGCCCGCATGCAGTACATCGAGCCGGTCAAGCTTCAGGTCGGCCAGGGCGTGACGCATCGAAGGCGTCACCTTCGGCGCAGTGGTGCGTTTGATCTCAAAGCCCAGGCGTTTCCGACCTCGAACAACCAACAAATCAAGCTCGGCACCGGCATGGGTTGCCCAAAAAAAACACTCCTCCGAACGGGCGCCCAGGTGGCGGATGATCTGATCGAGCACAAAGCCTTCCCACGAAGCCCCGCTTTTGGGATGTGCCTCCAGATCGGCACGCTCCGGCAAATTCAATAGCGCATGCAATACACCGCTGTCGGCAATGTATACCTTGGGCGACTTGACCTGGCGTTTGGAAATGTTTTCGTGCCATGGCAATAGCTGGCGCACCACCAGCGCGGAGGTCAGCTGGTCGAGATAGCTCCGCACCGTCGTATCGGCAACGCCGAATGACCGGGCAAGTTCGGAGGAATTCCATATCTGACCGTGCCAGTGCGCCAGCATTGTCCAAAAACGACGCATGGTGACAGCGCTGACATTGACCCCCAACTGGGGCAAATCCTTCTCAAGAAAGGTCCGTACGTAGCCAATACGGTTTTCAAAGCTTTCCTTGTGCGAACGGGCAAGAAAGGAACGCGGCAACCCTCCGCGCAACCATAATCGGTCTGCCAGACCAACGCCGACTTCCTCCAATGAAAATCCGCCGAGTTCATGGTAGAATATTCGGCCGGCAAGCGATTCCGAACTTTGCCTCAGCAATTCCGGTGAAGCACTGCCTAGAACCAGGAACCGTGCAGGGCTCGGCCTACGGTCGGCCAATACCCTAAGCACGGGAAAAAGATCCGGATACCGCTGAACCTCGTCGATCACAACCAGCCCCTTCAGATCCTGCAGCGCCAGCATCGGTTCGGCCAGGCGCGCCATATCCTGCGGATCTTCCAAGTCAAACGCATGCGTCGGGCAATCCATGGATTCCAAATATTCAGCCACCAAGGTGGACTTACCCACCTGCCGAGCGCCTATGACGCCAACCACGCGGTGCCTTTCCAGCAGTCCGCCGAGTTCCGCCAACTCTTTCGCACGTTCAACCATACGCTTTACCTACCTTGAATATCCGGTCTTGTAAACAGAATTTTCAAGGTATGCTAACAACCGTTTCCATGATCGGCGACGGGTTGCCACACCACCCGGCCTCGGTTGCACACCTCTTAAAAGAATCCCATTTGCAATGGGTTTCACCAGCGGGCGAACGTACCCGAAACCTAAAGCTCAATTAACTTGCCATGTCGTTCAATTATATAAAAATGGCAACCGGGATTAACAACACGAGGAAAATCATGAAAATAGCACATTGTCTGATCGTAGTTGCCACGACCTGCCTGCTGGCTCAGGCCGAAATGCGCACCTGGACGAGCACGGCCGGAACCACGCTCGAGGCCGAATTCGTCAAACTCAAATACGACACCGTCTATCTGAGGACCGCCGACGGCGAGGAAAAGCGGATTCCACGGTCCAAGCTGATCATGGAAGACCAGCAACTGGCGCAAACGCTCTCCAATCCGTTCGCCAAGGATGCGGAGGACGTGAAGGACGTTCCGAAAGCCCCCGATGCCATCTACGCCCTCTTCGGGGACGAGCTCCGGGATGCCGACAAGAAGAAGGTTTCGGTCGATGCCCTCGCCGGCAAAACCATCGGCATCTATTTTTCCGCCCACTGGTGCCCGCCCTGCCGCGCCTTTACGCCGGAGCTGGTCAAGTTCCACAAGAAAATGCAGCAGAAGGACAAACCGTTCGAGATCGTCTTTGTCAGTTCAGACCGGGAGAAGGCCGCCATGTATGAATATATGGAGGATATGGACATGCCCTGGCTGGCGCTCCCCTTCGGCGACGACCATAAAGGCGCGCTCTCGAGCAAATATGGAGTGCGGGGCATTCCCATGCTGGTCATCATCAACAAGGATGGCGAGCTCATCACCAAGAATGGGCGCGGCGATGTTTCCAGCAAAGGCGACGACGCCTACGACAGCTGGAAATAACGAGGTGCTGCGGCGGGCCGGCACGGATGCCCGCCCCACGTGAGAGCTAGACGTTGAAGAGGAACTCGATCACATCGCCGTCCTTGACGATGTATTCCTTGCCCTCGGTGCGGAGCAGGCCGGCCTCGCGGCAGGCGGCCTCGCCCCCCTTTTCAACATAGTCGTTGTACGACATCACCTGCGCGCGGATGAAGCCGCGCTCGAAATCGGAATGGATGACGCCGGCGGCCCGGGGCGCGGTGTCGCCGCGGCGGATCGTCCAGGCGCGCGTTTCCTTCGGCCCCTGGGTCAGGTAGCTGATGAGGCCGAGGGTGTGGTAGCCGGTGTGGACAATCTGGTCGAGTCCGCTTTCCGCTACGCCGTACTCCTTGAGGAATTCGTTGCGCTCTTCTTCGGACATGCCGTTGAGATCCTCTTCCATCTTGGCGCAAATCTTCACAACGTCGGCGCCGCGCGCGGCGGCATAGGCCTGGACGGACTTTACATAGTCGTTGTCTTCAAGCAGGCCGTCTTCGTCGACGTTGCAGCAGTAGATCACCTTCTTATCCGTCAGGAACTGCGATTCCTTGAAGATGATCCTGCCCTGCTCGGAATCCTTGCCTTCGAACTTGTAGGCCATGTTGCCTTCGCCCAAATGCTTGAGCAGGGCTTCGAAGGCGGGGAGCGTGGCGGCAATCGCCTTGTCGGCCCGGGCGGCCTTCTGCACACGGCCCAACCGGTTTTCCATCATCTGGAAATCGGCAATAATCAGCTCGGCCTCGATGATCTCGATGTCGCGGATCGGATCGATGGAACCATCGACGTGCACGACGTTGCCGTCGTCGAAGCAACGTACCACCTGGAGAATGGCGTCGGTTTCGCGAATGTTGGAGAGGAACTTGTTGCCCAGCCCCTCGCCTTGGCTGGCCCCCTTCACGAGGCCGGCGATATCGACGAAATCGACGGTGGCATGGATGACCTTCTGGGACTTGGCGATTTCGGCGAGTTTGTCGAGACGCTTGTCGGGAACGGGCACCACGGCCTTGTTCGGTTCGATGGTGCAGAACGGATAGTTCGCCGCCTCGGCCTTCTGCTGGCGCGTCAATGCGTTGAAGATGGTGGATTTCCCAACGTTTGGAAGTCCGACAATGCCTACACTCAGTCCCATGGTGTTTCCCCTGATACGTGAAAAGTGAGACGTGAACCCAATCACGCCCCACATCCCACTAGTCGTTCAATTATTTGTCTTCAACAGCCTTTTTCTTGGCCGTTTTCTTTTTCGCGGCTTCCTTGGCCGGGGTGCGCATCAGCGGCTTTTCGCTCGGAAGCAACACACCGCCCACATTGTTGGCCCCGCCATCGACGTAGATCGTCTGGCCGGTGATCTTCTTGGAATATTTGCCGAGCATGAAGACCACCGCGTTGGCGACCTCCTTCTTATCGTTGACCACATCCCACGGGAGCGGACTGATCTGGCGCCACGTTTTGGCCAGGTGCGCGAAGTGCGGGATCGACTTGGCGGCCTTGGTGGCCAGCGGTCCGGCGGAAATGGCGTTCACACGGACGTGCTCGCGGCCGTATTCCCGGGCGAGCGCACGAACCAGGGCTTCGAGCGCGGCCTTGTTGACGCCCATCCAGTTGTAGTACGGGAAGGCCACCTGCGATTCAAACGAGAGCGTAACGATCGAGCCGCCCTTTTCCATCTTTTCGAGGGCAAAGTGCGAGACGGTGGCCAGCGAGGCGCAGCTGATGTGGAACGCCTGCTTGATGTCTTCGTAGGCGGGGGTATACATGGAGTCGCCCAGGCAGGTTTTCGGGTTGGCGAAACCGATGGAGTGCAGCACCCCGTTGATCGGGCCAGTCTTGGCGAAAAGGTTGCGGACTTCGTTTTCGACGGTGACATCGCAGTATTCAAAACGCATGGCGTCCTTCTCCTCCTGCGTCAGGTCGGGGCTGCGGTCGAAAAAGATGCGCTTCATGCGCTCACTCTGCACGGTATAGATGACCTTCCCGCCCAGATCCTCGATCATTTTGCCGGCGGCATAGGCGATCGAGTCGGTATTGAGCAGGCCCATTACGACATAAGTATTTCCTGGTTCAATCATTTGAGAACTCCTTTTCTTTGAAAACGGGCGCAAACCTATCATTTCGCCCGGGTAATGCAATCGGGGAATAAAGCTTTTCACCCGGGGCACGACCCCACGATTTTCCGTCCGTTGCCTGTACATGATCTAAACAGCAGCTATGATCCAGCCCATGAAGCGATTCCTTTTGATGATCCAGAGCCTGGCCGTTCTCACTGCGGCCCAAACACTTTCGGCAAAGAGCGTGGCCTACCTCCATGGCGACGTGGCCGAGGATGGAACCATTCCCTCGGGCGCGGCGGCGGCCTACGACCAAATGCTGCTGACGGATGCGGGGAACACCGGCTGCTCGCAGTTCAAGGCGATGGTCGAAGCCGAAGGCTATTCGATTTCCCAGCACTACGACCAAACCACCCTGCTCGACGCCGCCTTCCTCGCCCCGCTGGATGTCGTGGTGTTCGGCCTCCACCAAAAGGTATGGACCGCCCCCGAAAAGGCGGCGCTCGATGACTGGATACGGGCAGGCGGCGGCATCCTGATGTACAGCGACTCGGCAGCCGGCGGAAAATACAACGTGGTCGGCATCAAAAACCCGACCGGCCAAACCGCCGTCAACAATATCCTTTCCGCCTACGGGATGGAGGTCGCGGTCGACCAGGGCGGCGGCGTTCGTTCCTACACCTCCTCCCCCCATTCGCCCAACCCCATCGTCTGGGACCAGCCCGTGTTCGAAGGCGAAGGCGTTTCGCCGGTCGCCATCGATCCCTCCGGCAATGCGCAAGCGCTGGTTCCGCTCGACGAAGCCCACAAGGTTTCGGGCAGTGCCCTTTCGATCGACACGCGCGGCATCGCGATCTCCAACCCGGAATGGGCGGTCATCGCCCACTGCACCGTCGGCCGTGGCAACATCGTCGCCATCTTCGACCGCCAGCCGATGTGGAACAACGGCCCCGGCTCGGACATCAACGAAGAAGACAACAAGGAGGTCTTGCGGCGCATCGTCCGCTTCCTCGCCCGCGACTACGGCAACTCCAGCGAGTGGCTGGCGCTGACTTGCGATGGCCTTGAGCTGACCCACCGCCGATGGAGCACCGAACGCAACAGCCTCATCACCGTCCAGCACAGCACCAACCTGGTTACGGACGTCTGGGAAACCCACTCCAACTGGGTGGAATCCGTATCGGTGGCCCCCGAGTCAGCCGAAACGGAACTCGCCACCGTGCGGCTCCTGCCCGACGCAACGAACCCTACCCGCTATGCGCGGATTGCCATCCTGCCCGCAACCAACGCACCGCCACCGGCGTCCACCGCCGTTGCCATCAACTGCGGCGGATCGGCCTTCACCGGAAGCGACGGAACCGCCTATCTGGCCGACAGCTTCTACACCGGCGGACATACTGACGCCTTCCCCGGCAACGCCGTCGCCAACACCGACGACGACCTGCTCTACAACTATGCCCGTTCCGGGCACAGTGCCTACAACATCCCGGTCGACAACGGAACCTACACCGTCCACCTGAAATTTGCGGAAACCTATTTCAGCCAGGCCAACAAACGGATTTTCGATGTCTTCATCGAGGGTTCGCTGGTGCTCGAAAACCTCGACCTCTTTGCCACCGCTCCCGGGCAATGGGTCGCCTACGACCGCACCTTCACCGCCACGGTCAGCGACGGAACGCTCAACATCGGCTTCACGGCCTCCACTAATAACGCGTTGCTCAACGCCATCGTCGTACTCCGGGAGTAGCTCCGCCTTACGGCTCCGTACTGGCGAGGCGGAAAACGGCTTCGTAGACGCCGAGCACCACCTTGGCCATGCGGTCGTAGTCAAGCCGGTCGGCGGTATCGTTGGAACCATGGTAGGCGAAGTTTCTCATGAAGGCGGTATCGGTTACCATGACGGCGGGATAGCCCTGGTTCCAATAGTTGAGGTGGTCGGAAAAATCCAAGCCGGGAAAATCCCTGGGAGCGCACATCGCATGCACCGGCAGATCGGTGGCGCCGCGCATCGAATCCTTGATGTTGCGGGCCAGCTTCCGATCGCCCAAGGAGCCGATCACCGCGATGAAGTTACCGGTATCCGGATAGAACCCCTTTAGGAGGGCCGAAGGATAGCGCTGGCTCCCTTTGGCGTCGCTGAAGTAGCCGATCATTTCGAGGCACACCATGGCCTCCACCTCTTTCCCGCCCTTGCGCAAGCCATGGGCATGGCGCGCACTGCCCATGTTGCCGCTGCGGAAAAAGGGCGGCTCCTCCAGCGTGAAGGCCACCAGGTCGATCCGTTGCGGAAGATCGGCGCGCCCCAGCAGATAGGCCAGCTCAATCAGGCCGGCCACGGCGCTGGCGTTGTCGTCCGCGCCCGGCGTGTCCCGATAGGTGTCGTAATGCGCCCCCACCACGATGCGCGAGCGGCTTTCGCCCCCGAACGAGGCAACCACATTGCGATAGGTCTTCCCCTCGACCTCGTAGGTCTGTTCGGCCACCTTTCCGCCGGCCTGCTCGAAATGGCCGCCAATATAGTCGGCGCACTTGTCCAGGTTCCAGACGCGCTTGTAGTTGCGCGGGGCGAAGTCCACCGACAGCTTTTCAACATGATCGCGCAAGCGCGCGGGGGCCACGTGCTCGGCGGTTTCCGGATGCCGCGTGCAGGAAGGCTGCGTTGTGACCACAAACGCCCCCCCCAAACCGGCCAGTAGCACGGCAAGAATTCCTCCCAGCTTTACCAGCGGCGCAACGTTGTGCTTGGCAGGTCGTCCAACCATCACACCCTGCGACCGCCGCGGGGTTTGTTGATGAAACCGAGAACACCGAGAAACACGAACAAGCCGGCCACCACACCGGTGACCTTCCAATTGTACCGCTGCTTATCGGCCAACCGCCATGGGAAAAGTTGGATCAAGGGTTGCCCTTCGATTTCCATCGAATAGAGCGTCTGTTTCCAGACCTTGGGAAAGCGCTTTGCATAGCCGAGCTTAACCCGGGCACCCGGTGCCACGTTTTTCAGCACCATCTCGAACGCGGGCGTGCGCTCGATGTAGTAGATTTCCTCGCGACTCTTCACATGGACGTAGACCACCAGCTCATCCTTCAGCAGGTTGAACTTCCCGTTCCGGCCAACCTCCCTGGTGCGATAGTGCGAAAAAAGGCCGGATCGCTCCTGAAGCTTGTCCATCGATGGCAACACGCAGTTGTCGACCAAGGCGGTCCAAATGAAAAAACAGAACAGGAACACTATCAGCAGGTACTGTTTATTCATGGTCTTCTCCAATTCCTTTAATTCTTAAGGCTATGGATCGGTGCAGGTATCCTTCCCCCAAAACGCACAAAACGTGCCGATTTCCCTGTATTTCTCACCGGAAGGACTACGCTTTCACCAAAAAGACCCCCAAAAGAGACAAAGTCGCCCGCAGCCTTGCCCGGCACCGGAATCAAGCGGGCGGCCGTTGTTTTCGAATTGATCACCCCGATCATCAGTTCATCGGCTATGATGGCCGCAATGGTTTCGGGAGAGGTGTCTCCGGGAATCGGAACCATGTCGAGCCCGACCGAGCAGACACAGGTCATGGCTTCGAGCTTTTCAAGGGTCAGGCATTCAGATTCCGCGGCCGCGGCCAGGACGGAGTCCTCCATCACGGGAATGAATGCGCCGCTAAGGCCGCCCACGCTCTGCGAGGCAAAAGATCCGCCCTTCTTGACGGCATCGTTGAGCATGGCCACGATCGCGGTGGAGCCCGGCGCGCCGATGTCGTCCACCCCGAGGATCTGGAGGATTTCGCCCACGCTGTCGCCCACCGACGGTGTCGGTGCGAGGGAGAGATCCACCACGCCGAAGGGCAGCCCAAGCGCCTTCGCCACCTGGCGTCCGACCAACTCGCCGCAGCGCGTTACCCGGAAGGTGGCCTGCTTGATCTCTTCAGCGAGATCGTCGAGTCCCAGGTTTTCCGCGCCTTCGGCCGCAATCTTGCGTTCCAGCGAACGGGCAATCACACCCGGGCCGCTGACGCCGACGTTGATGACCGCCTCCGCTTCGCCAAGCCCGTGGATGGCGCCGGCCATGAAGGGGTTGTCGCCGGGCTGGTTGGCGAAGACCACAAACTTGGCGGCCCCAAAACCATGGGCATCGATGCTGGCCTCGGCGGTATCCTTGACGGTCTGGCCAAGCATGGCCACGGCATCCATGTTGAGGCCGTGGCGCGTCGAGCCGGCATTGATCGAAGAGCAGACTTTCCCCGTGGTGGCCAACGCCTCCGGCACCGCACGAATCAGGTTCATGTCGCCCTGGTTGATGCCCTTCTCCACGTTGGCGGAATAGCCGCCGATAATGTCGATGCCCACCTCGGCGGCGGCATCGTCGAGCGCCTTCGCCAGCAGCACGAAACCATCGCGCGAAAACCCGGCGCCCACATGGGCAATCGGTGTAACGGAGATGCGCTTGTTGACCACCGGCACGCCATACTTCCCGCCGATGCGGTCGCAGGTCTCCACGAAGTTGCCGGCGAGCAGCTTGATCTTGTCGCCGATCTTCATCGCCGTGGATTCGGCATCGCCGGTGCGGCAATCGAGCAGGCAAATGCCCATGGTTACCGCACGGACATCCAGGTGTTCCTTCTGGATCATTTCGACGGTCTTAAGAATTTGGTCGGATCGAATCATGGTTTAAATCTCGTTGGTTGCGCGGAAAATATCGTTGTGTTGCAGCACCAGGATAAGGTCGTTGGCTTTCCCGAAGGAGGCGAGCTCGTTCTCGAACGGTTCCGGTGCCCCGACGTTCGAGAGGTCGATTTGCAGCATCATGGTGTATTGGTGGTCTTCGACATGCGAAGCCAGGTCGAGGATGTTGATGCCGCGATCGCAACAAAAGCGCGAAACCTGCGCCACCAAGCCAACGCGATCGCGCCCCACGGCGGAGAGCACGTAGACCTGGTCCGCATCGCCGGCCTCGGCCAGCTCCCCTTGCGCCGGCTCGACGGAGACGCGCGAGGAGGTCCCTTCGGCCAAGGTTTTTTCGACCGCCTCCGCTGAAACATCGAGGGGAAAATTCGCCACGAGAATCATCGTGAAATAGCCGCACAGCACGGATTCGCGCAAGTCGGCCAGGTTTCCCCCCAGCTTGCTGATGCCCTCCGTGACCTCCGCCACAATGCCGGGGCGATCCCGATCCATCACCGAAATCACCATGGTCTGCCTATCGTTCATAAAAGCCCCTTTCACAGAATTCGGGGACTTTATGCCCGAAGTTGAAACCAATGGAATAAAAAACGTGTGCTTTTGCGGGAGCGAATGCGTAGAGTGCAGCCATGTCCAACCGGTTTAGCAGAAGACTCTTCACCGCCACGTGCTGCTGCGCCATGGCGGCGGGCGCGCGCAAGGCGAACCGCTGCGAGGTTTGCGGAGGCAAACTTCCGCGGAACCATTGGAACTATGATGGACGCATCTGCTGCTCGCAGATCTGCGTCGACCGGTTGCGGCCGCAATGCTCCGTCTGCAAAAAAACGATACACGGCAGCCATTTCACCTCCGGGGAACAGATTTATTGCTCGCAGGCATGCATCGACACCACCCTGCCCAAGTGCGAAATCTGCGCCACCCCGATCCATCGCGGCTACACCGTGACGCGCCACCAATACTGCGAAACGTGCGTCGAGAAAAGTCCCGTCTGCTTTTCGTGCGGCCTGCCGGCCGCCTACCCCGCCAAACTGGAGGACGGGCGCGAAATCTGCAACCGCTGCATGCGCTGGGCGGTCAAGACCCAGAAGACGGCGCAACGCAACTACGACCTCGCCCTGCGACATCTCCAGGCCTGGACGTCCACCGAACTGGCCTCCGTGCCGAAGCTCGAGCTGGTCGACCGCAACCGGATGCGGCAGCTCTCCCAGGATATTCGGAAGACCGACTCGAACGTTTCCATCCGGGGCCTCTACAGCCGGCAGGTCACCGTCACCAGCCGCAAGCTGTTCGGCATCTGGAAAGAACACACAAGCGAGGAGAACGAAACCATCTACATCGTCGACCACCTCCACGACGAAGTTTTCCGGGCCGCCGCGCTGCACGAGCTGATGCACGACCTGATCCACGAGCACTACGCCCGCCTGGAAAGCGCGCCGCTTTGGGTGCACGAGGGGATCTGCCAGCAAGCCGCCGCGGAATATTGCCGCCGCCGCAACCATGTCGACATCCTGCATGGCATCACCGAGTGCGAAGACCCCGACTACGGAGACGGCTACCGCTATTTCAACCGCCTCACCGGATTCCGCGGGTGGCCGGCGCTCAAGCGCTGGATGGAAACCGTGGAGGTCGAGTCGTTGCCGGAAACCGCTCCCAAATAGGTGGCGGGCCCCCGGCCTACTCCGGATCCCGCACGTGCGTGATGTGCAGGGCAATCAGGCGGGCCACGATGACCGCGAGGAAGACCTGGCCGATGGCCGCCTCCATGATGGCATAGGACTGGACACCCGGAGTGAGCGGCGTGATATCGCCATAACCCAGCGTCGTCAGCGTGACAAAGCTAAAGTAGAAGGCCCAGGTGCTGTTGATGGTGTCGCCCGACAGCAAAGCCGCCGGGATTTCGAAGCTGGCCGGATCGAGGTGGTGGAACAGGGTGAAGACAAATGTCCAAACGACGCCGATCATCATATAGGCCGAGATCGCCCCGCAGATTTTGTCGCCCGTCACCGGGGAACTATCGAGCACATAGCGCATGATGCTGAAAAACACGACCACGAAATAGGCCGAGCGCAGCACCAGCACCATGGAGCGGAATGCATCGGTCTCCATATCGCTGAAAATCTCCGCGCTTCCGACCACGATGTTGAGCAGGGTGAAGAGGGCCATGAAAACCAGGAAGCGGCGGGTGCGCGCAATTGCCCGCAGGCAACTGACGAGAACCAGCATAATGAAAACCCCGAAGGTCTTGTCGAGCAGAACCTGGTCGCCGGGAATCAGGGGGCCAACCAGAAACATGAGGGCCAGGGTAATAAGCAGGGCGCTGAACCGCCCTTTCAACACGGCATCGATGATGGGATGAGGCTGGTTGCTCATTCCTCTTCCGCCGGGATATTCCAGCCACCGCCCAGCGCCTTGTAGACCCCAACCAGGTTGGCGCTAACCCGCCCCTTGCTGGTGGCCAAGGCATCCTGTTGTTCCAGCAACGCCTGCTCCATGTTGAGCACATTCTGGAAATCGGTCAGCCCCGAGGTGTAGAGTTGGGTCACCAGATCCACCGACTTTTGCGCCGAGGTGGCCGCCACTTTCAACGATTCGATGCGATCCTTTTCGTTGGCGTAGGCCGACATCGAACCCTCCACCTCCTCGAGGGCGAGCAGCAGCGCCTGCTCGTAGGCATGCAGCGCGGCCTTGGTGCCGGCCTCCTCGGCCTTGATCTGGCTACGGATGCGCTGGCCGTTAAAGAGGCTCCAGCGCAACTGCGGCCCGAAACCGTAACTGGTGGAATAACCGTCCCCGATGGAGCCGACCGCCAAGGTTCCCGGCAGGGTCAACGTGGGGTAAAGCTCGGCCTTGGTGGAGCCGATGCGCGCATGCTGCGCCGCCAACTCGCGTTCGGCGCGGCGGATATCGGGCCGCTGGCGCAACAGCTCGGCGGGCACCCCCACCACGAGATCGCCCGACGCGGAAGGAATCGGCTTGGTTTGTTCGAGCTCCTGCTCCAGGGCATAGGGCATTGCCCCCATCAACACGCTCAGCCGGTTAACGGCCGCCACCTTCAACTGGAACAACGGCGGAATGAGCGATTGGGTGCGCGACAGGTTCAGTTGGGATTGCGAAACATCGAGCGCCGGAACCAATCCGGAATTAAAGCGGTTCTGGGTCAGCTCCAACGTCTTGCTTTGCGCTTCGAGGTTGTTTTTCGCAAAGAGGATCCGCTCCTGCAACGTTCGAACATCGATGTAGCTGGCGGCAATGTCGGCATAGAGCATCACGAGAATATCGCGATAGTTTTCAACGGAAGCCTGCAGCGAAGCATCGGCCGATTCCACCGAACGACGCACCCTGCCCCACAAATCCAGCTCCCACGCCATGCCCAGGTCGGCTCCGTATCGCTCACCGGACTGGCTTGCGCCGGTGGCCGATTCATATTCGGCCGTCCGGAAGGCGGTGGCCGAAGCGCCGGCGGAAATATCGGGCCAATACTGGCTGGCGCTCACTCCGCGCAGCGCCGCCGCCTGTTCGATCCGGGCCACGGCGGTCTTGAGATCCAGGTTGTTGGTGGCGGCACGCTCGATCAGACCATTCAGCGTATCGTCGCCAAAGACCGTCCACCAGGTTTGCAGGTCGGGTTCGCCGGTCTTGAATTCGTCCTGCACCGCCGCATGCCAAGCATCCGGCATTCCGGCCTCCGGCTCTTCATAGTCGGGCCCCACCGAAACGCAGCCATTCAACAGAACGATGGAAACACCGGCCATCAGCGGAAAAACCACGCGCAAATTCATAAGAGGACTCCCTGTTGCTCCAAGCACAATGCTTGATAGGCTTGAATACTAGGAAGCCAGCCCAGGCAAGTCAAACGTCGAATGCAAAGCCCTGGAAGCCGCCGAATCCATGCGGCAAACCTCCCGACCAAGCACGGGAATTTTTCGACAATTATTTCCGAAATATTAATGAGTATTTAAATGCAAATTCAAACAATACACTAACAATGAATTCTTTGTTTGTTTTTGCTTGAACAGTTCCCCTGCCCAAATTACGTATTATGCGTACATACTTTAATAGGGGATGACCAACCAACGGCGGAAACGCCTCAACTGACAGGGAGACTGAATGAAAACTGAAAACAAATGGGGAAAACTCGCACGCCGCACCGCAACCCTCGCAATCGTCGCATGTGTCGGCTTCGCGTTGACTGGATGCGGAGATGATGATGGGGATGGAGAGGGTACAACGTCGTCGATTATCGGCACCTGGGAATGCATCGAGATGGTAACACCGGAAGGAACCACCACCCTACCCTCGGGCGAGTATTTCTGGACGCTCACATTCACCGACGATGGCACGATGACCTGGGAGGAAAACCTCGAAGGCGGGGAGTATTTCAAAGAATCCAGCAGCTATTCCTTGAAAGGCAATGAGCTCCATTTTGACAATGGAGAATATTGGCCGGTTTCGATCTCGGGCGGAACCATCGTCGTTGAAGGACCCTCCTATAAATTTACGTTCCAGAAGAAATAACCATCACTAAAGGAAAACAAATGAAGACCGAAAGAAACTGGCTAAAGTTCGCACGGCGCACCGCAACCTTGGCCCTCATCGTTTGCTGTACGATGGCATTGACCTCCTGCAACGACGATGACGGTGGAGGTGGAGGAGATGGTTCCACGGTTGTTGGAACCTACGAACTCACCCGCCTCCAGGCAGGATCCTACGACATATCGTTCCCGACGGCAGAAGGATATTATGAACGGTTCACCTTCTTTTCCGATGGCTCGTGTGACGTGGAAACAAATTACAGCACCCTATCGACCACAGACGCCAGCGGAAACGTAACGAGCTTGGAATTCGAAGCCGAAGGAATTATTAAGTTTAACGTGGATTACCAACGTTCCGGCGACACCCTCACGTTCCCTGGACTCACCGACCATAGCTATTCGCTTTCCGGGAGTACGATGACCATGGTTGACGAAGATGGCTGGATCTATACATACAGCAAAAAATAAACCCTGAACATCCCGTACCATCAAGCCCCGCCTTCGAGCGGGGCTTTCGTTTGTCCTCCGGGCACGGCGCAGAGCACTAATGGCGCTTAAGCACGTTCCGCATGAAGAATCGGACCACCAGGAAAACCCCAAAGGCCAGGGCCATGCCGTAGACATCGGTGAGCCAGTCGGAAAGGCCGGCGGTGCGGTCGAGCGTCAGGTTCTGCATCGACTCGGTGATGGCGGCGAAGAGCAGGATGTCGAACGCGACCTTGAAATAGTAGGAGCGATGCTGCCCTTCGAGCGCGGCGGAAAGATAGACCAGGAAACAGAGCGAGGAAAAGAGCACGAAATGCCCGGCGACGTGCGCACCGTCCACCGCCTCGTTGAACCGGTCGATCCGCTTCGTTTCATGGACGTCGTGATCCACGGGCTTTTTCTTGATCGTTGTTTCCGGGGCGGCAGCGGGTTTGGATTGCGATCGCTTTTGGATCGCCTTGGCGACGGACTCCTTCAGTCCATCCGTTCCTTTCTGGATGACCACCGTGGGCATGAGGGTTCCGAACAATATGGCGAATATGTTCAAGAGGATCAGGAGGCGCAACCTGCGGTTATGAAGACGGCAACGGCGATAATAGAGGCCTGCCATGCCCACCCAGAGGAAGGCGAAGACGCCCTGCCAAACAAAGAACGTTTTTTTCAACCTGACGGGCTCGGCCGCAATGGAATCGAATTCCGCCGTTCCGGAAATCCCGGATTGCTGGATGACGACATCGGCATGGGCCGCCCCGGGAATCGTGGCAAAGACCTCTTGGTGGAACGACCACTCCCCGGTCCCCCATTGCGATACAAGGCCATGCTGGCCGGGGATCCATTTGTTGTTCGCATCGTATTGCGTCAGCAGCAAGCGGGCGCAGCGCCAGGAATATTTTCCCGGCACAACATCCGCGGTCCTGATGCGGCAGCGCACGCGGATCATCCTGAAGTCCGAGGCACCGGGCAGGCGGAAATTGATGCTCGCCATCTTGCCGTCTTCGTGGACGGTCAGCCTGAAGTGGCCATTGGTTCCGGTGCAGTCGCCGCGCACCCGGGTGGCATCGGCCAGCGCCGGCGACTCGAGCAGGACGTCCCCGTCCAGCGCGTAGCGGTCGTAGAGGCCCCAGAAAAGCAACGTGGCTGCCAGCAGCAACATGGCCGGCAGCCGTATCCTCAATTTTTTCCCCCATTCATTCATGCGCTAGGACGGTAGCATTTACGAACGGATTTAAAATGTAGTTTTTAAAAAACGTCTTGGAGCGAGTTGCCTCAAATTAAATGACACCGAAGCATCCGATAGGATGCGGGCGGAAAGGATTCGTTGACTCACAAAAAATCACACCCTGTATACAGGGAGGATGAAAGAGATGAGTTGCGAAACCAGAATGGAATACATCGCGGTACAAAAACGCCGCTATAGGCGCGCGGAAAAGGCCTACAAGACCCGGTTGCTCGATGAAGTATGCGCGGTATGCGGCTATGATCGCAAGCATGCCACCAAGCTGCTCAACGACTCGTTTACGCCCTCCAGGGGCAAACGCGGCCGCAAAGGCGAGTACGACTCTGCTGAATTGCGCAAGACCCTCAAAACTCTGTGGCTTCGTTCTGGACAACTGTGCGGGAAGCGCCTCAAGCCTGCTATGCCACATTGGCTGAAGCACTATGAAAAACATTACGAACCGCTATCGACCGAATGCCGTGAAAAGCTACTGAGAATCAGCCCGGCAAGCATCGACCGGGTGCTCAAACCCTTCAAAGCGCAGTACCAGCGAAGGCGCAATACCGGTACCAAGCCCGGCTCGCTGCTCAAGAATCAGATCCCAATCCGCACCTCCACCGAGGACATCGACCGGCCCGGCTATCTCGAAGCCGACACAGTAGCCCACTGTGGCGGATCGATGAGCGGGGACTTCATCTGGTCGATCACCTATACGGACATCATAAGCACCTGGACGGTAACCCGCGCGGTCTGGAACAAAGGCGCTGAAGGCGTGATGCACCAAACCCACGACGTGGAAAACAAGCTGCCCTTCGCCATCCTGGGCTTCGACTGCGACAACGGCAGCGAGTTCCTCAACCACCATCTCACGCGCTACTTCCTGCAACGCAAACAGCCCGTCTGTTTTACACGCAGCAGACCGTACCACAAGAACGACAACGCCCATGTCGAACAAAAGAACTGGACGCACGTGCGCGAGTTGCTCGGCTACGACCGGCTCGACAACCCGGCCATGATCAGAGAGCTCAACGCACTCTACCGCGACTGGGAACGGCTCAACAACTTCTTCAAACCCTCGTTCAAGCTAAAAAGCAAGGTTCGCGTCAAAAGCCGGTACAAAAAGAAATACGATGCCCCCGCCACGCCCTTTGACCGCCTGAAGGTCAGCGGCATCCTTGGCGAACAACAGGAGGCTGCTCTGCAACGCGAATACGAAACGCTCGACCCTTTCGAGCTGGGCAATCGCATCCAGCGCCGACGTCGCAAGATCGAAAAAATGAAGAAAACCGGCGAGTCCGCCGCAGTCGGGGAACCCGGGTTCCCCGACTGCCTCCCCACCTTGACAACCCCCGAATTAGAGGGTACCCATTAATGCAGTCAAACGACTCCTCATCCGCACCTCTACGGTGTCATTTATTTTTGAGGCAACGCGGGAGTGCGGTGGCAACCAACGGGCGACACCGCTCTTTGCAGACGGAAAGCGGCGTGGCGTTTCACTTCCCGCCGCACTTGTATGTTTCTCCAACCAACTCAAAACAGGTAGGGAAAAAGGATTTTGAGAATGAATTTCTATAACGTCGGAGAAATCCTTTTTCCCGTGAAAGGGGTTGTGCAATCCTCGTAGAGGAGTGCCTCCCCCGGCCGGCCAGCCGGGAGAGGTTCCCGTCCGGTGAGATCGTGCCGCACTGGTTCGCCTTTGGCGAACGTTCTGGAGCCCGGATCCGCCGGATGGTTGCCATATTGAACTCGAACTGTTGCATGAGCCGTACGAGCGAGCTCGCATTAGCAAGTAGGAGCAAATATGAACAAGGAAAAAGTATACTGTGGCGTCGATGTTTCCAAGAAGCATCTGGATGCCTTCAACGGAAAAACAGCGCGTCGCTTCGACAACACCTGCGAGGGTGCCACGGCGCTGATGAACTGGGCGGGCAGCGCCCACTATGTCTTCGAGTCCACGGGCGGCTACGAACGCATGGCCGCCTGGATGGTGATGGCCGCCAGCGGCACCGCGAGCATCGTGAACCCGTCGCGCGTCCGGCACTTCGCGCTGGGCATGGGGCAGATCGCCAAGACCGATCCGATCGACGCGCGGATGATCCGCGACTTCGCGTCGCACACCGACCCCAAGCCCTCCGAGAAGCCTTCGGCGACGCAGCGCAGGCTCACCGCCCTCGTTGATCGAAGGGTGCACCTGAGCGACATGCATACGGCCGAGAAGAACCGCTTGGGAACTGCCGACGAGCCGGAGATGGTCAGACTGATCAAGCAGCATCTCAAGTGGCTTGAAAAGCAGCTCGAGAAAATCGAAGCGAAAATCAAAGATACCCTTGCCGAAGACGCAACCATGACGCAGAAGGCCAAGTGTATCCAGTCCATCAAAGGCCTGGGCATCGTCAATGCGGTGACCCTGCTCGCCCACCTCCCTGAGATCGGCACGCTTTCGCGCAGGGAAATCGCGTCGCTGGCGGGACTCGCCCCCTTCAACCGGGACAGCGGGGGCAAGTCCGGCAGGCGGCATGTCTGTGGCGGGCGCCGAAGGTTGCGTTCCTGCCTGTACATGGCTGCCATGAATGCCAGGACATACAACCCAGTTCTTCGCGAGTTCTACCAGCGTCTGGTAAATGAAAACCACCGCCCAAAAATGGTCGCGCTTACGGCGGTCATGAGAAAGTTGCTCATCGCTGCTAACTCCGCCGTGAAAAATGCTGAAATTTAGGTTGCTGTTAAGCACTGTTGCTCCAGGAGGTTTAATCGTCCTTTACCTTCACCTTGCCCTTGAAGACGTGGTGGATGAACCAGGTGTAGCCCAGCACGATCGGCATGCCGATGAGGGCGATGACGAGCATGGAGATGAGCGTCAACTGCGAGGAGGAGGAATTGAAGACCGTCAGGCTCCATTCCGGATTGTTGGTGCAGGGCACCATGGACGGGAACAGGGCGCCGGCCACGGCCAGCATAACCAGGGCAATGGTGAAGCACGACGACAGGAACGCCGCCTTGGCCGCCCCCTTCTTGTTGAACATGAAGACCGCCGAGTTCGAGACCAGGGCCAGGATCACCAGCACCATCGGGATCGCCTTGATGCCATAGATGCAGTTCTTGATGCCATAGCCAACGGCCAGCATGAAGAGCAGCAGGAAGACATACCACGTCTTGGCCGCCCACTTGCGCGCCTCGGCGGCAATGGCGCCGTCGAGCTTCATGGAAAGGTAGAGTGCGCCATGGAGTGCAAACATGCTGAGCCCGACCAACCCGCAATTCAGGGCGAAGGGATTGAGCAGGGCAAAGAAACCGCCGGTATAGTCGCCGAGCGGACTCAGCTCCAGGCCGCGCAGGATGTTGCCGATCGCCACGCCATACAAAACGGAGGGCAGGATGCTGCCGAACGCGAAGGCGAAGTCCCAGGCCTTTCTCCAGCCGGGGCTATCGACCTTGTTGCGGAATTCGATGGCCACCGCGCGGAAGATGAGGCCGAGCAGCACCAGCATCATCGCCAGGTAGAACCCGCTGAAGACGGACGCATAGACCGGCGGGAACGCGGCGAACAAGGCGCCGCCGCCCGTGAGCAACCAAACTTCGTTGCCGTCCCAGAACGGTTCGATCGACTCGATGAATGCGGAGCGTTCGCCTTTCTTCTTGGCAAACAGATGCCAGAAACCAACGCCGAGATCGAAGCCATCGAGGATGGCGTAGCCAATGACGAGAATGCCGACGAGAAGGAACCAGGTGATTTGCAGTGCTTCCATTTTAGTTCACCTCCGTTTGAAATGTTTCGAGTGCGTCCGGCCCCTTATGGAACTGGCGGCGGAGCAGATAGATCCATAGGCCGAACAAGAGCGAATAGATCAGCGAGAACATAATGATGGATGCGAGGATCTGTCCGGCGGGCACGGAAACCGAAACGGCCTTTTCGGTGCGTAGCATGTTGTAGACCACCCACGGTTGGCGCCCCACCTCGGCGGCAATCCAGCCCACCTCGTTCGCCAGGAACGGGATTGGGACGGTGAGCGCCGCCAGCCTCAGGTAGAGGCGATGGTCGAGCAGTTTTTTGTTGATCCAGAAGATGACCCCGACGAAGGCGATGAAGGCCATCCACATGCCCATGTAGAACATGAGGTGGAACGACCAGAACGAAATGGCCACCGGCGGGCGGTCTTCGGGGGCGAAATCCTTGAGGCCCTGGATTTCGGTATCGAATTTGCCGCCGACCATCAGACTCACCATGCCCGGAACCTGAATGGCAAAATGGTTTTTCTCCCCCTCTTGGTCGGGCAGGCCGAACAGCATGAGCGGCGCATGGGTTTGCGTTTCCCAGATGCCCTCGAAGGCGGCCAGTTTGGCCGGTTGCGTTTCGGCCACCTGGTGGCCGTGCTTGTGGCCGACGATCATCGTGAGCATAATGACGGCGAAGCACGGGACGACCGCCGTGCGCATCGACAAGCGGAAAAACTCGGTGTTGCGATCCTTCAGCACCTGCCAGGCGGACGTGCCGAGAATGAAGAAGACGCCGACGGTCAACGCGCCGGTAATCACGTGGGAATAGCGCGGGAGCGTGGACGGGTTGAACACCGCTTCCCAGAAGTTCGTCAGTACGGCCTTCTGCACTTCGATGCCATTGATGGTTTCCGTAACCAGCTCGAATCCGGCCGGCGTCTGCTGCCAGGAGTTGGCCACCACGATCCAGAAGGCCGACATCGTTGCCCCGGCGGCCACCATCAGGCTGGAGAACCAGTACATTTTCTGCGACACCTTCTTGCGCCCATAGAGCAGGATGCCCAGGAAACTCGATTCCAGGAAGAAGGCGAACACCCCCTCGGCCGCCAGCGGCGCCCCGAAGATGTCGCCCACGAAGCGCGAATAGTTCGCCCAGTTCGTGCCGAACTGGAATTCCATCGTGATGCCGGTCGCGACCCCGATCACAAAGGTGATGGCGAACACCTTGGTCCAGAACTGCGCCAGCTGGCGGAACACCGGATTGTCCCCTTCCTGGTAGCGCGTGTTGTACATGAAGATCATCCAGCCAAGGCCGATCGTCAGCGGCGGGAAGATATAGTGGAACCCGATGGTCAGGGCGAATTGTATACGTGCGAGCAAGACCGCATCCATGGTGTGCAACTCCGTTTTTTGGGTGAAACCAGAAACATGCACACTACTGTACATGAATTAACGCCAAAAGGGATACAGCGACCAAACAGGTAATTCAATGCCAATTTATCGAATAATGGAATCGGTGCGGTTCTACCGTCCAACGCCGTCGGTTTTGAAAAAGCGGACGATCAAGGCGGGTGCGGCGGCCGGGAACGTGTGGGCGCCTGGCGAAATCAGCGTGACCAGCGGTGTGCCGCCTTGGGAGGCATAGCGCGTTCCCGTCAGATCGCCGGACGAATGCCACGGTTGCCCCTCGGCGGAACAGCCGTTGTTTTTCTTTAGAAACGCCATCATGCGTTTCTGCCAGGCATACTTCACCAGCTTGTCGTTCGTGCCGGCCACATGCAGCACCGGTTTGGGCTTCAGCAGTTTCGCCGCCTTTCCCGCCACCGCGGCCGAAGGCGCAACGGCCCGGAGCCGCTCCCCGCGCGCCGCCCAGAGGCAATAGGTGAAACCGCCGCCATTCGAATGGCCCGTACTGAAAACCCGGTTGGTGTCGATCCGGCCTTGGAACGAGGCATAGACCGCGTCGAAAAACTTCAGGTCGCGGTTGGCCGCATCGGACGGATTGGAATTCCAGCCATTCTTTTTTCCCTCGGGATCGGTCAGTTGCCCGGGCGTCGGCAGCCCCTGCATATAGACCACGGCTGCCTCCGGCCAGAGTTCATGGATCCGGAAGCTGCGCGCGCCGTTGCGCATGTTCCCGCCGTGGCCATGGAAAACAAACACCAGCGGCACGGGCGCTTCGCCCCCGGGCATATGCACCAGCGCCTCGCGTTTCACGCCGTCGACCACCCAGCTGCGCAGCTCCGGCTCCGCCGCAAAACAAGCCCCCGCCGCCAACAACAGGACAAGAAATAGAATCCGTTTCATAAGCATCTCCAAATAAGCCAAACGCCGACACCACGGGAATATTGCACCCACAAACCCGATGTGAAAAGATCAGGGCTTGTTCAGGGAGAAAAAAAATGACTAAAGACGAAATGCGCAGTTTCATTGCTTCGCAGAAAACAGGCATGGGAATGCCGATTCTCGAAGCCAACGGTTTTGTGGCCGTTAAACGATTGAAGAGACAAAAAGCCTACCTAAACGCCAAGACGATCGGTGCCTATGCCCCATTGCCGGACGACGTCGACATCGCCCGGATCATGACCGATCCCGAACGCACCTTCTACATTCCGGCATTCGATGAAAAACGCGGCGTCTACCGGCTGGCCCGCATGGGCGAAAACTTCAAGCGCAACCGCTTTGGCGGCGTTGAACCCATCGACCCCGTCTTTGCCGAAGAGGATGAAATCGATCTGATCCTGGTGCCGGGCATTGCCTTTGGCCACTCCGGCGAACGCATCGGGCGCGAGGAGGAGTGCTATGCCGAGCTACTGCCCCTCTACAACGCCTTGCGGGTCGGCATCTGCTTCGACTTCCAGTGCATGCCCGCGATCCCCTTCGATGAGCAGGATCTGCAGATGGACATGATCATCACCGAATCCAAATGCATCGAAATTTCCTACGAGGAATAACCCTTGAAACTAGTGCAACCGAAATGGATGGCTCCATGCGGTGGCTAGATGGTTTTCCCCATTTTCAGGTGGGGAAGGCCCACCTCCAAAAACGTTTCGCCCATCCCGGCGTATCCCAGTTTTTCATAAAACCCGACCGCCGATGCTCGGGCATTCAATACCAGCCGGCGAAAGCCGCGCCCCCTAAGGTTTTCTTCCAGCCCAGCCATGAGTTTTCGCCCAAGCCCGCTCCTCTGATGGGAGGTGGAAACAGCCATCTGACGGATTTTGGCTCCATCCGAACAACACGGAACCGCAACGACACAGGCCAGCAAATCGCCATTGGGCGCGAACAATCCAAAGTGCAATTGGCCCCTCTCATTGCCACGGTCTTCGTTCGAAAGCGAGAGGCCAAGGGGCTTGCGCAGCACGCCTTCGCGCAGGGCAAGTTCAAGCAAGTATTCATCCGACCCGAAAGAAATTTCCCGAAACTCCATCATCATGCGCTCCCCCCCCCCCCGCTAGCCGGCATCGGATGCTTGCTGGACCTTGAGCGCGGCCTCGGTGCGGGAGTGGACATGCAGCTTTTCATAGATGTGCTGGAGGTGGAACTTGATGGTGGCCACCGTAACGCACATGTGTTCGGCAATCTCCTTGTTCGTCATGCCGTGCATCACGTGCCGCAACACTTCGTTCTCGCGCGATGTCAGCTTCTCGACGTCCGACGAGGTCTGGGCCTGCGCCTGGAACTGCCCGATCACCTTCCGGGCAATTTCGGGCGTCATGGGCACATCGCCGTCATGGGCCTCCCGCACGGCCTCGACGATGCGCTCCGGGTTGGCCCGTTTGAGCAGATAGCCACATGCACCGGCCTGCAGGGCCCGGAAAATCCGGTCGGAATCCTCATAGACCGTCACCACCACCACCTGCACATCCGGGAGCTGCTCCTTGATGCTGGCGGTGCATTCGATCCCGGTGCCATCGGGCAACTGGATATCCATCATCACCACATCGGGCCTGGCCTTGGGGATCTGCTTCAAGGCTTCCCCCACGGTACTGCAGGTGCAAACGCATTCCATATCGCCCGAGCGGTTGATGAGGGTTTCGAACCCTTCGCGCAGCGTTCGGTTATCTTCGACGATCCCAACCTTGATCATTCCAGCCCTCCCGGTATCGGTGCCTGAAGGCGAACGGTGGTTCCCTTTTCCGGATCGCTTTCGATGGCGCATTCGCCATGGAGTGCCGCGAGGCGCTCCGTCATGTTGGCCAGCCCATCGGCCCCGTCCTTGCGTTCGCCGGGCATGAAACCCGAGCCGTCGTCGGACACGACAACCACCAGGTCGGTCCCTTGAATCCCAATGCGCAACCAGACTTTGCTGGCACGTGAATGCTGGATGATGTTCGCCAGCGCCTCCTTGAAGGCCAGGAAAACCTCCCGCCTGAACACAGGATCCAGCGAAAGGGACGGAAGCTTTTCGTCAATATCCAATCCACATTTGATCGATGCCAGCTCCAGCACCCGCTGGGCGTAGGCCCCGAAATAGCCGGCCAGGGACGACACCTTGTCGTTGCGCGGATTCACCGCCCACACGATTTCGTCGAGCGAGGTCACCATATGCAACGCGATCGACTTCATCTGGTCGGCGTATTTCCTCCGCTCCTCGGGCGTGTTGTACGGGCTGCCGACTAGCGAGGCCAGCATGTTCACCTCGGTCAGGCGGGCGCCGAGATCATCATGCAGGTCGTGGGCAACCCGGGCGCGCTCCTGCTCGATTTCGCGGTCATGCTCGGCCCGCTGCCGCTCGCGGATCTGGTTGCCCAGCTCCGCGGTTCGCTGTTCAACCGTCCTGCGGAGCGACGTGATCCAAACCGCGGCGGCAACCAATACGGCGGCCAGCAGGCCCACCACGCTCAACAGGCGTTCAAGCGTCCACCAGGGCGGACGTGAAAGGACAACGATGTCGGCCGCGCTGTTGAGCAGCAGCTTGAACGAATCGATCGGCCGTCCCAGCACCCGGTCGCCACCAAGCCCGATGTAGGCGCCGGTCAGCTCCAGCAGACTGCCGGTCGCCAGGTCGCCCAAATCATAATCGCCGTCCAACCCGGCCTCGAACCGCCGCAATCCATTCTGCAGCTCCAGCACATGCCTTCCGGGCTGGGCGCTGATGCCGAGCAACACGCCTTCAACCTTCACGAAGGTTGCATCGTGTTGGTCCCGGACGAGGTGGTCGGCGGGCAACCGGGCAGGCGCCGGCAGCCCCCCGTGTTCCGTTCTGCGGGTAATGGCCTCCCGCAGCACCGGGGCCGTTCCGCCCAATTCCAGGAACCCCGAAACATCCACCATGTCGCCCACCTCGGCATCCAGCCCGTCGATCGGCAGAAACCGGAGGCCGTAGCCCCCGTCCAGCAGGCAGCAGACCTCCTCGCCCTTATGGATGAGCGTTCCCCAAACCCGGATCCGGTGCAAGGCGCCGGCCAGGGGATCGAACTGGAGCAGGTCGCCCACTTTCTTGTAGCTAACGGCGAACGGATCGGCCGGGGCCGGCTCGACCACGCTGACCCAATGCTGGTCGAGAAAGATGCTGCCAACCAGGACTCGCCGCGTAATCGCATCCCAATCGGCGCGCAGGCAGCCGCGCAGCCGCACCGTGGCACCGAGCGCATCGGGCGGCATCGCCGTCCCGGATGGATTGAGCCGGACGTTGATCCGTCCGCCGCGGGTCAGCAAGGCCACCGTGTCGCCGCCCACGGAGGCAACGACCCCCTCCAGCTCCACATAGTTGCAGTGCAGGCTGCCGTTGATCAGTTGATCCCACGAAGGCTCGACCGGCTCCGGCAGGCTTCCGGCGCCGAGCACCTCCACCCGGGAGGCTTCGATGTATGGGGAAAAGCGGTACGGCCCCGTGGTCCCTTCGATTTCGCAATAGTCGCCAACCTGCAAGTGGATGGGGCCGTTCAGCGCCACATAGATGCCGCGCGAAGAATCCTGAAGCACGGCGCCATTGTTTTCCATCGGGCTGGTCACCACGCCCCGGACCTTGACGGGATACATGCGGGACGACTCTTCGATGCTGAGTTGGTAGACCTGTCCGATGGTGGTCAACACGGGCAGATTCTCGTCCCCGTCCCCTGCCTGGGGGCGGGATTGCGGCAGACCGATGTTTTCCAAGCGTTGCAGGTAAAACTCGCCCCACACCCAGTTCCCGGCCAGGTTGCGGATCCGCCGGGCCACCCCGACGGTGCGGATGCGGGCATGCGGCCCGAGCCCGTCGGGCACCGCATGGCCCTCGGCCATCCTGACGCGCACCAGCCCGGCCTTCGTCATCAACTCCATCTCGTATGCATCGGGCGTTCGATGAACCGCAACCACGCTCCCCTCGATTTCCGCCCATTGGAATTCCGGATCGGACGGGGCAGCCCCCTGCATCGCTGCAGGCTGCGGAGCGGGCAGCACCCCGCCGGCCAGCGTGGTCACCTTCAGCGAGGGCGGCCCGATAAACAGGCGGCTACCGTCGTCGGACTTGACATGAAAGGTGTAGTCGCCGGCCTGCGGAATCTGGATATGGCCGCCGAAGCGCACCCCCACATGGCTATCGCGGGTCCGGACCTCCGCATCGAAATTATGCACCACCCCGGTGTGGACGGCCGACATGAAATCGAAGTTGGGCAGCAGACGCCACCAGTGGCCCTCGTAGCAGCGGTATTCCAGCCCGTTAACCTGGTTCGTCGTGCCGGGCTCGTCGCGAAAGAGAACCGCGTCGGGAATGGGCAGCCGGGCCATCCCCGGTCCTTCGTATTCCACTTCCAGCCCCAGTTCGTCCGTCCGGTTGAACCAGAACACCTGAACCGGATGCCGCCCGGCTTCCAGATGGATTTCCCCCGACTGCTCATCCAGGGCATGGAGCCCGTTGTTTTCCACCACGGGAACAGGCGCGAGCATGATGGCATCGCGCGCCCGCGTCGCGGCGCATTCGCCCTCCAGGCGGAACCGGTCGCCCTGCGCCGGCATCGGGCAGGGGAGGTCGAGTTCCAGCAGCAGGGTTGCACCGGCATCGTGGAGGATCAGCCGCCCCCCGGCGGCGCTCGACCACAGCACCGTTGCCTCGAGGTCCACGGCGACGTTGCGGGGCCCGGCCGCGGCGGCCGCGGCCGCCAGTTCCGCCAGGCTTTCCACGGTTCCGATCGCACCCCGGCATGGCCAGACGCAACACACGCACGCCGCCAGCATTACCGCCGCCGACAGTCTCCCCAAATTGTTTGTTAAACGATCGCCATTCACTGCCAAGATCCCCTTTGGTGCATATTCACGAAGAAATGCATGATTGCCTATTTCGATCCCCAACGCAATCCCCTGCTTGCCTCGCCGGCCAAAACTAACCCCTTGGCTAGCTTGGCATCCGAGGGGTTAGGCGTATTATGGGAAACCTGGATGAGCGGCGTGGTTCGCGCCACCCCACAACCCGGGCGGAAAGAATGAAAAAACGAAGTTGCAACCCATTTTGGCTGACCGTGCTGCTGCTGGCGCTGCACCTGCCGCCGGCGGTACGGGCCGAAGAGGTGATCCTGCAATACTTCGGGACAAGCTGGAGCGAAATCACCGGACGGATGCCGGAGCTGGCCGAAGCGGGCTGGTCGGCGCTTTGGCTTCCGCCGCCGTTCAAGGCCGGCAGCCAGTTTTCGGTCGGGTTCGACACCTTCGACCGTTTCGACCTCGGCTCGAAGGACCAGATGGGCGGCGTCGCGACGCGCTACGGCACGGAAGCGGACCTGCTTAAACTCATCGAAACGGCCCACCGCTTCGGCATCCGCGTCTACTTCGACAACATCATGGCCCACAACGGCGGCTCCATTCCGGGCTACGACGAAAACACCTCCATCCACATCCAGCCCGGCTTCGTTCCGGAAGATTTCCACCTCATGACCACGCAGGACGGCTTCTACCGCAAGATGCCCAACTGGCCGGACTTCAACGACGAATGGCAGGTGCTCAACCGGAACCCGTTCGGCCTGGATATTGCCCACGAAACCCCCAACACCAGCTTCGGCGCCTACGAAGGCGCGCAGTTCCCGAAATATTGGGGCGTCCGCCACCCCGACCATCCGGAATACTACCTCGACACCGATCTCCAGATCGGCACCAACGGCGACGGCGATCCGGTCTATACCTTCGCCAACAACGAGCCGTTCGAGGACATCGGCCACGGCCCCTCGAACACCGGCGCCGGCAACGGCCGCTTCGATTGGAACGATGCCAACGGCAACGGGCAGCACGATGCCGGCGAAGCGAGCGAACCGTTCACCGACACCGGGCTCGACCCCAGCCGCCCGGGGTGGCAGGACGCCGCGCACGGACTGGGCGACGGCCTATACAACATGGGCAACCCGGTTCCCGAGGATGTCAACACCATGATGTTCCGCGCCATCCGCTGGTTCATCGACCAAGGCCACGTGGATGGTTTCCGGCTCGATGCGGTCAAGCACGTGCCCAACTATTTCTTCGGCAAGATGGACGCGCCGAAGGATGCCTCGAACTGGGGCTACAACGGCCAGATCCAGGAACAGTTCAACATTACCCACGGCTATTCCGACTGGAGCAACCACCGCGACTCCGTCTACAACACCGGCCAGGGGCGCGACGACGCGATGCTGTTCGGCGAGCACCTCGGCGCACCGCCCGCGAAGGACGGCTATGTCGATTCCGGCATGCGCATTGCCGACAACGACCTCTACAACAGCCTCTCCTACGCCGTGGCCGGCTACGGCAACCTTTCGGGATATGACCAGCCCGGCTACGCCACCTACGGCGTGAACGAAGCCGTGATGTATTCCGGCAGCCACGACTACAACTACATCTCCCCCTACGACCGCCCGTCCGCCCACGCCCTGCTCCTCACCCGCGCCGGGCTGCCGATCGTCTACACCGATGGCTACAACGAGACCCAGTATCCCGATTCGTCGGGGAAATATTTCCCGCAGCACGGCAACAACCCGTTCCTCGGCCAATTCAACGACAACCATCTGCTCAACCTGCTCCAGATCAACCAGCTCTTCGCCCGCGGCGAGCAGAACCCCAAGTGGAGCGACGACAGCTATGTGGCCTACGAGCGCCGCGACTGGCGCGAAACCGGAAACGAGGGCAACGCGGTCGTCCTGGCCTTCATGATGGCGCGCAACGGCGCCGGCGGACAGGCCAGGAGCTGGGGCACCAGTTTCCCGGAAGGCGCGCGCCTCTACAACTATTCCAAGCACGGCGGCGGGTTCTACGTGAACGTGTCCGACGGCCAGATCACGGACGACGGCGGCTACAACCCCGTTGTTCCCGCCGGCGGTTTCTTCGCGTTTTCCTGGCGCGTCCCGGAAATGCCGGCCGCCTGGGACGACGGCCCGTTCGGCGAAGTCCGGCCGCTGGAAATCCTTCAGGACGGGCAGCCGGCCGGCACGATGCCGCACGTCCGCACCGACGGCTATTCGGGCGATCCCAACTTCAACCCCTACGGCGTCCCCGGCGACACCCCGGACGACTATCAATACGAACTCCCCATCCCCCGCATCACCAGCGGCTCCAACCTCACCTTCATCGCCCGCGCCGACGGCTCGGCGGAAAACATCCTGGTCAAGCTCGATGGCGGCATCGACGTCAACGCCCACCTCGGCATCGGGCCGCAAAGCGGCGAGCTGCGCGACAACCCGCCCGCGCTGAGCCACGACCTGTTCCTCGGCTACGAACAGATGCAGTTCGCCCACCGCATCGCCGAAAAGTTCGCCGCCGTCGACACCGCGCGCAACGTGATCGGCTCCCCGGGCGCGGAAACCTACGAGGCAACCATTGGCTCGACCGGCTTCACCGTCAACCACGGCGGCGGCCCGAACACCGCCAGCGGCACCGCCGCATGGGCCTACCACGATCCGCAAGCCAGCAACGGTTCGGCCTCCCTCCAGTTTTCCCCGGCCCCGGAAAACGCGGCCAACTCAAACATCACGGTCTGGGTGAAGGTGGGCTACACCGGGCAGGTGCAACGCGCCTGGCTCTACTACACGGCCGATGGCGGCAGCTACCCGGAAGGAAGCGGCGGGGCTGGCAAGGGCACCACGCAGGTTGCCGGGCTCTCCTTCGCCCACACCGGCGCGCCGGATCCGGGCGGTACGCCGGAATGGTGGAAGGGCACCCTCCCAGCCCAGGCGCCGGGCACCGTCGTGCGCTACAAGATCGGCGTGGCCCGCCCCGATGCCTCCAGCATCTTCCCCTACGGCGCCAACGACATTGAGCTGAAGAAGCCGATGGAAACGATGTTCACCATCACCAACTTCAATGCCGAAACCGCAACCTTCCGCCCCCACAACAACTTCGGCACGCAACAGGCCGGCCTCGCGGAGGGCTACCATGTGCTCCGGACCAAGGCCTGCCTGAACCGCGGCGGCGCGGCCCCCCTCTTCAACCTGAACGTCCAGACCTTCTACTACGACACCCAGCGACCGGAAGGGGAAATCGTCTATCCGGCCAACGACGGCGACACCCTGCACGGCTCATCGTATGGCTTCGTGGTCCGGAGCGACGACAGCGTCGTGGAGGTCTTCTACCGCATCTTGGATAGCGATGCCGGAAACGACGACAGCGCAACGGGCGCGGAGCAGGGCAACGGCGCCTGGGCGCCCGCCCTCGCGGTGGAGCCCGGCCCCGGCGTCGGTTCCGGCCACCCGCTGGAATGGCGCTTCGACTACGTCAACATTCCCGCCAGCGGCAGTGCCACGATCGAAGTGCGCCTGAAGGAGGCCTCGTCCTCCACCAACCATGCATTGGCCGATGCGGTCGGCCATTTCACCACGCTCGCGCGCACCGTCAACACCAGCGGGCCGGACGTCCGCTTCTTCACCGCCTATCCGCAGGGCGATGGCGAGCGGATCGGCCCCGGCTATGTTGCCAAGATCCATTTTTCCAAGTCGCTCGCCGACGGCCTCACGACCGGGGAGCTGCTGGATGCGCTCACCCTGTGCGTCGACAGCAACCTGCAGCCGCGCTTGTCCTATCAAATCAACTACGACGTGACCGCGGACTACCACGCGCTGGCCTTCACGATGGAAAACTATTTCAACGACCTGCCCAACTATCCGCACACGCTGGCCGCGCAGTACGACCGGGACGGCTACCCGGCCCTGTCCGCCAAGCGGACGTTCCTTTCGTGGCCGGTGGTTGAACCCTACGTCAACATCGTTGCCCCGCCGATCGCCGATGCGCAGGGCGACCCCTTCCACATTGTCCTGCCGGACGTCGCGGCACCGGTGGCCACCCAGCGCCAATACGCGGTCTATCTCGAAACCGAAACGAATGCCCTGCACGTCGGCGTCTCCTTTGCCCAGGGAACCGGCAGCATGGCCGGCGACCCCGGCAACCCGGTGGCCACCAATGGCTATCTGGGCTGGCATTTCACCTGGAACTTCCCGCTGACCAACGACGCCGCGCAGATCGAAGGCACCTTCCGCCTGCTCGCCAGCGTCGATACCGACGGCAACACCAACACCGTGGAGGCCTCGGCCCTGCGGGAAGCGCGGGTCATCCTCCGCGAAACCGCGGCCGCGAACGCCGCCGACCCCGATGACGACGACGACGGCATTTCCGATTTCGACGAACAGACGCCCAAGCCCCTGCCCTCCACCCCCGTTACGGAATGGATCAATTCCGACGTGCACGCCTGGACGATCTACGGCCTCACGGAACCCTCGAGTCCGGACAGCGACGGCGACGGGTTGCCGGACGGCCTGGAAGCGGGCTGGCGGCTTCCGGCCGACACCAACGCAACGCACGCAACAACCGATACGGACGGCGACGGCTTCCCCAACTTCATCAGCGACCTCGACCCGCCCTTCTACAACACCTACGACAACTACAACCTCGTGCCCGGCGTTTCCGCATACAGCGAAGGAACCAAAACCGACCTCAAGGCCGGAACAACGACCGATCCCAACAATCCCGACACCGACTTCGACGGCCTGCCCGACGGACTCGAGGATGCCAACCGCAACGGCTGGGTCGACGGCGACGGCGAATCCATCCCGCCGGACTGGACCCCCTGGCTCGCCCGCAATTGGCCGGATGGCTCGCTCGACGGCTCCGACACCTGGCTCGAAACCGACCCCAACAACGCCGACACCGACCAGGACGGCTTGAGCGACGGACACGGCGAAGATGTGAACGCCAACGGCACCATCGACGGCGACACCGACGGCGACCGCGCATACGACGCCGGCGAGGCGTGGGCGGAGACCGACCCATTGAATCCCGACACCGACGACGACGGACTGCCCGACGGCTGGGAAGCTTCCTATGGCCTCAACCCGCTGGACGACGGAACCGACAACCTGGGCACCGCCGCCGCTTCGGATGGCGATGCCCAAAACGGCCCGGCCGGCGACCTCGATGGCGACGGCTCCAGCAACCTGGCGGAGTTGATCAACGGAACGAATCCCCGCGTATCCGATTCCGGCGGCCCGCCGCCAACCCCCTCCATCGTGATCGGCCCCCAGGCCGAGGTGGTGGTGGGTGCGGTCGCGAATGCGCGGGAGTTCACCGACTGGAAAGACGAAGACCTCATCGCGCTCGACCCCTACGACGAACTCGAATCCGCCAGCGGCGGCGATGTCTACTACCGCCCGTGGGCCAGCGACGGGCTTGAATCCTCCCGCGACCTGCTCGCCGTCTATGCGCAGGACGGCGGCGCGGTCGGCAACGGCGGCGACGGCAACCTCTATTTCCGCATCGACCTCTTCGACCTCGCCGCCTTCGCCGAGGATAGCGGGCTGGACTTCTATGTCGTCATCGACACCGGCAACACCGCCGTTGGCGAGCGCAAGCTCGTGGACAACGTCGATGTGCTCACCGACATGCGCTGGGAAGCGGTTGTGGCCGTCTACGACGCCGACCATGGCACGGTCTATGTCAACGCGCCCGGCAGCGACGATACCGACACGCTGGCGGACTCCATCGTCTATGGCCCGGCGGATGTGGACGTGCGGACGCAGGCCCATGCCGCCGGCTTCAAGGAAGCCTACTTCGACTCGGCACTCGATTCCGTCGAATGTTCCATCCACCGCCAAGCCCTGCTCGATGCGGGATGGAACGGTAGCTTCGCCCAGCTCAACTTCCAGGTCTTCACCACCCGCGACGGCACCGACGGCGGCGCGGGCGAGCTGGACGGCCCCGACATCCAGGACTCCATCCGCACGGATTGGATTGCGGAGGACTACGCCGGAATCAACACGGGGGATGTGGACAGCGAGCGCTACAACGCGCGGGTCGCGCTCGAATCGCTCACGGAATGGGTTGGCATCAATGCCGACAACAACCGCGGCCAGCAGATCAAGGTGATCCCGCTGATCCACGGCAACCGGCATATCCAGCCAGGCAGCGTGATCCAGGAGATGATCAACGATGGCGAAGGCGGGGGGTTCTACCGCCCGCTCGACACGCACGAGGCGTTCGCCGCGCCGCTCTCGCTGCATGTCACCCCGACGCTGGCCTCGGCCATCGAATGGGCGCGGGCCGGCGACACCGCGCCGCCGTGGCGCGACGGCCCGGCGCTGAACGCCCGGATCAAGGAGTTGGTTGCCGCCGACGTGGTCGATCTCATGGCGAGCACCTTCTCCGACCACCTGCTGCCCTATTTCACGCCGGACTTCAATGCCGACAACGTCGATCTGGCCACGGAGTTCCTCGAAACCCTCTATGGAACCGTCTCCGAACGCGTCTTCTGGACGCCGGAGCGCGTGCTCGACGACGACGTCCTCGCGAAGATCCAGGCGCTGGGCTTCGACCACACCTTCATCGACCAATCGCAGCACCTCTACCGCTGGTTCGGCATCGATGAAGTCACCGGCGACCATGCGCACCGGATCAACATGGTGAATGGCATCCACTGCATCCCCATCTCGAACCGGCAACACGACTTCCGCTTCCAAACGCACGACAGCGGCCCCGCGCTGGAACTGCGCGAAGTGCTCAACCGCCGCGCCCGCTCCGGCACCTGGAACGGCCAGCACCCCCAGGTGATGACGCTCCAAATGGACTGGAGCGAGTTCGGCGATGCCTCCAAGGCGGACGGCTACGACACCGTCATGGCCTGGATGGCCAACAAGGGCTGGATCAACATCGTCAGCGCCGACCAGATTGCCTCGGGCGAGATCGATGTTTCCACGCCGCCGGACGGCACCGGCGATGTGTGGAACACGGTTGATCGCGGCACGGGACTGCCACTCGAAAAGACCGGCCACGACTGGATCCAGCATGCGGCGCAGGGCAACTATGACAACTGGTATGTCGGCTCCGCCTTCAACCAGGGCCTGGAGCACCACCTGTTCGAAACCCTGCCGGGCGTCCCGGTGCCCGATGAGTACGGCATGCTGTACTCCGGCGGCATCGTCAGCAGCAGCTGGGCGCAGGTTTCCGCGCTCGCCACCCCGGACGGCGCGCTCGGCCAGCTCGCCCGGGCCACGCTGCACGCCTCGGTGTTCGAAACGGCGTTCCACGCGCAAACCCACGCCCCGGTCGACCTGACCAAGTTTTCCACCGGCGAATTTGTCTATCCCGACACGACCTACGACGAAATGGAAGGCTTTGCCCGCTTCGCCCAATCGCAAACCCGGATGGCCGCCATCTATGGCCGCGTCGCGCAGTGGGCGGCCGCGCCGCCCCCGAACGCGGTGGCTGCGGCCGAGGATATCGACCTCGACGGCCTTGCCGAATACCTGCTCTACAACGCCGGCGTGTTCGCCGTGCTCGAAAGCACGGGCGGCCGAATGACGGCGGCGTGGGCGCGCAACCCGGACAGCGGCGATATTTTCCAGATGGTCGGCAACCTGGCCAGCTATTCCGGTTCGGAGACGGAGCACGAGGGCAACGTCAACCTGGATGGCGCCGGCGGAATTGTTGCCTACCGCACCTCCTGCCTCAAGGATTGGTTTGCCGACGACGGGGCGGGCGGCACCAGCGGGTATGTCAACGAAACCTACGGCGCCACCAACGCGCCCTCGGGCACCGGCTGGCGGTTCGCCACCGCGGACGGGAAGATCGTCAAGACCATCACGCTCGGTGGCTCCGACGTGGCGTTCGACGTCGCCTATGCCATCGGCGGCGGCTTGAACACGCTGTATGTGCGCAACGGACTCTCCCCCAACCTGCTCGACCTGCTCAAACGAGGGCAGCGCAACCTGGGCGGCCTGCAGGTCAACGGCGACGCGCTCAGCCTCGCCAACGCGGGCTCAGGCCATCCGGTCGCCGCCGCGCTGACGCTGGGAGCGAATGCCGCCTACAATCCGGGCGCGACCGACGACGGAAACGGCAACTTCCACACCGTGAACATGCGCAACCAGGCGCAGACGCACCAGGTCGAGCTCTATGGCTCCGGCAACTTTGCCTTCTCGCTCGGCCTCGGCCTCGGCGGCGTCGATTCCGACGGCGACGGGGTGCCGGACGACTTTGAGCTGCAATACGGCTTCCTCGATCCCGACAGCGGTTCCGACGCGGCCAACGACGAAGACCACGACGGCATCGACAACGGCGGCGAATACATTGCCGGAACGGCTCCCGACAACGGTGCGGAATTCCCCGCCATCGGATCAATCCAGCCCGATCCATCCGGCCTGGAACTCCAATTCCCGACCAAGCCCGGGCGCAAATACACCGTGTGGTACAAGAACAACGCGCTGGCCACCGCACCGTGGAACGTTGCCACACCCACCCCGCTGGACGGCGACGGAGACGTCCGGACCTGGATCGACGACGGCTCCCAGACGGCTCCGCCGCCCGGCGATCCCTCCCTGTCGAACCGCTTCTACCAAATCAAAATTGAATACCCGTAAAAAACGCAACCATGAGGCATCCACATCCACAACAGACCGGTCGATCCGCTCAAAAAACGGGGAATGTTGGCATATACATAATTGACTTTCCCCCAACGGATATGGATACTTTCCGAGTTCTCGTTTTCAATGGGGCGCGTGCAAGTAATAAGGAGATGAAACATGAATAAAAAACTGATATTCGCAGCCAGCTTAAGCATTCTATTCGCCGTGTCGGCATCCGCCAGTACGATTTTCAACGGATACGCCTATCTCTCCGACACATCGCCTAATGTTGACGCAACATGGTACAACTTGAACGGCACCGCACAGTCGCAAAGCTTGAACGGGGCTGACCTCGGCGAGTTCGAGTCGAACCTATGGCTGGGAGGACAGACCGGATTCTGGGCAGAAGGCACTGGCGTGGATTATATTAAAATGTTTTACAGCATTACCGGTGCTGATACCGCCTCCGGCGAAATTTCATATGCGTTTCAGTCCTATTCCGCACCCAACGATCAGCAGGGAACAGACGTTAATGGCGCAAACGTAACCGACCTTTCGGTTGACTTGATCACCGCCCACAGCCTTGGAGTAGGCAGTTACAACCTTGCCGTTTGGGTGGAAGGAAAAGCGAATAATGGAAATTCTGCGTGGGATAGCAATGGTGGCTCCAATTACAACGCCACCTTCGAAGTCATCCCGGAGCCGGCAACGATCGGACTCACCGTGCTGGTGGGCGCGGGCGCCCTGTTCATCCGCCGCGTCTTCATGGTCTAAGCAACCGCACAGAACAGCTTCACGAAGGCCACGACGAGCCGATGGAGGAAACCTCCATCGGCTCTTTCTTTTTTGCAGAACGTTTAATACACGATACGCCGTGCGCCCCTCCGGCCAAGTGGCTACGATGTTTTCACCATGCCTAGCCACCAGGTCGAGCGAAGCGGTCGCCGTGCCGGGCGGCCCAATCCCTTAGATAGTCGCGGTGCTGGCGGAGGATGGATTTGAATTCGGGATTGGCGGCCTGGTTGATGGTTTCGCCGGGGTCCTTTTCCATGTCGTAGAGCTCTTCGCGCTGTTCGCCCAGGTTGAAGGCGCAATATTTATAGCGCGCGCTGCGAACCATGCGGCCTTCGGGTTCGGGTTTTTGACCGTTGAGCTCCTCGCCCTGCACCATGTGGTTTTGCACGACGACAACTTCACGGGAACCGGTTTCCGTTCTGAGGCTTTCCCCCGGCAGGTTTGCCGGGGGTTGGATTCCGGCGAAGTCGCATAGGGTTGGCATGAGATCCACCCCCATGTTCACCAGCCGCCTGGATACCCCGGGCTTGATCTGGCCGGGGAGGGCCAGGAAAAACGGAATGCGGGAAGCTTCATCGAAAAAGACGGTTTTCTGGTTCCAGCGGTGCGCCCCCATCATGTCGCCATGGTCGCTGGTGAAAACGACCAGCGTATCCTTCCATTGGCCGGAATCCTCCAAGGCCCGGAGCACCTGGCCAACCTGGCTATCCACCTTTTCGATCATGCGGTAGTAGGCCCAGCGGTATTCGCGCCACTCCTTTTCGCCGAAGCTCCCGACGGGGGTGCACATGCGGGTGGCGTGATAGGAATCGCGCATCTGCGCCATGATGTCGCTCTCGTTTTGGGGCGGCGCATGGTTGGCGGCGAGCGGCGGGCACTCGTTGGGTGGAGGGGGCTTCCCGATTTCGCCATCGGGCAAGGCATGCCCCCTGGCCCACTCGCAAATGTTGTGCGGATTATTGAAGGAGACCACCAGCAGCCAGGGTTTGCCGTGGCTCCGGCGGATGAACCCGGCGGCAGCGGCCGGCGTGGCGGGATCGAGCCCATTGCCGTTGTCCGCCATGTTTTCCGACCACTGGAAGCCATGGTGCCCGGCATCCTTCACCGGGTAGGCTGCATGCCATTTCCCGACATATGCGGTCTGGTAGCCCGCGCGGCCGAACACGGTTCCCAGCGTTGGAAATTCCGATGGATCGATGGTGGCCTTTTGGTTCGTGAGAATGCCCGTCTCATGCGGATAGCGCCCCGACCACATGGAGGTGCGCGCAGGCATGCAGATGGGATTGGGCGAATAAGCGCGTTCGTAGATCCGGCTGCGGTTCGCCAGCGCATCCATGGCCGGGGTATCCAGATATCGACCGCCCAGCTTGGAACTATACCCATCCGCGATCTGCTGGTCGGTCATGATCAGCAAAATGTTGGGGCGCTCCCCGTTTTCCCGGTTCCCGGCCCAAAGCCTTGTGGATAGTGCCAACGACGAAAGCGCCGCTCCCTTTAAAAATGTCCGGTGCCTCATGCCCACTCCTTCCAATCAATCGCTCAAACCACACCATGGCAAACCCTGCAACCTAGAGGCAATCATGCATATGCGCATACCATAAAGATTAATATTTTAGCAATACGCACTATTATTTAACCATATTGACTTTCGAGCCGTTGCATGCATCATGCCCCCATGGGAAAAGCGCCCCTCGCTTGCACCCGTGTGCCCGTGGGGGACAAAGGCAATACCACAAACGAAAGCCAGGGACAGCATGAAGGAAAACACGCGATTGCAACTTGAAGAGCCGCAGGATTATTTTTCCGGCCTCGGCGCCACAACGCTTCCAACCCCGCGAAACGTGCTTATGTTCGTGCGCAGAACCAAGAATACGCTACAGCAGGAGGCGTTGCAGAACCGGTCGCATCACCGTTTTGTGCTGGCCTACAACCTCGGCACCGCCGGCCACATCCATGTCGACAACCTCGCCTTGCCCTTCGATCCCGGCCAGGCACTGCTCATCCTCCCCTACCAGTTCCACCACTTCAGCCTGCTGGCCGCCACCCAACTCGAATGGGTTTTCTGCACCTTCGAGCTGGAGCCGCGTACATTTCTCGAACCGCTGCGCAACCGCGTGATCACTATTGGGGAAGCAACCCAACGGGCCTACGAAGCCCTGCTGCAAAAGTGGCACCAATCGCATGCCGAAACCGTGCAGGCGGCCCTTCTCCAGTTGCTGCTCGAACTCAAGCTGGACCGCCTGCAGACCGGTAACGACCTGCCGCCGGAACCGGAGGACAACCTGCTACGCTCCATCAACGGGCTGATGGCCGAATGGCGCGGCCGGACCGTGGTCGTGGCCGATCTCGCCCAAGCCATGGAGTTTTCGGAATCGCGGTTGCGGGTGCTGTTCAAGGAAGCGGCCGGCATTCCGCTGGGCAGCTATATCCAGAACTACCGGATCAACCGCGCCATGGCCCTGTTGCGCACCTCCGCCCTTTCCATCGCCGACGTCGCCGAAGAAGCCGGCTTCGGCTCGCCCCAGGCGTTCAGCCGCATCTTCAAGAAAGAAACCGGCCATACCCCCCGGGCATACAGAAGCCTGCCCAACCTCTCCGGGCAACGCAACTGAGTTACCCCAAAGACCCGCAACCGGAGCTATTTTCAGCTCCACAAAAGAGAAATTATCGTGGGAACACGGCTTGTCAAACCCCAGACAGGGATCTACATTACAAGCACGGCAAGCGGCTTCCCCTAAATAGGCAACAGCCTATTCCACCCCACGGCTGCCTGCCCAGAACCCCGGGCGAACCCCCTTTCGTCCGGGGTTTGCATGTCCGGGCCCAACCCATGGCCAGTTTATACCTGCAATCGGGATAATTAGTTCCTATTATGAACAACATGAATACACAAATAGACCAATCCACCCTCGATGCCGCCGCAGAAGCCCTCAAAGCCAAATGGCCGGATGCCAAGCCGAAGTGCGGCCTGATCCTCGGCTCCGGATGGGGCAAGGCGGTTGAGGATTATTCCGGGCAGGAAATCCCCTACCAAACGCTTCCCGGATTCGGGGAGACCGGCGTGATGGGCCATGCCGGGAAACTACGCACCACCACCATTGGCAACATGGAGGTATTCATTTTCCAGGGCCGGCGGCATTGGTACGAGGGCGAAGGCTGGACTCCGGTCATCCTCCCGGTCTACCTGCTGCATGCCATGGGGGCCGACACGGTGCTGCTCACCAACGCCTCCGGAGGCATCCGCCCCGACCTGCCACCGGGATCGCTGATGGTGATCGAAGACCACATCAACATGCTCGGCTCCAACCCCCTCATTGGCCCGCATAATCCCAAGCTCGGCACCCGCTTCCCCGACCAGACCGAAGTCTACGACAAACCACTCAGGAGCAAACTGATCCAAGCGGGGGCCGACTCGTGCGGCACCTACATCGCCACCATGGGCCCCACCTTCGAAACCCCGGCCGAAATCAAGCAATACAAGGCCATGGGCGCCGATGCGGTCGGAATGTCGACCGTCCCCGAAGCCATGGTTGCCAATGCGCTTGGCATGCAGGTGGCGGGCCTCTTGTGCGTCTGCAACTGGGCGGCGGGCATCAGCCCAACCAAACTGACGCACGAAGACGTCAACCAAACCGCGGCCGAGGCCATGCCCCGCATGAAAAAAACCATCGCCAATTTCCTGGAGTTCCTTGCCCATGAAACCGAATGAGCTGATCGAGGCCGCCATACAGGCCGCTGGTAATGCACATGCCCCCTACTCCGGTTACCACGTCGGCGCGGCGTTGCTTTGCGTCGATGGCACCGTGTTCACCGGATGCAATGTGGAAAACGCATCCTACGGCCTGACCAACTGCGCCGAACGAACCGCCATTTTTTCCGCCGTTGCGGCGGGGCACAAGGAGTTCAAGGCCATGGCCATTGCGGCCACCAAGGAACCAACCCCGTTCCCTTGCGGTGCCTGCCGACAGGTGATGGCCGAATTCTGCGGGCCCGACCTCCCCGTCTACGTTGCCCAGGCCGAAGGCTTCGAGGCCACTACGCTTGGGGAGCTTCTTCCCAAATGCTTCGACCTGAAGGCATGAAAAACTGAAGTGATTCGTGACGACAGAAACGTGACGTTACAAGAAGCGGGTTCGCACTCGCGCCAAGTTCTGCTCCGCCGGTTTTTTCGGCAACGAATGAAGAAAACAACGGATCCATGCATCGAAATATTCGTTGCAAATGCCTATAACCGGCAACCGATTCCGGCCACACTATTACTCAGCATCGCCAGCTTCCGTTCCCTCAACGATTCCGCCCTTGGCAGGGCAATCGGGCCACTTTTTCCGAATGCCTTTGCGCAAGGCCTTGGAACCGTCCGTAACGGAACGAATCAAGGCGTTGATCAAAACCCCGCGCTACATACAGGCGCTGACGGAGTTCGAATGGATTCATTTAGCCCAAAACGCGACTAGTTAAGTTAATTTCGTATTATGACCACAACGAGGTTTTGACCGCCCGTCACCGCCAAGAGCAGTCTCGATAGAGCAGAGTAACACCAACTTTAAAACAGGCAAAATTCACCCCAGAAAATTTGTACGCCGTTTGTATGCCTTTCTCCCTCGGATTGGGGAGTAGAAAGTTGTGGAAAGAAGAGAGGAAGGACGACAGGAACTGAAGATGTCCAGACACAACAAAGGCCCCGTAAAAACGGGGCCTTTATTGTAAAACTGGCGGAAAGAGAGGGATTCGAACCCTCGGTACCCCGTAAGGAGTACACCGGATTAGCAGTCCAGCACCTTCAGCCACTCAGTCATCTTTCCGCGCTGAAAACGAGGGAGGAAGATAGGTGAACCCCCTACCCTTTGCAAGCGGTTTTTGGGCAAAAGAACACTAGAGCATTTTAAATAATTCTATAGCCATTAGATGAGTCATTGTGTAGAGTTCTTTGCATGAGCACTCTATCACTGGATCTACGCCAGAGAATTCTGGCCACCTACGATGCCGGAGAAGGAACCCGGCAGGACATTGCTGACCGATACAAGGTATCGCTTGGTATGGTAAAGAAGCTCCTCTCGCAACGGAAGCGAACCGGCGATATCGCCCCGCTTCACAGCCATTCAGGAAGAAAACCCTACTTCACCCAAGAGCACCGGAAGCAGATGAAAACGCTGATTGATCGGCAACCTGATATCACGTTGTGGGAGATCCGAGAGCAACTGGAGCTCGATTGCACGCTGCCTGCCATTCACTATGTACTCAAGGACATGGGGATGAGCTTTAAAAAAAACGCTTCACGCCAGCGAGCAAGGGCGCGAAGACGTGAAACTCGCACGGGCTGAGTGGATGGCCATGCAAGGGCAACTTGACATTGCTCGGTTGGTCTTTATTGATGAGGCTGGAGCCAAGACCAATATGACTCGGCTGTACGGACGCTCGCCGAAAAATGAGCGGGCTTACGATCACGCCCCGCATGGCCATTGGTGTACCACCACCATGATCTCCTCCATTCGTTTCAACGGAGAAACAGCCTGCATGGCGATTGATGCCGCCACAAGCGGCGATGTATTCCGTGCCTATGTCGAACAGGTTCTAGCTCCGACTCTTCGAGTGGGCGATATCGTTGTGCTTGATAACCTCTCGGCTCATAAGGACAAGGCTTCGTTACAGTTGATCGAAGAAGCTGGGGCAGAGGTTTGGTTCCTTCCGCCCTACAGTCCTGATCTCAATCCCATCGAAAAGATGTGGAGCAAAGTAAAGCAATTGCTTCGCGGGGAAAAAGCGCGCTCCCTGGAATCTCTGTTTGATGCGATCGGCGCTGCCTTAGGGTGCGTTAGTGCGGCGGATGCTCAAGGTTGGTTTGCCTCATGCGGCTACAGTTTAAATTAAATTGCTCTAGATACAGAGGAGAGTATTCACAGGACTATTGATAACAGGACTATTGCCAATCAACCTGAAAATCGTCCTGTTATCAATTGTCCTGTAAAAACCCGTGTCGGCTACCAAAACTGGTAGGCGTTGAATTTGACAACGTATAGGCCGAGCAGGAAGTTGGTGGTGCCGTGGGCAATGATGGCGGCCCAGATATCGCGGGTCTTGATGTAGAGCAGGCCGTAGGCAATGCCGCAGATGATGGCGGCGCCGACTTCGAAATGCGATACGCTGAAGAAGAGCGAAATGAGCAGCAGCATGGGCCAGTGCAGGTTGCCGGCATCGATCTTGAAGAAGGGGCTTCCCTGCATCCAGCGGTAGAGGAAGCCGCGGTAGAAAAATTCTTCGATGATGGCGATGAAGACCGAGGTGCCGAACATGTGGATGGCGAAGATGAGCCAGCCGGAGGCCTTGGGGTCGTAGACATGCAGGCCGGCATGCTCCCCCTCCTCGATCACTTCATAGGGTGCCATGACCCCGTTGCCGATATCGAACAGCTCGCGCGTCTGGAAGGGCTTCATGAACGGATCAACCAGCAGCCGGTCGTACCATTCGGTAAGCGCCGGCGCGTTCCCGGCCACCCACGGGGCCTCGAAGCCCACCCAGACGACCAGGATGAAGATCCCCACCCCGATGGCCGGCAGAATGTTTTTCGGATTGAGTTTGGGATACCACCGCCACGGGCGGAAGATGGCCAGCAGGATGAGACCGCCGATGGAGCGCATCATGTAGCTCCAGGTCGGGTCGTCGAACCAGACCATCATGGTGAGCCACATGGCAAAGGGAATTACATGGGCCAGCACCGCCTGGGTGTTGACCTTTTGCTCTTCGGGAGAGAGTTCATCGCGTAGTCGTTCGCTCATGGGAAATCCTTGATCCGTGATTCGTGAACCGTGAAAAATGAATATCGATCACGCCTCACGGCTCACTCGTTACCCTTAGTCTTTCGACTCTTCGATTTCCTTTTTCTCGACGTCGTCTTCCTTGTCGGGCTCGGTGCCCTCGCGCTGGCCCTTCTTGAATTCACCGAGGCTTTTGCCCAGCGAGCGCGACAGTTCCGGCAACTTCTTTGCGCCAAACAGCAGCACAATGATGAAGACGATCAAAATTATTTCGGTATGCCCCGGCATACCCATCAGTCCCAATGTGTTCATTTTTCTTCCTCGGTTGAATCTTTCTCTTCGTGGGTCTCTTCCGCCGATGGCTCCCCGGTCACATCCCCGGAATCTTCGGTCGGTTTATCGTCGGGTTCCGGCTCTTCGTCCTCGGCGGGTGGCGCCTCGCGGTTGCCGCTGAAGTGAAGGAACCATATACAGAACTCGTATAGCAAAATCAAGGGGGCCGCCATGAGCAGCTGGGTCATTACATCGGGCGGGGTGAGCACCATGGCCAAAATGAGCAGGGCCACGATGACATGGCGGCGCTTCTCGCGCAGCTGGGTTGAATTGACCAGCCCCATTTTGCCCATGATCAGGATGACGACCGGCAACTGGAAGGCGATGCCGAAACCCAGGAGCAACTGAAGGGCAAAGCCGATGTATTTGTTGTAGAACCAGATCGATTCGCCGCCCAGCTGGCCGCCGATCTTGAGCATCAGCCCCAGCGCCAGCGGCAGGGTGACCAGATAGCCCATGGCGATCCCCAGCAGGAACAGGCCGCCGGAAAAGAAGGAGATGCGCGTCATGAGCTTGCGCTCGACATCGCGAACCCCCGGCATCACGAACAGGCCAATGAAAAAGACGAGGAACGGCAGGCTCACCAGAATGCCGCCGAAGAACGTGACGGTCAGCCACATCTTGATGGCCGCGGCCGGCTCGGAAAACTGGAGGCGGATGCCGCCCTTCTTGGGCTTGGCGTCCTCCGGCAGCGCAACTTCGGCCTTCACGTCGTAGTAGCGCGTTCCATCGGCGTCCACCACCAGGGAGTTCGTGGAGAGCGAATCGGCCGCGATGCGCAGGTGGAGCGAGGTATCGTTCAGCATCTCGTCGGCGTTCTTGATGATGTAGGGTTCGGCCGGGGCGCGCAGGACGGCAATGATATGGTCGGCGAACGGCAGGCAAATGAGCATGCCCACGCCCAACGCGATGAAACAGCGGATGACGGTCTTGCGGAACTCCTCGAGGTGTTCCAGGAAGGGCATCTCGCTATCGTCGTAGCGGAACTTGCCTTTGAAGGACTTAAGCTTTTCGAGCATCGCCATCCTCTTCCTCGGCATCTTCGGGAGCAGGCTCCGGTTCGGCAACGGGCTTCACTGCGGTGGATTCGGCCACGGGCTCCTCCAAATCCTTTTCCAGGTTCTTGAAGGTTTCGTCGGAATAGTCCACATCGTCGGGGTTGTCGATGCCGTCGTCGGAATAGTCGTCTTCGTAATCGTAGTCGTCCCCATAGTCATAATCGTCGTCATGGTCGTACGACTCTTCATCCATGTTCGCGGGATCGGACGAGGTGTGGTTGCCCATGTCGCTATACATGATCTCCCGCTTGAAGCTATCGGCGGTGTTACGCACCGAATTGATCATTTCATTGATCTTGCGGAAGATGCGGGGGGCATCCTTCGCGCCGAACATCAGCAGCAGCACCAGCATCACCACGAGAAACTCGGGGCCGCCCGGGCCAATAAAGGCAAGTTGGAATAAAGAATCCATCATGTTCTATCCTACAGAAAGATTAGCCACGAAAGAGCGCAGAGAAAGCAAAGACTGCCCGGAGGGATTGCTATTGCGTCCTTTGCGCTCTTTTGTGGCCATCATCACCCTTCAACAATTTCGAGGTTTTCAATCGTGGCGGAAGCGCGAAGCTCGTCGGCCATGGTGCCGATGGCGTCGTTCTTTCGTTCGTCGAAGAGCATGCTTTCGATGTCGTAGCGCACATCAGCAAACTCGCGCACGGCCTCCTCCTTATGGTCGAGCACCGTAAGGATGTGGTAGCCGAATTCGGTCTGGAACACATCGCTGTATTCGCCAACCTTTGTGGCGAAGGCGACCTCCTCGAAAACCGGAACCATCTGGCCGCGGGCGAAATAGCCCAGGTCGTGGCCGCCGTCGGAACAGTGCGAATATTCATCGGCCAAATCATCGAACTTTTCACCGGCCTTCAACCGTTCGCGGACGTTGAGCAATTCGGCATACACCCGTTCCAACGGCATGTCGGGCGACGGATGCTGCACGATGTGCGCGGCGTGCACCAGCTCCGGGGTCTTGAACTCTTCCAGATGTTCGTCGTAGTAGGCGCGGGAATCGGCCTCCGCCGGGCGGGCAACGCTTTCGCAGAGCTGATCGAAATATTTTTCCAAACGAACGCCGTCCTCGATATCGGCCTTGATCTTGGCAACGTCTTCATCGGTGAGTTCAAAGCGCTTGCCGAACTCCTCCTCGCCACCATGCTGCTCCTTGAGCGCCATGAAGCGCGCTTCGACCTCCTCGGGGCGGACACGTTCGATCTCGAGGCGCGCCTGCTGCATCAGCAACACGCGCTCGACCGCGTTTTCGCGGGCGTCGGATTCGATTTTCGCCTGCTTTTCGTCCATTTCCTGATAGGACATTTCCCGGGCATAGCGCTCGCGAAGCATTTGCAGCTCCTGATCGACCAGCCCCTGGGCGACCACCTCGCCATTGACCAGGATTGGAACCGCCTGCTCCTGCACGTTGGTTGTTGCTTCTTCGCTCATAAATCTACTTTCCACAGCATTTCTTGAATTTTTTACCGCTTCCGCACGGGCAGCGGTCGTTGCGCCCAACCTCGGCGGAGGCCTTCGGAGGCACCGCCGGAGCAGCATCCGTCTTCATTATGTCCGCCGCTGGCCGCCCTTTTTGGACAAGTGCCGCCATCTCCCGCAATTTCGGATCGATGTGTTTGAAGAACGTTTTATACCCCGCGCACAGATAGTTCAACCCCGGTTCGCCATCAGGTGTCTTCATAAAACGGTGCTTCGGGCACTCGCCGTTGCAGGCAAACAGGAATTCGCATTCCCGGCAATAGTTCGGAAGCGCATCCCACTTGTCGTTGCCGAACTTGGCCTGCTCCTTGGAATAGACCATCTCCTCCAACGACTGTTCCATGATGTTTCCGAGGTAATAGGACGGGTAGACATAGTGGTCGCAGGAATAGATGCCCCCATCGTGCTCCATCGCGACGGCCTGTCCGCACCGGCGCGAAAACGTGCAGAGATTCGGCTCCATGCCACACCAGGCACTCAGCGCCACATCGAAAAGATTCACGAAAACCCGGCCGACATCGGCCTTGATCCACTCGTCGAAAATTTTGCACAGGAATTGGCCGAAGCCCTCCGGCGACACCGCCCAAGGCATCATCCCATCCGGATTGTCGTCCGCCCGCAGATCCGGCGGCGCGGCCAACTCCAGGCCAACGGCGTGCGCCGCCCGGTCGCCGGCACGCTCGACGATCGGGATAAACTGCATGAACTTCACGCCGTGCTTCTTGAGGAAACCGTAGATTTCCACCGCCTCGTCCGGGCTCTGGCGGGTCACGCAGGTGAGCGTATTGAACTCCACGCGCCACTTCTTCAGCAGCTCCATCGCGGCGAACACGCGCCCGAACGAGCCCGCCCCGCCCTTATCGACGCGGTAGCGGTTGTGGATATGCTCCGGCCCATCGAGGCTCAGGCCAACCAGGAAGTTTTCGCGGGCGAAAAACCGGCACCACTCCTCGTCGAGGTTGGTGCCGTTGGTTTGGAACGAATTGTTCACCGGACGCCCGCCGGCATACTGCCGTTGCAACGCCACCACCTTCCGGAAAAAATCCAGCCCCATCAGGGTTGGCTCTCCGCCCTGCCAGGCAAAGCTGATTTCCGGTGTGTTCTGGCTCTGGATATATCTGCGGACATACGCCTCCAGCACCTCGTCCCGCATCCGGTAGTTCTCGCCCGATGGGAATAGTTTTTCCTTCTCGAGATAGAAGCAATATTTGCAGTCGAGGTTGCACAACGGCCCGATCGGCTTGGTCATGACGTGGAACGTGCGCGGCGCCGAATTCGGTTTATAGCTGGGAGAGTTGCTCATGGGAAGGAGCGTAATCCGTAACGAGTCATACGTAACAAATTACGTTTGACGAATTACGCATTACGATAAGCTTGCCTGAGCACAAAATCCATCAGCGTGAGCGCGGTCATGGCCTCGACGATCGGAATCGCGCGCGGAACCACGCACGGATCGTGGCGGCCCTTGGCCTCGAGCACGGTGGCCTCGCCCTCGAACGTCGAGGTTTCCTGGGCCATCCCGATAGTAGCCGGCGGCTTGAAGGCAATGCGGAACACCAGCGGTTCGCCGTTGGAGATCCCGCCCTGCACGCCGCCGCTAAAGTTGGTCGAGGTGCCGAGACGGCCGTCGGCCTTCATCTCGAACGGATCGTTGTGCTGCGAACCAAACATGCGGGCCCCGGAAAATCCGGAGCCGATCTCGAAGCCCTTGGTGGCCGGAATCGAAAGCATGGCCTGGGCAAGCGAGGCCTCCATGCGCTCGAACACGGGTTCGCCAAGGCCAACGGGAATGTTTTCGGCCACGCAGGTTAGCACCCCGCCCACCGAGTCTTTTCGCGCCGCGGTTTTCTTGACCAACCCAACCATTTTTTCCGCGGCGACTGCGTCCGGGCAGCGGATAATGTTGGCATCAACCTGTTCGCGCGTCAGGCCTTCCATCGTCAGGTCGCGCGCATCGATATCGCCGACCGAGCTCACCCACGATACGATCCGGGTGCCAAACTGCTCGAACAACCATTTTTCGGCGATGGCCCCGGCGGCGACGCGCCCGATGGTTTCGCGGGCGCTGGAGCGGCCGCCCCCGCTGGCGGCTCGGTTGCCGTATTTCATCTGGTAGGTAAAATCGGCATGCGACGGGCGCGGAACATTGCTCATTTCGCCATAGTCGCCGGGGCGCTGGTCTTTGTTTTTGACCATCAGGCCGATCGGCGTGCCGAGGGTCTTGCCGTTTTCGACTCCGGAAAGAATCGTGACCTGGTCGGCCTCGTCGCGCGCCGTGGTCATGGCGCTCTGCCCGGGACGGCGGCGGGTGAGCTGCGGCTGGATATCGGCCTCGCTGAGCAGCAGGTTGGCGGGGCAGCCGTCAACAATCGCGCCCACGGCCTTGCCGTGCGATTCACCGAATGTCGACACTTTAAAGAGGGTTCCTATTGTACTGGACATGGTTGTTCCTTCGTTTCGGCATTCCAACAGGGATTGCCTTTGGGGGTCAAAGCGCGTGTTTATAGCACCTAAACGGGACGGATTGGACTAAAAACCGAAGAAAATCCCACCTCGCAAAGAGCCCATCCGCTCCCACTGAATGTATATTTGAATTGCATTCCCAGGGGCTTTATGGAGAATCCGACCCTCTACGCCAATCTATGGGAACAGGATTTTATGGAAACAGGAAAACGCCAGCACTTGCAGGACATCTACGCAACCGACCGTACCGACCGCGACGATTTCACACCACAGGTCGCCTCGGAAATCATCGAGGAACGCAAGCGCGAGATTCGCCGACACCAGTTCCTGAGCTTCGTGCTTGGCATGGCCGTGCTGCTGCTGGCCGTATCGCTCGTCTACGTTGTTGTGCGCGAATACATCGATATCCTGCAGCAGTCGAGTGCCCCGGAGCCGATCCAGCAGGAATACATCCCGCGCTACTCCCTGCCCACCGAATCGCAGTGGGTGATGGACTTTTCCCGCAGTTATGGCGATCCAAAATGGGAAGGCGAAGGCGAGCGCCCCTTCAACGCCAGCTGGATCAAGAAAGCCACCTTCAACATTATCCTGGCCGAGCAGGCCGCCGAAACCCGGAAATATGCCGAAGCGGCGGAATACTACGAAAACGCACTGGAAATCCTGCCGGAGCTTGAAGGCATAAAAGTGCCGCTGGGCATGGCCTATTTCAAACTCAACAAGAACGAGAAAGCGCTGGAACTGCTCGATGGCGCCCCCGACTCCGACCTGACCCACGACGTGCTCAACAACCTCGGCGCTGCCTGCATCGAGGCCAAAGCCTTCGAAAAAGGTGAAGAATATCTCAAGCGCTCGCTCGGGCTCAAACCTGCCTATGCCGAGGCGCTCAACAACCTGGCTATCCTCTATAAGGAGCAGGGCCGCGAAAAAGAAGCTGCAACCGCCTACGAGCAATATCTCGACCAGCGCCCGAAAGACACCGACACCCGCTATAATTTCGCCCTATACCTGACCAAGATCGGCAACTGGGAACTCGCCGGAGAACAACTCCGTGCGCTCACCCAGGAAGTGACCGACGTGGCCAACCTCTACTTCCTGCTGGCCCGCGTGGAAAACAAGCTGGGCAATTCAGCCGACGCCGTCGATGCCCTGCAACGCGGCGTTCAGCTAACCGATCCCAAGCTGGCCATGGCCTGGATGTCGGAGGAAGAATTCGACCTCCTGCGCAACGAGCAGGAATTCCAGTCGCTCATGAAATATGTCGAGCAGGGCCGCCCTAAGCAATAAAGCGGAACAGCAAGTGGTTCAGGCCGAGGGCAATCAATGCGGCCAGAAAATCGTCGATCGTAATCCCGAATCCGCCATGGATATGCTGCAGTTGCTTGATCGGCGGGGGCTTGGTGATATCGAAAATGCGATGAAGCACAAACCCACTCAGCAACGCCCACGGAGAACCCAACCCAATCACCGTGATCGGCAACGTTAGGTATTCATCCGCCACGATGCACCCCGGGTCTTTCCCGCCAATCATCCTTTCTGCCACCTCGCAGATCGGAATCGACAACAGCGTCAATGCCATGCAGACGCCAATTTGCCACCAAAGAGATGGCAAACGCATCACGCCCCAGGCAATCGGCAATCCCACCAACGTTCCGACCGTCCCCGGCATCACCGGACTCAACCCCGTCCCGAAACCCACCGCAAACCACTTAATTAAATTCTTCATCATTCTCCATCCACGCACACTTGCGCAAGTGTGCTTCTAGTCCAGCACGATCCGCAAGAGGTCTTTTCCCAATCGATCCTTTCGCGCGATCCCATGCCAACAACCATCCCGCCGTTCAACGAACCCCCTGCCCTCCAGTTTCCGCAAATGGCGTTTCATTGCGTCGAGGGATATGCCTGTTGCCCCGCACAGCTCTTCAAAAACCCGAGCCCCCTTGGCGAGCTCCCTCACGATCAAGATCCGTCGTTCATGGGTAAAAGCCGTCAAGGATTTCATGATGGAACCGAGATCCGCGCCATCCCTCAGGCTTTCTTCCAGCACCAGGCAACCCAACCGATCGGATTCCATCCCCGAGTAGAACAGGAACCGCCCCTTCCGTTCCTGAGAGAGAAAGTCACCGTCAGCCAGCAGTTGTAGCTGCTTACTAGCGACATCTTCACTACAGCCCAGCTGTTCCCCGATGGCCTGAACAAACATGGGAGGCCGCCCGTTAAGCAGGGAAAGCATCTCCAAGCGCATCGGGTTGGCCAATATTCGGAATCGTTTCCAGAGAGGCAACCCGTTCATGCCCCTTCTTGTACGCCCCCAAGCACACTTGCGCAAGTGTGCTTGAACACAAAACCCAAGCACACTTGCGCAAGTGTGCTTGACTAGGCCTGCTCCATGGAAAGCATCGCAAGCAATCCGATTGCGGCCGTATCCGTCCGCAGGATCCGGCGTCCCATTCCGAACAGCTCAAACCCGCGCGCACCAAACATATCTAGTTCATAGGGCGTCCAGCCGCCTTCTGGCCCGATTGCCAGCACCACCCGCCCATCGGCCTTTGGCATCAGCAAGGCCGCAAGGCCCTTTTCCCCCGACGGATCGGCTAGCAGCTTTCGATGCGAGGAAAACATCGCTTCCAATTCATCTTCGACAAAAGGTTTGAACAACGGACGAATCATGACCTGAGGCAAATGTGTGCAACGCGCCTGCTGCAACCCTTCGATCAATAGCTTGTTGTAGAAATCCGGATCGAGTACGTGGCTATCAAAATAGTAGCGTTCCACCTTATCCGCACGCAACAGGACAATTCGTCCCACCCCGAGCGCCGCCAACTGGGCCCACAGCCGTTTCAGCACCTTGGGGCGCGGCATCGCCAGAACGAGATCGACCTGTGGCTCCGGAGGAGGCTCCGGCTCCAATTCACACGAAAGCACCACCTTCCCGGCATCAACCGCCTCCACGGTGCCCATGCCGAACGCGCCGTTCAGCAACCCTATGCGCAACCGCTTGCCTGGCTCGGCCTTGAGCACCTTGTGGATGTGTCGCGCCCGTTCGCCGGCCAATACGGTACGCCCTGCGGCATCCAACTCTTCAGCTTTAAGGATGATCAAATTCATGGAAAGCAGAATGAAACAACTCCCTCCATCCAACAACCCTTTAATCCAGCACTCCGGCTCTTGATGTTTCGCAACCACACCGCCATATTTGCCCGCATGAAAATTTTACTTTGCAACGACGACGGCATCCATGCGCGCGGAATCGCGGAACTCCACCAATCCATCGGCCACCTTGGCGACCTACATGTTTGCGCCCCCGACACCGAGCGCAGCGCCGCCGGACACGCGATCACCCTCACAGACCCCATCAAGGCACTTCCCGTCGAAAAGAACGGCCAGCCATTCGGCACCGCCGTGGGCGGCACACCGGCCGACTGCATCAAACTCGCCCTTTGCCTGTTGCACAAGGAAAACCTGCCCGACCTCGTCGTCAGCGGCATCAACCTCGGCTCCAATACCGGCATCAGCGTACTCTACTCCGGCACGGTTTCCGCCGCGTCCGAAGCCGTCATCCTCGGCGTACCGGCCATTGCGCTTTCCCTCTGCACCTACCAGAACCCCCACTGGGAAACCGCCGCCAAGGTGGCCTCGGAAATCGTAGCCAAGGTCGCGAGGAATCCACTGCCCGACGGCACATTGCTCAACGTCAACATCCCGAACATTCCGCTTTCCGAGCTCAAGGGCATGAAGGCATCGCGGATGGGGCGCTCCCGCTTCGTGGAAAAATTTACCACCCATCTCGATCCGCGCGGCAACAAATACTACTGGCTCGACGGCGAGCTCGACCTGCTCGACGACTCCGCCGACACCGATGTCCAGGTCGTGCGCTCCGGCTATGTGGCCCTCACCCCGATCCACATCGACCTCACCGCCCGCCACTGCATGGAGCAAGTCGAAACCTGGAATGTGGAATACTAAGGAAGAAATGGCGCTCTGGACAGGATTCGAACCTGTGACCTACGGATTAGAAGTCCGTTGCTCTATCCAGCTGAGCTACCAGAGCGCATTGATGAAGGGCGGGAATATATTCAGAGGCATGCCCTGAAGCAAGCCGTTTCATGGTGGATCGCACGTCAAAGCGCCTCCAACGATTCAAGGGTCTTGATCGCCTGCTCCCGGTGGTTTTCGCCAGAGGCTTCCGGAACCCCCTCATCAACCACCGGCGGCTCAGCCGACTCCGCAATCGGCTCCAAAAATGAAAAACCACCTTGCTTAACGGGGCGAATGGCAGTGGCGGCGAGTTGGATTACGCCGTTGGCCATGCTGAAGGGTTTTCCGTAGACAATGATCATGTCGCCGGGGGCGGCGAGCAATTTCAGATAGCTGATGCGGGTCGGCTTGCTGGCGTACCAGCCTGCCGTAAAGATCCCTCCGCCTTCCGCCGAAAGCCGGAACGGCTGCCCGCCACCATGGTCAACCCAGTCGAAATCGTGATATTCGATCTCGAAGGCCACCTGGAACGTACGTTCGGTTTCGTTATATTGGACATCCTTGATGATGCCGGCCCAGGCGAGTTCGGTTTCCGCCAGCGCGACATAGTTCGCCCGCACGGCATCGGGCCCGATGGTTCGGTCGACACGTGCGAATGCTTTCTTTTCCGCGCTCTTATGCGGTTGGTAGGCCTGCTCCCGCACCGAGGCGCATCCCGCAAGCAACAGCAAAGCCATGAAACCTGAAACCTTCATCCAATACCTCCAACTAAAGAGCCCCCATCGTAGCCACCGGACCGCCCCTCGGCAATTCCTCGTTTGCAAGGACTGCCCCCCCCGCCGCACGTCCGTGCTCACGATCGTGAGCACGGACGTGCGGCGGGGTTCCGGAGACAAACGGTTCCAGCAGGGTTAATTTGCCCTCGCGCCAATTGACACGGTTGGCGCAACATCCTATATTCCTGCTCTTTTTACGGGAGATTCTTTCGAATAGATGAAAAACGAAACCAACGATCTGGATCGGTTGCGCCACTCCACGGCGCACGTGATGGCGGCAGCGGTTTGCCGCCTGTTTAATGATGTGCAACTCGATATTGGCCCTTCGACGGACGACGGCTTCTACTACGATTTTGATCTCGAGGCCCGTATTACGCCCGACGACTTCGAGCGCATCGAGGCCGAGATGCAGAAGATTGTTGACGAGGACCTGCCCTTCGAGTGCATGACGGTTTCGCGTGACGAGGCGAAGGAACTGCTGAAAGACCAGAAATACAAGCTTGAACGCCTGGCCGATATTCCGGAAGGCGATGCCATCACCTTCTACACCTGCGGCGAGTTCATGGACTTGTGCCGAGGGCCGCATGTGGAGAGCACGGGCAAATTGCGTGCGTTCCAAATCATGAACATTGCGGGCTCGTACTATCGCGGCCACGAAACCAACCCCATGCTGCAGCGCCTTTACGGCACGGCCTTCACCAACCCGAAGCAGCTGCGCCTCTACCTCAAGCAGATCGAGGAGGCCCAGAAGCGCGACCACCGCAAATTGGCCAAGGAGCTTGATCTCTTCTCCATTTCGGAGAACGTCGGCCCGGGGCTGGTGAACTGGCACCCGAAGGGGGGCCGCATCCGCTCCACGATCGAGGATTTCTGGAAGAAGGAACACTTCAAGAATGGGTACGACATCGTCTACACCCCCCACATCGGCAAAGCCAACCTATGGGAAACCTCGGGCCACCTCGATTTCTACCGCGAGGGCATGTTCGCGGCGATGGACGTGGACGGGCAGGAATATTTCACGAAGCCGATGAACTGCCCGTTCCATGTGGAGATCTACAAATCCGGACTGCGCTCCTACCGCGAGCTTCCGTTGCGCTGGGCCGAGCTCGGCACGGTCTACCGCTACGAAAAGGCGGGCACCCTGCACGGTCTGTTCCGCGTCCGCGGCTTCACCCAGGACGACGCGCACATTTTCTGCACCACTGGTCAGATCGAAGATGAGGTGAAGGAAGTGATCCGCTTCTGCAACTTTATCTGGAAAACCTTCGGCTTCACCGAAGTGAAGGCCTACCTCTCCACCCGCCCCGAAAAGGCGGTCGGCGAGCCGGAACGCTGGGACCAGGCGACCAAGTCGCTTGAAGCGGCGATCAAGGCCGAAGGTCTCCCCTACGAAGTGGACGAAGGCGGCGGGGCGTTCTACGGCCCGAAGATCGACCTGAAGGTGAAGGACGCCATCGGCCGCGAGTGGCAGACCAGCACCATCCAGTTCGACTTCAACCTGCCCGAGCGTTTCGATCTTAAATATATCGGCGACGATGGCGAGGCGCACCGCCCCTACATGGTGCACCGCGCGCTGTTCGGCAGCATGGAGCGCTTCTTCGGCATCCTGACCGAGCATTATGCCGGAGGGTTCCCCGTCTGGCTGGCACCGGAACAGGTGCGCGTGCTGCCGCTTTCCGACGACCAGCTCGACTATGCCGACGAGGTGCTCTCCGCGCTGCGCGGAGCGGAAATCCGCGCAACGGTCGATAAAAAGCAGGGCAAACTGAACGGAAAAGTAAAGAACGCCCAGCTGGACAAAGTGCCCTACATGCTTATTATCGGTAAGCAGGAACAGGAAAACGGACAGGTAGCCGTGCGCCACCGCCTTCAGGGCATGAAGGGCGAATGCTCCCTGGAAGAATTTATCGCCCAGCTCAAGCAAGAGGAGCTGGATAAAAAAACAGTAGACATGGAGGTCTCAGATTAGCAAGCCAAACTACAGGGGCAGGCCGCAACGCGAGCCGCAGGTACGAATCAACCATCGGATCCGGGTTCCGGAAATCCGCGTCATCGATCCCAACGGTGACCAGCTCGGCGTCATGAAAACCATCGACGCCCTCAACCGCGCCAAGCAATACGGAATCGACCTGGTGGAAATCTCCCCTGGCGCGAAGCCGCCATTATGCAAAATAATGGATTACGGAAAATACAAGTACGACCAGGAAAAAAAGAAGAAAGAGCAGAAGAAGCACCAGGTGCAGACCAAGCTCAAGGAAGTCAAATTCCGGGTCAACGTGGGCGACCACGACTACGAAACGAAGATGCGCAACCTGCGCAAGTTCATCGAACACGGCGACCGCGTGAAAATCTCGCTCATGTTCCGCGGCCGGGAAAACGCCCACCGCGAACTCGGCTTCGAGGTCATGCAGCGCGTCATCCAGGATACCGTCGACATCACCTCGGTCGATCAGGCGCCACGCCTGCAGGGCCGCTTTGTCAACGCCATCCTCGTGCCGAAGAAGAAGGCGAAATAAATCTGCAAGACCCACCTACCGCCAGGAGTTGTTCCATGATGAATAACCATCCCCGACATCTGGCCTGGTGCATGAAGAAGGTGGCGCCCGTTGCGGCGTCCGCCTTTTTTTTGTGCCTGGCACCACATTCCGCCAACGCCTCGACCAACTGGTGGGAGGGCACCGTCTTTGGAACCAATATTTCCGAGGCCACCTCGATCTCCTCGCTTGAGCACGGAGACGGATCGTTGATCATCGGGTTTGGCGGAACAACCAACCTGGCTCTGGGCCACCGGATTGAAGGCACGATATCCATCACCAACGGATTCGACCGCTTTTCACTGCAAGGCACGGGCTCGGTAGTGAGCAACACGGCGGATACGGTGCTCCGCATTACGGGTGGAAAAAACCTTTTCATCAATGGCGGAGAATTCCGGGGGTTGGGCAGCAGCACCGATGGCGGAGGAAGCATCCCCCCCATCGGTTCCGCCACGGCGGCCGTGGGAGCCATCTTCTCCGGCACCAGCAACATTGTGGTCTCAAAAGCCCTTATTACGGGCGGAACCTACCTGCCCAACAATGCCATCACCCTTGGAACAGATGGCATTCAAGCCACCGACACGACATTGGTATTCACCGATGATGGCACAGACTCAAGCACTGTCATTGGCGGAAACGGGGGGGAGTTGAGCTGGGATGGAGCTGGGCCGCATTCCATGGGTGGCCACGGCCTGAACATCGGCAACTCCACACTGATCATCAGCAACGGCACGTTTAAAGGTGGGAATGGCGGGGACGTCTCTACCGATTCGGATTTCATAGGCGCCAGCTGGGGCGGCCACGCCATCGATGCAACCAATTCAACCATCGAGATCCATAGCGGAACCTTCACGGGCGGGGATGCCGGCAGCATTACCGACACCCACAACAATCCCGAAAACCGCAAGGGGGGCTCCGCCCTCTATGTTGAAAACTCCGATGTCACGATCCACGGCGGCACGTTCAAGGCCGGCGCCACCGGGCGTGACGACACCTATGCATTCTACAGCTTGGCGTATGGCGAGGGGAGTGTGAGCAACAAACTACTCGGAGGAACGTTTGACTCGATCGGATTTGGTGGAGGAAGGCAATTCATCACGCTGGGCACCAACCTGGTGGTGAACGGGGTATTCGGCCAGAACGGTGGAATTCTTTACGTGGACAACCAGTCGGACGCCCCGTTGCAGAACACCGAAATCAACTCGGGAACCCTGCTTATTGAAAATGACTTTACCCTCGGTTCGGGCGGAAGCATTACGCTCAACTCGGGATACAGCGAAATCTTCTTCGAAAACCTCGCCATCCAATCGGGCGCCATCGTCGATACCGGGACAGGGCGCATCGAAGCACACGGGAACCTGGATGTGCAAAAGGATGGTACGCTGGCCTTCAAGATCGATTCCACATCCATTACCGACCGAGGAATCGCCGTGGGCAGCAACGTGACCTTTCATTCGGGCTCCGCTCTCCAGGCCGACATTGCCTGGATCGATCTAAACACCGAGACCAACGCATTGTGGCTCGTTTCGGCAACGAACCAACTCAATGTGGTTGATTCGGGCGGCGCAACCAACGTGGCCACAACGGCAACCTTCACCAACAACGTCGACATCCAGGTCACCACCGCTGCGCTCATGGAACTTGAAGGGATTTCGGTGGAGGACGGGAAACTGCTGGTTCTCCTTCTTTCCAGGCAGCCCCTCAACGAATACTGGAACGCGAGCGGCGATATGGCCCGGCTGGCCGACGAGCTGGACGCCATCAACGATCCGGACATGATGGCCACCATCGTCGAGATGGACGACCCGGAAGCTTCCGCCTACGCCGTGGAGCAAACCTACTTCACCAAGCTCAACACCTTCCAGGTGGCGATGAACGGGCTGAAGGCCGCCGTCGGCCAATCGGTCTCGCGCGGCACCGAGTTCCGCGAAAAGCTTCTGCTTCCGACAGGAAGCAATGGACCGGAGGGAGTTGAAAACGACTGGCGCTTTTGGATGAAATACCACGGGCAATTCCTCAACCACGACGGCGACGACCAAAATAGCGCCTACGAAGCCACCACGCACGGCGGGGTGTTTGGCGCGGATAAAAGCTTCGGCCGCCTGCTTGTGGGCATTAGCGGCGGGGCAGGCCGCAACAGCATCGATGCCGACAACGGCGCCGAGGAAGACATGAACGCCGCGCATGCAGCAATCTATTCCACCATCGGGAAAAACCATTCCTATCTCGATGCCGGCCTTGCCTACGGCTACAACGGTGTGGAATCCCACACCCCAGAGCCGTTCCGGCTCGATGGCGAATACGATTCCCATCTGGTCGGCGGATATGTTGGCGGCGGCATTGGTTTCGATATCCCGAAAATCTCGACCGTCATCACCCCGGAAGCCTCGGCTCAATACACGCTTTATCAGCAAGAGGCCTACACCGAGACCGGCACCGCCGCCGTTCCGCGCTCGTTCGATGAATTCGATGCCGATTCGCTGCGCACCAGCCTCGGCCTGAACGTGGCCATGCACAACACCAAGGCCACCCAATATTTCGGCTTCAAGATCGAGGGGCGCGCCCACTGGCTGCACGAGTTCAATCCCGACCCCGGCCATATATCCTTCCAGCTCGAAGGCGGAACCGGCAACACCTACGCCCTCGCCTACCCCATGCTCGACGAAGATGCCGTACGATTGGGCATTGGCGTCTCGTTTTTCAACACCGCGAAACGCAAACCCAAGAACATTCTCCTCCGGCTCGATTTCGACGAATTGATTGGCGAAAACTTCAACTCGCACAACCTCTCCGCCAAAGCCATCTACGCCTTCTAAGCGAACTTAACCTGGCTGGACTTGATTGCTACAAAGAGGCTCAAAACACACGAAGCACCAGCGCGAGGCCTTTGTGCTTCCTGCACATCCATGGAGCACAGGGAAGGAAATCAACTCCAGTAAATCCTGCATTGGATTTGCCCGCGCAACGCGCTTTCATTTTGTCGCGACAACGGGGCTTCCAGGCTGGCGGCGAGATGCTGCCGTGGAGCAAGGGCGGGTTCCCTTTCGCCAGCGCAGAGTCGGGCGGGCGGCGAGTCCGCCGACCCTCCCGTTGCGCCCTACCCTTCGAGCCTCTTGACGGCGGCGGCGACGAAATCCTTGAACAGCGGATGCGGATTGACCGGCTGGGATTTCAGCTCCGGGTGCGCCTGGGTGGCGACAAACCACGGATGGTCGGGAAGCTCAACCATTTCAACCACCCCGATGTCGGGATTGATGCCGGAGAGCACCAAACCGTTTTCTTCGAGCTTTGCACGGTAGTGGTTATTCACCTCGTAACGATGGCGGTGGCGCTCGGAAACATTCTTCGAACCGTAGGCTTCGAAGGCCTTGGTTCCTTCCTTCACCCCGCACGGGCAGGCACCGAGGCGCATGGTTCCCCCCTTTTCAACCACATCGGTCTGCTCCTCCATGAGGCAAACGACCGGATGTTCGGTCTTCACGCCGCGCTCTTCGTCGAACTCGGTGGTATGGGCGCCGGCCAGGCCGCAGACATTGCGGGCAAACTCGATGACCGCACACTGGAGGCCGAGGCAGATGCCGAGGAACGGGATGTTGTTTTCGCGGGCATATTGCGCCGCGCGGATCTTGCCTTCCATGCCGCGCGAACCGAAGCCGCCGGGAATCAGCACCCCGTCGACCGAGTCCAGAATGGAGGGATCGTCCTCGATATCCTCGGCGGCCATCTTGACGGCATCCACCTTGTAGCCTGCGGCGTAGCCCCCGTGGTAGAGCGCCTCGTAAATGGATTTATAGGCATCTTGGAGTTCCGAATATTTGCCCACCACGCCAATGCGCACTTTGCCTTTCGGGTGCTTGATCGTATCGATCAGCTTTTCCCAGTCGGTGAGCGGCTTGGAGGGTTTGACGATGCGGAAACGGTTGAGGATGATCTCGTCGAGACCGGCGCGGGAAAGCACCAGCGGGATTTCGTAGATGGAGGTTTCGACGTCTTTTTCGACGATGACGCAATCTTTCGGCACATTGCAGAACAGCGACAGCTTGTCGAGGTGCTCACGTTCGAGGTCAACCTCGGTACGGCAGACGAGCACATCGGGCATGATGCCGATTTCGCGCAGCTTGGCCACACTCTGCTGGGTGGGCTTGGTCTTGACTTCCTTGGCGGCGGCAATGAACGGAACATAGGTGAGGTGGATGAACATGGAATTGTCGCGCCCGACCTCCAGCGCCAGTTGGCGGATGGCTTCCAGGAAAATAAGGCCTTCGATATCGCCGACGGTGCCCCCGAGCTCAACCACGATCACGTCCGGCTTCTCGGCTTCGAGCGCCTTGATTCGATCCTTGATTTCGTTGGAGACATGGGGGATCAGCTGGATCGTGCCACCCAGATAGTCGCCACGGCGTTCCTTGTGCAGGACATCCCAATAGACGCTGCCGGCCGTGATGTTGCTTTTTTGGGAAGTCGGTGCGCCGGTGTAGCGCTCGTAGTGGCCGAGGTCGAGGTCGGTTTCGGCACCGTCGTCGGTCACATAGACCTCGCCGTGCTGGTAGGGGCTCATGGTGCCCGGATCCACATTGAGATAAGGGTCCATCTTGAGCATGCGGATGTTGAGCCCGCGGTTGATCAGCAACCGGCCGACCGATGCCGCCGTGATGCCCTTGCCCAACGATGAAACCACACCGCCCGTGATAAAGAGATATTTCGCCATTAAATTCGCCCCATATTTAGCGTGTTGGATAGTTCAAAAAATACGGGAAAGGAATCTATCCGCAATCGGAGACCCGCCCCAAGCCTAAAATCGAACTATCGGGGAAAAAAGTGGCAGCACCCCCGCCCGCCCCTTTAAAAACCGGCAAACTTGGTTGTTTTTCCCCGCCTCCGTGTGTAACGTGTGCGGATATTTTTTGGACACTCTGCCTCCACAGGCTAAACCGGAGCGAAATATCATGAACTGTACCTTTAAACACGGTCGAACAGCACTCCTGCTGATGGCCGTTTCCCTGTGCGCAACATACGCCGTTGCCATCCCGAACCCAATCGACGGAGGAACCAGCTACACCAACTCAACAGACGACGCCTCCACCGGGCCTCTTTATGTTGGCTACTTCGATCCGGACAACACGCTGACCGTCAACAACGACTCCACCCTGGCTATCGAAAAGCTGATCATCGGCAAAGGCAAGGATTCCTCGAACAACGTGGTTTCCGTTGTCGGCGACGCGCGGTTGGTGGCAGGCAACGCCGATACCAACGGTCTGTCAACGGGAGGCATCATCGTTGGCGACGCCGATGGCGACGCGGCCATCAGCATCAATTATGCTTCAAAACTCGATGGCGAATACCTCTATGTCGGCCTGGGCACCAACGACAGCGGCAAAATTGAACTGGCCGGGGAAGGCTCCGCGTTGAGCATTGCGTCAAATGCCTTTGTCGGGGTTGCCGGATCAACCAACACAGTCAATATCGGCTCCGGCGCAACCCTGGAGGTCGGCGGCATGCTGACGGTGGGGCAAAGCGGTTCGAACAACTATGTCAATGTCTCCGGCACCCTTTCGGTGAATTCCACCAACGACATCAATGTAGTGGATACCGAAAAGGATAACGGCGTTGCGGTCAAGAATGGCGGCACGCTCCAAGTTGACGGCGCGGTGGACACCGGCACGCTAGAAGACCTCGGCATCGACATGCAGAGCAGATCCACCCTTGAACTGGGCGGCGAACTGACCCTCGGTGGCAACAAAATCGACGACAGCTACGGCATTGTCCTCGATGGCGACACCGCAACCTGGCAGTCCGATGCGCTCACCCTTATCGGCGAAAGCAGCTCGTACAACATCCTGACCTTCACCAACGGCGCAACCGGCACCGCCAGTAACTACGTGGTGCTGGGTCAGAATTATGACGCCGAAAATGACGAAAAAAAGGCCAACTACAACGAACTGAACGTAGGCGGCACCGGCTCCACCTTCACTGCCCAAACCCGCCTGACGGTTGGCGACGAAGGGAAATACAACGAACTGAACATTGCCGACGGCGGCATGGTTGATGCCCAGAGCGATCTTTATGTCGGCGCCAACGAAACGGCGACCGGCAACTCGGTCAATGTTGGAAGCAACGGCACGCTCAACGCCACGGGCAACGTAATCGTCGGCGCCAACGGCGGAAGCAACCAGTTCAACATCGACCACGGCACCGTCGTGGCAGAAAGCGACTTCATCCTCGGCCGCGACTCCTCTAAAAACACCTACAACCAAACCGGCGGCACCAACACCGTCGCCGGCGAGTTCATCATCGGCAAAAACGCAGGAGCAACAGGCGCCTCGAACAACGGAGGCAACACCGCCACGGTCGGCGAAGCCGCAACCCTCAACCTCCAGAGCGACCTGGTAGTTGGCCTTGAAGGAGGCGGGAGCATCCTGAACATCAGCGACGGCGGACTGGTGAACCTGGACGGCAATGCAATCATTGGCGAGGCGGTCGGCGACAACTATATCTTCCTGACCCCGGACAATGCCGATTCCCGCTTCAATGTTGCAAGCAACCTGGTGGTCGGCAAGAGCGACGACGGCAACAACCGCTTTTCCATCTACGGCGGCACCACCGAGGTGGCCGGAAACCTCTATGTGGGCGCCACCACCAACCAGCATACAGAGAAGAACTACATTCACCTTGAAACCACCAATGCGGTGCTCAACGTGGCCAACGCCATCCACATCGGCGCTGAGAACTCGATCAACACCTTCGATATCGTGATGGGCGCGGAAGCCAACACGAAGGATCTTTTAGTCGGAGCCTACGAAGGAACCTCGAACAACATGGTTACTATCAGGGGCGAAAACAACTACAACGACTATGTCGATGGTTCCCTCCTGACCGTATCCAACAGCTTGGTCATCGGCTCCGACACCGGCTCGGGCAATGCCGTCAATATTGAAGAAGGCGGCACGCTCTATGTCTCCGCGCAGGACAACATTGAAATCAAGGGCACCAACAATACGCTGACGGTCAGCGAGGGCGGCACCCTCAAGTCGACTGACTGGAACCTCTCCGCCACGGCCAACGGGCTCACCAACATCTTCATCGAGAGCGGTGCAACCCTCCACCTTCTTGGAACCCTGAGCGGAACCAACACGTTGGACGGCGGCTACGCCGTGCTGCTCGACGGGGCGGGTGCCTCGTGGGAAGGAACCGATCTATTCATCGACAACCAGAGCACCCTGTCGATCACCAACGAAGCCGTGGCCACCGCAACGCAAAACCTCTACATCGGCCTGGATACGGACAACAACGCCGTCACCGTTGGCGGAGCCGGCTCCCTGCTGGACATCGGCATGGACTTGTTCATCGGCACGGAATCGAACAATTCCTACCAAAACACGCTGACCATCCTGGACGGCGCCAGCGTCATGGTGGGCAAGGATGCCTATGTTTACCACAACTCGACCTTGAAGATCGACGGCACCTCCACGGCGAAGGTTGAAGGCGACTACAACCAAGACGAATACTCGACGCTTGAAGTCGGCATCAGCACCAACAACACCGAAGCCAACCTGCAGGTTGCCGGCAAGGCCAACCTCGAAAGCGGCAGCACGATCCGGGTGGTCAACAACGGCGTCGGCAAGAACGACACCAACCTGGTGCAGAACGTGGTCGTTGCCGGGGAATTGACGATCAACGACGAAGCGGCCTCCACGGGCAGCCTGCTGGACAACATTAACATCGACAGCAGCCTGCTGTTCGACTTCAACACCGTCGTCTCCAACGGCAACACCATCGTGCTCGACAACTTCATCGTCCGCACCATCGGCGAAGTTGGAGGCCTTGAGGGGCAGCTAAAGGATGTGGCCACCGAAATCAACGAGATGTTCATTGCCGGCAACTCCAATGCCACGGCCATGGTGGAGATCATCGCGAACATGTCCTCGAGCGCGGAGATCAACGCGGCCATGGATGCCTACTATGGGGAAAAGAAAAGCTCAACGCCCGCCCACAACGTCGTCAACATGGGCCTGCAGTCCGTTGCCGAACAGGTGACCAAGCGCGCGGACAACACCCGCGCCCGCATGGGCGAGGCCTCGGCCCGTATTTCCTGGGACAAACCGAAAGGCGTGGCCGGCCCGCACATGCAGGGGCAGCAACTCCAGGGCTGGATCTCCGGATACGGCAACTGGGGCGACAAGGATGCCGCCGATGGCTTCGATGGCTATTCCGCCGACATTTCCGGCTTCCTGATCGGCGCCGACCTCTCCGTGGGGGAAAATGTCCTCTTTGGCCTCGCCGGTGGCGCAGGAAACGGAACGGCCGACAGGGGCGCCGGGGCAACCACCGACACCAAGAGCATGTATGCCGCGTTCTACACATCGATCGGAACGAAGGACTGGTTCGGCGACGCAGGCATTATCTACGGCACCTCCGACATTGATTCCACCTACGGAACCACCTTCGACACGAAGGCCGACTACAGTGCGGACAACGTTGCATTCTTCCTCGGCGGCGGCAAGGAGATGTCCGGCAAATACCTCATCTACACGCCCCAGCTCTCCTTCCTCGGCAACTACTATAGCCAGGAAGGGTATGAGGAACAGTCCTCCGATGCCGTACAGCGCAGTGTCGATAGCTTTGACGCCTTCTACCTTCAAAGTTCGCTGGGTTGCAGCATGGGCATGTATATGGGCATGGGCAGCATCACCATCAAACCCGAAATCCGCGCCTACTGGCAGCATGAGTGGCTGGGCGACGATGAAAACGTAGGCTATACCCTCGTTGACGGATACAACAACAACTACACCATGATCCTTCAGGCACCGGAAAAGGACATCCTAAAAATCGGCATCGGTGCATCGGCCAAGCTCGGCGAATTCCTCGAACTGCGTGCGGATCTCGACAGCCGCCGGGGCAAGGATTATTCCGACTACACCCTGCTCGGTTCCATGCGCTACCAGTTCTAAACCGGAAGCACCGGAAATGAATAAGGGATCGCCATCGGCGATCCCTTTTTTATTCTTCCCACGCAGGCAAGAACGCCTGCGCCACTACCGCACCACGCAACGCTGCGCCCCCACCCCGACGACCCCGACCTCAACGATATCCCCGGGATTCATGAGCACCTGGGGATCGCGCGCCGAGCCAATGCCATTCGGCGTACCCGTTGATATGATATCGCCGGGAAGAAGCGTCATGCCGCGAGAGATGTACTCGATCAAGAAAGACACCTTGAACATCATATCGGCCGTGGTTCCGTCCTGAAGCAGGACCCCGTTGTGTTTTTGCCAAACACGTAGGTGGTCGGGATTTGGCACCTCGTCGGGCGTGACAAGGAACGGCCCCAACGGGCAGAAGGTATCGAACCCCTTTCCGCGGAACCATTGGCCATTGGCCTTCTGCACGATCCGCTCGGTGACGTCATTTAGCACCGTGTAGCCGGCCACATGATCCAATGCGTCCTCCGCGGCGACCTTGGTTGCCGTCCTGCCGACCACCACGGCCAGCTCGGCCTCGCTATCGACCACCTGCGCCCCCTCCGGCAATACGATTTCATCGTTGGGTCCACCAAGAGCCGTTGTTGCCTTCGAAAACAAAATGGGTTCCGAAGGAATGGCATGCCCGAACTCCTTGGCATGGTCGGCATAGTTGGCGCCGACGCAAATGATTTTCGATGGCCGAGCAACCGGCGCGCCCAAACGAACCGATCCGGCATCGACATATCCGGCACCGGGATCATCCAGCAAGACCCTGAGTTGCCCCAATCCATTGTTCGCAAAAAAGTGCTCGTTAAAATCCTCGATATGGAACGCCAGCGCCCGCACATCAAGAATCCGTCCGTCATCCATCCAAACCCCAGGGCGCTCCCTGCCCTTTTCGCCAAACCGACACAGCTTCATGTAATCCTCCAAACGTGATATCCAACAGAGTAACGGTGTTGCAAAGTTTCGCAATACGTATTACGAAATACGTTCTTATGTGCGGACGCTTTACACAAACCAAAACACGGGAAGAGGTGCTGAAGCAACTCGGCGAGGTCGAGCTTCCCCCGCTCTTCCATGGACGCTACAACGTGGCCCCCACCCAAAACGTCGCCGTCTTCCGGCAATCAAACCCGACCAAGGCGCAGCAATGCATTTGGGGCTTTCAGAATCCCCATTCCGGCGCGTTGGTGATTAACGCCCGCTCCGAAACCTTGGCGGAACGCCCCATGTTCAAGGATTTGCTCGCAGCCAACCGCTGCCTTATCCCCGCCGACGGATTCTACGAATGGAAAGGCAAGCAACCCTACTATTTCCAAACCCTGAAACAGCAACTCTTCGGCTTTGCCGGCCTATGGCGCGAAGGCCGCTGTGTCATCATCACCCGCGCCGCCGACCAAAACATGCAGGGCATCCACCACCGCATGCCCGTCATCATAGACCAAACCCAATGGAATAACTGGCTCGCCTCCCCCGGCAAGGTCACGTCTGCGCTCACGATCGTGAGCTCAGACGTGACCCCGCAACTCACCTCCCGGCCGGTGTCGCGACGGGTGAACAAGGTGGTCAACGACGATGCGGGGTGCCTCGATCCCGGAGAAATTCAAGGTGATCTTTTTTAGCGTATACGCCTCTTCCTCCTCCCCGTAGTCAGCTCGGGGGAAGCCTGATAATTTGTCGGGCATGGATACGAATGAAAGCAATGGAATGGGGCGAGCCTCTTATACAGAGGAGGAACGCCGGGAGTTGATCGAAGAGTTCAATGGTGCCGGGCTAACTCAGGCGGCATTCTGCCGGGAATGGAATATTAATCCGAAAACGCTGGCTCGTTGGTTGCGCCTTGAACGACAGGAGCAGGAACCTGCTTTTTACGAGGTGGAGTTGCGGCCTGATGCCGCCGAGCCGGATGAGGTGCGGATCTGTCTGCCGAACCGGATTGAGGTGATGGTGCCGGTTGCATCGCCGAAAGAACTCGGTGCTGTTCTGCGGGAGGCGGCCGGATGTTTGGATTAAGCAACTCTATCCGGGTGTACCTGGCGGTGGAGCCGGTGGACCTGCGAAAAAGTTTTAACGGCCTTCATGGCGTTGTGCTGGATCGGTTGAATGAAGATCCGTGTTCAGGGGCGTTGTATGTGTTTACGAATCGTCGTCGGAACCGGATCAAGACGCTGTACTGGGACGGCACCGGTATGTGGGTGGCCATCAAGCGGCTGGATATAGGATGCTTTAGCTGTCCGAAGGGCGTTGCCGCGAACGAGAGGCTTGAACTCGCGCCCGAGGCGCTTGCGCTGCTGCTCGATGGAGTCGATCTGAAACAGGGATCGTTTAAGCCGTGGTATCAGCGCTGATTTTTTTTGCATTTTTCCTGCTCTTGATGCCGCCATTTTCCGGTCGGTTTTGGTATAATATACGGCATGGAATTCAACCGGGAAAATTTTGATAAGCTGCTTGCGCAAAACACCGATCAGCAGGTTGAAATACGCCTTCTGCATGAGAAGGTCCGTTATCTGATGAATAAGATATTCGGGCGCAGCAGTGAAAAACTGACCCCGGACCAGATGGAACTGGCGTTTGAAGAGCTTCGCGAGATGCAGGATGCTCTCGACGAAGCCGAAGAAAAACTCGAAGAGCTCGACGAAAAAAAGGAATCCCGGCGCGGTAAGCGCAAACCGCTTAAAGAGCGTATCCCTGAAGATCTCCCGACCGAGCGCGTCGTTATCGTTCCGGATGAAGTGCAGGCGGATCCGCAGAGCTATAAAAAGATTGGCGAGGAAACCGTTGAGGAACTCGACGTTACGCCGACTCAATACTTCCGCCGCATCATCGTCCGCGAAAAATATATCAAAGTAGATGACCGCAACGTCGCACCGCTCATTGCTCCTGCCCCGAAGCGGCTGATCCCGAACAGCTATGCTTCCGCCGGACTGATCCGGAGCATCATTCTGAACAAATACTGTGACCATCTTCCGCTTTACCGGCAGGAGATGACGCTGAAATACCGCCACGATATTGAAATCAGCCGCAAAACCATGGGCAACTGGATGTATCTGGTCGCCGATTGGCTGACTCTGATTTATGAAGCGCTCCGCAATGAAATCCGGCAAAGCGGATACATGCAGATCGATGAAACATTCATAAAATACCAGGACACGGAAAAGGACCATTGTCCCAATGGATACCTATGGGCCTATCACAGTCCCGGGGCCGGCGTGCTGTTTGAATGGTTCCCGAGCCGGGCCGCCGAATGCCTGGTTCCGATTCTCACCGATTATGAAGGATATATTCAGACCGATGGGTATGCCGCCTATCCGGCGTGGCTGAACCGTCCGGAACATCAAAAAGAAAAAGAGACCATCATTCACGCCGCCTGCTGGGCGCATACCCGTCGGAACTTCGTGGAAGTGCCTGACAACTCGAACGCCCGGAAAGTCGTAAAGCTGATCGCCAAACTCTACCGCACTGAAACAGAACTTCGAAACAATCCTGAACTTGAACGCGCGGCCTACCGCCGGAAACATGCGGCTCCGGTTCTGGATAAAATTAAAACGATCCTCGATAAAGAACAGGCGCGCCAGTTGCCAAAGAGCAACTTTGGAAAAGCCATAACCTATGCGCTTGATCGCTGGGAAGCGCTTAATCTTTACCTCGAACACGGAACATTCGAAATCGACAACAACCTGGTCGAGAACGCCATTCGTCCGACCGCGCTGGGCAAAAAGAACTTCCTGTTCTTCGGCAGCCCGAACTCCGGGCAGACCAGTGCCGTCATCTACAGCCTGGTGGAAACCTGCCGTAAACTCGGCCTTAACCCCGCCGAGTATCTCAAAGACCTACTCGACGCCCTGCCGACCATGCAACAGTCCGAAGCTGCGAACTGGACACCTGCCCGCTGGTCCACCGCTCGCACTCAAACGGCATAGCCGTTGTCAATGAGGTGATCGAAAAGACGCATACTTTTTAGCGGCAGGCGATGGCGTTGCTTCGGGTCATATCTGTTCCTGGATTCATGATTTCAGCGTTGAGCCAGCACAGGGGCTTCTTTCGGATCACCCCGAACCCCTTTCCAGCCCCCTCCGCCCAAACCTCTCGTGGAGAGAGGGAACACGAATCACGAAATGTCCATCCCCGGCCACTCCAATGGACGCAATGATACCGCCCCCGAGAAACACCACCGCCCAGCAACCCATGCCCACGATCCTTGATAGAACATCGAGAAGCCATTAACTGGCTTGTTTCAAGGGGAAGAGTCATCTACCTTTCCCTGTTAACGGAGAAAACCATGAAGATACTCGTTTTGAACGGACCCAACCTGAATTTGCTCGGCACCCGCGAACCGGAAATCTATGGATACGAGACGCTGACCGATATCGAAGCGGAACTGCATACGCTTTTCGAGGATGTGGAAATCGATTTCCGGCAGTCCAACGCCGAAGCTGACCTGGTTGGTTGGATCGGGGAAAGCCGGGGACAGTTCGATGGGATCGTCATCAACCCAGCGGCATTCACCCACACCAGCCTGGCGCTATGCGATGCGCTGAAGGCCGTCGCCGATGTGGTTCCAGCCGTGGAGGTTCATTTGAGCAACACCCACACGCGCGAGGAGATCCGGCACAAGAGCCTAACGGCACCGGCCTGCATTGGGCAGATCATGGGATTCAAGGGATTCGGCTACACCCTCGCGCTGCGTGCGCTGGTGCATAAGTTAAAAGGCTAACGCCGAACGAGCTTGCGGAAAGCTTCGTCGAATATTTGCAGGTCGGGAATGTTCCGATCCAGTCGACGCGCCATGCCCTCGACCACCTGGATGGCCTGCAAGGCCGACCCTTGCGTGTGGCGCCGGGACTGTTCAACCAAGACATCGCGCTCATTGGCAAACACGAGCTCCGCGGCATCGATCCCGGATGCGAGCATCAGCACGTCGCGATGCCAGTCGAGCATGATGCGGAAGACATCGGCCTGCACCTCTTTAAGACGTGCATTGGTTCGCGCTTCGAGAATGCCCTTCAGTTTGGATTCATCCAACGCCTCATCATGTTGGTCGAGGTCTTCGACCACCGCATCGGCGATGCCGTCCTTAACCACATCGAACAAGGCCTTGAGCTGACTGGCCTGGCGCGCAGCGCCTAGCCCGCCCGTTGGAGGAAGGCTGTGCAGGATCTCCAGCAACGGCAACCGCCACACGTCGTCCATCGCCCCGGCCCGCCCTTCGGACAGCACAATCTTCTGGCACCGTGAAATGATGGTGGGAAGCAATCCCTGCGGCGAATCGGTTACAAGAAGCAGAATGGTTTTCGCCGGGGGTTCTTCCAGCGTCTTGAGCAGCTTGTTTTCGGATTCAATGTTCATCCGGTCGGCCTGGAGTATAACCCCGGCCTTCCATCCGCCCTCAAAGGACGTTTGGGAAATGCGGCGTATCAGCCCATCGACATCTTCCACAAGGACCATTCGAGATTTGCTTTGGGGTTCAATCCAAAGGTTATCGACATGCTTGTGCGCCTCCACCTGACGGCAGGCCACGCATTCGTTGCACGGTTTTTCAGCGCGCTCGCAAAACAGTAGCTTCAAGAAGGATTCCGCAAAATGGAGCGCATTCCCCCGGGGGGAGCCGACGATCACGTAGGCGTGGGCCAACCGGTCGGATGTGAATCCATTGAGGATCCCCTGCCACGCCTCGGCATGCATGTCGATGGCTTCCATTAGAGCAACGCCCCCTTGACGGCAGCCCAGATATTGGAAGATACCGTTTCGATATCGTTGTCGGCCTTGATGATGGCAAAGCGTTGCGGCTCGCGTTGCGCAAGCTTGTGATAGCCCGCGCGGACGCGGTGATGAAAGTCGCGGGTCTCGCGCTCAAAGCGGTCGTGCGATTCGCCGCTATCCGAATAGCGTTCCTCCAAGCGCCTGAAGCCTGCTTCGATATCGAGGTCGAGCAGAATGGTGAGATCGGGCTTTCGTGCGTGGATTGCAAAGTCGTTGAGGGCATCCAGCGTGACGATGTCCATGCCCCGGGCAAAGCCCTGGTAGGCCAGGGTGGAATCGATGAAACGATCGCAGAGCACCCATCCGCCCTTTTCAATGGTTGGCAGAATGACCTGGTCCATCAATTGGGCTCGGCTGGCCGTAAACAGCAGCAACTCCGCACGCTCACCCAAAGGCTCACCGGCGGCATCGTGCTGAAGGATGTTGCGAATGGCTTCACCGGTTGCAGTCCCCCCCGGCTCGCGCGTGCACAACACCTCGTTGCCGCGCGCCTGGAGCTTTTCAGCCAGCAGGCGGATCTGCGTTGATTTACCACTGCCTTCGGGCCCTTCGAACGTGATGAACTTTCCCGGCATGCCTACAGTTTCCTGAGCTTGGGGCCTTCGGGCGTATCCTTGACCGTCCATCCGAGTTCCGCGAGGCGGTCGCGGATACGGTCGGATTCGGCCCAGTCCTTTTCGGCACGGGCCACGGTGCGGGCTTCAAGCAGGTCGTTGACCTCCACCGGAATGGCTTCCTCCTGCGGAATAAGCAGGCCAAGAACCGTATCGAGCTGCTTCCAGAGCTGGCTTACCGCCAGCGCCTGGGCCGCAGCAAGCGGCGTTTCGGCCATCGCCTTGTTGCCGGCATGAACGGTATCGAAGATGGCGGCCATGGCGCCGGAAATATTCATGTCGTCGTCCATGGCCTCCGCGAATTTCGAGCGGGTTTGCGCCGCCCAAGCCGGGAGCTCGCCCGGCGCGGTTCCAGCGGCGGCGGCCTCCATCACGGTCGTGTAGAACTCATCAAGGCGCTTGAGCGCGGCGCGGTTGCCGTCGAGCGACTTGAAGGCAAAGTTGAGCGACTGGCGGTAGTGCGAAGAGAGCAGCTCGTAGCGCACCTCTCGACCGGTGTAGCCCATATCGAGGATTTCGCGCAGCGTGTAGAAGTTGCCGAGCGACTTGCTCATTTTCTTGCCATCCACGACCAGGTAGCCGCAGTGCATCCAGTATTTGGAATAGGGCTGCCCGCTGGCGGCCTCGGACTGGGCAATTTCGTCTTCGTGGTGCGGGAAGATATTATCGACCCCGCCGGTGTGGATGTCGAAGCTGTCCCCAAGCAGCTTCATGCTCATGGCGGAACATTCGATATGCCAACCTGGGCGCCCGCGGCCCCAGGGCGAATCCCAGACCACATCGCCGTCTTCGGGCACATAGGCCTTCCAGAGCGCGAAGTCGGCGGCATTGTCCTTGTCGTATTCGTCCTGGTCGACGCGCGCACCGGCTTGCATGCCCTCGCGATCGAGGTGCGCCAGCTTACCGTATTCAGCGAACTTGTCGATGCTGTAGTAGACGGAGCCGTCGTCGGACTGGTAGGCGTAGCCCTTCTCGAAGAGGGTTTCGATGAGGGCAATCATTTCGGGAATATAGTCTGTCGCGGCGGGGTAGTGTTCGGCCGGCTCAATACCGAGCTTCGCAAGGTCCGCAAAAAACGCGTCGATGTAGGTCTTGGTGTATTCCTTGAGGGGCAGCCCCTGCTCGATGGAGGCACGGATGGTCTTGTCGTCGACATCCGTGAGGTTTTGCACCTGCGTGACCTCGAACCCGCAAAACTTGATATAGCGGCGGAGCAGATCCTCGAACATGTAGGCACGGAAGTTGCCGATATGGGCATAGTTGTAGACGGTCGGTCCGCAGGTGTACATGCGCACATGCCTGCCGTCGAGGGGCACGAGCTCCTCCTTGGTGCGACTCATCGTGTTGAAGATCCTGAATGCCATTATTCCCGCCCCTCCAATTCGACAACCGGAGCATCCTTCCAAAGCTTTTCGAGATCGTAGAACTCCCGAAGCTCGCGCTCGAAGATATGCACCATGACCCCGTGGTAGTCCATGATCATCCAACCGCTGTCGGGCACACCCTGCTTGTGGTAGCCTTTGAAGCCGGCATCCTTGAAAAGGCGTTGCAGACCGTCGTGGAGCGCCTTGAGGTGCGGCTTGTTTGCCCCGGTTGCGATAATGAAGTAGTCGGCAATGTTGGCATGCTGGCGCAAGTCCAGCGCCACGATGTCTTCCGCCTTGCGGTCGTCCAAGAAGCCGACGATTTGCTTAATGATTTCTAAATCGTTGTCCATAATGTTCCTCAGCCTTGGTATAGGCCATGTTCGTAAATATACCTTTCAACTTCGGGCGGCACCAAGTAGCGGATGCCCAACCCTTCGGCAATGCGCATTCGGATTTCGGTCGATGACACTTCGACCTGGTGCGCGTCAAACACATTGCCAAGAAGCCGCGCCCGTTGTTCATCCGGCAGCCTTATCTTTTCGGCAATCCCATCCAGGCCATTTTCTCCGGGCCGCAGGAAGGTTGCAACCTCGCATAGGTCGAGCAGTTCGTCAACCTTGTACCAATTGTGCAAGTCCACCAACGTATCGCCGCCAACCACCAGTACGAATTGAAGCCCGGGATGTTGCCGACGAAAGAATTCAACCGTGTCGATGGTATATGAGACGCCGCCGCGTTGCAACTCGACATCGGAAACCGAAAACCTGACATCCGACTCCACCGCCATGCGAACCATGTTGAGACGGTGACCGGCATCGACCCGTTGCAAGTGCTGCTTGTGCGGAGGAATTGCGGCGGGGACAAAAACGACCTCGGAAAGCTCCAAGCGCTCGGCGGCATCCTGGGCGACAACCAGGTGCCCCATGTGCACCGGATCGAACGAACCTCCCATAAGACCGACTCGCTTAGCGGATGAAAGAGATTCCATTGCCATCCCTGCCTGCCGTCTTACGGCCTCGCACCGACTACCACGGCTTTTGGGGAACCTTGATGACATCCCCCGCTTCGATTTTCACATCCTGGGAGGGATCCTTCTCAAGTTCCTTCATGTTGAAGCGATAGATCTTGCCGTGGCGGGACACGGTGACCTTGGTCGTCCAAGCAAAAGGCGTATATCCGCGGGCTCCGGCAATGGCCTGCAGCAATGTTGTTCCGCTGGATAGCGGGAACTGGCCCGGCTGGTTGACTTCACCCTGCACATAGAACACCTTGGCGGTCATCGTTACGTTGATGGAAACGTTCTTGTAGATGCCGCCATCGACATAAAGCTTTTCAATCTTATGCTCAAGCTCCGATGTGGTGAGGCCAGCCGCCTGGATCGGCGCAAGGTGCAACAGGCTGATTTCCCCGTTTTCATCGATGACCAATTCCAGTTGCTGCTGCTCCATGATCCCACTAAAGCGAATATAGATGGGATCGAGAGGCTTCAGGGTGTACACCTCGAACTCCTGGCCATCGGCCACGGACAACGTATTTGTGGAAATGGCGGAATCGCTTTTCGGCATATTCGACGAATCAACGGGTTGAACCACACACCCAACCATAACAAAACAAACCAGCAAACCAGCCAAAACGGCGAACTTACGCATCATTTTCATACCTCGTGTAAATCAGTTTCCTAAACATTGTCATCGGACATCACATCGCTCTGGGAGCTGTGGTAGTAGTCCGAGTAGTAGGAGTGGTAGTAGTAATAGTAGTCATCGCGCATTACGTTGATGTTGTTCAAGACGGCTCCCACAACACTTACGCCCAATGCCTCAATCATATGCTTGGCCTTCATGAGCATCTCGCGCGGATATTTACGATATTGAACAACAATGATCGCACCGTCGGTCTCCTTGGCGATGATCGACGAATCGCTGATGCCCACCAGCGGCGGAGTATCGATCAGCACAACATCATACTTTGTCTTCAGACTTGCGATCAATTCCCCAATACGCTTCGGATCCAAAACCCCCAGCGAGGTTCGCGGGAGACGACCGGAAGGAAGGAAGTGGAGATTGGGAACACTGGTGGCCTTGATGGCTTCCTCAACGGGAACGTCGCGCAACAGCACATTGGTCAAACCAAAGCGGTTGGAGACCCCCAGAATCGTATGCTGCACGGGACGACGCAAGTCGGCGTCAACGAGCAGGACTTTTTCACCCTGCTGGGCACAAACGAATGCAAGGTTGAATACCGTGGTTGATTTACCTTCGCCGGCACCACCGGAAAGCACACTGAACGCCCCATGGGTTGCGCCGCCCTCGGTAAAGGCCAGGTTCGTGCGAAGAACACGATAGGCTTCCGCATGCTCGCTGTCCGGCCCTTCTTCGATCAACGGGCGCACCTTCTGCGGAATCAGGCCAAGCACCGGAAGCCCCAAAATTCGCTCCACATCATCGGCGGTCTTGATCGAGGTATCCAGATATTCGATAAAGTAGGCCAAGCCAACACCGGCCCCCAATCCAACGAATATACTCAGCAGGACATTCATGAAGAGGTTTGGGCTGACCGGACGACGGTTCGGCTCGGCCACATCGATAATTTCCACAGGATTGCCTGGCACTTCCAATGTGATGATTTCCTGGCGGTGCTTGGACATGAGCTGATTGTAGATGAAACGCTCGGTTTCAAGCTCAGCCAGCGCGATCCTGAACGGGCGATATTTTTCACCCTGCGACTCAATGCTGGTCGAACGGACCCCAGCCAATGCCTTGTCCAGGCTCTCAAACCGACTCTTCGCCAGAATGTAGTCGGTCTGCAGACCATTACGCAGTGCACGCAAGCGTTGTTTGAGCGTCTCTTCGAGCTTGCTCTTCTGCAATGCGTAGCGCTTGACCTCTGGATGATTGACACCAAAGTCCGCATCGAGCGAGCTCAACTGAACATCGATATCCTGAATCTGCTGAACCGTGCTGACAACGATTTGGTCGAACGTAATATACGAGGCCTGCTCAATCAAATCTTCGTCTTTCAGACTCTCCAAGGTTTTGATCAAGCTTTCCTTATCCAACATTTCCGACTGCGCGGCCAGACGATCGCCCTCCATTTGCTGGAGCCGGATTTCATCCACATCGATGCTTCCTTCACCGCCCATAACGGCAATATCGAGAGTGGTACGAAGGTTCTGAACCTTGTCCTCGGCATCTTCGACCCTCAGGAGTTGGTCTTTTACCGCTTGCTCGATCTTATCGATTGCTCCCTTCGCATCCCGGAGGGCCACATCCAGGCGGGAATCCCGATAAACCTCAGCCAACTCGTTGGCAATATCAGCGGCTTCGTCCGGGTTATCGCGATTGACGCTAATCACAATGAGGGTCGTGTCGCGTTGCTGGATAACGTTGACGCTGTTGGCGAGAATCTTGTAGGCCACTTCCCTGGGAAGTTTTTCGCCCTCCTTGCCCCACTCCTGCTGAAGATTCAACCGCGTCACAACCTCGTACAAGATCGGCTTCGATTGGATGATCTCAAACTGGGTTCGCAAAAAATAGGGATTGTACGATGTTCCGTATATTTGCTGCCCTGCAAATGGATTGATTTCCGGACTGTCTTCATAAACAGAAATACGAACCTGGGAGCGGTAGATGTTGGGAAGCATAAGCGTGTACACCGTTCCCGTCAAAACCACCAAAATAGCAACAGCCAATACAATTTCCTTACGTGAACGGATAACCCGCCAATAGTCGAGGAAGTGAAGGGTGCTCGACTGTTGCGCTGTCTCAGTACTCATCTACAAATCTCCATGTCAAAAAATCAAGACGGTGAAGGTAAACCTTCACCGTCTTGTCATCAAATCAAAACTACAAGAAACGACCTAATGCCTAGAGTCTTAGGCGCCATCCCAAATCGACCCGATTCCGATCCCAATCGGTAAAATCGGAAAAGCGGTTCGCATAGAGATAGCCGGCTTCCAGGAAGTTGTTGCGATTGACCTGGTAGGAACACCGCAACGCCAACGTGAGATAGTTGTCGTCGACATCACCAGCAGGAACATCAACAGTACCATCAACATCAGCAGCATAATCGCTCTTGTACAAACTATAGCTATACGTGAAGGAACCCACCAAGCTGATCTTGGCCGTGATATCATGCTTGGCACCCAACCCAACATTGAAACGGTTCTGGGCATTGTATACCGAGTTTTCCGACCGGTACATGGAATAGCCCATCGAACCATTAAAACTGGTTCTCGCGGTGGGATTAACCTCCATCCCGGCCTGAAGATAGGGTGATGAAGTATCGTAACTTTCCTTTCCATCAACAGTATTGAAAGACCATCCCAACCGTCCATATCCAGTGACATTCTTGTTGAAGTTCTGGTCTACGCCACCGAGCACTGTCACCGAATCATATCCCCCACGGTCCCCGGCAAACTCATTGTTCACATAGTTGATTCCTGCCATGCCCTGGGTCTTGTTCGGCTTGAACTGGCGAATAAACGAACCATCAGCCGTAAGCTGGTTATAATCGTTATTCTTCGTGCCTTTACCATACTCGCTATCATCCCACACGCGGACTTCATAGCCCCCCCCAACCTTGAGATAGTTCTTCGAACTCAGCGTGTAGTCAATCGCCCCCTGCAAATCGTTCTCGATATAGTTTTGGTTAAAGTCCTGGACTCCACCGCCAACTAACCCCGTCTGACCTTCCTTTTGTTGATAACGGAACCGATCCGACAGCGTCAGGAACGCCCGTTGGGACATGGCATGATTCAAACGGCCATACAGATCCTGATAGGTAATAAACTTCGGATCAGCATCAAAGCGATATTGAAATTCAGGTTGCCAGTAGACCAAGGCATCCGTGCGACTTGAAAAGTTCATCTTTCCTGAAAGGTTGACAATATCGGTCAAGAAGGCCGACCCTTCAGCATCTGCAGTACCATAAATATTGCTATCATATCCCAACCGAACATGGTTTTGGAACCGGATAACCCGCTCCTTGGCCGCAAATGCCGACGCTCCAACCAGTGACATGGCAATGAGTACGTGAATCGTTCCTTTATTCATATCCTAAACTCCCTTCAACAACCTGTGTAAACCCAAACGTTTTTAATAAAGAACGACTATTCCGGCGTTGCATCCCTGTCGCCAATTCCTCTACCAGAAGCAAAAATCGTGTCCCACTGGCTTTCCATAATGTCCTGGCTAAGCGTTGTTCCCCAAAGGATTCGACGAGGATTGGGGACATAGGGATTTCCCGGACCACCACCCGTATTGGTCTTCGATTCCTTCCACGCCGCAACTTCTTTTGCCGTATCCTCCGGAATAACGCCATTCAACGCATCTTGGGCCTTCTGCGCCGCCTTGTTCATATCATCTTCGGCAGCAGCGGCGGCATCTTCGTCTCCGGCATTCTTTGCTTGCTCGAGCACAGAATAAGCTTCCCGTGCTTCGGAAGCAGCGGCATCCACGGCATCGGCCCGTTTTTGGGCCTCTTCGATTGCCGCAATGTCGCCACTGCCGGCCGCATCGACAAGGTTGGCCTTCGCCTGAACGGCAACAACGGAGATTTGGGCAAGGGTACCTGCGGCGGCGGCCTGATCAACCGCACTGGCCTGAGAGGCAAGTACAAGTGCAGTCAGTCCGACAACACCAATTTTAAATGTAAGGATTTTCTTCATGATCGGCTCCTTTACTTGGAATATTTTTCGGTAATGAGGTTCTTAACGCGGTCGTAGTTAAACTGCACCTGTGAAGATGCCGCCATGGCATCTTGCAACGCAGGGCGAATAATATCCAGTGACTCTGTTTTATTCGTGGCAATGGCCTCGATATAGGACAAGGCAATCTGAACAACCTTCGCACCGGAAAGCGCAACCCCCGCATTGACCTTGGAGAGCAATGCGAAGTCCTTAGAGATTTCTTCACTACTGGCGTTCGCAATCTTCGCGGCGCTTTCCTTGGAGCCCTTCAACGAATCGACCGCAACCGCCCAATTCTCTGACGCGGCCTGAACCACCTCCGCGACATCTTCCATAAGGGGAGAATCTTCAGGGATCTGCGCGATCAACTCCTTGCCCTTTTCGATGGCAACACGGGCCTGGTTAACGGCCTCCTCCGCCGCTTGTATGGCTATCTCGGCATCGCTGGTGGCCGAAGCCTCCTGGGCTTGCGCAACACTGAAAAAAACGTTGGAAGCCAAAACCGCAACAACCAACCCGGCGATAAAACTCTGTCTATTCATAACCCCTAATCCTTAAGTTAAGTTCCGTATAAATATAAAAATACTCTTTCAGACGCAAGGAAAACTAACTCGCTTACTGACGCGTCGATGCAACTGACTGAGTAATGGCCTTATACGCTTCAACATATTGCACGTGATTCATAATACAGAACTCTTCCCATGAATCAATGTCTTTAGGCAACTTTACTTTGCCTAAATCATACTGGGCCTCTGCCGCAAAAACGAGCTCGGCCTGGCCCAGAACACGGGCACAATCATGAACTGTAAACTCTTTACCACTAACAACTTCCAGCAAACCAAAATATACCCCTTTCTTATTAAGAAACGATACGCACTCGCTCAGCGAGGCGTTACTGGAGACGTAGCGATCGAACAAACCCGAGAATTTTGCGATAACAATTGCGGCATCCGCATGGGTTGGGATGGGACTCTGATCCACCTGTTTTTCCGCGCAGAACACGTGCGGTGCCACACCGAAAAAAAACAGGATAACAAACAATCTACGGTACGTCTTTTTCACCTTTTGATCCTTTGTCTCACGATTCCATCGAAATGCGCCTTTGTGATGCCAACCCTATTTGGTATTTAATACGGCCTTTATTTACCATGGACTGTTTTATGAAAACCAACTCTTTCAGCTACAAACTCGATGAACAACAGCAAAAAGAACTAAAGCGCGTGCTAGCGGGCTCCAAATATCTACCGGAAAAGGTTCCGCACACCCAGATTGCCGTTTCCATCGCCGACTGCAGGATCAACCTATACAACTCGGGGAAACTGCTCGTGCAAGGCAAGGCCGCCCAGGAATGGGTCACATTCACCCTCGAAACCGAAATCCTCAAGGAAGCCATCGTTGGCTACGAGGACTTGCATGACCCTGAGGCCTTCAAACCCCATATGGGTATCGATGAAAGCGGAAAGGGCGATTTTTTCGGACCCTTGGTAATCGCATCCGCCTATGTTGACGAAGGGCTCGTTGAAAAGCTTCGGGAAATGGGTGTACGCGACTCGAAAAAGATTTCGTCCGACAACGTGGCACTCAACATGGCACGCGACATCCGCAAACTATTGGGCGACCGTTGCGCCATGGTAACCATTGGCCCCCGCTCCTACAACCGCATGTATTCCAAGATCCGCAACGTCAACAAAATACTGGCCTGGGGACACGCCCGCGCCATTGAGGACCTGCTCGAAAAAGTACCGGACTGCCCGCGCGCGCTGTCCGACAAGTTTGGCTCGGCACACCTGATCGAACGGGCACTGATGGACAAAGGCAAGAAAATCAAGCTAGACCAGCGCACCAAGGCCGAGTCCGACCCCGCCGTGGCGGCCGCCTCGATCCTGGCCCGTGCGGGATTTGTCTATGCCCTCATGCAGATGGGCAAGAAGCATGGGTTCGAGGTTCCAAAAGGCGCCTCTGAAAAGGTTAGGCGCGAGGCCGAGAAACTGGTGGCCTACAAGGGCCCAGGAATCCTGCTCGACACCGCCAAATGCCATTTCCAAACCACGGACAAAGTCCTGGCGGAAGTCGGCTATTCGCGAAAAGACCTGCCGTCGCCCAGCTAACCTTTTAATTCACCGAACCAAACGTCACATTCTTGATTTGTGCACCGGCACAGGCATTGAGCACATCCACCACCCGCTCATGGACGGCGTCGTCTTCGGCGGCAATCGTAATCATCGCCTTGGTCTTGGAGAGCTTGGCCGCCTGGCTATAACGAAGGAGCGTATACTCCAACCCTGCCAGATCGGATTTATCCTGCGAGGCATAGACCTTGTTGTTGAGAATAATCTTCCCATCGGCCGTCACCTCGATGATCTGCTCATCGGGCATTTCAAGCTGGGTCGAAACCGAAACCGCCCCCGGCAGCGCCAAGGTGAGGTCGGCCTCCGGCCGCTTTAGGCGAGCGCTAACCATGAAATAGATCAGCAACAGGAAAACCACGTCGATGAGCGGGGCAATCTGCAACTCCGCCTTTTCGTTGATGAGTTCGTCCATCCAGGCTTTCATGCTTATTTCCCCGACTCAAACGTTGCGAAAATCACACTGGCCACCCCACCCTCGGCGCAGGCCGCCATGACTTCCTTGACGTGCTTGTGCCTGGCGTAGCGATCGGCGCGCAGATACACCTCTGCATTTTCGTTTTCAGACAGAAGCTTCTGCACCGCAGGCGTAATGGCCTCCACCTCGATCAACTTGAGATTCATGAGAATATCAACCTCCTCGCCGGTCGCATCCCGCGAACGAATGGTGATCAACTGCCGATCGCGCGCGTTTTCGGGCACGATCGACTTATTGGCCACCGGCAGCTCAACGGGGGTGCGGTCCATCTTGGCCATATGCGAAGCCACCATGAAGAAGATCAACAGCAGAAAGACCATATCAATCATGGGAGCCATGTTGATGTCGTCGTCGCCGCCTTCGATTGGAATCCTGAATTTCACGGATTGCCCCCGGTGGTTTAGTCAACCTTGGCGTAGCGATAAATGTTCAGGTAGTGGCCGACCATGCGCCCCATGGTCGACATGCTCTTGATGAAGTTGTTTTTGAAAAGGAAGTAGGCGAACATTGCCGGAATCGCAATCACCAGGCCCGTCGCCGTCGTGATCAAGGCCTCGCCAATACTGCCGGCCAGCTTGCCGGGGTCGCCCATGCCGCCCTGCGCGATGATCGAGAACGCCTTGATCATACCGGAGACCGTACCGAGCAATCCCAGCATCGGAGCCGTCCCGCCAATGATCGAGAGAAAATTGATCGGCTTCATGAAGGTAACCATCTGCTCGTTGCCGGCTTCTTCGATGGCGTCCATCACGTGCTGCGCATCGTATGCGTGCTCTTCGGAAATCCGCTCCATGCCAGCGTCCAGAACGGCGGTCAGCAAACTATCGTTCGCGGCGCACAGCTCGCGCACCCCGGCCACATCCCGCTTGGCCATCAGCGCCTCAATCTCTCCCTTGAGATCGGCACGAAGCATATTTTTTTCACGTAGCAGGAGCGAATTCCTGATGATGAAATAGAACATCGCAACCGAGAAAAGACCCAGGGGATACATGGCCCAGCCGCCTTGCTTGATGAGCGCACCGAAGGTGACCGTGTCCGCAACCTCAACCTCTTGCTCCACCGCAGGGGCAGCACCGGCTTCCTGCGCCAGCGTACTTGCGATTGGAACGAGCATCCCCACCAGCAACACCAACATTGCCACGACTCCAAGATATCCTTTTTTCATTGCACTAGCCTCCTGCGTTTCCCATTGATTCTTTTTTGATTTGTGCACCCAGCTTGCTCCATTGCGTACCAGGATATGCGATCATAAGTTCGTTGGCCACCGCGTCGGCCTTCTCCGGCTGGCCGAGTTGCTGGTAGATTCGCGCTTCGAGCACCGTGGCCGGCGCCATCCATTCCGGATCGCGGCTATGGAATGCCAGGATGCGGGCAACATGCTGCATGGCCTGGCGGGGATCCCCTTTTTCAAGGGCGATCTTGCCCCGGATATATTCAGCCATCGGCACCGAAACATCCTCCGGCGCGGCGACGCTTTCAAAAACCCTTTTCGCGTCGGGGATCTTCCCCTGGTCGATGAGCATCATCGCAAAATAGAGGCTGGCGACATCGATGTCGGCCTGGTTTTTCGCGGCTCGGATCTGGCCTATGGTCTTGCCCGCACCGGCCGTGTTTTTATTCCAATACTGCGCCTTCAGCATCCAAAGCAGATACTCCCCCAGATTGGTCGGCAGATAACTGTATTCCGCCACCGGCCCGATGGACTGCTCAAGCAATCCTTCCAGCGACTTTCGATCGCCCGTATTGAACATCTTCTCGCACAGCGACAAACTGATGCCCGAAAAACGAAACTCGATTGCGCTGACCATGGAGAGCGACGAAGAGGAATTCCCGGTTTCCTGGAAGAGCCGATCGCCCTTGATAATCAGCTTTTTAACAACGAACGAATTGCCGCTGTTCACCGTGACCTTCGCCGCATACTGCGATTGAGCCAGGGCCGCCGATGCCAAGCCAAAAACAAGAAGAATGGAAGCCGTCAATTTCATAGCACTTCCTCCGCAGGGGCAAGCTCCGCAAATTTCCGGGCGGCCTCGATGCCCTCGGGCGTGGCCGCAACCGCCTCGTTCGCGAGCATTTCCCTGTAGGTATTAAGGATATCCTGCTCGTGGCCACCCAGCATTTCCAGACACAGGATGCTCTTGGCATAGGCCGGCGCAACCCACTCAACATAGTCCCCATACAAAACGTAGATTCGCTGGAAATAGGCAAACGCCTCCGCCGTCTCTCCCAATTCCATTTTGCAGACCCCCGAGCAATAGAGCGCTTCGGGTGTCAGCTCGCCGCGCCATTCGCGGATCCCCAAGACCTCTTTATAGGCTTCCAGCGCACGGTCATAGTTGCCCTGAAGACGGTAGACATCGCCGCGGCGCTTACGCGCCCAGCCCACCGACTTGCTGTAGCCGAACTTCATCAAAATCTCTTCGGAAAGGTCGAGCGCGTCGTCATAGCTGCCTTCCTTGATTAGCGCATCCAGGTTGGCCAGCATGATGTAGAGCATGTTGTTCGAAACCTGGAAGTTCGATATGAACCGGGCGCTCGCCTCGTGCACAGTCTCCCAATCCTCGCGTTTCACGCCTTCCCGCGCAATCAGCACCAGCGTGTTCGCGCCGGATGCAGGCACATTCTTTGCCTGGACGACCGAGTCAACAAACGGCTCGCGCTCGGGCCCGGAAAGAATGGTGGCGAACACCGTCTGATACTGCAGCTCCAGCGTCCGCTGGTTGCTGTCGGAGGCCGCCTTCAGATGCACATCGAGCCGATCCTTGATGATTTCCCGGTAGGACGACCACTCTTCGCTCTTATAGTCGGAAATCACCTCATTCAAAATCAGGTCGACACCGCCGAGGTTGGCATTGTTGCCAAAGCGGTTCACGAGCTCAAAATAGCTGTTCAGCGCACGCGGATATTCATCCTTTGCCTTATACGCCTTGCCCTGCCAGTTCGCCGCGTTCGCGAAATCGCCCTGTTCGCCCCACTCACCGATATAGCCGGCCATCAACGCAACCACCTCGTCGTAGCGCCTCAGGCGGGTGAGCACATCGGCGGACTGGAACACCGGATAGTTCACCTGCGACATATTCAGCGCCTTTTCGCGCGCCATGGCGTAGAAATCGAGGGCGACATCCATGTCGCCCTCGGCACCGCGCAGGTCGCCGAGCATGGCAAAGGCCTCCGACAGCAGGTGGCTTTCGGGATACTTGTCCACAAACGCCCGGAGGGTTCCCTCCGACGCCTCATACTGCTCCGCGCCGTATTGGGCAATGCCCAGGCGATAGGAGGAGTCCTCCTCGTAGATGCGCGGGCTATACTTCGGGTTGGTCAGATAGGCCTCGAACGCCGTCGCCGCCTCCGCAAAGCTGCCCAGGAACAGGAGCGACATCGACTGCCAGTATTCCGCCGACTCGTAGTAGCGGCTGTCTGGCCAGCGCTTGAGGATTTCGCGGAAGTTTTCCAGTGCCACGGCATAGTCGAATTGCATGAAGCGGATGTAGCCCATCAAATACTTCACCTGGTCGATATGCTTGTGGTCGGGGGAAAGCTCCAGTCCTTTTTTGCCGATGTCGTAGGCGAGGTCGAACTGCTCCTGCTGCATATGCACTTGCATCAGGTTCAGCGTCACATCATCGACGAACTCGCCATCGGGGCTTGTTTTCACATAATCATAGCCCTCGGCGGTGGCCAGCGCCCATTCGCGTTCGTCGAGCATCACGGCAAACGCCGAGAAACGCGCCTGGTCGGCCAGGGAGTTGGTGGGGTTTTCGTCGTAGATGCGCAGATAGATCGCATGCGCAGGCCAGTTGCGCTCCAGGTCGTTGTAGCACTGCGCCGTCCGCAGCATCACGTCCATGTCGTAGTCCTGGAAATTGGTAATGACCTGGTAATGTTTCTTGAGCCGATCGAAGAGCTGCTGCTGCTTGCGCTGCATTTCCTTGAAATCGGAAAGGGTTTGCGAGCCCCCGGCCACGAACGGCTTCATCTGGCCCTTCACGGTGCGCAGGCGGTTTTCATAGTGCTGCACCAGCTCCTTCTTGGTGAGCACCAGGCGATAGAGCAGGAGCGCCTTTTGGTACTCCCCCTTATTATAGTGCGAATCACCCGCCTCCAGCAGGGCCACGTTCAGGCCCACATCGTGGCGCGCCGCCTCGTCGCAATGCGGCAAAAACGTGAACAGGTTGCTGAAATCGTCGAGGCGCACATAGCAGGTCACCAGCATCACCGCCGCCCCCGCACGAACCGTTTCCTCCTTGGATATCCGGAAAAGGGAAATCAACGGACGCGTTGCGTCGGCCCATTTTTCCTGCTGGTAGCGCGCTTCCGCCAATAGCTGGGTCGCCGGAATCTTCAGGTCTTCGGCAAGCCGCGCATTCTGCAAAACAATCGCCGACTGCTCCTCCACCGTCGGCCACTGCTGGACCATGGTCAAGCACTGCGCCGCCATCACCCGGGCCGACTCCTGCTGCGGATCTTCGGGGAATTCATCGGAAAAGCGGACAAAGTTGCGTGCGCCGGAAACATATTCACCCAGCTTCATCTGGCAGTAGGCCAGCTGGTAGAGGGTGAAGGCCAGCGTCTGGCGCGCCTTCTTCTCCTCGTCGCCTTCCAGCCGAACCAGGACTTCCTCGAGAAACGGCAACGCATCCTCAAGCTGGTCGTTCTTCAGCAGTTCCTTCGAGGTTTCCAGCAAAACACTGGTCGATTCCGTACTCGGATCGAGTCTGGAAAGCTGGCTCTGGGTTACGCCCTTTCCACGGCTTTGCGCCGCCAAAAGCACCATTGCCATCAGCACAAGACCCCGAACTACCCCAACATGGCTTCTACACGCGTCCCACATAGGCTGGAAACATTACTTCAAGCGGACTCGATGCGGGAAGTTAAATCTGCTCAAAAAAACCAAAACAAGCCTTGCGTCACCGGGGCGCTTTGTATAAAAACCACGCTCCCAATTGAACACGAGGATTTTAGACATGAAAGCAAATATACATCCGAACTACGAAGAAGCAACCGTCCACTGCGCCTGCGGCAACGAGGTGAAAACCCGTTCCACCGTTAAACAGATGCATGTGAACACCTGCTCGAGCTGCCACCCGTTCTTCACGGGAAGCGCAAAACTGATCGACACGGAAGGCCGCGTAGACCGCTTCAAGAAGCGTTTCGCAGAAGGCACCTACTAGCTTTTTGCCTTTTGGAAAGCCGGACCCGCGCAAGCAGGTTCGGCCTTTTTGTGCCCGGATAAAATGGACGATTGGAATGCTGGATTACAGGAAAACTGAGCGATTGCCCACGGCCCTTCCCCAGCCCCCCATCCCACGAGCCACGCATTCAACCATTCAACACCCCAGGATCTTACCATGATCGACCACGCATACCTCGAACAGCTCCAATCCAAGCTCGGCGAACTCGAAACACGCATGTCTCGGCCCGAGGTTTCATCCGACCCCAAGAAGATGCAGGAGTGCATGCGCGACTACTCGCACCAAAAAATGCTGGCCGAATGCGCAAAAAACGTCCTGTCCCTTGTCGATGCCAAAGCCGAAGCCGAAGCCATCCTGACCGATGCCGACTCCGATGCCGAGTTGAAGGAAATGGCCGAAATGGAACTGGCCGAGATCGAGGAGACCCTCCCCAAGGCCGAGCGCGAGATGATGGTGTCGCTCATTCCGGCCGACCCCACCGACTCCCGCAACGTCATCATGGAAATCCGCGCCGGCACCGGCGGCGACGAAGCCGGCATCTTCTGCGGCGACCTCTACCGCATGTACACCCGCTATTTCGACCTGAAGGGATGGAGGCACAAGGTCCTCGACGTCTCCCCGTCGGAATCCGGCGGCTACAAGGAAGTCTCCTTCTCCGTTGAAGGCGAAGAGGTCTACAAAACCCTCAAGCACGAAGGCGGAACCCACCGCGTACAGCGCGTCCCCCAGACCGAAACCCAGGGCCGCGTCCACACCTCCGCCGCCACCGTCGCCGTGCTGGCCGAAGTGGAAGAGGTCGACATCGAAATCAAGAGCGAAGACCTGCGCATCGACACCTACCGCTCCTCCGGCGCCGGCGGCCAGCACGTCAACACCACCGACTCCGCCATCCGCATCACCCATATCCCGACCGGCACCGTCGTCCAATGCCAAGACGAACGCTCCCAGCACAAGAACAAGGCCGCCGCCATGAAAATGCTCCGTGCGCGCATCTACGACACCCAGCAGCGCGAAAACGCCGAAGCGCAGGCCTCCGAGCGAAAATCCATGGTCGGCTCCGGCGACCGCTCCGAAAAAATCCGCACCTATAACTATCCGCAGAACCGCCTCACCGACCACCGCATCAACCTCACGCTCTACAAGCTCGACCGCGTCATGGAAGGCGCCCTCGACGAAATCCTCACCGCCCTCTACGAGCACGACGTCGAAATACGCATCAAGCAGCAGATGGCCGGCTGACGCGACCCGCATCGGTAACCAGGTAGCAGGAGTCAGGTGCCACCCTCTGCGGAGGCCTCTCCGCTGTCCATTTCGGATGGGTGCGGGCGTTTCTTTCCCGTACACCCTGGGCGAGCACGGGACTATAGTGCTAATTCTTGGGATCATATTGATGGCGGTTCCGCCAGATCATGGAATGATGGAACCCCGAAAATTACTGGGATTGTTATTTATCAACCAAGGGAACGACATGAAGAAGATGAACCGTAGATCTTTCCAAATGACCGCAGCCGCGGCTTCAACAGCCATTCCGATGTTCAGCATCGGCAAGCCCGGCCAATCGGCCAATAGCAAAGTCAACGTCGCCATGATCGGCGCCGGAAACATTGCGAAAATGGCCTACGGCGGTGTCCAGGGCGAAAACATTGTCGCCCTGTGCGATGTCGATTCCTCCATGATCGACAAAAACCTCGACAAGCATCCGGGCAATCCGACCGCCAAACGCTTTTCCGATTTCCGCGTCATGCTCGATAAAATGGGCAAGGAAATCGACATGGTTTGCATCAACACGCCCGACCACACCCACTTCGCCGCCACCATGGCCGCCATGGAGCGCGGCATCAACGTCTTCACCCAGAAGCCGCTGGCCCACAACATCTGGCAGGCCCGCACGCTGAAAAAAGCCAAGGACAAATACAAGGTGCTCACCAACATGGGTAACCAGGGCCATACCTACAACGGCATCCGCCAACTCAAGGAGTGGTACGACCACGGCATTTTCGGCCAGATCACCGAAGCCCACAGCTACATCGGCGGCCCCAACTGGACGGGGCCCTATTTCCAGCGCCCGGAAAGCCTTCCGCCCGCCGCAGATCCGGTGCCGGCCTCCCTGGACTGGGATCTTTGGCAGGGACCGACCGGTCCGACGACCTTCCACAACCTCTACCATCCGAAAAAGTGGAGGGGATTCAACCGCTATGGCACCGGCACCTTCGGCGACTGGTTCTGCCATGTGGCCGACGCCCCCATCTGGCTGCTCGATCTCTACGAGCCGGTGGCCGTGGAAGCCGAAAAGGTGGCCGGCGGCGACGAATGGATGGTGGCCGACGGCTGCCGCGTCCGCTTCGACTTCAAAAAGCGCGGTTCCATGGCTCCCTGCACCTTCTATTGGTACAACGGCGATCCCAGCTTGTTCCGCCCCTCCGCCCCCGCCGACTGGACATGGCCGGGCAACCCGCCCAATGCCGGAACCTTCTACCACGGAACCAAAAACAGCGGCTTCACCGACAACCGTTCCAACAACCCGCGCCTGGGCAACAAGGAAGCACAGGTCGAGTTCAAGGCCGCCGGCTATCCGGACGAGAAATACCCGCGCATCAAGGGCGGTCCGATCCTCGAACTGGTCAACGCCATCAAAGGCGGTCCGGAATGCGGCGCCAACTTCGACTATGCCGCGCCCTTCACCGAAATCATGCTGCTCGGCATCATCGCCGTCAACCATGGCGGCAAGATCGAATGGGATTCCAAAAAGGCGAAAATCACCAACCGCCCCGAATTGAACCAACACCTCAAGGAACCGGTTCGCAAAGGCTGGGAATACGGCGAAGACCTCTGGAAGCGCTAAACGCCGGAGAATGGAAGGTCGAGTTCCACCTTGCCCACACCGTTCGTGCGGCGGACGGGGTGGAACCCGTCCCTCCACCAATGGCCTACGGCACGCGCAGCGCGAACTTGGCGACGAACATGGTCGGCAGGTAGGCGAGCAGGTAGATGCCGAGCCAACCGAGATCCTTCTTGGTGCCAGGTAGCTTGAAAAAGCTCGCCTGCTGCAGCGCGCGCGGATAGTTGATCGTGATCGACACCACCTGCTCCGATACCTCGGCGAACGCCGCCGGAGCGGGCGGAACGTTCCGGCCAAACACCAAATCAAACGAGGATACGGTTTCGTCCCCCACCTTCAGCTTGACCGGATGTTTGCCTTCGGCGCTTTCGGGCACGCTGATGAGCCACGTCATCTTTTGCGGAGGAACGCCCTCTCTCAAGAATGCGTTGAGGCTGGCGAGCATCGTCATGCGCGTATGGTCGGCGGCCGACTGCACTTCCCACGGAAGGTCGGACATGTCGCTCGCATCCTTCCACTCGGCGCGCAGTTCTTCGAGCTCGGTGCGGATCGGCGGCAGCGTTTGCGCCGCGTCCGAATCCAGTTCCAACGGCGAAGGCACGGCCAGCGAGACGGGTGCCAGGCATTCCCCATCGATCTCGGCCACAATGCTGACCATGCGTCCCGGCTCGGCGTTCCACGATGCCGGATCAACCCGCATCGGGAACCACATGAAGACCATGATCATCGGCCCAAGAATCAACGCCAGCGGAACCATCGATGCTTTCAAAATGCGCGTCGTTACGGGCGCGGCCAGTTGTTCCATGGTTTTTCGGCGGGCGCTTTCGGCGGGCAGTTTGTTCGCCGCCTTGCGCAGCAGGCCCGAACGGCGCTTGGCTTCGAACAACCGACCGTTGTCGGTCAAATAGCGCTGGCCGAGAATCGGAATCAGACCGAAAAACCCGGCCACAATAGCCACGGCGCCAATCATGCCGAAGCCGCGCACCAGTGGCCACAGCAGCGTATCGAGCAGGCCCATGAACGGATCGTGCAGCAGGTTCGGCGGCAGCAGAAACACCAGCCCCAACAGCACCCCCCAAACAATCGCCATCGTCAAACCGAGTCGGTTGGCGCTGGCTTCCTTGGCACTCGCGGGCGGCGGAATTTCGCTGCGCGGAATGCGCGCATCCTCCACCTCGGCGTCCGCCCCTTCGCGATAGACCATTCCTGCGTTGGCATCGACCGTAATCGTCTCGCCCTGCGCCAACAGTTCGGTGGCGCCGTCGAGCACGACAGCGGGCAAGCCCATCTCGCGAGCAACCACCGCGCCGTGCGACAGCGAACCGCCGCGCTCCAGCACAAGCCCACCCGCCTTGGCGAACAGCGGCGTCCACGATGGATCGGTGGAGGGGCAAACCAGGATCGAGCCCTTTTCAAAGCCATCGCATTGATCGGGACTAAGCACAATCGAGGCCGGGCCGACCGCCGAACCGCACGAAACGCCGTGCGCCGCCAGCGCCGGGCCATCGGCACGCACCACGGCGTTGCCCAACGATGCAACATCGCCCGCCTCGATCACATGCGGCGTCTGCAAGCGCGGCTCAATCGCGTATGCCAACTTGCGGTCGGCAATCCGATCCACCGGAACAAAGCCGCTTTCGAGCGCCGCGAAGATTTCCTCCGGCTCCATGAAAAAGATGTCGTCGTCCACCGTCAGGCGGCGGCCGAATTCGAGCGCGGTGGTGCGCAGCACCGAGTAGGCGCGCATCAGATAAAACTTGCCGTCTTCGCGGAAGCGGATATAGCGGCGCACCCGATTCGACGCCGCCTCCACCTTTTCCATCGTATCCGCATCGAGTTCGGCATACAGCTTGGTCAGGCATTTATCGGCCGCTTCCAATCGTTCGTGATGCAACGTATCGAGATCGGTTCCGGCCACCTGCTCCGCCATCTTGCGGACGCCGTCCGGGCGCTCGTTCCAGCGCGGCGACGCGAGGTCGAACTCCGCCGGGGCGCGGTGGCCGTATTGTGCAAGCCACTCGTCCAGATCCAAATCGGCCAGCGCCATGTTGGCGGCCATGGTGCAGTCGGGGCGAACGCCGACCGAAAGCATCGAAACCAGTTCGTCGGGATCCTCGTCCCACACATGTTCGTTCAGTAGCTGCCGCAGTTCTTCGACCGCCACCGCTTCAACCATGCTCGGAAGGAATGCCATTCCGCCAAAATCGTCGAGCACCTTGGCCGACTGCTCCTTCCAAAGCTCAATCAACTCCGCATCGCCGAGGCTTTGCAGTTCAACCGATTCCTGCGCCAGGCTCCAGCCCATCAGCTCCGGCACATATTCCTCGTCGAAACGTTGGTCGAGGTTCAACGAAAGCGCATCGATCTTTGCGGCGGCTGATTTGGCCAGCTTGGCGGCATCACCGATTTTTTTCAGCCCGCCGTTCGGCACGGTCGGTGGATTTTGCGCGGCGTCCGGATCGGAGCGCAGCAGCTCCGGATCGAAGGCAAAGGGATAGTTGGCCGAAAACATTTCGGTCATCAGCGAGCAGTCCATGTAGACCTCGCCGCCGATACGGTCAAGGAAGCTACGCGCCTTCACCTTCTCGCCCGGCGCAAAGCCGAGCTCCTCGTGCATTTTGCCGAAGCCGCCACTGCCGGACATAAAGTGCGAAACCAGCGACCACGTCAACGGCGTCGGATGCGGCAGGGTTTCGCCGAGGTTATGGCGCACCCACGGGCCGCCGCCGTCTTCGACGCGCTGGCTCAAGTAGGTCTTCGTTTCGGAAAGCAGTTTGTTGTAGGCATCGGTCTCGGCCAGTGTGGTGATCGGCCGCGCCTGCAGCATCAGCACCTCGCCCTTTTCGATGGCCCACTCGACATCCTGCGGCCCGCCAAAATGCGCGGCGGCCTTTGCGCCGAGATCGGTCAGGCGCATGATTAGACCATAGTCGAGGCAGGCGCGCTTGCGCTGCTCTTCCGGCACGTCTTCGATGCCGTCGCCGCCGGGATAGATCGCGTGTTTCTTGTCGGCAACGTCGTAGGAAAGCACCTTGTCGCCATCCACGCGGATAACGTCGGGCTGCACGTCGCCGGAGACGAGTGCCTCGCCCAATCCCCACGTTGCTTCGATCAACACATTATCGCGCGTTCCCGTGCGCGGGTCGGCTGTGAACAGCACGCCCGCAACGTCGGCCGTAACCTGCTGCTGCACCACAACGGCCATGGCCACGTCGTCGAGCGCGATGCCGTGTTCCGCAAGATAGGCCTCGGTGCGGCTCGACCGAATGCTTTGCCAGCACTTTTCGACGGCTTCGATAATCTGCTCTTCGGTTTCGAGATTCAGGAAGGTGTCGTACTGCCCGGCCATCGAAGCCCCCGCCATGTCTTCGGCGGTCGCCGACGACCGCGCCGCAACGCGCTTGCCCTTGAGCGGCGTCAGCGCCTCGCGGATTTCATCGGCCAGCTCCTTGCCCACCTTTCCATCGGATGCGCGGAAGGTGGTGGTGGTCACCACAAACCCGCCGGGCACCGGAAGCCCGGCCTGCATCAGCTTGGCCAAGTTGATCGCCTTGCCACCAACGAGTGAAACGTCGAGCGCCTCCGCGAGCGGCAGGATATTACGATCCTTCATAGCAGCGCAGCCCTCCGGTTTCACTGCCGACATAGATGCGGCCGCCGCCGATCATCGGCGAGCTGATGGAAAGCCCCTGCTCGCCGGGACGCGTCTTTTCGTTGATGTAGGTTTTTTCCAGAATGGAACCATCGTCGATGGAAAGCTTGGCCATGTAGCCATCGTGGCTGACGGCGTAGACGAATTGGTCGGTCACGGCGGCGCCCGCCAACACGGGGGCCTGCCCGCTGATGGCGGTCGACCAAACCTGCTCGCCGGATGCGGGATCGAGCGCAACGACCTTGCCCGCCGCAACGGGCGCGACGAAATATTTTCCAGCGGCGACTGCGCCGAGCACGGCATCGGGCATGTCGGCCGTCCACTTGACGTCGCCCGTCTTGGCGTCGAGCGCCATAACAACGCCTGCCGGATTCGGATCGCGGAAAACAAAGTCGCCGTTGCCGCCACCGACAATGACGGTGCCGTTGATCAGCGTGACCGCACCCGTGATGGGATACGGCGTTTCGGTTTTCCACAGCTCTTCACCGTTCTCGGCATTTAGCGCAACGACGGCCTTGCCGTTAAAGCCGCTGCCGATGTAGACGACGCCGTCCTTGACGATGGGCGAGCTTTCGGGGTCGACCACGTCGCGCCGCCAAAGTTCCTTGCCGTCGGCAATGCGCACGGCGATCACGTAACCCGTGTGGCTGGTCGGCTTGTGCGTGGCGGGATCTTCGATCGCGCCGCAGCCGACATAGGCCACGCCGTTTTCAATGGCGGGCGAGCTTTCGATATGCAGGTCGCTCTCGACCGTCCAATGCACCTTGCCGCTTTCGGTGTCGATGCAGATAAGCTGGCATTCGCTGTCCGGGTGCAGCCCCTGCCCGATCAAAACATATTTGCCGTCGGCGGTGACGGCGGGCGAGCTGAAGAAGCCCTTGATCTCTTCGCCGTCGATCTGGTCGATCGACCAGATGGTTTCGCCCGTGTTGGCATCGACGCAGAAGACGATGCCGTAGGAGTCGGGCGGATCGAGTTCGCAGGAGGCGGCATAGACGCGGTCGCCGTGCACGGCCGGGCTCGAAAGGATCATGGCGGAGTCGACCGTTTCGACCGTGCCGTCGTCATCGACCCAACTCGGGAAATAGTCCCAGGCCAGCGACAACTCGCCGGAGGGAGCCGGGCCGACGGCGCCGAGGCGATGGTTGCCGCCCCGGAAGATTACGGGGGCATCGACCGCTTCCACGGCAACCTTGGGCTGCTCAACTTTTTTGACTTCACCGCGTTGCTTGGCCTTGATGCGCGCCAGGGCGATCTCCGTCCAGTCGATGTAGACCGTGCCCGATCCGGCGCTGGCGGTGCGCTTCGGTTCTTCGTGCGTTTCGCCGCCGTGGGCGGGCCAGAAACGAACCGCCGCCCAGATGCCGACGCCGATCAAAACGACCGATACCGGAACCAACGGCTTTTCCTTGCAGGCCTTCAGTAGCGCCTTAGGTTTGAAGAGCAGCGCGAAAAAGGTCGCGATTCCGGCGGCGAGCGCCGGGAGGATCGCCGCCCCCGCATTAACAAAAATCGGTACAACCGCTAAATCACCAACCAGCATCTTCGGAATCCCCGCGTTCGGCTACGATGGAAACACGTTTTTCGGTCGTCAGATCGACGTCGAGCTCGCGCTTGTGCCCATCGGCATATTCTACGTTCAGTTTATAGTTCCCCGGCGTGCGCACCGCGAAGCAGACCGTGTCGGGACTGCTGCATCCGGTGGCGACGTTGCCGCCCAAATCCTTGCGCGCAACGACGGCGCCGTTGGCATCGAGCAGGCGCACCTTGGCACCGACGACGCCCTTCGGCCCGAGCACGCGCACCGAACAGAGGCGCACGTTGAGCAGGCGCTTTTCGTCCTTCGTCAACAGCTCGCCCGGCTGGCGCATGGAGAGCGTGTCGTTGACGATCAGGAAGAGCTGGCCCTTTTCGTTGCCGATCAAAATGTCGGGTGCGCCGTCGTCGTTAATGTCGCCAACCGCCAGCGAGCGGCCGCCGGAGCCGTGCGCCGGGCCTTTGAAGAGCGGCTTTTCATCGACGTGCACCTTGGCGTGCATGTAGGAGCCGTAGCCGCGGTTGATAATATATCGGTTTTCCTTCTGCTGGTCGCAGACAGTGTAGATGTCCATGTAGCCATCGACGTTGAGGTCGGCGGCGACGGTGGCGAGGTGGTAGTCGGAACCCTCGCTGATCTCGTTGCCCCAAACGGTGATATCGGTGAGCACACCTTCTTCGTTGGAGATGATCAGCCAATCCTTTTCGATCGGCACCACCAGATCCATGCTGTTCGGCAGGTAGGTCGGCATAAAGACGCCCGCGCCCGTCTGGCCATATTCATCGACGCCCGTGCGGAACGAAAACTCGATGTTGTGCGCGGCAGGCTTGAACGTCCCGTCCGTGCCCTGCTCCATCAGGAAACCATTGGCATGCGAATAGAAAAGGTCGGTGCGGCTGTCGCCGTTCCAGTCGCCGGGAACAAAGTAGCCGTTGCCTTCTGATGGCAACGCCAGTTCGGCCGATGCAAATGATCCTTTGCCGGAATTAAGGAAGGCGCGCAGTCCCGTTCCAGCGAAGCTGGCAACCACGTCCGGAAGCCCGTCGCCGTTAAGCTCAACGAACGACGCGCTCTTGAAACCGTCGCCTTCGGCCTTGAGCCAATCGGTCTTTTCGAGCGTGTAGGTTTTGTCGAACTTGCCTTTATAGATCGTTGTGCCGAGCATCAGGTCGGCGAGCCCGTCGCAATCGACATCCGCCACGGAGCAGCTAACGCTGGCCGACGTGATGCCGAGCTTTTCGGTGACGTTGGAAAACTTCATCGGCTCGACCTGGAAATAGATGCGGTCGCCCGCCGGGGAGCAGGCCACGAGATCCTCCATGCCGTCGCCGTTGAGGTCATACATCGCTACGCCCTCGACCGACTTGGGCAGCTCGTCGACCAGCAGGTCGGGCAGGAATTTGACGTAGGCCTTTCGCGGATAGTAGTCGCGGTCGGCGGCCATGTCTTCGAGCATCTTGATCAGCTCCGAGGTCATGCCGCAAAAGATGCCGGCGAGCGTGTTGACCTTGTTCCCCTCGGAATCGGTTTCGACCTCTTCGCTGATGCCGATCTGGAACAGGTTTTCCGTCTGCACTTCGCCAACGAGGAATTCGTCGGCATACATGCGGATCTGGCGGTTGGACTTGCGGCGGCTCGGCTTACCCGCAAAAACGGGGAAGCGGTCGCCCTTCGCCAGCGAGCCGTCGTTGGCGCGCTCGGCCACCTGCCCGGCGAGTGCGCCCGCAAAGACGATATCGATGGTGGTGCCGGACTGGTAGTCGCCCTTGATCGCCTTGACGACGGAGCAGCTGAGCTTGGCGGCGGCGGGATCGATCGCGCCGATTTCCAGCACGACGATGTTGTCATACTTCTGGAAATAGACGTCCGGTTGCAACGCCGGGTTAATGACGGCCTGCGCCGCGCCTGCCAAAACAAGTGTGGCCACGCCGCACAGGAGGTTTCTCGGTTTGGAAAGAATCATGAAACTCGCTCTCTGGGTTGAATGGACAGAATAATTCTGCCATCTCTCCGTCGCATCCGCATTATTGGATGACGTAGGTGGTGGTGTAGGTGGGGCTGAAGCCGACGCCGTTCTTGTAGGCCTTGACCGTCAGCCTGGTGGTCTTGGTGAGCTTGATCGCGCCGGAGTAGGCGGGTGAACTTCCGGTGGGTTCGGAGCCATCGGTCGTGTAGCGGATCTTGGCGCCGGGCACCTTGGTCTTGATCTCGACCTTCACGGGCTCGTTGAAAATGACGGCGACGGGCGTTTCGATCTGGTTTCCGCCGGAGCCGACCTTGCGCAGCTTGGTGTTTTCCGGCAGCGTCTGAAGCTGGAAGGGCTCGTATTCCCCGAGGTGCTTGCTCATGGAGGTCATCGCCTTGAGCGTCAGGCCGTATTCCGACTTCTGGTCGCCGCGCCCGTGGTAGTAGGAGTTGGGATCGGCGTCCATTTTGGTGATCAGGTTCTTGGCGTTCGACGAGGCGCAGTGCTTGCCGAAGGTGATGTTTTTCCAGTCGTTGGCCATATCCTTGTCGAACAGGCCGATGCCGTCCGACATGATGTAGTCGAAGTGCGCGCCGTCGAGCTGCACATCGCCCGCAAGCTGCATGGCGACGCCCTTGTTGCCCTTCGCGTCTTCGTTCGGGTCGCCGACCTTGCGGCCCTGGCCATCGACAAAGCCGTCGATCGAGGTGATGGAGGTGAACACCAGGCGCGCCTGCTTCGGGTTGGCGGAATAGACGCGGATCATGGAACCGAGCGCGGAATAGAGTCCCGAGCGGCCCGGCTTGTCGTTTTCGGCAAAACCAAGGCAGACATACGCATCCTCGGTCAGCGGGCGTTCGGGCGATCCCGCCTGGAGCACGCCGTTGCGGTAGATGTTGATGTTGTAGACCCCTTTGGCATTGGTGTTGATGAACGGGGCGATGCGTCCGCCGGACTGGATCTCGAGGATGCCGCCGTCGTAGACCTCGAACGCGCCCTTGTTGGTGGCGCCGCTGAAGCGGAAGTCGCCGCTGATGATGCACTTGCCGTGCTGGAGCATCACCTCGTCGCTCACGCCGACGTTTCCGACAAACTCGACCGACTTGGTGCCGATCTTCGCGATCTGGAACTTGTGCGAAATCTGGCTATTGCAGGCCTTTTCCTTCGGCAGGCGTTTGGAGGTGTGGCGGTAGGTGCGGCCCTTGCCGGGAAAGACCGCGTCTTCGATGTTGAAGTAGGTGTCGCGGTCGCCGCGGATGGAAATCCAGTGAATGTCGCCGCCGGGTTTGACATCGACGTTGCCCCAGATTTCGAGTTCGTTGCGGTGCTTGCCCTGGAGCTCACCGTTCTCTTCGATGACCACATGGCGCACCTGGTCAACGCGCCCGCCCTTGACGATGTAGGGTTTCGACGCTTTCGGCAGCAGGATATCGGTTTCGCGATCCGGCGCCGTCTTTGCGCCCTTGCCGTTTTCCTTCCAGTTTTCGGCCACGCCGAACTCGCCGCCCTCGCCCGGATTCGCCCAGACCAACGTGCGGCCCTCCGGCCACTTTTCCAGCTTCCACGCCGGCTCCACCGCCCAAGACGAGATCGAGGTAATGGCCAGCACCAATAAAACATTAAAACACTTCATGGACTTCCCTTTCTTCCAACCGGACATCCGCCGGCGTCTATTTGAAAAGGAATACGCCATTCGTCACTGGATTAGGCGCGAAAAAAGGAAAAAGTTGTTTCGGCCTCAGTCCAGCGACTGCCAGAGGTACCAGCAGGCGATGGAGCGGTAGGGTTTCCAGTTTTCGCTTACCCGGGCGAGCAGGCCAGGCTCGGCCTCCCCCCCGTTGTACAGCATCCGGGCGGCTCGCTGCAACCCGGCATCGCCCAGCGACACAACATCCAACCGCCGGAGCCCGAACATCAGGTACATCTCCGCCGTCCATTGCCCGATGCCCTTGACCGCCGTCAGGGCCGACATCGCCTCATCGTCGGACATCCGTTGCAACCTGCCCTTCGACAACCCCTGCTCCATGGCTTCCGCTAGGTTGCGGATGTAGGAAACCTTTTGCTTCGACAATCCGGCCGCCCGCAGCCCGTCGACTTCGACCAAAAGGAATTTTGCCGGCGACATCGGTTTGGCCGTCAGCTTCATGACCCGTTCCTGGATCGTGGCGGCCGCCTTGACCGACAGCTGCTGCGCAATAATCGCGCTGGCCAAATGGTGGAACATGGTGCCCGAGGTGTCGTGGATCGGGCACGGACCGTGCCGCTTGATCAAGCGCCCCATCACCGGATCCGCCTTGGCCAGCGCCCGTTCCCCGCTCCTGCACACCTGCTCAATATCCATTCGATCCACCTTTCGCAAAGGGTGTAAAAACAGCCCCGCCGGGCATCCTGTTTCAAAAACCATTCCTACCTCACACCCTACACCGCGTACGTTTTTTTGCAAAAGCTAACTCGTCGGCATGGATGCTTTGTGGCGCGTGCATCCATGGCGTTCCGCACCGTTTTCCCCGCTAAAACTTTCCGGCGGGAAAGACGTGCATGTTGCGCGGCCCTTTCGATATGTTTTTCTGTGCATATCGGGAGTGCCGGCGCATTGGAAAAGGCAATCGACTAAAAGGCAATTAACTTGAAGAGTCTCACCACAGAGCGCACGGAGGCACAGAGCAACCAATATATCCGCCACCCTCTGCGTCTCTGTGAACTCTGTGGTAAAAAATTAAAATCAGTTTAATCTGGTATAAAACCCTTTCGAGAAGTTGGTGTATTTCGTGGTGGAATCAAAAAGCAAGGACGGGATGGGGATCGGATGGAACTAGTACCGAACATGAAGCTATGGCTCTCGACGGAGGATGGGGAGAATGTGATTGGCGGGGGGCGCTGCCGGTTGCTGGAGGCCATCGACGAGCTCGGCTCCCTTTCGGCGGCGGCGGAGCAGCTGGGCATGAGCTACCGCAAGGCGTGGGGCGATCTGAAAAAAGCCGAAAGCAACCTGGGCCACACCCTCATCGTCAAAAGCCGGGGCGGTTCCCGCGGCGGAAAAACCGTGCTGACGCCCGAAGGCGCGCGCCTGCTCAAGCTCTTCAACCGCTTCAAGGCGGACGTGAAGCTTTATGCCGAGGCCTCGTTCGAACGACTCGTCAACGAGGCCGCAAACCCAACCGCCTAACCGAACCACAAGGATGGAACCATGATTACCTTCGACGAAGCCTATGCCATTGTGATGGATAACTGCCTGGCCCTCGGCAGCGAAACCGTGCCGCTCGAACAAAGCCTGGGCCGGGTGCTGGCCGAGCCTGTTTTGTCGGACATCGACATGCCGCCGTTCAACAAGTCGGCGATGGATGGCTATGCCTGCCGCCGCGCGGATATCCGGAACGAACTGACGGTGGTCGAGGAGCTCCCCGCGGGCGTCGCCCCCACCAAAACCATCGGCGCAAACGAATGCGCCAAGATCATGACCGGCTCAATGGTGCCGCAGGGTGCCGACTGCGTGATCATGGTGGAGGATACGGTGGAGGTTTCCGCCACAACGATCCGCTACACGGAAGAGGAAACCAAAACCAACATTTGCACCCGGGGCGAAGACATCCGGGCCGGCGACGAGGTGCTCGCCAAGGGCGCCGTTATCCAGCCGCAGCACATCGCCGTGCTCGCCACGGTGGGTTGCACGCAACCGCGCGTCGCGAAGCAACCGCGCGTCGGCATCATCTCGACCGGCAGCGAGCTGGTCGAACCGTCCGAAAAAGCCACCGGCGCCAAGATCCGCAACAGCAACGGCTGGCAGCTGGCCGCCCAGGTGGAGCAGATGGGTTGCTTGGCCACCAACATGGGCATCGCCGTTGACGACGAGGAGGCGCTCGCTGCCGCCATTGGGAAAGCCATGGCGGAAAACGATGTCGTCATGCTTTCGGGCGGCGTTTCGATGGGCGACTACGACCTCGTCCCCGGCATCCTGAAGAACAACGGAATCGAACTGCTCTTCACCAGCGTGGCGATCAAGCCGGGACGCCCTTCGACGTTTGGCGTTGGCGAACAGGTGCGCGTCTTTGCGCTGCCCGGCAACCCGGTTGCGACCTACATGCAGTTCGAGGCGCTCGTGAAACCCTTCCTGTTCAACATGATGGGGCATGCCTTCAGGCCGCGGCACGTGTGCGCCAAGCTCAACCGCGACCTGCGGCTCAAACCGGCCAAGCGCAGCGCCATCATCCCCATCCGCTTCACCGCGCCCGACCGGGTTGAGCCGATCGAATACCACGGCTCCGCCCACATCAACGCCCTGTGCAGTGCGGATGGATTCCTGCTCTGCCCCTCCGAGGGTTCGAGCTTCAAGCAAGACGAGGAAGTCGATGTTCGATTGTTTTAACAGGCGCATCAACTACCTGCGGATTTCCGTGACCGACCTCTGCAACCTGCGTTGCAGGTATTGCATGCCGGAAGAAGGCATCGAGCAAATCCCCCACCCGGAAATCCTTTCGTTCGAGGAGATCCGCGACATTGCGGCGGTGGCCGTTGGGCTGGGTGTGGACAAGGTGCGCCTGACCGGCGGCGAGCCGCTGGTGCGCCGCAACATGGTCCATCTGGTGGAAATGCTTTCCAGCATCGAAGGCATCAACGACCTGGCCATGACGACCAACGGCATCCTGCTCGAATCCTTCGCGCAGCCGCTGAAGGACGCCGGGTTGCACCGCCTCAACGTCAGCCTCGACACCCTCGACCCCGACCGTTACCGGCAGACCACGCGAGGCGGCGACCTTCGCGACGTGTTGCGCGGGCTTGAAGCCGCCAAGGCCGCCGGGTTCAAAACCATCAAACTCAACTGCGTGATTACCCAAAGCGCCGATGAACCGGATGCGCAGGCCGTTGCAACCTACGGCAGGGAGCAGGGATGCGAGGTACGCTACATCCGTTGCATGGACATCCGCAACGGATCGTTCTGGACGGTGGAAGGCGGCGACGGAGGCCACTGCTCAACCTGCAACCGCCTGCGCCTCACCAGCAAGGGCGACCTCTTTCCCTGCCTCTTCAGCGACCTTCACTATTCCGTCAAGGAACTCGGCATCGAACCGGCCCTGCGCGCCGCCGTCGGCAACAAACCCGCATCCGGCCATAAAAGCGAAACCAACCAATTCTACAGCATTGGAGGTTAATCCAGCAGGAATAGAGAAGAGGATAGGATCATTCAGCCCATGCAACCAGCAGCATTATTGCGACATCACTATCGGCCTTGCAGCAGAGGAGTTAAGCAAAATCATTAAATGCAAAATGAGAAACATGCACGGCGCCATATCGTAGCCAACATTTTGCATTTAATGATTTTGCCAAACACAACAGGATAAAAAGCAAAACACGAGGAATAACCACCCATGAACGAACTCACCCACATTGGAAACGACAACCGCCCGGCCATGGTCGATGTTGGCGACAAGGCGATCTCGCACCGCATGGCGAAGGCCAAGGGCTTCATTAAACTCGAGCCGGCCACCCTCGAACTGATCGGCAATAACGCCCTGAAAAAAGGCAACGTCCTGATCACCGCCGAGTTGGCCGGCACGCAGGCCGCCAAGAAAACCTTCGACCTGATTCCACTCTGCCACACCCTGCTCCTCTCCAAGGTGCAAGTGAAGGCCGAGCTGAAGGAAGACGGCGCGGAGGTCGTCAGCGAAGTCAAGTGCACCGGACAGACCGGCGTCGAGATGGAAGCCCTGACGGCGGTCAGCGTCGCCCTGCTCACCATCTACGACATGTGCAAGGCCGTCGACAAAAACATGGAGCTCGGCCGCATCACCCTGATCGAAAAAAAGAAAGAGACGGTAACGGAATAATGGCCACGAAGAGGCACAAAAAACACAAAGACCAGATCCTTCGGAGTCCTCGTGCTTCTTGTGCCTCTTTGTGGCTACCCCCTCACGAAAGAGAAGGAGTGCGCTAATGGGCATCGAAATCGTATCGGTTAATGTTTCCAAGGAAAAAGGGACGGTGAAGAGGCCGGTTCCCTCGATCACGTTCAATGAACACGGCATTGCCGGGGATGCGCATGCCGGGAGCTGGCACCGGCAGGTCAGCCTGCTGGCGAAGGAAAGCATCGACCAGTTTGCGGCGGCCGAAACCGACCGCACCTTTTCCCCGGGCGAGTTCGCGGAAAACATTACCACGCGCGGCATCGACCTGACCCACGTCAACCTGCTCGACCGGTTCAAGATTGGCGCGGCGGAACTGGAAGTCACGCAGATCGGCAAGAAGTGCCATGGCGATGGCTGCGCCATTTTTATGGAAGTCGGCAAATGCGTCATGCCCAAGGAAGGCCTCTTTTGCCGCGTCGTCAACGGCGGCTCGGCCAAGGCCGGCGACGCGATGGAGCACATCCCACACACCCTCGACGTCCGCATCATCACGCTGAGCGACCGCGCCTACAACGGGGAATACGAAGACCTGAGCGGGCCGCAGATCAAGACCGATCTCGAAGCGCACTTTGACGGCAAGCCCTGGAACCTCGAATGCTCGGTCTCGCTCATTCCGGACGATGCCGATGCGCTGAAGGCAATCCTCGGCGAAGCCGTCGCGGGGGGAGCCGATATCATCTTCACGACCGGCGGCACCGGCCTTGGTCCGCGCGACATCACCCCCGACGTGGTTGCCCCCCTGCTGGAAAAAGAGCTGCCGGGCGTGATGGAATTCATCCGGGTGAAATATGGCGACAGGATTCCGTCGGCCCTGCTCAGCCGCTCGGTGGCCGGCACCATTGGCCAAACCCAGGTCTACACCCTGCCCGGCAGCGTCAAGGCCGTGAAGGAATATGTTTTTGAAATCCTCCGCACACTCGAACACGCCGTCTTCATGATCCACGGCATCAACGCCCATTAGGAACCGTTCACGCCGGCCGGCGCCTGCGTCTAGTTGTTTGCGAAGCGGTATTCCTTGCGGTAGGCGGAAGGGGTCTTGCCGGTTTCGCGGCGGAAGGCGGCGTTGAAGCGCTCGCGGCTACTGTAGCCGCACGCCTCGGCCAGCACCTCGACGAGCATGTCGGACTCGCGCAGCAGCTTGCAGGCGCGCTCGATCCGCGAGCGGCGGATCTCCTCGTGCAGCGTGCGCCCCACCTCGGTCTTGAACCGTTTCTCCAGCACGCGCCGGTTGCAGAACAGCGCGTCGGTCACCTCGCCCACCGTGATCGGCCTTGAGGCGTTGGCGCGAATGAAGCGGAGCGATTTGGCCACGAGTTCATCGCCAATTTCCAGGATGTCGGTCGATTGCCGTTCAACGATCCGCTCCGGCGCCACCATGATGGGCTCGGAGGGGATTTCGCCATGCTGGATCAGGCTATCGAGCAGCGACGCGGCCTGGTAGCCGACGCGTTCGGCCCCCAGCTCGACACTGGTCATGGTTGGCTTCACCATTTCGCAGATGAACGGGCTGTTGTCGCAGCCCATAACGGCAACATCTTCCGGCACGCGCAGGCCGTGGTCCTCGCAGGCCTCGATCACCATGCGGCCCAGAAAATCCTCGGCGGCGAACACGCCCACCGTTTCGCCCTTCTCGACCTGGAGAATCTGATCCAGCTTCTGGATCTCCTTGTACGACTCAAGCACCGTGGCCCGGAACCCCCGCGCCTCCAGGCCCTCGATGAAGCCCTGGACCTTGAGGTTGCCGCTGGCCCCCTTGATCGACCAGGCCGTCGCCGCAAACCGGCGGACGCCTTTCTCGATCAAATATTCGGCGGCCAGTTTCCCGGTGGCCATGTTGTCCATCAGCACCGAGGCCACCGGCAGGTTGAGGTAGTCCGACTTAATGTTCACCGCCGGGATGCCCCTGCGCTGCAGGTCGGCAATGAGCTCGGGAGAAAGCCGGCCAATCACACCGGTGCCCTCCCAGCTCTTTAGATCGTGCAGCGAGATTTGCGGAATTCCGCGGCTCGTGAAAAAGCGCCACCCCTTCATGCCGCTATAGCGCGCCACCCCGCCGACAATACTGCGGTAGTAGTTGCTGTTATAGTCGATGCACAGGGCAATCTCTTTGGCGCGCTCTTTCATCCGAATAAAGAGTAGAGGGGCGCTCGGCGAGCGCCCCTCCAGGAGTAGATTACACTACGTTTTCGCCCTTCACGTAGCCAAAGTTGGCCGTGATGCCGCCATCCACGTAGAGCACGTGGCCGTTGACGAACTGGCTGGCCTTGGAGGCCAGGAAGAGCGCGGCGTTGCCGACATCTTCCGGCTCGCCCCAGCGGTCGGCCGGCGTGCGGGTCATGACGAGGTCGTTGAACGGATGGCCGCCTTCGCGGATCGGCGCGGTTTGCGCGGTGGCGATGTAGCCCGGGCCGATGCCGTTGACCTGCACGTTGTACTTCGCCCACTCGCAGCACATGTTGGCCGTCAGCATTTTCAGGCCACCCTTGGCGGAGGCATAGGCGGAAACCGAGTTGCGGCCATAGCGGCTCATCATCGAACACATGTTGATGATCTTGCCTTCGCGCTTCTTGATCATGTTCGGCGCGCAGCGCTTGCCCACGATGAAGGGAGCGATCAGGTCGACATCGATCACCTGCTCGAAATCCGAAACCGGCATGTCGAGGATCGGCACGCGCTTGATGATGCCCGCGTTGTTCACGAGGATGTCGATCTCGCCGACGTCCGCCTCGATCTTGGAAATGCCGGCATCCACGTCCGCTTCATCGGTCACATTGAAAACCAGCGTATACACATCGAGCCCCGCCGCAGCATATTCCTTCTTGGCGGATTCAAGCTTGGCTTCGTCGATGTCGTTCACGCACACCTTCGCGCCCGCCTGGCCGAGTACCATGCCGACCGCCATGCCGATGCCATGAGTTCCGCCGGTAACCAGCGCCACTTTTCCTTCTAGGTTGAACAGATCCATTACACCCATTTTATTTCTCCTGTTAGTTATTTAACGAGTAATTCGCAATGCGTAATTGCACCGACGAACCATTCTTTCAAAATTTACGCATTACGCATTACGCATTACGCATTACGCATTACGCATTACGCTAGCTACACTTAATCAAGCTTTTCATCGCCGTGGCGTTGCCATCCAATGCCTGGAACGCCTTGGTGATGTCTTCAAGTTCCTGAATGTCGGTGATGAGCGTTTCGCAGTCGATCGCGCCGGAAACAATCAGTTCGATCGCCTTTTCATAGTCGGCCGCTTCGTAGACCCGCGCGCCGAGCAACTGCAGCTCGCGCCAGAAAAACTTGAACAGGTCAACCTCCGGCTTGCGGCCCCCGATGATGCCCACCATCACAATACGCCCGCGCACGGCGGCGGCTTCGGTCATCGTGTCGACGCCCGGCTGCGTGGCCGAAACCTCGAATACCACTTCCGCGCCCTTGTCGCCGGTCATTTTCCAGACCTCCTCCGCCACGTTGACCTTCATGGCGTTGAGCGTCTTGAAGCCCAGCTTTTCGGCGATGCCCAAGCGGTATTCGCTCACTTCGGAGACGACGACATTGCCGCCCGCCTGCTTGGCCACCATGGCCACGAGCAACCCGATGGGGCCGCCGCCAATCACCAGCACGTCTTCGCCCGGCTGGATGTTGGCGCGCGCCACGTCGTGGCACGCCACGGCGGTCGGTTCGATCAGCGCGGCAAAGTCGAGCCGCATGTCGGCCGGCACCTTGTGCAGGGTATTGGCCGGCAGCGTCCAGGCCTGCTGGAACGCGCCTTCGGTATCGAGACCGAGGAACTTTAGTTTTTGGCAAACGTGTGTGTAGCCCTTTTTACAGGCCGGGCATTCGCCGCAGCTGGCCAACGGGCGGATCACCACCTGGTCGCCGACTTCGAAGCCCTCCACCCCCTCGCCGAGGGCATCGACGATGCCCGAACATTCGTGGCCCACCACGCGGTTGGTTGTCACGCGCGCATCCATGGCGCCGTGGTAGACATGCAGGTCGGTGCCGCAGATGCCGCAATAGGCAATCTTGACCCGGGCTTCGCCCGCTTGCGGTTCCTTCGGTTGATCCTCGCGGATCGTGAAACTCTGATCTCCGGTATAGTATGCTGCTTTCATGATTTTCCCTGTTATTGGTTATCCGTTATTCGTTATTAGGCCGTTTGCAGTTCCCGACAACCCATAACCGGGAACTGACAACCGCCTTCAAACCTCATAGGGTTTGAGGGCATTCCAGTCGAACTCGACGCCGGTGCCCGGCGTGTCCGGCGCGATGGCGCGATGGTTTTCGACCACCAGCGGACGCTTGGTGTATTCATCGATCGGGAAGCTGTGCACCTCGATCCACCCCGCGTTCGGCCGCGCCGAAACCAGGCTGACGTGCAGCTCCTGCATACCGTGCGAACAGACCGGAATGTTATGTTTTTCCGAAAGTTCCGCCGCCGCCAGCCAGCCGCTCACGCCGCCGCAGTTGGAGGCATCGGGCTGGATGAACGAAAGCTTGGCCTGGTCGAACGCATAGCCAAACTCGTGGATGGTGTGCAGGTTTTCGCCCATCGCCAGCGGCATGCCGGTGGCGTCGGCAATCCTGGCATACCCGGCATAGTCGTCCGGGATGGTCGGCTCCTCGAACCAGGTGATGTCGTATGGCGCGAACCGCTTCGCCGCTTCGATCGCCTTCTCGACGCTCATCGAATAGTTGGCATCGACCATGAAGGTGATGTCGGGGCCGATCAGCTCGCGGACGGCGGCAATGCGTTCGATATCCTCGTCGAGGTTTTCGCGGCCGATCTTAATCTTCACGCCATCAAACCCGGCGGCTAGATAGCCGCGGATGTTGTTGAGCAGTTTTTCGAGCGGGAACATGAGGTCGATGCCGCCGCAATAGGCGCGGCAGCTGCTGTCCGCGCCGCCCGCCATTTTCCAGAGCGGCTCGCCGGACTGCTTGCCCTTGATGTCCCACAGCGCTATGTCGATGGCGGAAATGGCGAACGAGGCAATGCCGCCGCGACCGACATAGTGGATGTGCCATTCCATGAAATCGTAGATTTCGGCAATGGCCGTTCCGTCCTTGCCCACGAGTACCGGCGCGAGGTCGTGCTCGATCATGGCCTTGATGGCATGGCCGCCCTTGCCGCCGGTATAGGTGTAGCCGGTGCCCTGGCTACCGTCTTCGAGCGTGACGGTTGCCGTGACCAGCTCGAAATAGTGGTGGTCGCCATGCTTGGCGTCCGACAGCACCTCGGCCAGCGGAACCTCGAACAGCCGGGTGGCGATGGTTTTGATTTTGCTCATGACTCTTTTGAACCACGAAAAACACGAAATACACTAAATCTCCCTTCATCCGGATTTTCGTGTATTTCGTGTATTTCGTGGTGCCTTTCTTAGTTGTAGTTCACGTAGAACGTTTTCTTTTCCAGGTATTGGCTGAGGCCGTGGCGGCCATCCTCCCCGCCGGTTCCGCTCATTTTGAATCCGTTGTGGAAGCCCTGGTGCTGCTCGCCATGGCCGCGGTTGATGTATATTTCGCCGCAATCGAGTTCATCGGTCAGGCGCATCACGGTCTTCATGTCTTCGGTGAAGACCATCGCCGCCAACCCATATTCGCAGTCGTTGGCGAATTCGATCGCCTGCTCGGTGGAGCTGAACTTGATCACCGGCAGAATGGGGCCGAATATTTCCTTGTGCACAAGGGTCATCCCCTGCGTCACGTCGGTAAAGATGGTCGGCTCGAACCAGAACCCCTTCTGGAACAGTTCGCCTTCCGGCACCTTGCCGCCGCAGAGCAGCGTGGCGCCTTCTTCGAGGGTGGTCTGCACCAGGTCCTTCATGTTTTGCAGCTCGCGCGCATTCATCTTCGGCCCCAGGTCGGATGCGGGATCCATCGGGTCGCCCACCTTCAGCGCCTTCACCATCGGCATGAAGATGGCCATGAATTCGTCGTAGACCTTTTCGTGGACATACAGACGCTCGTTGCAGGTGCAAACCTGCCCGCAGTTATCGAACCGCGAATGCAGCGCCGCCTTGGCGGCGGCTTCCAGGTTGGCGTCTTCCAGCACCAGGAACGGCGCCTTGCCGCCGAGCTCCAACTGGACGTGCGCCAGGTTCTTGGCACTGTTTTCCACGATGGCCTGCCCAACCGGCGTGCTGCCGGTCATGGTGACCATCTTCGTGATGGGGTTTGCAACCAACGCACCGCCGACTTCCTTGCCCGGACCGGTGATAATGTTCAAGACGCCCTTCGGAATGCCGGCCTTGTTGGCCAGATCGCCGAGCTCCAGCGTGGCCAGCGGCGTGTCCGGCGGCGGCTTGACCACCATGGCGTTGCCGGCCACCAGCGCCGGGCCAATCTTACGCCCCGCCAGCGCCAGCGGAAAATTCCAGGCCGTGATGCCAACCACCACACCGCGTGGAATGGAGTGTATCCAAATATGTTCCTTTTCATTGTCCGATGGAACAATCGACCCCTCCAGCTGGCGCGCCCAGTCGCAGGCATAATCGATGAAGGATGCCGTAACATCCACCTCCATGCCCGCCACCCCGATCAGCTTGCCCTGCTCCCGCACCAGCAGCTCGGCCAGCCGTTCGCGATTCGCCCGAATCTCATTGGCAAATGCGCGCATGATCTCGGCCCGCTGGCGCGGCGGCTTGCGGCCCCACGCCTTCTGCGCCCGCTCGGCGGCTTCCAGCGCCAGCTGAACATCCACCTCGTCGCCATCCTGCACGGTGCCGATCTGCTCCTCTGTCGCGGGATTGATCACCGTATCGGTCTTGCCGGAATGCGAAACCATCCACTGGCCATCGATAAACTGCCTATACTCCTTCATCACAAATCCTCCGTCATTGATATCGCAACAAGCTACCGGCCTACCGACCGGTTGTATATGCGTATTATGCGCGCAATGTGAGATGTTTTGCGAATCAAAAACCCCAGCTATCGAGTGAGCCTTTAAGCCTGTTCGCAACCGCTCAAGGCTTTCCCCTGTTTTAGTGCGTCAGGAATCTCCAAGGTTCCACCATAGTTTATGTAGACTACCAGGCGGAAGACCTGACGATAGGGCGACCTCTTAATGGGCATATAAATTCATGTACTTCAAAACAGCACAACGACTCTCCTGGGTAGCCTTCATTGGTTTTTCCGGATTTTCACCCGCAGCTAAATCCATTACGACGGAGACCCTTCTGAAGCCGGTCGAAACCCTTTCCTTGGTAACCTGCTCCCCGCCGAGGGGAATCGAGTTCTCAAAAGAAGAAAACTCGACCTTCCGGATTTCGGGGAATCTACCGCAAAAAAGCGGCACGGTTGTGCTCCGGCCCGGAAACGGCACCTGGAATGCATCCGGGTTCAGCTACTTCCGGGTCGATATCGAGAACAGCGGTTCCGGCCTGGTTTGGATCAAGGGCCGCCTGGACAATAAAGGCGCACAGGACTGGCACAACAGCACACCGAGCGAGGCATTCATTATGCCCGGCGAGCGCGCCACCCTCGGCTTTCCCTTCCCCCGGGCGGCCGACGTAGACGACGCTCCTGAAATTTTCGATGGAATGTATGGGAAACCCAACGGCTACCGCTCCCACTGGAAACCGTTCGATCCGGCGAAAATCAGCGCCTGCCGTTTACAGATCCACTCCTCCACGCAAACCCTTTCACTGGACAACATCACCGTCAGCCTGGCGCAGCCCTATGGGGCCAAAGCCAACGCCGCCCTGATGGAACTCCCCTACCTCGATGCCTTCGGCCAGGTACGCCAGCTGGACTGGCCCGGAAAACTCCACCGTCTGGAAGACCTCGCAAAACGCAACGAAGTCGAACGCCAACGGCTGGAACTCGATTCGGGCCCGGCGGCATTCAACCCCTATGGCGGGTGGATCAACGGCCCCCAACGCAAAGCCACCGGGTTCTTCCGCACCGAAAAGGTCGATGGGAAATGGTGGCTGGTTGATCCGGACGGCAAGCTCTTCTTTTCCCACGGCGTCAACAGTGTCGGATTCGGGCAGTCCACCCCGGCGAGCGACCGGAAGGCGATGTTCGAGTCCATCCCGGCCATCGATGGCAAAGGCAGGATCCGGTTCATCGAGGCCAATCTCGAGCGCACCTTCGGCTCCGACTGGACTCGCCCGGCCGCCGACCGCCTGCATAAACGGATGCGCTCCTGGGGCCTGAATACGCTGGGCGCATGGGCCGATGCCGATCTCTCCCGCAGCAAACGAACCCCCTACACCGCGATGCTGCATTATGGCGGAACATGGAACCCGCTCGGCGAGGGCATTTCGGATCCCTATGCACCGGGCTTCCAGCACAAGCTAGAAAAAAAGCTCCGCTCTTTGGTCGATCCGGACGACTCCTTCTGCATCGGCGTCTTTATCGACAACGAAATCGCCTGGACCCATAAATTCGTGCGCGAAGCGTTCAAGATCGACTGGCTTCCCGCCCGCACGGCCTGCATTGAACGACTGCAAACAAACTATTCAACCATCGGAAAACTCAACGCGGCCTGGGGCACGGACTACACCGACTGGAACAACATCAAGGAAGTTCCCGCCCCGGGACAATCGGAACCGGCGGAGGCCGACATCCTCAACCTGCGCGGCATGATTGCCGAAGCCTACTACAAGACCTGCCGATCCGCCATGCGAGCGGCCTTGCCGAACCATCTCTACCTCGGTTCCCGCATGCACAACGTCCCCGCCGAAATCGTTGCCCAAGCCATCAAGCAGGTGGATGTGCTCAGCCTCAATAGTTATGAACCGCTCTCCGGCGCCAAGGTTCCCCAAGGCATCGACAAACCCTGCATCGATTCCGAATTCCACTTCGGCGCGCCCGACCGCGGCGTTCCCGGCGTTGGACTTTGGCCGGTTGCCGACCAGCTCCAGCGCAGCCGCGCCTATGCCGCCTATGTGGTCGCCGGCGTCCTCCATCCCAACGTGGTGGGCACGCACTGGTTTGCCTATTCCGACCAATCCGCCGCCGGGCGTCCCGGCGAAAACTTCCAGATCGGGTTCGTGGATGTCACCGACACCCCCTACCCCGAAATCACCGCTGCCAGCCGCATCCTCGCCGAGCACCTGTATACCTTCGGCACCGAAGACCACGACGTGCTGACCGTGCTCGAAAAGCTCTGGCGCTAATCCAAAACCTTCGTGGTAGCCGTGTAATCGTTTTTCCTCAAACCGAAAAAGGATCCACCGAAGTGGAACCCTTTTTCCTGTTTTCCAATGATTGGAAACGGTTAGATTTCGTTGCCTTCAAAGTCGAACCACGCGGATGCATTGGCATCGAGTTCGACCGTTTTTGCGCGACCTTCCCCATCCACAACCGTGGTGGTTTGCGGATCGTTGGAGTTGTTGATGACGATGTATTTCCCGGTTTCGGGATAGGCGGCGATCTCGGTTTCGATGTTCGAGGCGAACCAGCGTTTTTCCATTTCGCCTTCGCGGCCGGCGGCAAACCAGATGGCGCGTTGCAGCAGGCGGTTCTGCTCGGCGCCCAGTTCAAAGCCGGCGAGGTAGACGCCGCGGCCTTTACCGAAATCGTTGGCGGCGATGGTTACGCTACCCTCATCGTCCTTGGCGATGATCTGCGTCGATTCGATGCACGGATAGATGGTCTGCACATGTTTGCCGAGTGCCGGCTTCGTGGATGCGAGGTCGGCGGCGATGAAGTGCCCTTGCGCGATGTCGGTCGGGATGACCTTCTTGCAGTCGCCGGAGAGGCCATATTCCTTCTGCACGCCGAGAATGTCCCACAGCTGGTAGAAGGTGCCGCCGTTTTCGTGCGAGGTTGGGTCGAACACGCCAACCAAACCGCCGCCGCTGTCGACAAACTCGCGGATGGCGAAGACGACACGCGGATCCGTCCAGTTTTCGCCACCGCTCCAGGAGGTGCCCGCATAGCCATAGTTAATAATGACGTCGAACCGTTCCGGCACACCGCCGCGGATATCATCGAAGCAGATCCACTCCACATCGAACGGCTGGCCGGAGAGCGATTCGGTAATGCTGCCGAGCGGCCAGGTGACGTCGTAGCCCCAGGAGCGGTGAGCTCCCCAGGCGTTGAGAATCCCCACTTTGAGCGGCGCTTCAGCCGGCGTAAACTGCGAGTTTTCGCAGAGCGCGTAGTATTCCTTCGTCTGGTATTCGAGGTAATCGACAAAGTCGGGAAACTTGATCGCGAGGTCAAGATAGCCGCCATAGCCAATGCGGTGCACCAGCTTGCGGAGCATCGCACGGCGGATCCACATCCAGTATTTTTTGCAGTCGCGCACCGGGTCGCCGCCCTCCTTGAAGGTGGGCTCGCCCATGAGATCGACTTCAAAGAAGTAGGGATAGAGGCGCAGCTCTTTGAGCATCCCGCCCGGTACGTCGGCGACACGGCGCACTTCGCGGCCGTTGATGCAGGGGCCGATGATTCCGTCCATGCCGATTTCCTGGAATGCCGGTTTGTAGGGTTCCGTGCCAATCCAATGGTCGCAATAGAACATGACGGCCTTCTTGCCGGCGTCGTGCACCTGCTTCACACACTGCTTGGTGAATTCGACCATGAACTCGTGCACGAATTCGATCCAATCGAGATAGGCTTTCGTGGGTACGCGGTCGGTGGAGTTAAAGTAGCCGTTGTCAACAATGTCGTTCGGGCGCAGGCGGTAGCCCTTCTTTTCTTCGAACTCGTCCAGCGCCTGGGCCGACATGCAGTCGAGATAGCCATACCAGTCCTGATAGAGGGTTTCCGATTTCGGGTTGGTGATGATCGGGAACTGGTAGGCCATGGAAGTGAAGCGAACCCAGTCCGTGTTGGGATGGGTTTCGAGCCACTTAACGAGAAACTGATAAATATGTTCGCGCGTTTCCTTTTTCCGCGGGTCGATGCCGGACTGGTGCGGTTTGTCGCCCCAGTTGTTGGTGATGTGGTTGTACATCGAGGTGGTTTCCCATATCTGGTAGACGAGGAAGTTGACGCTGTAGACATTCCACTTGGCGCAGTTGCGCACGGTCACGACACCTTCGGCATAGTCCCAATCGGAAACGGGAACCACTTCTCCCGTGGTGCGGTTGACCACTTCCCAATATTTCTTGCAGTCGTTGATCTCATCGATGCGATACTGCTCTTTCGAGTAGCGCGCCATGATCTCGATCTCCATCGTATCGGCGCGTGCGGTCTGCGGCGTGGAGTAGAGAAACTTTTGCTGGTGGTCTTCCGGATGGGCGTTGTTCCACTCCTGGTCGGCGCGAATCAGGCAGAGGGTCGAATAGATGTCGTAGCCCAGTTCCGTAATGGACTCGGAAAGCTCCGTTCCATCGGAATCGCGGAAGGCATCCGCACCCCAGCGCTGGGCCAGATCCAATACCACATCATCCATCCCGGCCTGGGCCGGCAGGGTGAACCCCCCTTTTCCTGCATGAATTTTTTCTGACATATTTTTGCTCCTAAGCTTGTTTAAAAATGGATAGATCCCAGGCATCGTTCCAGTGGATGTTAAAACTGCGGTCTGCGTTAAATTCAATCGGTAGCCAGATATAACGTCCGTCAATGGCATTCTCCGGCCGCCAGATATCGAACAGGGCAATGAAGGCATCATCCATTCCCTGTACAGGAAGGACAAAGGTGCTCTGCCCCCCGAAGGTTTTATCCGGACCGAAGCCATTTTGCGGATTCACACCCCGGCAGGGATTTTCCCACTCATGCCACGGCCCCATGATGTTGTCTGCAATAGCGCAGCGCGCCGCGTTCGGGTCCCAGCTGGTGCAGCCGCTGGCAATGAGATAGTAGTAGCCGTCGCGCTTAAAAATGGCGGGCGCTTCCATATAGCGGTTTTCAAAAACACGGATAAAATTTCCTGCCGAGTGAAGGTAGTCATCGCTCAACTGCGAGATGTGCAGCGTGCTGTTTTCTTCCGATGAATAAATCTGATAAGCGGTTCCGTCGTCATCGACAAACAGGGTCATATCGCGTGCCATCTGGCCGCCTTCCAGATCGCGTGCAAAAACATTGCTCTTCGCCACATTGATGCGGGGCTGCGGCGTATCGCCGGTAAAGCCGCCGTCCACCAGGCCGGGCCGGTGCAGTTTTTCGCAATCGTTCCGGGGGTAGGCCCCGGCATTGGGACGGAATGAATGGCGATATTCAAATGGACCGGTCGGGCAATCCGCGACAGCAACGCCGCTGCCGGCATGGTCGTAACTACAGCCCTTTTTCTCCAGATGGAACCACATCACAAACTTTCCGGTCGACGTATTAAAAACCACCTTCGGCCGCTCGAGAATGCAGTCTTTTTCTATGTCATGCCCCGGCTCGTCGGAAACCGCGAGGGCGATCCCCTCATCTCTCCAGTTATACAGATCGGTCGAAGCATAGCAGTGGACGCCGACGTGTGCGCGGTTGCCGGCTTCCCCCTCAATCTTATGCTCCCCGTACCAGTAATAGGTTCCTTCGTGCAACAGAATGCCGCCGCCGTGGGCGTTGATTGCCATTCCATTGTTGTCGGGCCATTCCTTGCCCGGTTCAAATGTGTTTAGGTTCATTCCAAAAATCCCGATTCTTAATGATGACTACGCAGCTCTTCGAGCTTACGCCGGTTTTCCTCCGCCGTTTTCTTGTTGAGCGGATAGAAGCCCAGCAGGACAAAACAAAGCAGCGCCGGGCCGGCCGCGCCGATGCACATGGCCAGGCGCATGCGGAAAAAGGTCTGTTCGCTCTGCTGTCCGTCCGCGCGGTCGTTGTCCACCGCGGCAATCTTGAACGCGACACGCTCTTCGCCCGCCGGAATGGTTACTGTTTCCGGAATGGTCACCGTGGCGGCCATATCCTTTTTCTTCACCGAGCTGCAGAAGCCTTCCAGTGCCACCGTTGCAGCGCCTTCGGTCGTGCCGTAGCGCGTGAGCGTCGCGGACAGCTCGCCGCCGTTTTCGCTGATTTCATATCCATCCAATGTAATCGCCAGTGCCGGCCCGTCATCGTCGATCACCGAAACAGAGGAGCGCACCGGAACGCCCCCCTTGACCCAGGCCGTGATGGTTGTCGTCTGGACACCGCGCGCCTTGCCGTCGTTGATCGCTTCAACCGAAAATTCCACGCTGTTTTCACCGTCGGGAATGACAACCGACTGCGGCACTTCCGCAATCGCCTTCGGGCTGCTCTTCACCAAAACTTCCATCTCGCCGGAGGTTCCGGCGCGGGTGAGCACCGCTTTGCTTATTCCGTCGGTCTCGCTGATCTGCGCCTGCTTCAGTTCCAGGCTGAGCGTATTCTCAGCAACCACAGGCTCTTTTTCTTCAGCAGGCGCTTCTTCGACGGCAACAAAATCATCATCCGCAATGGCAAAATCGGCTTTGCACGCCGCATAGTTTTCCGCCTTGGCATTCACGCTCATCCAGCGGGTGGAGCCCCACTGCGGATCGAAACCGATGCCTTCCAGGAAAAGCCCGATCAAAACAAAGCTGAGGGCAAACGAGGCTTTCATGGCCCAACCATAGATCGCGCCGAACATGCCCTCGCGGCGGTGGCCGTTCTTCAGCTCATCGTCGTCGCAGACGTCCGCAATCAGCGACTGCCCCAGCACGCCGACCCCGATCCAGAACATGCCGCCGGTCAGTGGATCGAGCCAGATGAGGGATTTGCCGACCAGTGCCAGGGAGGCTCCTGCCTCGGGAAGGGTTTTCCACACCAGTTCGCCTTCGAAGCGACCGGGACGATAGACGAACCAGCGCATGACCGCATTCAGCACCATCATGCCGTAGATGAACATGAACCCATGGATCTTTGTCATTTTTCCGGTGAGCCAGACGATGATGGGAATACCGACAATGCCCACAACGGCATAGCCAACCGTCACGATCAGTTTCCACTGCGTACCGAGCGCCACGTCGCCGTCGGACAGATAGAAAATCAACAGATACCAATCCATGTTGGCGGCGAACACACCGGCAATAATGGTGAAAACGGCCAGCGAACACAAAATGGCAAAGGCCTTGTTCTGAAGCGTTGTCTTCGCCGACTGCCAGAAGGGATCCTTTTTCCCCTTGTGCTCCTTCACGTTCACGTCGTAGAGCCGTTCCCTGGCGAAGAAGGCCGGCAGCATGCCGAGCAGGATCATGCCGATTCCACCGTAGATGGCGGCGGAAATGCGGATGCCCTCCATCTTTTCCGGGTTGATCAGATCGCCGGTATCGGAATAGCCGTATTTCCAGGCAATGAAGGTGAGCGAAAGCGGGATCAACCCCATGTAGGTCATTTCCGACAGGCGGTTCCAGAAGGTGACGAATCCCTGCACGGCGGTGCGCTCGTCATAGTCCGGGGTCATTTCGTAGGTCAGCGCGATGAACGGCACCGAGAAGATGGTGTATGAGGTATAGAAGAGCAAACTGGTGGTGAGGAACCAGGCCAGCTTGCCGGCATCGCTCCACCCCATCGGAATCAGCCAGATGCTTGCAAAGCTCAGGCCCATCAGGATCGCGCCGAGGAAGATGAATGGGCGGCGGCGGCCATACTTTGATTTAAAATTGTCGGAAATGTTCCCCATGATCGGATCGGTAAGCGCATCCCATAGCAGCGGAATGGCCAGCACCACCCCGACCCAAAAAGCATTGATCCCAAGAATCATGTTCAGCACAGCCTGCCCGGTGGTGCGGACACTCTGATTACCGAGCCCCACGGTAAAGCCGCCGGTACCGACCGAAAACTTTTCCTTAAAGCTCAGCTTGCCTTCTTTTTTTTCACTCATGCTATTTGCCTTCATCATGTTTATTCACCACGAAAGAACGCAGGGAACTCAAAGAAAACCACCGAGCCATCCCTGCAATAGTTTTTGCGTTCTCTGCGATCCTTTGCGGTTAAAATACATTCATTCGTTCAGGTTATCGTAAAGGTTCCTGCCTGCGTCCGCTGCCGCGCGGATCAGGTCTTCGTTCGGTAGATCCGCAATATCGAAGAAACCGACATCATAGTTTTCTCCGTCGTAGCGGCCGGCCGCATTCTGGTCGCGCCACTGGAACCAGTGCGCGCCGATGATCTGCGGATGGTTGACCGCCTCGGCCACGAACGCCCTGTAGAGCCGCCCCTGCTGCACGGCATCCTGCGCGCTGCGTAGTCCGCAACCGAGATTATTGCCAGAAACGTTGGCATAGTGGAATTCGGAAATCAGCACCGGCTTGCCCGCACCGCCGAAGTGCCCGGCGTTCGGTTTGTAGGAATAAATATTGGCGCTGAGGACGTCCACATGCTTCGCCGCCGCGCGAATGACCGGCTGACTGCCGGAATTCATGCGGCTTCCCAGATAGAGAATGTTCGGCGAGTGCCGCTGAAGCTCGTCCTTCACCATCCCGAAAAAGGCATCGGCCATCAGGAACGCGAGCTCGTCGCAATCCTTGGGGTTCGCGTTGTTGAATGCGGCCTTGTTGTTCACGCCCAGCAAATCCTCCAGCGATTGGAAGCTGGTTTTCCAGGCGGCATTGAACGCAGCGACCGTCCCATATTTTTCTTCCAGCCATTGGGCAAAGACCTTCTTCACTTCCGTGCCCTCCTCATTGTGGCTGAAGATGCCGGCCACCATGTGCCTCGCATTATTGTTCCAGTGCAGCTCGTTGTTCACGAATGCGCCCAGGCACCACGGATCGTTTTTGAAATCGACCGGGTATTCCTTGATCGCCTTGCGCAGCCCGTCGCGCGTTTCGGGGTTGAATGGATCGGGAAGTTTTTCGGCGGCGAAGGCATATTCATAGTGGAGCATCACGGTGTAGGGAACCTGCTTCTTCCGGGCAAGGGCGTTGTCCGACCACGCGCCGATCGTGTTGATGCCGCAATATTTCATCCGCGCAAGGTCTTGACTGATCTGCCGATCCTCCCAGCCTGCGCCGTATTTACGAAACAGGTTTGCACGGGTGAAGTCGTAGTGCGGAACCTTTTCGCGCAGCTGATAGTTGTCCTCCACATCGATGAGCGTGTGGAATTTTCCATAAACGGGATCATCTTTCGCGGGGAGTTGGCCAAAGACCGCCAGATTGCGTTCCGTGGGCGTCTGGCCGGAATACTCGACCCCCATGCAGTTGGCGCCGGCCGACCAGAACAGATACCCTTCGGGATCGACGAACCACCAGCGGCCCCCATGCTGTTGCGTGCGGAAAAACCCCGTTGCCTCAAACCGCTCTCCGCCTTTCCAGCCCCCGTATTTCGAAAATCCTGCTGGAACCCCCAGCGCCGCCATCAGTTTTTCTTCCACTTCGATCCCGGCCTTGAGTTGCTCTTCGGAGGCAACCTTGTCCGGCCACTCCTTCAACGCATATTGCCCGAACCCGTCGAGGATCGGGAAAACCCCCAACTTCGATTCGTCCATGCTTTGCAGAGCAAACATGGTACCGAGTTCGAAGGCGTGTTCACCCATCGATGCACAGGTGATCTTCAGGCTCTTCACGTTTTTCGGATCAATCGTATGCCAATGGCGGAAGTTGCCGTTCGGCTTCCCCGACATCCGCAGATAGGCAGGATCCGTGCCGGCATAGTCCGCGTCGCGGCGCAGCGCGATGCCCAGCGGAATGGATTCGCCCGGTTTGATGATCGTGCGCCCCTGCGACGAGTTCGACCAATCGGTCGCCCCGTCGTTGCAAAGCATCGTATCGAGCACCAGCTCGGTGGAGCCGGTATTCTTCAGCTCCACCCCCAGCACGCTGATGCGCGCCATGTCCCACTCGCTTCCAACCTTTGGAACGAGCGTCATTGCAAACCCATCCTTTGCCGTCACGGCATAGCCGGGTTCCAGCGACTGGAACACCGCGCCTTTGTGCCAGCCGATTTTGTATGGAATCGATGCGTGCACGATCGTCGCGCTGAACAGCAAACAGATTGAAAGTGAAATTTTTACAAGCATTCCAAATAACTCCAAAAAAAGACGGCGTAGAGCATCGTACTACGGGTTCATGATGGCTTTCCATTTAGCGGTTTCCCAACGTACGGGCTTGGGATAGGCGGCGGATTCGCGCTTCCAGATGGATTTTAGTTGCCCGGCCTTTTCGGGCATGGCATCGATCAGGTTGTTCCGTTCGCCGGGATCGGCGCGATAGTCGTAAAGCTCATAGTGCGCCGGGATTCCGTCCACCGCATCCTTGTAAAGGTTGGAAACGGTCTCCGACACAAAGCGGAGCACATAGCGATCGTCGGCCACGATGTAGCCCGACGGTGCCTTTTCGCGCGATTCGTTGTGTTCGAAAAACGAGGTGGCGCCGTTGAACGCCCAGACCCGCGCATGGATGCCGCCGATCGCCAGATGGTCGCGCACCCGCGCTTCGCTGTTTTCGAGAATCTGCGGCAGCAGCGACTTTCCGTCGATTTCCGGAGGCACCATTCCTCCAGCGGCATCGATGATCGTCGGCAGGATGTCGAGCGTGGAAACCAGTTGTTCCTTTCCAAGCGGCTGGTTGATTTTGACCGGCCAGTGGAAGAAGAGCGGTACGCGGAATCCGCCGAGATGCATCATGCCCTTGTGCCCAACATACGGCGCGTTGCCCGGCAGGCAGGATTTTCCGCCCACTGCCCCGCCGTTGTCGGAGGTGAAAACCAGCAGGGTGTTTTCGGCGACACCCTTTTCTTCCAACCATTGGAAAATCCGCCGGACGTTTTCATCCACACCGAAAACATGAGCATAAAAATTATTGAGCGTTTTGGAACCGGAATCAAAGCGGTCGTAGTATTTAGCGGGAGCTTTCGGATCGAGCGGGCTGTGGACGGCGTGGTAGTGCAGTTGGACATAGAACGGTTTCTTTTCGCCCAGACTCTTTTCCATGAACGCCAGTGCCTTGTCGGTGAAGACATCGGTGTTGTAGTCCTGGATGACGCCCGCATGCCGGAACCCTTCCCATACATTGTTGGCCTTGTAGAACGGGCACTCCCACTGGTTGTAGCCAAAATAATAATCGAAGCCGTTGTTCAACGCGTGGTCCTTAGGCGCGGTGGAACCCTCGTAGCCGTCGCGCTTCAACTCCTGATGAATGCTCCAGTATTTCCCCATTGTCCAGTAGGTATACTGCTCAGGGTTTGGAACCTTGTGCTTTTCAAGGTAGCGATGCACCATGGCCTTGTCGTGCGAGCCGACATGCCACTTGCCGATGTGCGCGGTGGCGTAGCCCAGCTCCTGCAGTTTTTCCGCGAGGTGCGAGTTTGGTTTCAGGCCGTGCGCCTCGGTGTCGATATTGCGATAGATGCCCCAACGGTTCTGCAGCACCCCCGTGGACACGCCGATGCGCGACGGCGCGCAAAGATTACTGCAGGCAAAGGCGTTGTTGAACCTCACGCCTCCGTCGGCCATGCGGCTGAGGGTCGGCGTCGCCTTTTTCATGAGGCGCATCGCCTCGTCCAGCGAATAATCGGCCTGCTCCTCCACATGCGCCAGCAGCTTCGGATCGCAATCCTCCGCTGAAAGCCCGCGCCCAAACGCCTCGACCTGGGCATAGCCCAAATCGTCCAACATCACAAAAACCACGTTGGGCCTGGCCGCACCGACCGCGGCCGCCCCAACCAGGAAGGCCCAAATACCGACCGCCGAATTCCAATACAATTTTTTATTTATCACCATGGCAATGTACCGGATGCACGGTCTCCCGGGCAAAACCGTCCTCATATGAATAACTGGGTGCCACACCCCTGTTTCTGACAATCAAAGTCTGTTTTTTTGAACAACAACCGCCACTGGAACCGGGAATTATTGTTCAATGCGCACCCGGTAGAAGCGTGCCTGCCCGGGTAGCGCATCGGGCGCCAGCACATATTCAACCCGACCGGCGGACTCGGTCTCCGACTGGATGGAAAAGCCACCGTCTGCCCATCCGGATGAATCCGTCAGATTGGAGTTGGTCTCGATCGACCACGCCACATCGGAGGCATGGCGGTTTGCGCCAAAGGCCAGCGCCACGCCGTTCGTTGCCGAAACCGAAACCGGGGAGGCATCCGGATTCAGCGGGTCGAGCAGGAAAAAATATTCCGCAAGGTTGGAAAGCGAATCGCCATCCGGGTCGCTTGTCTCGAAGGCCTCGGTTCCAGCGAACACATTCGTGAATGCCTGATCCACCCAGTTTCCGTAGGTGTCGGCATAGGGATAGGCCGGACTCATGGGCGGCACGAAAAACCAGTGGTAGTATTCCCCCGAGGCCGTACCCAAGTGAACGCCGTCCGCATCGGTATAACGCAGGTTTTTGCCGGAGCCGCGGTTGGTGATCAGCTGCCAGCCGTCGCCGACGCTCGACCACGACCATTGGGCGGAGGTGGATGCGGTGTCGGCGGTTGCCCATTCCACCGCCGTGGAACCGACCTGACTGAGCCGACGGCGATCGACCGGCGAAACCAAATAGAAATATCCATCGCCGGTCGGCTCGAGATAGACCTGAACGGTTTCGTCGCCGGTGCGGATGTTCGCCGCACCCACTGTGCTCGAACCGTCATTCAGCGGCCGCATGTGGAACGCATAGTTGTGCAGGATGTACGACTGCCGTTCGCGCGGCTGCAGCTCGCCGTTCCAGCCCATCCACAGTTCACCGATGGCGGTAAGCGTGCCGTTTGTATCCGCGATATTGGTTCGGCGAAGACGCCCGGTCGGGTCGGTCGGCTGCGGATAGGTATCGCTGTCCTCGTTGAATCCGAACAGGGCATAGCGTCCACATTCGGGGGTGCCCTCCAACAGCCAGAGCAACTGGAGCAATTCGTGGTAGAGCTGGTTTTCCGACCAGTTCTGATTGTCGCTCCAGTCGACGAATCCGAATTCGGTCAGGAACACGGTGCGGTCGTCATATGCGGCCGAAAAGTTTTTGAGATTATTGATTACGTTTTCGGCGTTCGGCCCCGGATAGGTGTGCATCGCAAGATATTCCATCCGATAGCCGAGATCTTCGGCCTCCACCATGAAATCATCCATCCATTCGTCCGTCCAACCCGTCGTAGCCGGGCTGGCCAGCGGCAGTCTCCCAACCTCCAACTGCGGCCACAGGCGGATCGCCTTCTCCACGGTCATGTTGGCTTGGTTCGATGAATCCGGCTCGTTGTATCCCAACAGCATCATGGGATAGGCAAACGAACTCCACTCCGCAATGTGCATCGTGAGCGGCAGCTTGCCCTTTTCCGGACGATACGCGTCGGCCTGCATATCCACCGTGCTCCACTGCATGGCAATGAAATCGGACTGCGTGGCGTTCCAGCTGGAAGCGGGAATCTTACCCCAGTTGTAGATCCAGGCAGGCTGGCCGTATTCCAGATATTGAAAGCCGCCGCCAAACCCTTTTTTCGGATTGGCGCGCATGAAATCGATGTTCCACTTCTGCCCGCCGGAGTCGCTGCGCACCATCTGGCGCAACCGCCCGTCGGTGCCCAGCTCGATCCGCATGCCCGACCAGACGTTCTCAAGATAAACCAATCCGTCTCCGGCATTCGAAATGCGCCACTGCTGGCTGGGAAATGCGGAATATTCCTCCGCGACAACCCCGGCGCCCTCGACCAGCGATGCTTCGGCCGCAGCGATACATGTGTGAGTTCCGCGATTGAAAATGCGATAGGTATCGGAACCGACGTTCAGCAGCAATTGCCAGGACTGCCGCGTATCCGTCGTCGAAGCCGATTTCAATTCGATGGCTGACGGCCCCACGTGAAGCACGTTTACTTCGCCAAATGGACGGAGATGATGGAACGAATCGCCATACAGCAGATAGTCGTTGGCCGGCGGCCCTCCTACACGCGCGCCGGTTCCGAGCGGATAGTTCCCCTGCCGGTTTTCGGGAAAAACCAAAAACTCGCGGATCTCGATCGGTGCCACGTCCGGACAGACCAGGCGGATGCGGTCGGCAAAAACGTCGGATGAAAAATCGACAACAAGTGCATCGTTCGTGTTTCCCGTCACCGTTCCGCCGGGCACGGCATACCAGTTGGCTCCGGAGTCGCTGGAATATTCGAGCGCAAAGTTGGTGACCACTCCGCTGCCCGCGCCGTCGCCCGAATAGAGGTGCACGCTGCCGATGCGGATTTCGTCGCGCAGGTGGTAATCATTGGTGTGCGGCCCGACGGCGGCCGACTTCCATGACGTCCCGATATAGCCGTCGTTGGAGAGGCGCGGATAGGCACCCGCCTCTTGCGAGCTCGCTTCGAGATATGCCCCTTTCGCCATGCTCAGCTCAACGCCCGTTCCCAGGGGATAGCCGGCACCATCGTTCGGAGGAAAGACCGCCCACTCGCGAATACGCGGAATTCCGTCGCCCCCGACCGCCGTGATTTCGAGGCGCAGCTTTTCAACGAACAGCGAAGGAAAGATGACGGAACGATCCACCAAGGTGTTGCCCGAGACCGCCGCTCCGGGAACCTCGATCCAGGCGCTTCCATTCGTTTGATAATAGAGTTTGAAGGCAGAACAATAATTGAAGCCGTTCGCGCCGCTGAACAGATGATAGCTGCCGATTTCGACCGGCCCGGGAAACGCAACATCCAGCGTATGCGGCAACGCCGAATCGCCGATCCACGCATAGTCGAAACCGACCACGCCATCGGTCGCATAGCGCCCAAACCCGGTATCGGCTTCGTAGCTCGCGGCGACATCGGCGTAGCGCACGAGGTTATGCGTTTCGTGTCCGGCCGAATAGCCCGCCACGCTAATCTTCACGTCCCCGGTGGTATTGTCTTTCTTATAGCGAATGTTCCCCGTTCCTCCGGTGTTGACGTTAATGCGGAAGACGGAGTTCGAGCCGTCGATGGTAGCCGTAAGCGGCTCATCGAAACGCCACGCATATTCCCCCGCCCCGGAAAAAACCAGTTGATCCGTAACGGAACCGATCAACACATCATCGGCATTTCCAAAGACGCCGTCTGCACCGAGATAGGTGACCGTTGCGGTGGCCTGGGTTGCGGTCGTCCCGCTTGAACTGGAGGCCCAGCCAATGCCGGAAACCGTGATTTCGGCTCCATCCGTTCCGGCCTGGACACCTGCCCAAGTACGGTTGAAATTAATATTTCCGCCGGTCTGGTCGCCGCCGCCGGTCGCGGCCTCGTCGAGAAAAAAGTCGGGGCCGAGCGCGGTGGTTACGTCGCCCTGCACGATCGGTTCGGCCCAGGCACACGATGCAAGGGCAACCGCTGAAAACAAAATGATCCTCTTCATAACCAAACCCTTCAACGCGTTTTTATTCATAGACATCGAGACGGATGAATTGGTTCGAAACCACGCCCGGATCGATGTCCAGGGTCTGCAGCACCACTTCGAACCCATTGCCACGGTCAACGGTTTCCGTGGCCCAGAGCGGCGCGGGTTGCCACGTCGAAAAAAGATCGTCGGCAACCTTTACGTCATACGTCAAGGACTGCCCCTTGCGGCGGAGGTGCGCATAGGTCAGTGCGCCTTCGTTCACCGCAAGCGACGGCATCTCGATCTCGCCGCGATGAGCGGGATCGCCACCTAGGGCATACTCGACGATATCGGGCACACCATCCCCATCCATGTCCGTTGAATCCCCGGGGATACCGTGGACGGCTTTCCAATCTTCGAATCCGATGTTGTTGCTGCCGGATATGCGCAAGGGGACGTTGTAGGTTGACGTGTTGGCGCCATCGTCGATCTGCAACTGGATTGGGTTGTAGTAGGCGTTGGTGGCGGAGGGGGTTCCGCTGAGCTCGCCGGTGACCGGATCGATTTCGAGCCAATCGGGCTTCCCGGAAAGAATGCTCCACGTACATGCAGGGCCGGGGGTGCTGTATTCCAATGGCATGGAATACGGGGTGTTGGTTTGCGCCGCTTCCAGGTCGTAGGTTCGAATGGCCAGCAGCGGGCCGCCTGCATTGAAGTGCGGATCTGTCAGGGTTGATTCATAGGCCGCCCACGTGGCCTGAAGCTCGGCCAGCCGGTCGGGTTCGCCGGTGGCCTTGTTGCTGTATTCCCCGCTGCCGCTTGCGTGGTTGAAGAGATATTCATCGCCGGTGGTGCGGTTGAAATAATATTTATAGTCGCCGGAACGCACCGCGATTTTCGTGGTGTCCCCGCGGCGCCAATAGAGCTTGCGCGGCGAGGTGGTTGCCACGGCATTGGTCAGGAAAGGCATCAGGTTGATGCCGTCCGTCCTGATTTCCTGCAGTTGGTCTGCGCCGGAGATCGCGGCAAAGGTGGGCATCAGGTCGAGGCTGCTGACCGGCGAATCATGCTCGGCGATCTGCCCGGCGGGTATGGTGCCCGGCCAGCTGATGGCAAAGGGCACGCGTATGCCGCCTTCCCACAGTTCCCCCTTTTTGCCGCGCAGCGGATTGTTCCTTGACCAGTTTTGATCCGGCGGCCCGCCGTTGTCGGAATGGAACACCACCACGGTGTTTTCGGCAATTCCGAGCAGGTCGAGCTGATCCAGCAGGCGACCGATGTTGTCGTCCATGCTGACGACCATGGCGCCATAAATCCGTCGGTTTTCATTGTCGGACTCGGTGGAAAAATGGCTGACGACCGGCACGCGTGCGAGATCTTCCGCCTTGGCATGCATCGGGGCATGAGGTGCGTTGTAGGACATATACATGAACCAGGGCTGTGCCGGATGGTTGGTGGTCTGGTTGGAAATGTAGTCCAGAGCCTGGTCGGTCAGGAAGTCGGTGACATAGATGTCGGCCGGTTCCTGCACCCACACGCCGTTGTGCTCGATGGAATCATCCTTGTTATATTCCGTCACCTGCCAATAGGAACGCGAACCGCCGAGGAAGCCATACCATTCGTCGAAGCCGCGCAGATTGGGATGGAACAGGTTGGTGTTTCCTCCGATATGCCATTTGCCCAATCCATGGGTCTTGTAGCCCGCTGTTTGCAGGACATCCGGGATGGTCTTCTGCCCCGGATCGAGGCCGATGACCGATCCTTCGTCCCACTGGGCGGCCGGCAGGTTGGATTCGAAACCGAACCGGCTCCCCGAGCGGCCGGTCATCAGTCCGGCGCGCGAAGGCGCACACACCGAGTTGCTCACGAAGCCCGCCTTGGCGCGAACACCGCCGTTGAAAATACGGTCGATCTGCGGGGTTTCGAACTCCAGGTTCGCCCACCCATTGGCACTGATGTCGGCATAGCCAAGGTCGTCGGCCAGAATATAAAGAATGTTCGGCTTAACGCTGGGCGGCTCCGCATTCACCTGAATATGCAGCGTCGCCTGGTTGGTTCCGCCGTTGCCATCGGTCGCCTGCACCGTCCAGGTGTTCTTTCCGACCTCATTCGTGCCAGGCAGACCGGATAGAGCACCATTGGTTGAAATGGTCAACCAATCCGAACCGGGGCCGGAAAAGCCGGAAGGAACCTTGGAAAAGATCAGCTCATCGCCATCGGCATCCGAGGCCACACCGGCCAGCGTGCCGGAGTAAGGTACGTCCTTAACGGCGGCCGTTCTGCCGAACGGATTGGTCTTGAATTCGGGAACGCTGTTGATGGGATTGAGGGGGAACACCTTACCGGCCACCGAGATGTTCATCGCCTGGTTCGCATTGCCGGTGGTTTTGTTGTAGCGGGTGACGGGGAAGGTCGCGTTGTATTTAAGTTTCAGCGCACCCGTGTTCGAAATATGGATGCCGATTTTTGTGCTGTTGGCGTCCGCAACAAAGCTGACCGGTATATCGAAATTCACATAGACGGTCTCGGTGGAACCGCTGTAGCCATAGGATGCCGTCGCCGTGCCGAGCGATGCCAGGCCGCCCGCCCCCGTATCGCCAATCCCGCCCGCACCTTGCAGCACATCGAACGTGAATGTGCCGTTTGCGGAAGCATTGTGCACCGTCAGCGCAAAGCCGGTGATCTCCACCGTGTCGCCCACGACCCAATATCCTGCGCCGTCAATCAACACCGTGAAGTTGTCGCTGTAGCCATCGTTGTCGGTGGCATCGCTGCCTCCGGCCGCCGCGGCATCGACAAACAGCGTTTCACCGTTCGGGTTCAGCAGGCCGGAACCAACCGTGTAGCCGCTCGTCATCACCGCGGCGCTAACCGCTGCCGTAACGAACACCATGGCCGTTAGAATGGTTGTTGTTAAACGCATATCAAAAAAGAGGGGCGCGGACGCCCCTTCTTGCCCCCGGCTAAAAACCCAGAATCACATCTGAAGCCTGCGACGGATGAACAGGATGGTTCCGCCCATCCCCAGAACAAGGCCGATCGAGGCCGGTTCAGGGACGGCCACAACTTCAATGCCGCCAATACGAATTGAATCGTATAGGTTATAAACACCACCGCCGGCGCCCTCGGTATCACCCATCTGGTAAGCGAACATGACATCCTGTCCGTCCGCTAAAACACCCAGATTTCCCCGATCCATGAAACCCGTGTTAAACGATCCATAATGCGTGGTATCCTGAAGAACTGTTGTTCCATCTTGCAGAGTGAGATCGTTGTTTGCAGCGGTGCCCGGATTGATTTGGAAATTATTATCGCTTGTGGCGTTGTTCCAAAGGTTCGTCCATGTGCCCCCCCCATCGAGGCTGGCAAAGATGCCATACGTGGAACGCTCATTCGCGCCGGTTTTGCTGATATTTTCCAAATCGAGCCTCCAGTTCATCGAACTGGTATCCAGCTGATAACCACTATTCACGGAAATCGTGAAGGCGAAGTAGGCCGAGGTGAACGGGTTGTCATCCGCATTCCCACGTACACCCGTATCCCCACCTTCAACCGCAAATCCATTGTTCGTGGTGCCCGTGTTCGTAATGAATTGAGCCAACTGCGAGTTGCCTCCACCGGTTCCGGTAAACGTGATGTCACTTACTGATGCATTCCAAATCGAATCCACCTGTGGACTCATATCGCCCTCGAAGCGAAAATCCACGAAACCGGCATGGGCATTCCAGGCAACCGACAAAGCCACAAAAAAAACACTTATACTTTTCATTATTTACTCCTGATGTATGCACTGCCCCTGCCCGTCGGCAGGGGCTTTTGAAAATTAATCTATTCCTTACGGCGCCTGCTCGATCTTCAGCTGGATGAACTTGGCGTTGTCCACGGTTTCGACCAGGTTGGTGACATAGTCGAAGGTTCCCATGGTTACGTTGGTGCCGGACACCGTATAGCCCTCGTTCATCCAGGACGCGGGAACCAGGCTCGCGGTCAGATCCAAATAATAGACCAGGTTGGTGTCGTCGTTGCGCTGGGCGTGGATATATTCGAGGCCGGCGGCACCCGGCCCGAAGGTCGGCAGCTTTGCCGGCTCGATAACGCCGTTGGTCGGGTTTCCGTCCAGTCCATATTCATAGAGGTTGCTCAGGCCATCGTTGTCGTGGTCTTCGGTGGGGCCGTTGGTTACGCCAAAGTCGGAAACCCACTGGTCGTAGGGCCCAAGCTCCGGCTCGCGGTTCACAACCCCGGCCACCGATACCTGCATAGCTGAATTCAAGTTGCCGTTTACATGGTTGTAGCGCGCGACGGGGAATGAACCATCGGCCTTCAAACGCAACTGACCGGAATTCGAAATATTGATACCGATGTTGGTCGAATTGGCATCGGCCAGGAAGCTGACCGGGGTTTCGAAATTGACATACATGACATCGGTTGCACCATTGTTGTTATAGGTTGCGGTTGCCGTACCGAGCGAGGCTAGCCCTCCTGCGCCGGACGCCCCGATTCCGCCTGCGCCCTGGCGGACATCGAAGGTCATGGTTCCGTTGGCGGTTATGGCATGGACTGTTACAGCAAATCCGCTGACTTCGACTGTGTCGCCGATTTCCCATAAGCCTGCCCCCGGAATCAATACGGTGAATACATCCGCGTACCCATCGGTATCCGTTTGGTCGGAACCGCCTGTTGCTGCAGTGTCTACAAACAGGATTTCATCGTTCTGCGTCAGCAGGCCGGAGCCCACAGTATAACCCGGTATCATGGCACCCGTTTGGGACAAGACTTCGATGGCCATCGTGGCCGTATTGGTTCCCCCCTGTCCATCCGTCACCTGAACGAGCCATTCGTTGGTTCCGATGTTGGCCGCAAGAGGAGTACCCGTTACCGATGTGCCATCCATGCCGAGCCAATCCGAACCGGGGCCCGAGAATGATAGGAGTTCGAAGGTCAAGGGATCGTTGTTGGGATCGGTTGCCGTGTCAAGCAGGCTTTCGTTGTAGGGCGAATCTTCAACAGCCACCGGACGGGAGAACGGATCTTCAACGAATTCCGGCGGCTCATTGGGTGAAGTTCCAGGAGTCACATTCCCGGCCACCGAAAACTTCATCAATTTAGTTCCAAGATTCCCATTGCTGTAGTTGTACATGGTTACGGGAAAGGTGCTTTGGTTTTTCACTCGCAGACGGGCCGAATTTGAAATATTGATACCGATTTTGAACGTGTTTTCGTCAACGACGAAGCTGACCGGCGTATCGAAATTAACGTACATGGTAGCATTGTTGGTCTTGGTATATGAAGCGGTAGCCGAACCAATGGAAGCCAATCCCCCAGCGCCGGATGCACCCGTTCCTCCGGATCCTTGGCGAATATCAAAGGTCATTGTACCCGTATCGGTGTATCCTTGGATCTGGAGGGCAACACCTGTAATATCGACCGTGTCGCCAAGTTGCCAATTCCCTGCCCCATCGATCAAGACGGAGAGCCATGCCGCAGAACCGCTATCTGCGGTAACATCATCTCCACCAGTACCGGCAGAGTCCTCGAAAAGCACGGATCCCGCCCCGCCATTATCGACATGCAGCTGGCTTCCGGTTCCAATCGTATAGTCCGGGTTCATGGTCGCGGCCGAGGCCACTCCCGCACAGAACCCCAGAACAACCGCCATTATGACTTTCATTTTCATCTCTACCTCCGTTTTGGTTATGATTACTGGATTCGTAAACAGATCGTTATTCGTCCACCGGCACGGGCAACGTGGCCAAGGTCGGCAGCGACCAAGGCACGAACGAAACCGCCGTTTTTTGGTTCGGGGAATTTTCCATGAACAGGCGCGAAGCGTGCGAGGGCAGCACCGCCTGGTTGAAGACATACACCTCGTCCACCAGACCGCGCAGGCCGACGGAATCGGTCTGGGAAAGCATGCCGGGGCGGCGGTCCCAATAGACGCGGCCGATGGATATGGAGCCGCCGCCGATTTCGGGATATCGATCCTGCGGCAGCCAGGTTTCGCCGCGGGCACTCGAGCGCGCCAGCTGGCCGTCGATATAGTGCCGCACCATCTTGCCTTGGTAGCCCCGAAGGAATACTGCCGTGACATGGTGCCAACGCCCATCGCGCAGATCCTTCGATCCACAGATCCACCGGTTGCGGAAAGCAATCCACAGCGCACCGACCACCCCTTTATCCGGATTGTCGTTGATGTGGATGCTGCAGGCCAGCTCCACCTCGTCGTCGGCGTGCCACGACTTTTCGGGATCGCTATACATGCGCCAGGTGAAAATGGTCTCGTACATGGAAGGGGTGGTTTCGGGATCGATCTTGATCCAGAAGGCGACACTGCCGGGTTCGTCGGTCCCGAACTCCTTCAGGTCGGCCCGCGCGCCTTCGCCATGCCCCGTAAACTGAAGGGCGCGGCCAAAGCGGCCGGGCACCCGTTTCGGCATGGGATATTCCGGATATTCCGCAATGCCGTCGAGCCAGCCGTCGCCATTGGGAATATTGCCCAGGTTCCGAACGGTGGCGCCGCGCGGTTCGTCGAAATTATAGTGGACATACTTCAAATCCTTGAGCTCCGGCGGCTGCGACAAATCGACCCGCGGCTCGATGATTTGCTTGGTTAGCATCACGGGATCGGCCGTTCCGCGGGCAATCTCGACCGATTCCTTTCCCACGAGACTCTTGCGCACCTCGCGGCCGGTTTCATCTTCGGTGAAAAGATCAACCGCGCCACGCTCCACCTTGACCATGGTATCGGTGCGCTCCCCGCCGCTTCGGATCAGGGTGAGAGCGGTATTGGCCGTCAGTACGGCATCCGGCGTGGTGACCGTGAGGCCCTCGGAGAGGCCGGGGACATCCAGCACCAATTCGCCGGACAGCAAGGCCAGGCGACGTAGCGAGGATAAGTCCATTCGGACCGGCGCCACGAAACCGAGGCGGGTTCCGTTGTCGAGGACAACATCGAGTGTTCCGCGTTCCAGGTCGAGCAGGCCCGGCTTCAACTCGCCGTTGGCGATTTCCACGGAATTTTCCGCCCCCCATCCCAGATCCTGCGAGCCAACCACCCGCGCAACGATCTGGTCGTCGCGGGTCAAAATGGTCGCGTCCGTTTTCACCAGGAGGGTATCGCGTCCGGTTCCCGGGCGCGGAACCAGCAGCAAGGCCGCAACCAACGAAGCGGCGATGGCGGTCGACCATCCCACCAGGGGAAGGATTTTGCCGGGGTTCTTCGGAAATTCCCGGATGACGGTTTCGGCGCAGTTGCCCATGAATTGGCACTCCAGATCATGGAACAGGCGTTCCATCCGGAAATAGTCGAACTGGGCGGCTTCGTCGCCGTCCAGCAAGGCTTCCAGCGTGGCCAATTCATCGTCGGTCAACGTTCTGCCGTCGTGGCGCGCGCTTAACAGGCGGTAAAGTGTTTTGTGTTTCCTGTCCATCTAGGCTCTCTTCATTTCCAACTGGATGATTCGCAACAGTTTTTCGCGGGTGCGCTGGAGTTGCTTATATAGGGCGTCCGGCTTTTCGCCGAGTTTCTCGGCCAGCGTCTGGATGGTTCCGCCGCTGCTGTAGCGGTGTTCGATCAGCAGGCGCTCGCGCTCGCTCAGGCTCCGGATCGCGGATTGGAGGATCTTGCTCTGGGCCGCCAGCTCATCGTGGCGTTTTTCCTCCACCACAGCCATGGATTCCAACAGTTCGTTGCTGAAATATTTTTGCCGGGTCTTGAGCTTTTGCCGATAATTCCGGACGGCGTTGAAGGCAAACGTCAGCGCCCAGGGTAAAAACGGCTTTTCCGGGTCGCGAAGCTCATATTTTTTCCAGATCGCAGTGGCTGTTTCCTGCAGGATATCGTCCACATCGCTTTTATTATTGATCAGGCTCGCGATGTAGAACCGCAAGTCCTGCTCACAGGCGCTGTATTCCCGAATATATTTTTCCGTAATATCCATTTGCCGAACCTTCTATCTATAAAGGTTGCCGCACGCCGGTATCTGACCGGTTTTTCGAAAAAAAAATCCCCTACCCCAATTTATGCCCCGGCGCCGGGAAAACCAGGGATCCACCGGATTAAATCGATGCGTATAGATCGCCGAGCTTGTTGGCGGTTCCGTCGGCATTGAACAGGACGGAGGTGTTGAGCGGGTGGTAGTAGTAAGGTGAGGAATACCAGGCGTAGCGCTCGACATAGTCCCGCTTTTCGAGCTGTGGAAGCACGGTTTCCATAAACTTGAGCACCTTGTCCTGCGAATACAGGTTGGGGCGGTCGGCGCAGGCCTCCCAGTCGGCCACGCAAAATTCCGTAATCCATATGGGCTTTTTATAGTACCGGTGGATCTGTTCGACCCGATCGAGAAAAAAGTCGACGTTATCGCCCATGTAGGAATGCATGGCGATGAAGTCGACGCGGTATCCCTTTTTTTTCACGCCCTTCATGAAGGCGTCCATCCATTCGCCGTCGGCGTGGACACAGGCCGGGCTGCCCAGCCGGATGCCAGATTCCATGAGGATCGGCCAAAGGCGGAGCGCGTCTTCGACGGATAGTTTGGCCTGGTTGTATTGGTCGGGTTCGTTGAATCCGAGCACGGTATCGAATCCCTTTTCGCCAAGCACCTTGAGAATTTCAGGGTTGCAGCTCCACTGCCCCCAGATCATCGGGACAAACTCAACAGAAGAAACCACGGGTTCGGGCGGGGTGGCACCCCAGGTGTAGAACCAGTCGGCCTTCGCCCCAAGCAGCTTTTTCCTCCAGTCCGGGTTCGACTTCAGTTCGAGGCCGATCCCCTTCTTGCCCGGCTTTTCCTCCGCGCCCCTCACCGCCGCCGACGATGCCACAACGCATGCCGCCGCCTGAAGCATGGCGCGTCTATTGGATTCCAGTCTCATGGCGGAACCCTAGTACGATATACTAGAAATATCGATCCTCGATCCGGGAAAAAATTCCCCTATTCCGACTCCATGTAGACGCGGACCCGTCCGAACAACGCATCGTTGCAACCTCAAGGGAACACCTACTTCCTCTTTTGGGATTTTTTTCCTTCGTCCGGAGCCGGCGCACCGATGCCGACGCCGAGCGGCGGCAGGGTGGTTTCCCACTTTTCATACTGGGCGCGCATCCTGGAGGCCAGCTCGGGATGCTCCTTGACGAGGTTGTTCTTTTCGCCGATGTCGTCCTCGATGTTCCAGAGGAACTCTTCGCCCTTGCGGCGGTTCTGGTGATACTTGAACTTGCCCTCCCGGATCGCGACCTGGGTTTTCTCACCGCGCCGCCAGTAGAAGGTCCGTCCGGGAAGCGAGCCAGTCCGTTGCATCAGCAACGGCATCAGGTTCAGGCCGTCGGTTTCGATGGTGGTCTTCTTGTCCGCGCCGGAGATCGCGGCGAAGGTCGGAAGCAGGTCGAGGCTGATGACCGGCTCGTTGTTCACCTGCCCCGGCGGAATGGTTCCCTTCCAGCACACGCCGAACGGAACGCGCACGCCCCCTTCGAACAGCTGCCCTTTCATGCCCCGCAACGGCCAGTTCGACGAACTGTTCTTGTCCGTGGGCCCGCCATTGTCGCTCAGGAAAACAATCAGGGTGTTTTCGGAAATACCCAGGTCATCCAGGCAGTTCAGCACGCGCCCGACATTGTCGTCCATGTTGACAACCATCCCGGCGTAGATTTTCCGTTTTGGATTCTTGAAATCATAATCGAGCCTCTCCAGCACATCGTCCTTCGCCTCCAGGGGCCCGTGGGGCGCGGTGTAGGAAAGGTACATGAAAAACGGTTGGTCCTTTTGCCGGGTTTCCAAATAGTGGATGGCCTTATCGGTCAGCACGTCGGTCACGTAGAAATCCTCAACCTGGCCTTCGTCCATGTAGCCGTAGTCGACCATCAGCGTCTTGATCGGATCGTGCTTTTCCAGCGCCCAGTAGGAGCGCGAGCCGGAGATCAGCCCGCAGAACGCATCGAACCCGCGTTTGAGGGGATGGAACAGCTTCTGGTTGTCGCCGAGGTGCCACTTGCCGATGCAGTAGTTTTCATAGCCAACCGCCTTCAGCACATCGGCAATGGTCTTTTGGTCGAGCGGAAGACCGACGGTGGAACCGGGTTTACTGGACAGGTCGTGGTTCAGGTTCGATTCAAAGCCGAAGCTGCTGCCCATGCGCCCCGTCAGCAGCCCGGCGCGCGACGGTGCGCAAACCGAGTTGGCCACGTAGCCCTGCGTGAAGCGGACGCCTTCGTTGAAGATGCGGTCGATGTTCGGCGTCTTGAACTGCTTGCAGCCCTGCACGCTCAAATCGGCATAGCCCAGGTCGTCGGCCAGGATAATCAGGACGTTGGGCTTTTTTGGAGCCGCCTGCGCCGCAGCGGCAAACCCTCCAGCCAACAAAGCAATCCACGCAACAGATCGAAACATATCTCTTCTCCTTGTTTTCTCAGTTCGCCGCGAAGGGCATGATCATAAACCGATATTCGACCGGGGCGGAGAGCACCTGGTATTTCTCCATGGTCGGCGGGCCGCACGATCCGTTGCCGACGCCGGAGACGCCGGCAGCAATGCGCAGCTCGGTCGCGGTCGGCTCATTCGGCAGCTTGACCGTGTGGCGCGCCTTGGCCAGCTCGGCCTGCGTGTAGGGCAGCACACTCATCGCCAACGGCTCCGGGGCGATCACCCGCAACCCGCGTCCATCGGCATCGGAGAGTTGCATCCAACGCACCTGTTCGCGGTTGCCGTGATCCTGCGGTTTGGCATAAGGCACATAGTGCCCCATCACCGTGTTTTCATGAATGCCTGTCCAAGCACTGGTTGAGCGATCCACATAGTTCCCATGCGGCCCAAGCCCATAATAGGAGACGCGATCGAGGGTCGGAGCCAGTTGGAACCGCACGCCCATCCGGGGAATCCAGACCTCGGAACCAAGTGCCCCGGCGGGCGACACCTTTTCAACCAGCGCGGCCTGCCCCGCGCCGTCGATCGTCCACGTCTGCTCCTCGTCGAAGCCCGCGCCTTCCGAACTGCGGAAACCGGACCGGATTTGCACCACCACCGGCTTGCCGGACTGCGCCGCCGACACCTTCGAGGGTTCCACCTTTGCCAGCTCCCGCAACTTAAGCCGGTCGTATTCCTTGAGGTGCAGCTTCCAGTGGCGGACATAGTTATCGATCATCGCCAGATCATGATCAAAGTGGCGGTCCTCCGAATCCGGCGCCATCAGTTCGGTTCCGCCGACCTTCAGCGAGACCAGCGTTCCCTTCGCCTTGCTGAAGGTGTAGACCGCATCACCGCCGCGAACAACAATCGCCTGGTCGTCTTCCGTATAGGTAGCGCTTGCCCTGGCGGCCTTTTGATTCGGTCGCCATTCGCCTCCGAGCTTGAATTCGGCAAAGGTGACCTCATGCCCCGCCGGCACCAACGGCTGCGCTTCGCGAGTCTGGTACGACATACGAAGAATGCGCTCGCCACCGGAAGGGTTGCGGGTGATCGGGATTTGAACGATCTGTTTTTCACCGGGCTTCGCGGTTAAGTTTTCCACCCGTCCGTTTTCGGCGACGCGACCGTTTTCACGCACGTCCCATTCCAGGGTGAAAGCCGAGAGATCGGTTGAGATGTGGCGGTTGAAGATTTCGAACCGCCCGTCTTCGAGCGAGAGGGCTTTGGTGAAGACCGGTTCATAGCATTTCTTCACTTCGGCCAGCTTCGGCGTTTCGGTGCGGTTCGGCAGCACGAGGCCATTCAGGCAAAAGTTGCCCGTGTTCCGCGCCCAGTCGTTCCAGTCGCCGCCATATTGATAATAGACCGTTCCATCATCACCGACGGCCTCGACGCCCTGGTCGACCCAGTCCCAGATGCAACCGCCATTGAGCCCGCGCTCTTCGTGCTCGTAGATATAGTCCCAGACCTCCTTGAGCGCGCCGACCGCGTTGCCCATGGCGTGGCGGTATTCGCAAAGAAAGAAGGGGCGCTTTTCATTTTTCTTTTGCACGTGCCGTTCCATCTGCGACAAGGCGCCATACATGGGCGTGATGGCATCCGGTTTGTCGGAACGGCGGCGATCCGGGCGCTTGCCCTCGTTGTCGTTCCCCCGATCGCACATCACCAGGCGCGTGGGGTCGATGGCCTTCGCGGCGTCGTACTGCGCGTCGAAGGTGTTGTCCCACCCCTGCCCCTGCTCGTTGCCGAGCGACCAGATGAAAACCGCAGGATGGTTCTTGTCGCGCTCGACCAGGTTGACCATGCGGTCGACCGACTGCGGGATCCACTGCGGATGGTTGCCCGGAATCTCCTGGCTGATGGCGTGCGACTCCAGGTTGGCCTCATCGATCAGCGCCATGCCGTAACGGTTGCAGAGATAATACCAGCGCTCGTCGTTCGGATAGTGCGAGGTACGGACGGTGTTGATGTTGCTGCGCTTCATCAGCTCAAGGTCGCGGATCATCGACTCCACCGTCACCTGCCGCCCCAGCTTTGGATGGTGGTCGTGCCGGTTGACGCCCCGGATGAAAAAGCGCTGGCCGTTGAGATGGAGATTCCCCTCGCGATCTTCGAACCGGCGGAAGCCGGCATCGATGCGCACCGTCTGCAACGCTGTGCCGGAAGCCTCCTTCAGCGTTGCAACCAGCGTGTAGAGATTCGGCTGTTCCGGGCTCCATGGTTTCAGCCCGTTGAAGGAACGGGAGCCGGAAACCTTTGCGTGGAGCAGGCGGGACGCCTGCGGTACGGCTGCCGACCAGCGGTCAACGGTTTTAAAACCGTCCATCAGCTCAAATTCGACCGAAGCACCAATCGGCGCCTGTTCAACATCCACCTCATAAACCGCGTCCACCGTTTTCAGATCGGCGGAGGGCGTGCCGACAAAATAAAGATCCTCAATCCGCTGTTCCGGTTCAAAGCGCAGGAAGACATCGCGGTGGATGCCGGCAAAGCGCACCATGTCCTGGATTTCCAGGTAGCTGCCGTCCGTCCAGCGGTAGACCATCATCCCGATCAGGTTTTTGCCCGGCTTCAGGTATGGCGCCAGGTTGAATTCAGCGGGCGTCATGCTGTCCTGGCTGTAGCCGACTTCCTTGCCATTCACATAAATGCCGATGCCCGCCTCGACACCGCCGATGCGCAGTACCACGCGGCCGTCCAGCCGTTCGGCGGGAACGTCCACCCATTTGCGGTAGCAGCCGGCCGAGACATCCTTTGTGTTCAGAAAACCCTTCCGGGCGGAGGCCATCAGCTCCTCCCGGCCACTGAAATTTTCCTGCCACTTGCCGCCGGGATTGTTGTAGTTGAACCAGAACGGCTGTTCGGTGTTCGTGTAGTAGAGGCGGTCATGGCCATAGGTTTGCCAGCACCCCGGAACGGGTATCGTTCCCCACTCGGCGGCATTGCTCCAGTCGGCAGGTACCTTATCGACCGAGGAATACCAATTGAATTCCCACTCCCCGTTCAGACTTTGGTATGCCGAGCGGTTCCAGGGATTGGAGATGTCCAACGGCAGGATGGCATCCGCGCGACCGTCGCAGACAATAAACTCCGCATGCGCCGGCTCCTTGTTCACCCGGAAGATTTCGGGGTTGCGCCAATGCTCTTGCGCATCAACGCCTGCCGCGATCAAACCAAGTAAAACTAATTCCCGAGCCATCCTCGCCATGCCCATCCCCCCGCTCTCTGCTTTTCAATCCTTACCCGGATTAACGCTTGTTGTTCCATCCATGCAACCCCGTTGATCACAAAGTCGAAGGCGTCAACGATGCTGTATTCGGCGAAGTTGTTCAACCTATCGCTATCATCTACGCTCGTATTCGCCACCAGGCTCGCGATGGTATAGCGGATCTACCGCTCGTTGAGCGTAAACTGGCGAATGAATTCCTAGGTTCCCGGCATCGTGTCGTTCTCTCCTTATCCATATATAGTGCCCAACCGGCGTGATCTGACTGCATTTTTTCAAAAAGTTACTGCACCATCCTGAAGCAACGATTCTTTTCCGGCTTGGATATATGCAAAGGCAGTTCGTTCGAAAAACCCAAGTACGCACAAAAAACGGGTTGCAGATTTCTTTGCGTCTTTTTCGCTTCGCCCCATATATTAATCATCCAACGGATCGATGAAAATATCTTCAGGTGTCAGAAAGGGCGTTTTGAACGCATATCTTATTATGGGAATGAAAATCACGACTTTCATGTGCTTGGCGAGCACGTTGCTGGCCCCGGTCTCCCAGGGGGCGCCGGGCGGCTATGCGCTGGTGTGGGCGGACGAGTTCAATGTGGACGGTCGGCCGGACCCGGCCAACTGGACCTATGAGCACGGGCACTCGCGGAATCATGAGGCGCAGTGGTACCAGCCGGAAAACGCCTGGTGCACCAACGGCTTTTTGGTGATCGAGGCGCGCCGCGAGCGCGTTCCCAACCCCGGGCACAAGCCGGGCTCCAAGGATTGGAGGAAACAGTGGGACCACGCCAACTACACCTCGGCCTGCCTCATCACCAGGGGACTCCATAGCTGGCAATACGGGCGCTTTGAAATGCGCGCGAAAATCGATACGCGCGCCGGGCTTTGGCCGGCGTTCTGGACGCTGGGCAACGAGGGCGACTGGCCGACCAACGGCGAGGTCGACATCATGGAATATTACCAGGACAAGCTGTTGGCGAACGTGATCTGGGGGGCGGTTCCCTATAGCCCGCCAAAGCATAAAAGCGTCAAGACCCCGCTTGCCAAACTGGGCGAGGGCTGGGCCGACGATTTCCATCTCTGGCGCATGGACTGGGACGAGGAGCATATCCGGCTCTATGTCGACGACCGGCTGCTGAACGAAACCAAAACCGACGCCACCCGGAACCCGGGGAAGGGGCGGATCGAACACCCCTTCGGCCAGCCGCACTATATCCTGCTCAACCTCGCCATCCACGGCACCTGCGGCGGCGATCCCGCGGCAACGGAGTTCCCTGCCCGCTTCGAGGTCGACTACGTCCGCGTCTACCAAAAACAAAATAAAGACCACCCCGAAACACACTGAATACCTAGCGCGGCATAGCCGCAACCCAATGTTTTAACACCGCAGATAAACACCGATGATACCAAATTAAACTGATTTGAATTTTTTTACCACAGAGTTCACTGAGACGCAGAGGGTGGCAGATATATTGGTTGCTCTGTGCCTCCGTGCGCTCTGTGGTGAGACTCTTCAGGTTAATTGCCTATGACACGGTTAATTTTTACCACAGAGAACTCCGAGACACAGAGCCTCCCAACCCTCTGAGCCTCGGAGCCCTCTAGCGCAGCGGGTGGTGGTAAATTGCCAGTAAAACAGAAATTGAAAGATAGTAGCACAAAGGAAAAACCATGATTCGAACCTTGTTTGCAACGCTCCTCCTTGCGGGCACGGCCCTCGCCGGAACGCCCAATATTCTGCTGATTCTCGCGGACGACCTGGGCTATGCCGACCTCGGCGTGCAGGGCTGCACCCAGTTCAAGACGCCGAACATCGACTCCATCGCGAAGGGCGGCGTCCGCTTCAAGCAGGGCTATGTCAGCAACTCGGTCTGCGCACCGTCGCGCGCCGGGTTGCTCAGCGGCCGCATCGGCATCGGCTTCGAGGCCAACCTGCCCGAAGGCGAAGACGGGCTCGACCCCTCGCTCGAAACCATGGCCGGCATGCTCAAGCGCGCGGGCTACGCCACCTCCTGCATCGGCAAGTGGCATCTCGGCAAACTGGACAAGCACTACCCCACCAACCGGGGCTTCGATGGGTTCTGCGGGCTGCGCGGAGGCTCCCGCTCCTATTTCTGGGATCCGAAAAACAACGACAAGCCCAACAGCGTCAACCGCATCGAGCTCAACGGCCAGCAGGTTGAATTCGAAGGCTACCTCACCGACTTCTTCACCGATAAGGCCATCGCAATCCTCGAAGCGAATCCGCCGGGGCAGCCGTTCTTCATGTACCTCTCCTACACCGCGCCGCACGCCCCCATGCACGCCAAGCCGGAGCACATCGAACGCTACAAGGACATCAAGAACCCCAAGCGGCAGATCTATGCCGCCATGATGCACTCGCTCGACGAAAACGTGGGGCGCGTCCTCCAATGCCTCGACGAGCGCGGCCTGCGCAACAACACCCTCGTCGTCTTTCTCAGCGACAACGGCGGCCCCACCTACAAGAACGGGTCCGACAACGGCCCGCTGCGCGACAAGAAAGGCTCCGTCTGGGAAGGCGGTGTGCGCGTGCCCTTCTTCATCCAATGGCCGGGCACCATCCCCGCCGGGCAGGTGCGCGACGACATCGTTAGCAGCCTCGACCTCGTGCCGACCTTCGCCGCCGCCGCCGGAACCGAGCCGGTCAAGGAGGCCGACGGCATCGACCTGCTTCCCTATCTGACCACTGCAGATAAAACCGTCGATGCACAGCGCATGCTGCTTTGGCGGCGCGACCACATGACCGACCTCGCGCTGCGTCACGGAACGTACAAATGGATCGAAAACCGCAACCGCAAGGAGACCACCCTCTACGACCTGGAACAGGACATCGGCGAAAAGAACAACCTTGCCGAACAGTATCCCGAGATCGTCGAACGCCTGCGCAACCAATACATCAAGTGGGAGGCATCGGTTCCGGAACCCGCCTTCAAATCCGGCTGGACGCCGGCCGACGAAGCCGCCAGCCGCCGTGAGCAGGAAGCCTACGAAAAGAAACAGAAAACACCATAGTACTCTGAGCCTCTTGCAAACCCCTTCGAGTTTGCGAGGCGGTTTTTTGTTAAAAGTTATTGGTTATTGGTTATTGGGCGAAACCGCTGGTTGCGCATGACTTGTCCTGATAACCAATACCCAGTACCTGATAACTGGAACGGCAAAACCAGAGGTTTTGCAAGTTCCTCCTCTGTATTACCCAACCGTTCGCATTGCCCTGCCAAATTTTCTTTCACCACAGAGAGCTCATACCAAATTAAACTGATTCGTTTATTTACCACAGAGGGCACTGAGGCACAGAGGAGCGGGATTGCACTATTTCTCTGAGCCTCCGTGTCCTCTGTGGTGAGAAACCATTCAAGTTAAGTTCCTATGATTCGTGCAACGCGATTAGTCGGGCGGATTCCGCAGGCCGATCTTTGAAAGGTCGATCGGGACGATGCCCATTTCCAGCGCGGGCGAGTTGGGCTTGAACCTGAAGTCGCCGTTTGCCGGATCGACGAAGAGCGGGTCGATGGCTTTGCTGTTTGCATCCACGCCGTCGCCTTGCTGTTTTTCCAGCATGTCTTTTCCGAGGGAGGGATCCGCCGCGCAAAAGTATAGGTTGTAGTCGGTATCGGCTTCACTTGAACGCGCAACCTGGCGGCCCCGGCTATCCTCCGTTGCCCCGGCCTTGGACTGCAGCTCATGGATGAAGGTGCAATCCGGTCCGGAAGCATAGAAGATATTCCGCTTGATGGAGGCGCCGGTCATGGGGCCTTCGCGCACGGAAAGATAGTAGGACCGTTCCATGTCGCCAAGGCTCGCCACGAGCACATCGGCCACAATGTTGTTCTCCACGCGCGTATTCAACTTGGCCATGATCCCTTGCGAGGAACATTTGTAGATCAGGTTTTCGGCGAAGAGGGTATCGCGTTGCCCGCCGTCCGTGCGGATGCCGCACTGCATGATCATGGGGGCAACCAGGTGGTGCACATAGTTTCGGCGGAAAACATTGCCGGCCCCGGCCCCGCGGATGTAGAAGGCATTGCCATCGCCGAGCATTTCCATGGCGTGGTGGATCTCGTTATATTCGATGAGGTTGTCGTGGGAATGAAGGAAGGGGCGCACGTCCTCGATATCCAGTTTTTTGGGCAAGTCGCCGATTTCATTCAGCCGGAGGGTTCTACCGAGCTCCCGCCCCCTTTTATTGAAAAAGTCCGTCATGCACCCCGAGAGAATGATCCCGGTATAGGGCGTGTGATGAACCAGGTTGTTCGCCACGCGGTTTCCGCCGCTCTGCCAAACGAGGATGCCGGCCGAGTGCGAATAGATCCGGCCCGTATGGTGGACCTGGTTGTTGTAGACGAGATTGTTGCCGTTCACGTCCTTTGTTCCCGGGCCATATCCCGCGAGCACGATGCCGGCGGCCCCCATATGTTCGATATGGTTGCCGGAGATCGTGGTATTGCGGCCGTGCAGGTCCACCCGGATGGCGCTGCTGCCGCTTTGGGTGAAATGGCAACGCTCAACGGCACAATGCTCGGTGCCGCGCAGGCGCAGCAAGGCATTGGCCTTATCCAGGAAATCCCAATCGTGTTGGATGCCCGCATCGTCCTCCGCCACCGTATAGCGATCGCCGTGCGTAAAGGTCAGCCCCCGGAAGCGGAGGTTTTGCACCGGCACATCCTTTGGGCCGGCGACATCCACCTGTCCCTCGACCCGGATATACTCGATCAAGCGGGGCGCCAGCACCGGGGTCTTGCCGCGGGGCCAAAGATAGACGACGCCCTCCTTCGTGTTCAGCACCCATTCGCCCGGTTCGTCGAGTTCCTCCAGCACATTTTCCACCCAGCAGTTTTCCGTTTTCTTCAGGAAATGGAGCGGGTTCATGGCATAGGTTGCATCAATGGCCGTATGCGCCATTTGTTCCTTTTCATCAACCGAGACCAACGGAAGAACATTCACAATCCAGGCATGGTGCGGACGGATAATGATTTCCACATCCTCCACATTCGTCCAGTCCTTCAATTTGCCCTCGGGAAAATGCAGCGTGTTGCGGCTTCCGCCCTTCAGCGAAATGAATCCGGCCGACTTTGCACGGGGCAGCATGCCTTCCGAATCGTAGAGCGTGAAGAACCGGCCCGCAACCTTCGCCGCCCAAACCTGGCCCTGTGCCGCCTTCGGCAGACCGGGCAGCCGGCCGGACACTTTTTTCCATCCCTTGATTTCCCGCCCCGAGCTGAAAACCGGCGTTTCACCGGGATAGGCCGCGTAGGTAATCGACCGCGTGTCGTCCCCGGAATCCTCCAGCCCGAACACCACCGTTTTTTCCAGGAGGTAGGTGCCCTCGCGAACCAACACCTCGATATCCGCCGACGTGCTTTTCTTCAATGTCCGAACCGCATCGCGCGCCCGCTCCAACGTGGCGAACGGGCCATCGGTTCCCTGCGCATTGGGTTCGGCCAGCGTGCCGGACCACGCATCGGATCCGTTTGGCGACAGATAGAAATCAGCCGGTGGTGGTGCGGCAAAACCGCCGACCGAAACCAACAACAGCATACCCAATAAAATCAAATGCAACGATTTCAACTTCACGATCCCCTACTTGAAATAGAGCTTCTTCAAATAACCGTATACCGTCCGCATCTCCTGTTGGTCCAATGCGGTCTCAAACATCAACAGGCGGGCCAGCTCTCCATCGAACGACTCTTTTCCCATGTGGTTGATCGCATTGCGTTCGGTACCGATGGCCATCCGGCTGGGTTCAACATTTCCGACGGGATAATCATGGGAATTAACCGCCTCGGAGGGGTTGTTGACAAAGAGCTCCAATTGAACAACGCCCTGCCCGGAACCCTGCCGGCCCATGATGATGTGCCACTCGTCTACCGCCGGAGGGGGTGCGGCGACTTCAGGCGTATTCACCCCATCGCGCACCCTCTCGCCCAATCCATTGCGCGAGCCCATATAAACGCGGCCGTCGGGATAGAACGAGCCCCAGAAGCCGGCGTATTGCCCCGGTTCCAACTGCGGCTTCCCGGTATTTCGAAGACAGCCAAAAAAGGCGTTCGGATAGCCGGAGTTGATCTTTCCGGGGCCGCCTTGTTTATAGGGTTTGATGACCGCGAACCACGTATATCCGCCACCGGTTATCATACCGTGAAACGCCTCGTCATTGTCGTTGATCAATTCATCCTCCCTAAACACGAGGCTGCTATGACCGTTGACTTGAGTTGCATTCTTTTTGAGGGTCGGGCGACCGGTGCCCGTCTCCTTCTGTGAAACAATGGTCTGGGTGCGCCCCTCTTCGGTACACGCAAAAGCGAGCGCCTTCGGGTTGGGTGCCTGATTCGTCCAGCTGGTCACCATCACCTCATCCTCAAGGGCCAGGCCGACATCGGCATTCAGATCCAGTACCAATCCCTTTGCCACCGGAACCGTGAAATCCGCATAGCCCGCCACGCTTAGCAAAAGCGACATGACCGTCAAATTCAACATAAACCTATTCATCCGTACTCCCGTTAATAACCCATTCCATTCGATCGTTAGCCGCCGCCCCGTTCTTTGATTGCTTAACCCTCTGTTGCCCGTCATTCAAGGGCCTGCCTAGCGGCATAGTCTGCGGTGATGCGCTGGATTTCCTCCAGGCCGGGTTCCGGATCCCCGCCGGCCTTGCGCCAGTTGTGCCCGGCCTTTTCGACCACCACCACTTCAACCTCCGCGCCGATTTGATCGGCCTTCTTCTTCAGGTGCGGGGCATGCGCGTAGGGAATCGTTGCATCCGCATCGCCCTGCATCAACAGCAACGGCGGGCTATCCTTCTTGATCCAGTAATACGGGCTCATCTCCTTGTACGCCTCGGGAAATTCCGCGAACCCGCCTTCCTTTCCCGTAATCCTGAAACCAAAGCGGTCCGGATCCTTATCCGAAAGATCGGTCTTGAAGAGCTCGACGTCGGTGAAGTCCGTCGGGCCATACCAGGAAATCCCCGCAAGGGGTTTCGCATCATAACCCACCAGGGCTTCATCCCCGGCAAAGGTTTTCGGATCGGCCAGGGCCAGCATCTGCGCAAGCTGGCCTCCGGCCGAATCGCCCCAAACCACGATGCGCCCTGGATCGAGCCCATACGCAACCGCGTTCTTTTTCAGGAACCGCAGACCGTCCATCGCATCCGTCACGCAGTCGCGCATCAACACGCCATTGGTTTTCTTATAGAGCCGGTAATTGATGGAGACGCAAACAAACCCTTTTTCGGCGACCTGCAGGAACACCGGCCGCATCAGCGGAAGGCCGCCCTTGTCCTTGCTGCCGGCCGCCCAACCGCCGCCGTGCACATAATACAGCACCGGCGCCTTTGCGGATGGCTGTCCGGGCGGCATATAGATATCCAGCGTAAGCTTTCGCCCATCGACCTGCTTATAGATCACATCGCGAAAGCATTGGGCGTCCCAGAGCACTTCCGCGAAGCACCCGGTTGCCGCAGAGAGAACCAATATGGTAACCATCAACCGTTTCATGACACCCCCGGTTATTTGTTTTTCAGCTTGGGTAGCAGCGGTGCTTTATCGTCCCATCCGACATTGCGGTCGAAGAGGGTTCCGTAGGGCTGGTAGTTGTTGTATGGCACCGCCTCGGCCTTCCAATGGCCGAGATGCTTATCGTAGGTCTGGCGCATCTGCTGCAGGGCGGCGCTGTATTCGGGGTTGCCGGCCTGGTTGACCAGCTCGTGCGGGTCCTTGCCGAGATGGTAGAGCTCCTCGGCCACCTCGAATCCCTCGGCCGCATAGCCCCAATAGATATATTTCATCTCCCGGGTCACCACCGCCATGGCGTGCGTGACGGGCGGGCCGGATTGGTTATAGACATTGATCAGCGCGAGCGATTCATGGATCGACGCCTTTGGATTCCCGTAGAGCTTCATCAGGTCGGCGCCATCCATGGTTGCAGGAACAGGAAGTCCGGCCAGCTTGAGCAGGGTCGGCGCAAAATCGATGTTGCCGGTCAGTGCATCGGAGCGCAGCTTCTTTCCGGAGTTCGGGTGGCGCGGATCATGGATGATCATCGGGACGCGCGAGGCCTCCTCGTAGGGCAGCACCTTCGAACCCAGGCCGTGGGAGCCGCAGAAAAAGCCGTTGTCGGAGGTGTAGATGATCACGGTATTATCCGCAACCCCCTGCTCCTTCAACGCATCCACAATCATCCCGACGGCGACATCGATTCCATAGACCTGCTGATGGTAGGTGGCCATGACGCCGTCATAATCCTTGTCGTAGTCCCACTCCTCGAAACGGACATACTGGCGCCCCTGCTTGCTCTGCTTCGAAAAATGCGCGCCGTTTCCACGCCCATAGTTTTCCGGTTTCCTGAAGGTCTTGCCGGCATACACCGCATCGAACTTCGGATCGGGCGTCGTGGGCCGGTGCGCGGCCTTGAAACTGATCGACAGGCAGAACGGCTTTCCGGCCTTGGCGGCATCGCGGATGAAGTCGCGCCCGAACGCGCCGTAGGAGAGCGTGGAGTGCGGATAGGCCTCCGCATAGGCGGCCATCGATTTGTTTTTCGCCGTTTCATAAAACGTCTGCCCCGGGCCTCCGCCCCACCGGTCGAAATCGGCGGCGGGCAGTTCCCGCTTTTTCCCCTCCGGCGTATCCCTGAGCTCGAATCCGAACTTGCCGGCGAAGGCGGTCATGTAGCCCGCCTCGCGCAGTAGCATGGGATAGGTTTTTTTCCAGGTGGCGGTCAACATCTCGCCATGCTTGAAGTTGCAGCCGGTCTTGTATTCATACATGCCGGCCATGACGGTGGCGCGCGAGGCCATGCAGATGGCGGTCGTGTCGTAATGGTTGTCGAAGACCATGCCGTCGGCCGCGAGCCGGTCGAGGTTGGGCGTCTGCACGTCCGCGTTGCCGTAGCACCCCATGGTATAGGAACTTTGGTCGTCGGACATCAGATAGACGATGTTCGGTCTCTTTTCCGCATTAACTACAGCGGCAGACAGTAAAGCTGCGGCAAGCAAGGTGGTTCGTTTCATTCTCAACTCATTTCTTTGGCAGGAGCAACGTAGCGCGGATATCCGATCCGCGTACCCTGCACACGGAACTCGCATCGGATATGCGAGCTACTCAATCGCCTTAACCCGTTTTTTGTTAAGCTGCGGCGGGACGCGTCCATAGGCCGGATCGTAGACGGGAACACCCATGCCCTGCGGCGTCTGCCAACCGGGTTTCGGCTTGTGCGTCACATAGGCGTAGTACGGCGTGGCCGTCAGTTCGGGCCCGATGAAGACCGGGGCGAGCTGGGTGATGCCCTTCTTCAAGGAAACCTTGAACGTGACCTCCTTGGCCCCGGCGGGGATGGCCTGGGTCTCGTCAACCTCGCCGATGCGCATCCGCGCCTGCTGGTAGTTGAACGCCTTGCCATAGGTTCCATCGTTGATGCCCTTGTCGGCCTCGACCGGCCAGCGGCGCAGCGAGATCTCGTAGTCGCCATCGCGTTCGACTTCGATGGCCCAGTGGGACACCTCGGCAACATCGCCGTTCTTGATGTGGTCCTGGTTCCACGGCGGGAGTTTGTCGATCAGCCAGTCGTGCGAACTCAGTTTCACAACCGGGGACTTGTCGGAGCCGATGACCATGTAGCTGGTCAAATCATGTTCCTGCGAGACATCGCTCCAAAAGGCATCGTATGCGCCGCGCAGGCGCTCCACCACTTCAGGGTGTTCCGCGGAAACATCGGTCGCCTGCCGGGGATCGGCCTTGAGATCGAAAAGCCCCTGGCCGTTGTCGTCGTTCACCAGGCGCCACCGGTCGGTCATCACGGCGCACCGGCGCCATTTGATGGGATCGACCACGCGTTGGGTCTCAACCACGAGCGCCCGATCCGGCCAGGTTGCTCCATCGGCATAGAGCAGCTCGCGCAGGCTGCTGCCGTCGTATGCGGTCTTCGGCGCGGTCAGGCCGCACAGGTCGATGAAGGTGGGGAGAATGTCGATGTGCGCGGTTAGGCGCTCGATGGATTTTCCGGCTTCAATCTTTCCGTCGGGCCAGCGAATGATGAAGGGGACGCGATGGCCGCCATCGTATTCCGAGTTTTTCTGGCCGCGCATGCCGCCGTCGAAGCCGCGGCCCTCCGCCAGCCCGGCCGCCGTGCCGTTGTCGGTCATGAAAACAAGGATGGTGTTTTCCGCCAAGCCTTCGGCATCGAGCATGGCCATCAGCTTGGCGAGGTTGTCATCGATGTTGGCAATCATGCCATAGAACTCGGGATAGGAAACCTTCGGGTTGTTTTCGTAGGGGTTGCTGTATTCCAGCGGGCAGTAGAGCGGCTTATGCGGGGCGTTGAGCGCAATGTAGGCAAAGAACGGCTTTTCCTTGTTCGCCTGGATAAACTTCATGCCCTCGTCGAACCAGACATCGGTGCAGAAGCCTTCGAAGCGGCGCAGCTCGCCGTTGACGACATAGGTGTCGTCGAAATAGTCGTTGCCCCAATAGTCGGGCGCCTGGCCAACGCCGCCTGCCTGGTGGTAGATGCTGTGCTGGAAGCCGCGGTCTTCGGGACGATAGGGATAGCAGTCGCCCAGGTGCCATTTGCCGAACATGCCCGTGGCATAGCCGTTCTGCCCGAAAATATCGGCCATGGTCGTTTCGCGGCGACGCAGCATGCTGCGCCCCTGAACCGTGTGCCAGACACCGACGCGGTCGGAATAGCGGCCGGTCATCAGCGCGGAGCGGGTCGGCGCGCAGGTGGGATCCACATGGAAGTTGTTGAGCAGGGTCCCCTGTTCGCGCAACCGGTCGATCGTCGGGGTTTTGATGGCGGGGTTTCCGGTGAAGGCCAGATCGCCGTAGCCCTGGTCGTCGGTAATAACGATCACGACGTTGGGTTTTCCCCCCACCTTGGAAAATGCAGGCCCAACCATGGTTCCAGCCACCAGGGCCATCAGCATCATGTTTTTTCTTTTCATACGCATCCCTTTCTACAATTGGACTTTGACCACCGTGTCGTATTCATCCAGCGGTTTGGCGGGCAGTTTGATTTTAAGGACATCGCCCTCTTGCTCAAAGGCCGCCGGTTCGCCGTTGGAGAGATAGGTTGCGGCCGTTGCGGTGAGCCCCTTCACGGAGACCGTTCCAGACCCCGGCCATTCGAGGATATGCAGGTATACGGTCTTGCCGTCCTTGCTGGCGGAGAGGTCGCCCCACTCCGGCCGTTCATCCAACGGATTGCGGACGGTTCCATAGATGGATTCGCCGTTGACCTTGAGCCACTGGCCCATGGCGCCGTAGATGCGGACCGCTTCGGGATCGAGCCTTCCGTTGCCCATCGGACCGTTGTTGATCAGCGCATTGCCGCCGGCGCAAACCGTATGGACGAAGCGTTCAACCATCTCCTTTTCCGTATGGTAGTAGCAGTTCCCTTTGGTTTTGTAGCCGAAGGAGGAGCTGACGCTGTCCGGCGACTCGACGTAGAGCGGCAGCTTCTTGGTGGGCACCTCCTTATCGCCGATCGAAACATAGTCGTAGAGCGGCAGGTATTGCGGCTCGATCTTCCCTTTGCCGCGGTGGATCAGGCGGGAATTGATCAGGCAGTCCGGACGGTGTTTCCGCACCATGTCGCTGAACAGCTTGGCGCGTTCCATGTTCATCCCCACCGGTGTATCGAACCAGATCAGATCCAACTCATAGTTTTTCACCAGCTCCTCCACCTGCGGCAGGCTCTTCTTCATGATGTAGCGGTCCATGTCGGGTTCGAAATCCGCCGGAAGGTCCGGATGCAGAACACTGCGCTTGCAACGCTTGTTCAGGTACGGGGCATCGGGTTCGTCCCAGTCCTGCGCGTGCGAATAGTAGACGCCGAACTTCATGCCCTGGCGATGGCACGCCTCGCTGAGCTCCTTGATGATGTCGCGCTTGAACGGGGTGTAGTCGACAATGTTGTAGTCGCTGACCATCGATTTGAAGAGCGCAAAGCCATCGTGGTGCTTGGAGGTGATGACCACGTAGCGGATGCCGCACGCCTTGAAGGTCTGGGCCCACTCGTCGGCATTGAACTCCACCGGATTAAAGGCGGCGGCCACCTGGTGGTATTCGGCGGAAGACATCTGGGCGGAAATCTGGATCCACTCGGAATAGCGGAAGCCATTGCCGCGCCCTTTGTATTCCCCCTCGAGGGCCGAATAGGCGCCGAAGTGGATGAACGCGCCGAACTTGGCATCGCGGAACCACAGCTCCTGGCGGGCCAGCGAGTCGGGCGTCTGTTGCAGGCCATCGGCGAAGCGGTATTCGAACGTCACATTGCCCTTCGGTTGGTTCGGGGATTTTTCCGCCGCCTGCAAAGGCAGGGTGCCCACCGCGAGCACGAACAGGGGTAGCAGGATGTTTTTCATTTTTCTCTCCGGGTTTTCCACAGGTTATACCAAATTAAACTGATTTTAATTTTTTACCACAGAGTTCACAGAGACGCAGAGGGAGGCAGATCTATTGGTTGCTCTGTGCCTCCGTGCGCTCTGTGGTGAGACTCTTCAAGTTAATTGCCTATTAGAATGCTTCGGGCGCCCAATCGGGAATGCCCTTTTCCTTCAGTTGCTGGTTGTAGCGGATGGCCAGCGGCTGGTCTTCGGGGGCCACCTTCGGCAGGTCTTCGTTGACCATCTTGGGCAGCACCGACTCCCACCATTGGTCGAAGGATTCGCGCAACTTGGAAACCACTTCGGGGTGCGCGTCGGCCACATCGGTCGTTTCGCAGGGGTCCTTGGAAATATCATAAAGGTTCCGGTTGTTCACAAAGCGCCAGCGCGCGGTGCGCACGGCGCACTTCTGGAACTTGGCCTCATCGCGCTTGCCGGGGTTCCAGCGCCCGCAGTGCACAAACAGTTCGCGATCGGGCCACTGCGCCGCGGGATCCTTGAGCAAAGGCAGGAGCGACCGGCCATCCAGCTCCTGCATCTTGGCCGGAAGCTTGGCTCCCGCCAACTCGCAGAAGGTTTTGTAAAGGTCGATGTGCGCCGTCAGGGCTTGAACATCCACCCCCTCGCCCAGAACCCCCTTCCACTGCCAGAAGGCGGGGACATGCGTTCCGCCTTCATTCGGCGAATTCTTTGCGCCCTTCAGGTTGGCGTTGAAGTGCTTAATCTTCTCGCCGTTCAGCTTCCCGCTCAAATGGGTGGCGCCGTTATCCGTCATGAAGATCACCAGCGTGTTTTCCTGCGCCTTCCATTCGGCCAGCTTTTCCAGCAACCGGCCAAAATTATCGTCGATGTTTTCCACCATGCCGTAGCGCCCGGCGGTTCCGGCATCGTAGCCGAGTTCGACAAACCGCTTCGTATATTTTTCGGGAGCGACCAGCGGCGCGTGCGGGGCATTCAGGGAGATGTAGGCAAAGAAGGGTTTCCCGGCTTCGTGCTGCTTCTTGATCCAGGCCAGGCCGGATTGAAAAAACAGGTCGGTGCAAAAGCCCTTGGTTTTAACGATGGTGTCGTTATGCAGCAGGACGTTGTCGAAATAGAGGTTTTCCTCGTTCGCGGGGAAGTCGCCAAACCGCGTCTGCCCGATCCCGCCGGCCCCGTGGATCAGCACCTCGTCGAATCCGCGACTGCCGGGCAGGTAGGCCTCCTCGTCGCCGAGGTGCCACTTTCCGAAGATGCCGGTCGTGTAGCCTGCGCCCTGCAGCGCCTGCGGCATCGTGAAGGCATCGAGCGCCATCCGCTCGCGCTGGAAGATCGTGTGCGTCACCCCGTTTTTAAATGGTGCGCGCCCGCTCATGATCGCGGAGCGCGTCGGTGCGCAGGTTGGGCTGACCTGGAAGTCGCGGAAGCGCACGGCCTGGTCGTGGAAGCGGTCGATGTGCGGGGTCTTGACCACCTCGTTGCCCATGCAGGACAGGTCGCCCATCCCCTGGTCGTCGGTCATCACCAGAATAATGTTGGGGCGGCTCCCCGCCAACGGCTTGGCTTCCACGAGGCTTGCGGCGGCGCACGCGGCAAGCAATAGAGCGGTCAACATCGGTTTTTGATTCATCTATTCCCCATTCCAGTTATTGATTCTCACAAAATATCCGGCAGACGGTTTTTCATCGTGGCAGGCCAGGAAGAGGCATTCCGGCTTGCCGTCCTTCCACAGGATGCTCGGTCGTTCGCTGCGCGCAAGTTTATGTCCGAAATACATCTCGTTGGTCAGGTAGCCGACCTTCGGCTCCCCCCAATCAATCCCGTCCTTGGACTGGTAGATCAGGCCCGGGCGATATCCGCCCTTCTTGAGCTGTCCGGCCGGAATTGGGTTGCCTTCCAGCATATTCTTCACCCCCTGGCGATCTTCAACGATCATGTAGTACATTCCGTTGTAGTAGAAGGCATAGGGATCTTCGATGTCGAGTTGCTTATCCGCATAACTGATGACCGGGTTGTGCGCATAGTTCACATAGGGGCCTTCGATGGTGTCGCTTTCGGCAAACGCAATTTCACGGAAACCCTTCTTTATGGGTAATGCATCCGTCATCGTTTTGTAATAAATCCGGAACGTTCCTTCCGGGGTCACGACAAAGGTTGGATTCGAGGCATGGACGATCTGGTAGCCATTCAACACCCCGGCCGCGGGAATGATCGGGTTCAATGGACTTTCCGTCCACGGCCCATCCGGCGACTTGGCCGTGGCAATCCCGACCTCCTGTTTCGAGCCGTTTTCGTCGCGGTGCCGGTTCAGCAGAAAGACCAGGACATAGGTGTCGCCCACTTTGGAGATTTGCGGGTTATGATAGCTGGCGTCGTCGCTTGCAAACACGTTGCCCAGAAAGGTGTACGGGCCTTCCGGCCGGTCGGCGACCCAATGCGCAATCCGACTGTTTTTGATCCAGCTGCCGCTCCTGGGAATGATGGAATTGAATATGTGCAGCTTTCCTGCTTCATCGTAGATCGGCGCCATGCCCCAAGTCCAGGTGCCTTCTTCGGCCTCCAGCACATATTCCCCGGGCACCTGGGCCTGGCAAAAGGAAGACACTTCGATGCCTCCAACCCGTTCGCACCACATGCCCGACAGCAAACCACCCAGCAAAACCAACTTCAACGCCTTCATTCCCTGCATCCTTGTCTCCAAAAATAAATCCATCGCAAAAGCATGCCGTTCTCAACCGCATCACCTTTTCTTCATGCCCCAACAGCGTAGGCCATTCTCCAGCCCCCGTGCATCCCTATAATTAGGGATGGCCTGGCCCCTATTTCTTCTTCGAGCGGGCCTTGGACAACGCGCTTGCACCCGGTTCGGTGGGCAGCTCCTTTTTCCAGGCCTCGAGCTTCACGGACAGGTTCCGAACCACTTCCGGAAAGTCGGCGGCAACATCGTTTTGCTCCGCCCAGTCGCTCTCCAGATCATACAACTCCATCTGGCGCGTTGCCGCATTGACCAGCAGTTTCCACTTCCCATCCCGGATCCCGAGGGAGGGCCAGGTATGGTCCCCGTTGTCCCCGCCCCGCCATTCCCAGAAGATCGGCTTGGTTCGCGTAAACACCTCTCCTTTGAAGGCGGCCAAGGCGCTTTCGCCATCCGGCCTGTAGCCTGGCGGCAGCGCAACACCGGCGGCCTCAAGAAACGTCGGCAGCAGATCAACAGCGGTGATGACCGAGGTTGCATCGGTCTTTCCCTTCGGCACCACCGCAGGCCAGCGGACGACGAAGGGCACGCGGATTCCCCCCGCAAAAAGCGAGCGTTTTTCCCCTTTCAGCCCGCCGGTCTCCCCGACGGAATAGAATTTACCGAGGCCCTGCCCCTTGTGGTCTTTTTCATTGTCCGAGTGCTCCGGGCCATTGTCGGTGGAGAAGACCACCAAGGTGTTTTCGTCAATGCCCAGTTCCTTCAGCAATTTCATGATGCGCCCGATGGCCTCGTCGCCTTCGGCGATGATCGACGCATAAACCTGCTCGGCCTCGCCAAGCTGCTTGAACTGTTCCATGAACCGATCCTGCGGCAGGTGCGGCGTATGCGCCTCATGCAGCCACAGGTTGATGAAAAACGGTTGGTCTTTAAACTCGCGGATGAAGGTCTCCGCATGATCCACCGACTCCGAACCGCCCTTGGCAATTTCATTTTTTCCCGAGCCGTTGAACGTGGCGAACCGGTCGTAGCCATAGGCCTCTTCCGTCGGCGAATCGCCCACGCTGCCGAGATGCCACTTCCCGAAATGGCCGGTCGCATAACCGGCCTCCTTGAGCATGCGCGGCAGCATCGGCGCCTGCGGGTCGAGCCAATCGGCCATGCCCCGTTTAATATGGGCCTTGATGCCCTGGAAATGCTGGTGGATCGAATGCCGCGCCGGGAACTGGCCGGTCATGACCGCCACCCGGCTCGGGGAGCAGACCGGGCTGTTGACGGTGAAGTTCGCGAAATCGATTCCCTCCTCCGCCATGCGGTCGAGGTTCGGGGTTTGGCAGAAGGTGCTGCCGTGCTTCCCCATGTCGCCATAGCCCCAGTCATCCGCGAAGATGAAAATGATATTGGGTGGCTTCGCTCCGAATGCCGCCCATGCAAAAGCGGACATCGCACCCGCCAGCACAATTCGTTTTACCGTTTGTTTCATTGCTTCCTTCAATCCTAATTAAAAGCCTGCCCAGTTGGAGAACAACCGGGCAGGCCTGTCCGTACTTAACCCTCTGATTAGTCTAGTTTGAAGAACAGCACGGGTTCGCTGCCGACGGCGTTGGTTACCGGTGACGATGCACCCGGAACGGCAACGCCCCAGTTCGGGAACATGAGGTTGGCATTGGTCAGTACGTCGTAGGTGCCGCCGCCTTCCCAGGCGAACACCAGATCGCCACCGGACACATCGATGGAGACCGCCGGAATGGCCGCCGAAACCACCGTGACCTGGATGCCGAAGTCGAGCTCCCTGACGCCCCAGTTAAACGGTCGCGTCGCGGTGGCATTGGTCGTGGCGCCCGAAGAGACATAGAGCGGCCCCGCACCAACATCGATGCCCGAAACAGGGAATTGGTCGGGGGTACTCCACATCCAACCCAGCAATCCCGTGCCTTCGCCGAAGATCGTCTGGTGGGAGTTGCCATTATTGATTTCCGACAACAGAACGGCGTTGAAGCCGGTTGAAACGGCACTGCCGGTCTTGGTTGCGTCCGTCAGGGATACGGCAACGTTTTCAATCGTGAATTCCAGGGTTGAGCCGTCGGGCATGGTATTGCCAAGCGTCGTGAAGTTTCCATTCGCCAGGTTGACGGCAATATTGGACGTACCAACCGTTGCGCTGGCCACGTTGGTGGAGAGGTTTGATGATCCGTCGTCGAAGCCCAGATCCGTCACGCCATTGGTCCAGGCCTTGACGCGCACATCGAAGGTCACTTCATCGTTGGCCGCATCCCCGTCGAGGTCGGCTCCGGCAAAGGAAACCGAATAGAGATAATCAAGATTCGTGGAAACACCAACGACGTCCGCCGCGATGCCGCCGACATTCAGTGTGTTGCCCGAGAGTGCCGTACCGAGCTCCTCGAAGGAAAGATTGAACCCATCCGCTGAAACCGAGATGGATACCGTGGCGACGGCTCCGGTGGTTTCTCCATCATATGCGGAGTAGGTAAAGCTGTCCGTTCCGATGAAACCGTTGGTCGGGGTATAGGTCAGGTTCGGTTCCGTGCCGGTCAGCGCTCCGTTGGCCGGCAGGGTATCCACGTTGAACACCAGACCGCTTCCTTCCGGATCGCTTCCGGAAAGCAGGATCGCGACAGCGGTATCCGGCAGGGTAAACAGAATCTTCGAATCTGCAACCGGAGGATTGTTGAGCACATTGATCGTAACGGTTGCCTCGGCACTGGCATTCAATCCGTCGAAGACCGTGAACGTAAAGGCGTCGACTCCGGCAAAGCCATTCGTCGGGGTGTAGGTCAGGTTCGGTTCCGTACCGCTCAGCGCGCCCGAGGTTGGGCCCGAAACCACGTTATAGGTCAGATTGCTGGGACCGTCCGTATCGGTGCCGGCCAATGCTATGGCGAGCGGGGTGTTACGCAATGCCTCCACAACTTGCGGCGTGGCGACCGGCCGCTCATTCGTCACCGTGATGGAAACCGTGGCCGGGTCGCTATCCAACGATCCGTCGTTGACGGTGAATGTAAAGCTGTCCAAGCCTTCAAAGCCGGGGCTTGGCAGGTAGGTCCATTTATTCGTTGCGCCGGTGAGCGATCCAACGAGCAGCGAGTCGTTCACGGCATAGGTCAGGTTGCTACCCTCGAAATCGCTTCCGCTCAGCGTGATCTCCACGGCGGTGTCGGGCAGCGTCTGCAGGCTTTGCGCGTCCGCTTCAGGAGCCTCGTTTGCCCCCGTACTCACGACAAAGCTCACCCCGACGCCGTCGACGTTCCATCGATTGGAACCGCTCGCACTATTCGGCTTCACGAACAGGTTGGTCGCCAAAGACGGCGCAACGGGATAATTAGGTCGAGCGGTCAGGTCGACCGTATAGTTCAACCCCAAGCCGGTGAGGCTCATGGAGGAAGTATTGTTCGTAAAGCCGGTGAACGACATCGTAACGCCATCCGGGTTGTGGCCGGACGCCCCGACAGAGAAGCTGACAAAGGCGAGATCGGTGATGTCTTCGAGCACGAGTCCGCTCGCACCCGCGCTGAAGTTGGAGATCGAGAGGCTGGTGAACGACATGCCTTCGCCATCGTCGCCCTCCAGGGTGGAATAGTGGTTGGCGATATCGGTATCCGACCCAACCCCCATCACGGCAGCCGTGGCATAGACAAACGAATTCGAGCCGTTTGCAATCGAGCCGAGCGTGTAGTTAATATCGAATGTGGCGCCATTGTATTCCTGCGCGGTCGTGATAACGGTTTCGCCCGGATAGCTTCCGGCCGCCGCAATGTTAAGATTGGTCGCAACCACTGCCGCCTGCGCCGCCATCATGCAGGCGCACCCTGCGCCGATGAGGGTGGTGATTGATTTGAGTCCGGTCTTCATCTTTTTTTCCTCCAATTACAACTTGAACCATCCTGCCGGCAAAGCGCACGCCTTACCCCGATTGTTGAAGCAATTTAACAAACCACGGAAAGCTGCATATCCCAATATTCTGGGATTCCATCCATCCCGTTTCCTGCGGGATCGGCGGCTTAGTCCTGCCGAATCCTGAACTCGATGAACTTCGCCGGTTCGCCGGTCGAATAGCGGTTCGTCACCGGCTCGTAGCCATCGACCGCCGGGCCGACCTGGATGTGATCCGCGGCATTGGTTCCGGAACGGGGCCCGACCAAATTCGTGGAATCGATCAGCAGATAGGACAACCCTTGCGCAACGTGATCCGAACGGCGGCGATAGACCCACTCGACATAGCCCGTCCCCCCGGTGGTCACCAGGCCGGCGGAATCGCGGGTTCCGGCATCCGCCAGATTCGGGTCCATGCCCAACGCAAATTCGGCGAGGTTGGCGTAGCCGTCGAGGTCGCCCGAATCGGAACCGGGTGCGCCGTGGCCCCCCACCAGCCCATGGTCGTAGGCCCAGGTGGAATAGGTTTCGGGCCCCAGAACCGAATAGTTCACCTCGATGCTATTGACCGACCATTTATTCAGCGCGTTGGTCGTGCTCGTTCCGAGCGCAAACGCAGTTACCGGGGCAGATCCCCCCGATAGTGCTTCCAGATTGACCACATGGATATTGCTCCCCAGGTCACCCAGGTTATTGCTGACCGACCCCACCGTCACATAAAGCGAATCCTTGCCGCCGGACTGGGCATCGGCAATGGTGATGGACTCGAAGGACACGTTCCGGATATCCCCGGCGGACAGGCGGCCCCCGCCGTCAGCGAAGTTGACCAGCCGCAGATTCCCAATGCTCTCCACGAATTCCGCTTCATCCCCATTGAAAATAAACCGGGCATTGTCCGTCTCGCCGGAGGAAAAAATGCCCCAGCTTTGGCTCGTTGTGGCCCCGCCTCCATTTCCGCTGCGGATGGCGGTTCCAGCCCCAGGAACCACATCGACGGCAAACTGGAAGGTGGCCAGCCCGTCGTAGGCCGTTTGAACATCCGAGAGCATGGTGGCGACGGCATCGGTTCCATAATTCTGGTTTGCCGCGGCCAGGATCGACGCCTTGTCCACGGCCGGCTCAACGGTGAAGACGAGGGTGCAGTCCGTTGCGTTGGTTCCATCGCTAACCCGCAGCTCCACCGTTTCGAGGCCGGCATCCGCAGGGGAAGGAACCCCCGACAACCGCCACCAGCCCGGCGCCGCTTCGGCAAGGGAAAGCCAACCGGCTCCGCCGATTTTTGAAACGTCCAGGTTGGTCTCTTCAAAATCCTGGAAATCCAGCCCCTGGATCAACACCTGGGCATAGGCTTCATGAACCACGGCATCCGGGAGCTCCAGCGGATCGGCCGCCCACACGGGATACCCCTCCGGTCCATCCAAAAACGCGGGGGGCGCGTTGACGCCCAGCCGAACCTTCCGCTCGGTTCCGCCGGATGCATCTTCAATCCGGAGCCTGAATTCATATTCCGTTGCGGCGGCCTCGGTCGGGATCCCCGTCAGTTGCCAGCTTCCCGGGTTCCCCGGCATTTCCGCAATCGTCATCCACGACGAAGGTCCGCCCGCAGCGGAGGCAAACGACACATTCGTGACGGCATCGCCTTCCGGATCCCAGAAATGCACGCCTTCGGTAAGGACATGGAAATAGGCCTGCCCGATGGTTGCGTCCGGCAACGGGGTATGCTGCCGCGCCCATTGCGGGGCCCCGGGCACTTCGTTGGTGCAAAGATGGGCATCCATCAGGGCCAGCTGGTCCATGCCCCAATCCCGAATGAGCAGGCTGACGCCATTGCCGGGCGGCCAATTCAGCGGGGCGCCCCAGGAGATGGCACCGCCGGCCTGCATCGCCTCCAGGTTCCACAGCAGGAATTCGGCATCCGTCAGCGCCGGGGTTTGCCCCGCATTCCACGCCGTGGTGCTCATGGGCGGATAGAAATGGCCGACCACCCGGTCGTCCCAAAGCCAGTCGTGCGTCAGCTCGCCCTCGTGCACATTGCCGCCGGTCTCGGTCATCTTCTGGATGTGCGCATAGTTCCGGTCGTAGAGCGGCGGATCCCCGATGGTGTGGCTTCCGATGTTGTTCCCGCCGTTGTAGGGATGGCCGAACATGTAGTCTTCGAAATGAACCGCCTCCGAAAAGGGATTGAGCACTTCGGTATCCCGTTCGGGGCTGTTGTTGTAGGAAACCGTTGCGTTGGGATTGCCCGCGCGCGCCGCATCGGAAAACGCCTTGTAAAGCAGTTGTTCGGAGGCGACACCACCGGTGGCATTGTCGCCATTGCTACCCAGCATGTAGCCCGAATCAAAGATGTATGAATCGATCAGCTCCCCGTAGCGAAGGGAATATTCCTTCAGCACAAACTCCGCATAGCAGAACATGTAGGGGCGGTTCGTGTTCGTGCCGTCGGTATGATACGGCTGGCTCGCAATGAACGCCTGCGCCGCCGCATTGGTATCGCACCAGGTGGTCCAGCGTTCCGTAATATCGGGAATGACGGCCGGGTTGGGAATATCCCCCCGCCGCAGCATCTGGGAACTGTTCACATAGACCTGAACCTTCAGTCCGGCCGCCTTCGTGGCCGCCGCCCACTCCCCGAGCGGATCCACGCCGGACGAGGCCCGCGGAACAACCAGGTTGATGGGATTCCCCTCGGCATCGGTGTCGCCCCGCCAAAAACTTTCCAGCAGCGCATGCGGCCCCAGGTGGACCGGGGAATAGATATAGGACATGCCCAGGTTCAGCTGGACATAGTCGATCGTCTTCAACCCGCCGATCTGTTCGAGAAAGGTTTCATAATCATCCACCAACGTTTCACTGCGGCCGTTGTACATCCCCTCCGGCGCCCAGCTCAGGCCCCACGCGCCGCGCATCCAGTCGGCGCGCCACGCAATGCCAACCGACACCCCGACCTGGTTGACCGACCATTTGTCGGTCGTGTTGGTTGTGCCATTGGCCAACGAGAATTCCGTTACCGGAACGCCCGCCAAGGCCTCCAGGTCGATCGACTCGGGATTGGCAACCAGATCGCCGAGGTCGTTGGTCATGGAACCGTTCAAGACCACCAGCACATCATCCTTGTTGGCCGATTGCGCATTGGCCAGCTCAACCGACGTGAACGACAACCCGAAAAAGTGGCCCGCGTCCAGTTCGCCTCCGTTGGCATTGAAATTGGTGATCTGCAGATTCCCGATGCGCTCCACCCGGTCATCATTGTCCCCGTTGAACAGCGTGTTTTCAGGGCCCACGCCCCAGCTTTGTGCGGTTGAGGAACCCGCGGTCCCCGTAACCCCGCTACGGATGCTGCGCCCCGCCGGCGGGGTGACCTCGAAGGCAACCTGATAGGTGGCCCGCCCGTCGGGCGCGGTCAACACCTCCGAAAGCAACGTTGCAACGGCATTGGTGCCATAGTCCGTATTGGCCGTGGCCTTGATCTGTACGTTCACCACGTCCGCCGCAGCCGTCCGTACGACCGCGGCAAGCGCCATGATGGCCAGTTGGTTTTTCACCGTCATCGGCATTTCCTCTTTTAGCAAAAACGCCGCTTCGGTCGGAAACGGCGCAACTCATGAAACCCGTTCGCGATCAGATCAGGAAGCGGCGGCGGATGACCAGCATTCCGGCGGCGGAAGCCACGACCATCCCCAGCGTGGCCGGTTCGGGGATGACGGACACGGAGATGCCGGAAACGGACCATCTGTTGTTGGACTGCGGGCCGTCAGGCTCCAGGAACAATGCCGTGGAGCTCGAACCAAAATTTGCGAGGGATGTTAGATCCAACGTTGTGGGATGGGTTACGTCCACCGTAGCATCCCCGAAACCCGTGAAGGAAATCGTTATGCCGTCGTTGGCGGCAGTTCCGTTGGCAATCGACAGGGATTGGAATGCAATACTCAGATCGCCTTGCACAAGGCCGGAACCATTCGCGCTGAAATTAACGATTGAAAGGCCGGCAATGGACAGCTGTTCGCCGTCGTCGCCATCGATGGATTCCTGGTTTCCCGTGTTGGGATCAAGGGCGGATCCCACCCCGAAATAGGTTCCGCCACTGGAGCGAATAAACGGAGCCGGGCTGTTGCTTGTTGCAAAGGCATTCAGCGTATACTCAATATCGAACGTAGCGCCATTGAAGGATGCCGCGGTCGAGAAACCCGACCCAGAGGCATGGTTCCCGGCCGCCGGCAAGGCGAGATCGACCAGCACCGCCTGCGCGACACCCGCCGCCAGCAAACCAATACTCAATGCACATTGTATTTTTTTCATGGTTATCCTCGTTTCCCTTTCCAAACGCGCCGATAAGCGGCAGGCATTGCCCTATTCCGACTAGTCCAAAAAGTGTATGCCCTCGATAAAATCCGTCTATCCCAATATTTTGGGATACCCGCAACCGGAGCGGTTTGACACCCTTTACCTAGCTCAAGGCGCGGCGCCCCGTTTCGCGCACTGCGAAACCCCAACGAAAATTGAAACAGGACCGTCGTCCGGAATATGCTATAAACCGACATGCCTTTTGATCGCACCCTATCGACATTGCTTCTGCTGGGCGGATGGCTCCCGGCCATGGCCGCCCCGGTGGACACGGCATTCAACGCGCTCTCCCTGCCGGAGCTCGAACAACGGCGCGACGCCATTGGCGCCGAGCTGGAGCAGCTCGCAAACTACAGCCTGCGCAGCGGCGTGGGGGCCATTGGATACCGCTCAAACATCCACGACGACGAATTCCATTCCGAATGGGTGGAAATCAACCTCCAAGCCGAATATCCCCTGGATCAAGTCATCCTGGTTCCGGTGATCCGCCGGGATGCCAAGCAAGGCTTCCAGGCGGACGGCTTTCCGAAACACCTTCGCCTGATCGCCGGTACCGAGCAGGACCGGGTGGGAACCGTGGTGGCCGAATACACCGACGACCGGCACTTCCTCCCTCGAATAGCCCCTCTTTCAATTCCGTGCAACGGCATCACCGCATCATGGATCCGAATTGAAACCGACCGCCTTTCCCTTCGGGCATTCGATGAAAAACATGCCTTCGAACTCTCTGAAATCATGGCGTTCAGTGGAGATGTGAATGTGGCGCTGCGTCGGCCGATCGCTGCGAAATCGAACCGGTTCGAAGGCCGTGCCTGGAGCGTGAACTTTGCCGTCGACGGACTGGTGCCATACCTCATGGACGCGGTCGGGGGCGAAAAAAGCATTGCCTTCATCAGCCTGCACCCCGTCACCAGCCCGCCTGCACTCACCATTGACCTCGGCGAGTCCCAAGCCGTCTCCCTCCTGCACCTCCATGCCATCGACCCGAGCGATGTCCTGCCCCAGGCCTTGGCCAGCGACTTCGGCATTCCCAAAAAGATGCACCTCGAGGGCGCGAACCAGCCCGATTTTTCAGACGCCGAAACCTTGATCGACCTCCGGTTGGAAACGATTTTCCACATGGGACCGATCATGATGTGGAACTTTCCCCCGGCCACCAACCGCTTCTACCGGCTGCACATCGACGCCCCCCCCGAAATCCCCAGCTATAACGCGGAGGATACGCGCTTTGGCTTTGCAGAAATCGAACTGTTGTCCGGCGGCATAAACCACGCGCTCGGGAAACCGATTACGGGCAGCGACGTTCATGCCAAACCGAACCGGCCGCTATCCGTGCTCACGGATGGACGCAACATGTATGGAACCATCCTGCCGGTGCGGGAATGGATGAACCAGCTGGTTCGCCGCCATGATCTTGAAAAAGCGCGCCCACGGGTGGAGGCGGAACTGAACCGCCGCTACGCGCACCAAAAAACAAAACTCCGCCGCATGGGCTGGCTGGCCGCCCTGCTCACCGCCGCCATCGGGTTCACCATGCTGATCGACTGGAACCTCCGCCTGAGGCAGCTCGCCAAGCTCCGGGAACGCTTCGCCGCCGACCTGCACGACGAACTCGGCGCCAACATCCATGCCATCGGGTTGCTGAGCGATGCCGCCAAAAGCGCACACGACGCCTCCGACGAATGGAACATGCTCCACCAACGCATCCGTCAATTGACCGAACGAACGGGAACCGCCATCCGGCACTTTTCCAACATCATCAACGCCGACGGCCTCTATCAAGGCCTCGTCGAGGATATGCAACGCGCCGCCCAGCGCATCACCGCAAATCTGGAACATACGATTTCGATCGAAGGCGAACACTACCTCGAGCAGCTGAAGGCCCGTACCCGCATCGACCTGTTCCTTTTCTACAAAGAGAGCCTCATCAACATTTGCCGCCACTCCAATGCCACCCGCTTCAGCACCACGCTGACCGCCACGCCCCGGGAGATCGTCCTCACGGTCAGCGACAACGGCAAAGGGATGTCCGGCGAAAACATCCCCTCCTCGCTAAAGCGCCGCGCCCGCTTGCTCAAGGCCAAACTCTCCGTCGAGCCCGTCCCCACCGGTGGAACCTGCCTCAAACTCCGCCTTCGCCACCGCAGCAAAAAAAGAAAGATGAACCATGAACGCGTCCATTAAAATCATGCTGGTGGAAGACCACCCCGAATATCGCGAAATCCTCGAATTTGTCTTCGCAAAGAAAAAGGGCCTCGAACTCGTCAGCCAGTTCGGCAATGCCGAGTTGGCACTGCGCACCCTTCAGGATGGCGGCCGGGCCGCAGAACCGGACATCATCCTGCTCGACCTCAACTTGCCCGGCATGTCCGGGCTGGATGCCATGCCGTGGATCTCGAAGTATGCGCCGGACACCCGGGTCATCATCCTAAGCCAGTCCGACCACGAGGCCGATGTGCTGCGGGCCATCCAGCAAGGAGCCGCGGGATATCTCCTTAAATCCGCCACCATGGATGAAATCACGACCGGCATCCGCACCGTCATGGATGGCGGCGCCACCCTCGAACCCAGCCTGGCCCGCTTCATCTTGAAAACACTGCAACCCCGGCTCCCCAAGGTGGCAACCGAATGCGGGATCTCGGAACGGGAGCGGGAGGTGCTCTCGTTAATCGCCAAAGGTCTCTCCCAAAAGGAGATCAGCAGCCAGCTCAAAATAAGCACCTACACCGTGACCGACCACCTCAAGCACATCTATGAAAAACTGAACGTCCCCAACGCCCCTTCGGCCATCGACAAAGCGCACCGCCTAGGCCTTTTCACGTCGAACGGTTCGTGAAACCCCTAGTTCCCCGCGGTGTCGATCGCATATAAATAGCGTTTGATTTTCTGCGTGGTGGTTTTCTCGAACTCCTCGAAGCGCACCTCGATCTTGCGCGGGCGCTTGTAGTCCGAAAGCGCGGCGAGTTGTTGCCGGATGTCGGAACGCACCAGCTCTTCGATCTGCCCATCGGTCAACCGCTCGCCCCCCTCCTCCTCCATGGCATCGAACACCTCGAGGTTGGGCACGACGATCAGGCCGACGCGCTCGCCCGTATCCTCGCCCGGCTCGCGGTAGCCCATGGCCAGGCATTCGAGGACATAGGTGCTCTTGAGCACCTGCCGCTCGACCTCTTCCGGATAGATGTTCTTTCCTTCGCGGTTGACGATCAGGCTCTTCTTCCGACCGCTGATCACGAGATAGCCCTTCTCATCGAAATAGCCAAGGTCGCCGGTGTGGTACCAGCCATCGACCAGCACCTTGGCGGTTTCCGCGGGATTGTTCCAATAGCCCTGCATCACGTTCTCGCCGCGCGCAACAATCTCGCCCACCCCCTCGGGGTTGGGATTCCGGATCTCGATCGACACCCCCGGAAGCGGCCGGCCAACGGTTCCAACCCGCGGCTTCCCGGGCGGGTTGACCGCCAGCACGGGCGCGGTCTCGGTGATGCCATAGCCCTCGACAATGCAAAAGCCCAGCTTGCCCCAGCCGAGCAAGGTGGCCGGGCTGATCGGCGCCCCGCCGGAAACCACGAGGCGCAAGGCCCCGCCCAGGCCGTCCTTCACTTTTTTCCCGACCACCTTTGCCAAACCATAGTCATACATCAGCTTCGCGATCTTCTTCGAGTTGATGCCGTCCAGCACGCGTGCGAGCATTTTTTCGAGGAGCAGCGGAACGGCCAGCATCACCGTTGGTGCGGTCTCGGCCATGTTGGCCTTGATGGTCTTGAGGTTTTCAACGAGGGTCACCTGGCAGTGCTTGTATACCGGCAACAACACCGTCGTGGTGAAGGCAAAGGAATGGTGAAGCGGAAGGATGAGCACGAGATTGTCCTCCTTCGTGAAATGGACCGCCCGATCAATGCTATCCACATTCGACATGAAATTGTGGTGCGTCAGCACGGCGCCCTTCTGGCGGCCCGTCGTTCCCGAGGTATAGATGAAGGAAGCCGGCGAAGAGGCCGTCGGCGACATGCGACCAAACGCACGCCCTTCGGCCATGGCCCGCTCCGCAACCTCCTGCCATAGTCCCTTGTAGGTATGGTGGTCGACCTTGTCGCACAGGTGCTGGTTCCGCTCATCAATATCGAGCATCACGATCGCGCGCAAATCGCGCAAGCGCTCCTTCATTCCCGCGAGGATTTCCGCAAAGCGGCAGGAGGCAAAAACCACCGATACCCCGCAATCGTGGAAAATATGCGCAACCTCCTGCTCCCGCAGCTTCGCATCCACGGGAACCGCGATGGCCCCGATGCCCACGATGCCGTGGTAGATCTCGAACCATTCCGGCGAATTCTCCCGGTAGATCGCGACCCGGTCGCCTTCGACCACCCCCAGCCGGGCAAGCATTTCCGAAACATGCCACACCCGCTCGCGTAGCTGCCCATAGTTGATCGTAGTCCATTGGCCATCCTGCTTGAACCTTAGCGCAATGTCATCCGGGCTTTCGTTCGCCGCCCGGTTGAGGCAATCCTTGATCGTCATCCTAAACCCTCCGTTAAAACGGGGAGGATGTTGTCACAACCCCCGCCCTACAGTAAAAGCAAAAAAGCGCCCGGCAGGCTGGCCCTCGTATCCGGCCCAACAAGGACGCTACCGCGCATATGCTTATTAATGAGTCCATTCTAATCAGCCGACAAAAAAAGCTCCCGGAGTTCAGGCAGATTTCAGAGACCCGCCTTCCACTTCAGCAGCGCCCGTTTCAATTCCTGGGAGACCACCTGTTGTTGTACCACTAGATTGGTTGCTTCACCGGGGTCACTTTCGAGATTGTAGAGGAATTCACCGTTGGGTGTCGGGGTGATTTGCAGTTTTTCGTTGGGTGTTGTTTTAGTGACAAGGAGCTTCCACTTTCCTTTGCGTACGGCCTGCTCGGCCTGCGTGTCCCAGAAAAGGAAGTCGCGATTCAGGGAATGTTCCGCACCGGAAAGAACCGGGGCGAGGTCTTTGCCGTCGAGCCGGGAGGGTAGCGACGCTCCGGTCAGTCCGCATATGGTCGGAAAGATGTCCAAGGTGCTGGCAACCGATCCGCTCACTTCTCCGGTTTTGAATGCAGGCGGATAGCTGACGATCATGGGAACACGCGTGCCGCCTTCGAAGAGGGTGTATTTCCCGCCCTTGAGTTTTCCGTTGTTCGCGTACGTGACGAGTGAGCCTCCGTTGTCACTGACAAATATGATCGCGGTGCTCTCGGCCAGGCCCTGCTCTTCGAGCTCGTCCATAAACAGACCGATCTCATGGTCGAGAAAATGGAGCTGACCGAGGTAGTAGTCGCGCCCTTCAACGTTCGCGGGATAGCCGAGCTTTTTACGCCACGCCCAGTAGTTTTCCCCGGGCTTGAGGTCGGCAAATCCCTTGAGCCCTTTCTCCTTCAGATAATCGGCAGGCAGCTGGTGGGTGAAGTTGTGAACGGCATTGAAGGAGAGGTGCAGGTAAAATTTCCGATCCTTGTTTTTGCGGATGAACTCGCGAGCCAGTTCGCCGAAGAGTTCCGTGATGAACCCTTCCACATCCTTCTGCTCGCGCTGCACCCACATCGGCCCTTCATGGAGCATGGGTTGCCCGCCATTCTTGCTGTGGTGCAGGTAATGCTTGGTACCGCCAGAGAAACCGAAGAACGTATCAAACCCATGGTTCAGGGGAAATCCACGACCACTCGGCTTGTCACTGTTTCCATGATGAAACTTGCCGACATAGCCGGTGGCATACCCCTTTTTTTCAGTGCCTCTGCAATCGTCGTGAATTGAGGGTCATGCAGACCAGGACCGCCATACCAGTACTGCCCTTGCCGCTGTTGGTAGGCTCCAGTCATTATTGAAATGCGCGAGGCATTACAGATCGGCGCGGTGGCATAAGCGCTGTCGAAGCGCACCCCGCGCGCCGCCAGCCTGTCGATGTTCGGGGTATGCACATCATTCGCCAACCCCGTACAGGACAGGTCGGCATAGCCAAGGTCATCGACGACAATCAGGACAATGTTTGGCACCGCCCCCTGAGTAAACGCAGGAAGCAGCAAACCCAAGATGGCGCAAAGCTGTTTGAGAGCACTATTCATAGGTGAACCAAGCCGTCGCGGTTGTGTCGAGGTCGCTTGTTGCACGGATCCAGTAGGCGCTGAACCCCTCCGGAAACTCGTGTGACACGGTTTCGCCGGGAGCGACCTCGAATGTTTTGTATGGAACCCACAAGTCGGTGCCGTCAATATCCACTTCCAGCGATATGCGCACGGAGGAAGAAGCATCGAGAGCGACGCGCTTCCTGTCGTAGGCGGTCATGAGATACCGGTCGGACGGAACGCCGGCTTTGACGGCAGCGATTTTCCACGGGCCACCCTGCCCACGCGGCTTGCCGAGTCGCCAAAGATCGTCAACCACACCCGCCCAAACGGCGGCTTTGCCATCGGCACTGCGGAAGATGTGTTCACCCTGCGCGCCAGCGCCGAGGCCGGTGAAGAAGAGTAGTCCGTTGTGGGAGCAGAAGTCATGAATGGCCAGATTATGCGTGGCGACGGGGCGGATCCTGGCCAGCCCCAGCGCATTCCGGGCAGGCAGCTCATAGAAGGTGCCATGCAGGTTGAGCAGATCACGTTCGGTGGCCACTTCACGGCAGACGCGCGAACCGGTGGCGGAGTACGCATCGTTTTTAGGAAAGCGGTAGCGTTTTCCGTCCTCTTCCATAATGGCCGATGCCCCATCAACGCTGAAAGAGTTGGCGGGCTGGGCAACCGCAGATAGCAACCCGGCGCTTTGGGCTGCGGAGCTCACTTTGGCGATCTTCATTTTGGGATTCAGCTCATAGTAGCTTCCGTCCGCAAGGGCAATGCCGAGGGTGTGATATGCGAGGCTGCGCATGACCCCCGCGGTTGCGGGCGCTTTTTCAGTCGTTGCAACCCCGTTGAACAGCGGATCATTCTTAACGCTGCGCGTGTCGCGGTTGCGGTACTGGAAATGGGCGGTGACACCCGTGGCGTTTTTATCCGCAACCAGACGAATCCATGCCCCGCCCTCATCTTCGCTGAAAAAAAGGATTTCCGTTCCCTTGGGTGCCAGCGTGATGCTGCGCAGTGTGCTCCATTCGCCCGACCCGTGTTTATCCACTTCGAGGGTGAAGGTGACGGGTGATTTCGTCGAATGCGTCAGGCTGAACTGGCGATGGTCGTAGCCAGAGAACAGATAGGGATCACTGGGGCTGTTCGCTTCGACGTCTTCACGCAGCCAGACCGAACCACGCCCAATCAGCGGGCCGAAGCCGTCGAGCTGTTGCGGATCGATAAACCACAGATTGGAGTTCGACTGCCGGGGGGCACCGTCCGCGGGCTTAAACGTGCGGGTGTTTAAAAATTCCGATTTGGCGGAATCATCGCAACCCAGAACCACTTTGCCATTCCATTTACAAAAATCGCCAATGACTTTCAGATAGTTCGAGCGCGGGGCGATACCCGACGAATTTTCGTTGGAAAAAGTGGGCGGGAATCTCCAGAAGGTTCCGTGCATGGTGGCGAGGTAATCTTTTTCTCCGATCTCGCGGATGCGCGGCCATTCGGTATTCCAGCCGTGTGCGCCGTCATAGGAATGGCTTCCCTTCGGCAGGCGAAAATAGCTCCACTCCCCATTTTCGAGCAGGGCGAGCAGGAGCGAGCGCGCATCCCAGCCCATACCCCAGATCGGATCGGTTTCCGGATGCCCGCCACCGTAAATTCCACCGGGCCCCGTGAGTTCCGTAAACTGGTTGCGGCGGACGAGCTTCCAGTCACCTTGCCCGAACCATTGCGCCAGCGCACCGGAAGGGGTCGTGGGATTCGCTTTTGCAGCCTTGCTCCGTTCACCGTTATTGGCATACACAACACGCCCCTGCCCCGAATACAAGCCTTTTCCATGATAGCCGGGCAGGCTGGATTTTATGCCGTTTTGCACGGGCTTCTTGCTGTTTCCATCTGCAATGAGCTCCTCAACCTCCAGCGTATCGACATCGACGGAATAGAGTCCCTCCTCCATCGTTGCGTAATAGATCCTGCCGGCCGGATCGGTCAGGTGCCGCGCATTACCGGTATGCCGGCCTGGCATTGCTTGCCAGGGAATAACTCGCACGTCCCCTTCCCCACTGATGGCGTACGGGCCAATAAAGAGCCGATTGGATTCTTTATGAATCATCCGGTTGGCGGGCGTCCCGCCGATACTTTCGGGGCGGATGGTCTGCGTTAGGTCGGGAGCAATTTCATAAAGCTTGTCGGAGGAGCCTTTAGGCGAATGCGGAGCGTAGGTGACCGCCCAGAGCTTCCCCGCCCACGGCACGACCGCGCCTGTACCGCATTCACCCTCGTTGTTGTACATCGTCAGGTGCGGATAGACGCCCGAGATATTTGCAGGACTGCTTTCCGAAAACGAACTGTCGGTCAGGCCTAATATAGCGGCGGCTCCGATACTGGCTATTGCTATTGCATTAGGCATGGGATCTATCCTGTTCAAGAGCATCGAAAACCAAGCCCTTGCCGGCCAGTTCTTTAAAATTCACTACGGCTTCGTGATTAGTCGTCGTAAAATTCCATACTCCGGTCACTAGTTATGATAAGCGACAGCTCGCGCTCAAGGTTTTTTTCTGATATCTGCGGGTTTGTAAGCGTGCGCCAGAATCCAGCCCAGGATGCCGACGACTCCACCGATACCCAGAAAAGCAAAAATAGACATGGGGGTGACCAGGTTCCCTTTGACCAGGTTGATGACGAGCACGACGAGCCCGACCAGCAGGACGAAGCCGCCGTAGACCCCGGCGAGGGAGCCGAGCATCTTGCCCTGGGCGTGGTCGAGGCATTCTTCGTGTTCATCGGCCGTGACGGGGCGTTCCTGGTTATCAATGAACTCCTGCAGCTCCTTGGCGCGCTCATCGCGGTGATCCCGATAAAAGAATTTGGTGCAATAGAAGAATATGGGCTGGAAGATGACGCAGAGGACGACGGGCAGCATCTGGCCGAAGTCGCCCAGCTCACGCGTCGTCATATCCAGACCAAAGGTGGTGTTCGCCCATTCGGGGGTGATGGTGAATTTGCAGAGCGAGGTGAAGATCAAGCCGAACAGCGCCGTTGCCCATGCCGCCCAGTCGGGAGTGCGCTTGATGAAGAACATCATGAGCAGCGGGATGATGGTCGGCGTGGAAACCAGCGCCGTGAAGTCCATCATCAGCTTGAAGAGCCCGGCCTTGGATTTGTTGAAATACATGGCCATGGCCACAATGATGAAGCCGAGGATGAACGTGGTGATGCGCGAAGCGAGCATTTGCTCCTTGCCCGATGCATGCTTGCGCAGAACGGGCTGGTAGAAGTTTTTCACGAAGATGCCGGCGTTGCGGTTGAGGCCGGTGTCCATGGAGGAGATGGTGGCGGCGAACATGCCGGCAATCAGCAAGCCCATCAAGCCGACCGGCAGGGTTTCGAAGGCCATGACCACATAGGCGGTCTGTTCGGGATTGCCCATTCCAGGAAATACCGCGGCGAGATCCGGATATTTGATGGCGGCGACCAGCGGCGGGATAAACCAGACCAACGGGCCGACGATGAAAAGTGCGGAGGCCATGAAGGCGGCCTTGCTGGCATTCTTGCTGTCCTTGGCCGTAAGATAGCGTGTGGCCTCCTGCGGGTTGTTGACGATCATCACGAACTTGAGCAGGTTGGAGAACATCCAGATGGCGAGCAGCCAGCCATAGTTGAAGTCGCTGCCGAACGCCAGGTTTTCAACCGGGGTCTGCCGCACAATTTCAGCGGGGCCGCCAATGACGGCAAGCGAGCCGATGGCCATGACCACGGCGATGCCCATCAGAATGACCATCTGCATGAAGTCGGAGGCCACCACCGCCCAGGAACCGCCCATGGTCGAGTTGAACAGGACGATGATTGCGGTGAGGATCATGATATGCTCCACCGTGACCCAAGCCGGGAACATGGAGCCGAACACCGAATAGATGAAAATGGAGAGGCCGTTCAGCCAGAGGCCGGCAACGAATACACCGGTGGGAATCGAGAGCCAGGTATAAACCTGCTCCGTGGCCTTGCCGAAACGTTGGCGCACTCCCTCGATGGCGGTGATCACGCGCATCTGCCGGAAGCGCTTGGCGAAGAAAAAGCCTGCCACGGCGAAACCAAGGGCGTTGCCCCAGAAAACGGAGAGGATACGCAGGCCGTTCGAATAGACATCGCTCGCGGCTCCGGTAAACGTCCAGGCACTGAATTGCATCATGAAGGCCGAAGCGCCGGCCATCCACCAGAGCATCTGGCCGCTTCCGCGGAAATAGTCGCTGGTGTTTTTGATGAACTTTTTCGAGAGCCAACCGATGGAAAAGAGGAATCCGAAATAGAAAACCAACACGGCGATATCGATTACACTAATGCTATCTTGCATGTCACAACCCTTGTTTTACCCCGCCACTTAGCTAAGGATGAAACATAAAATAAAACGCTTTATTCTCATTGTCAAGTCCCCAGAATGAAATACCCGTGGAAAATCAGCGGGTTGATTCGCCGATGACCAACTCGGGGCGGAACTTGATGGAGGGGCACTCCTTCCGCCCGGAATCCTCGATGATCTTGAGCGCCAGCTCCAATGCGGCATAGCCCATTTCATAGGAGGGAATGCGCATGGTGGTGAGCGGACGCCAGGCGCACAGCGAGGCATATGCGCCGTTGTACCCTGCAATGGCGATATCCTCGGGAATACGGATATTTTTGCGGTACATGATTTTGGCGATGCTGTTCGCCAAATCGTCGTCGTAGGCGAAAATGGCATCCGGCAGCTCTTTTCCCCCGCCGAACAACCAATCGTCGGGAATGCGCTGGTTAAACTCGAGCGTTTCCCCCATCACGACCGTTCGGATGTCCGCTTCCAACCCGGCGGCCTGCATGGCTGCCTTATAGCCATCGATTCGCATCTCGGCACTGTAATGCATATCTTCGATTTTCTGGTTGTCCGAATGCAGGCGCATTGCAAAAACGACGCTGCTCGCACCGCGTTCGATGAGATAATCCGTCATCATGCGGGCCCCGTTGTAGTCGTCCACCCATGCGGAGTTGGATTCGTGCTTATCGTTCACATAGACCACGGGGAGATTCATATTTTCCAGCTCGTCGTGGATGACGGCTGAAAGATGGTGGTGGGACGCCACCACGAGCGCATCGAGATTTTTTTCGCGCAGCAGGGAGGGCACCACATTTTGATACTGCCCCTGGCCGTTTTCCATCCCCACGAGCACGATACGGTAGCCGCGCTTCTGGGCGGCATCGCTGACCCCCATCAGGTAGCCTTCCGGCGGACGGTCGAGCACCCCCTTCTTTGCCACAAAAAATCCGACGTTATGAAACTTGTTGGAACGGACGGATTTCGCGCCGGCGTGCGGGCGGAAGCCGAGCTTGTCGGCCGCTTTCCTGACCTTCATCACGGTGGCGTCGCCCACCTTGATGGTAGAATTCGGGTTCGGACTCAAGGCTTGCGAAACGGCACCCAGGCTAACACCGGCCTGCTTGGCCACATCTTTGATTGTTACTCTTCCCATATTATTTCCACCTTCGGCGGCCCACAGCGAAACAGGCCGCAATAAAATTATTTATACCGAACTGCAATTTATACGCCTCTACCCCTGAAAAAAAGTTAAAACACTAAATATAAAACACCAACCGGCCACCATAAATATTTTATCCGTCAGGGACGTTTCGCGCCTACGGAACCACGATTTTTATATCATCGAACCGGGCATAGGAGTGGTTGATTGGCGCCCACTCGGGGGTCTGCCCCCCATGGAACGTTGAAAAATAGAACGAGTCGATATAGCCCTGCTCGCCGATGCGCAACCGCAGCCCCTTCAAATCGACGACCTTTTTGCCGTCCAACCAGGCCTGGATGGTGCCGTTGGCTCCTTCGGGCGAATTCAAGCGGATGCGCTGGCGTATTTCGTGCCACTTGCCGGGAACCAGCACCGCATCGCCGAACGAAAACTGGTCGCCCCACTCCCGCTTGTTGTCCACGTAATAGAGGTAGAGCTCGGCCTTACCGCCTTCGCGCCACATGAAGCGGGCGCTCCAGCCCTCCCCGTCCTTCGGGTGTACGCCGCCGGTAAAAACTTCACCGCCGCTCGTCAGGCCGGGCAGCTTGCCGCCGAGCCGGAAATCGAACCCCTCCTCGAACTTAACCCTGTATGAAAGCTCATACTCGTCGGCGGGCGGAAGGTTCAACACAAACTGGCTGCCGGTCAGCTCCGATCCCACAAACCCCTCCGGATAGAAGATGCGCAGCACCTTGCCCTGCGCATCGTCCTCCACCACGGAAAGCTTGCCGTAGAGGTGCGCCCAACCGATGTTGCCCCAATATTCGGCAAACGGGACGTCCGGATAGATGCCGGGCTTGAACCTCTCGAAACCCTCCTGCACCACGGCCTTATCCGCCAGGCAACCACACGCTGCCATCGCCACGACCAACATCAGCTTTTTCATAGATCCTCCTGGGTAAACAAAAAATAGAGAAAGCCGCCCGGAGATACAACCCGGACGGCTTCGAATAACATAGATCCACTTACCGCCTATTCACTGAGCTCGACTGTCAGCCCCATGAACTGGACGTATTCGGTCGCGGTCGAAACGCGGTTGGTCACCGGTTCGAACCCGCCGCTGGCCGCACCCACCACCTCTTCGGTGGCGTTGGTCAGCGCGTCGTATACCAGATCCGTTGCCGAACCCACTTCATAGGTCAGGCCACGGGCCGCGGCATCCGTACGGCGCAGGTAGGCATAGTTCAGGTAACCACCCGCCACGTTTTCGGAAGGCAGGATGGCTGCGGCATCGTCCACCAGCGGATCGCCGCCGAGCGCGTATTCGAGCAGGTTGTTCACGCCATCGCCGCCGCCGGCTTCAGCATCGTCGTCCCACGCATCGTTTACGCCTGCGGTCAGGCCGCTATTCTCCGCCCAGTAGGCATAGCTGTCGGGATCCGGCCCGTCACCCGGCTGGGAGACCTCAACAACCAGGTTGCTGATGATGACATGGTTGTCCTGATCGGAATTCATGCGGAAGCCGATGGCATCGAACGAATCGAAGTTGAAGTCCGTATAACTCTCCGTCAGCGTGATGTCGCCCTGCGTAAGCGAGAGCGTGACGGTGCTCGCGGTATCGCGGGTGAGCTTGAGTACAAAGTCGGCCGAATCGCCTTGGTTCACCAACGCATTGGAGGGCGCAACATTGGTGGTTACACTCCCGCCCACGCTGCCAACGTAGCCTGCGGATTGAACATTGCCCTTGCCCAGTTCCATGGTTTCGCCGCCAACAGCGCCGTAGTCAACACGGAAAGAGAGTCCATTGTTCGAGGTGTCGCCCTCGTCCCAGAAGGAGCCGCGGAAAATACGATCGTCGCCATTCAGCGGAAGGTCGCTGCCAATGATGGCGGTGAAGGATACCTTGATGGTTTCCGTAACCTGCACCGGAACGCTGGCGAAGTCCCCGCTGGATACGCGCTGGAATAAACGGCGGTTGGAGTCGCCCACCAGATTGGTGACGGTGACGGAGACGCCGCTGGCCGACTGACCGGAAAGGCCGATATCCGCACTGCTGTCCCATACGGAACCCAGGTCAACCACGCCATGCGAAGGGGCCAGGCCGGCCGTTGTCAGATATTGGATAGCAAAGGCGCCGACACCGGAGCTTGTATCGACGTTGGCCGCCGACCAAACCAACTGCCATGTCCCGGTATTGGAGGTGCTTAGATCTTCCAGCCCGGTATTGCCGTATGTGCCCTGCACAAAGGTTTCATTTGCGAACGACCCAATAAGGTTTGTCGTGCCGAAGGCATCCACCACTGCAGTGATTTCGGAGGAACCGGTGTTCCAAGTGGTACCGATGCCGCTCATGCTCAAATCCAGGAGCGAACCGTTCGGGTCTTCGTAGGAAACCGTGATCGTCAACGTTTCATCATCGGTCAGGCGCCCGGTGCTGGAATCAGCCTGGCGCGCGGAGCTGTCCACACCAATAAGGGTTGTTCCATAGTTCAGCACATCGGCCGGGTTGCCGGCGGTTGCCGTGATGGAAATAACGAGGTTGGTATCGTCCGGATCGACAATGTCATATGTAATCGAATTCACGGTGCCATCCGGAATCCCTTGGTTCCAGCCGCCGTTTCGGTGGAGGGCATCCCCGCCCACCTGATGGACGGTCGAAGCCGGTATTTGGTCAGCCACGTCGTAGGAATACTGCAGGTAGGGTCTGTTTTCGACCGTACCGTGCGACGCGCCGCGAAAAGTCCCGATGCTCGATGCCGATGAGCTGGCAAACACCAGAGTCAGCGTGTTGGAGCCATCTGCTACCGCATCGTTGATATAGGTCGTGAGATCCTTGTTCTTGAACGAAGAATAGGATTCCCAGTTGTATTGGCTTGCTCCGTCATCGCCCAGAAACGCCTTAACGCCGATCAGGTTCAGGCTGGCATCGCCGGCATCCCACAATCCGGCCGCTGGCGTAAACAGGCCGCTGGTCAGCACCGAATCCAAGGTTGCCGTAGCTTCCGTCCAATTCTGCCCGGATGCATCATGGCTCACCGTCCAGACATAGAAATCGTAGGGATCCGGCTCTTTCTGAAACAAGTTGATGGAAGCGGCATAGACGGTTCCCGTGATGCCGGAAAGGTCAAGCTTGAGCATGCCGATTCGCAACCCGCCGTTATCAATCATTCCGTCATCACCGGCATCCTTCACACCAAGGCTATCGGCTCCCTGCACCACATTCGTTGCACTACCGCCCCTCAACTGCGCGCCATCGGTCGCATTCGTCGTTATGAACGCCGCATGCGCAAGACCGGCCGTGGCCAGCACTGCGCCGAATAGTATTCGTTTTTTCATTTGATTTCCTCCATGAGGTTTCATTCAGGTGGATGCTGCCGCACCCGCGGCTTTTATGTCCCCTCCTCTACCGCCACCAGTTCAGCATGAGGCCTTTTTCTATGCTGCCGTTATATAAAACAGTTTATCCCAGCGCAACCCTTTTTTTGATTTTTTTCATATGGGCCTTTTTATGGTTATTTATTCGTTTTTTTGAATTTAAATCCAGACCCCCAAACCAAATGGAACACAAGATCTACACACCTTTAATTGTTACGTTTTATATCCACAGGCCAAACAAATTGCCCCCAAAGCAACCGGCGATGGATCACGAACCAAAAAAAAATGCCTGCAAGGCAAACAACCCCGCAGGCTCCGGCATCCCACCCAGAGAGGGAAGGGCGGGATGACAAAATGCTAAACCATGAACAAGCGGCGCACGCCAACGAGCCCGACACCCATCGCAACAATCAGCCCCAGCGTGGCCGGCTCCGGAATAATCTGCATGCTCATGTTGCTGACCGTAAAGCCCGATGCCTGCGCATCCGCCATGCGGAAACCGACAAGATCAACATTGTTGAACGCATTCACACCGGTAAAGGTGTTGGAATAAGTCTGATCATCGATCTTGATGATCACATCATTAATCGAGGTAGTGTTGTTCTTTTTAATGGACACCTCAAAATGAACCGGCGCAGAGGTTTGGCCAAGGTCGAGTGTGGGTGCATCCGTTGAGGTTACATCAACATCGTACGCGCCAATATACCCTGTGCCGGGCTGGGCATTTGCCCAACCGTACTGGAGGAAGGTGCCGCCCGCGCTACCCCAATCGACACGAACGCTCAACCCGTCATTATCCTGATCCCAAAGCGAGAAGCGGAAATCGCGATCCGCAGCGGCAACAATTGTATCCGCCTTGACATCGAACGACCACACCAGCGTTTCATCCTTGGCCAGCGTCTTCCCGTTCGAGCCGGTCAAATCCGCATCCGACTGAAAAACGCGGTTGTTGCCATCAATGACCGTTCCGGGCTGGGTGCGATCCATCGTAAAACCGGTCGACGACTGGTTGATAACAGCCGGAGCCGTATCCCCGTCCGAGCTCCAGCTATCGCCTAGGGTTATGGTCGTCACATCGGCTTGAGCCAGGGTTGCCCCCGCAAGCACTGCCGCAATAATCAACTTTTTCATCATTACTCTCCTTTTGCTGTCATTAACCCCTCCCCGGTATGACCGGGAACTATCACCTGTTTACGCCACCGGACGCCTCCTGTCAAAAATAAACTGCTTTATCTTAAAATTCCATCCCGAGCCCAGCGACCTCCCCGGATCGCCATGTTCGCCAGGCGCAATAGGGCCGCCCGGGGAGCGCGTTAAAACCCAATAGCACTCCAGTAAAGGGTTTTAGAATAAAGAGACGATTGAACATTTAGAGCGATGGCGTGTCGAATTTCACCAAAGCAAAGGTTGCACATTTCCTCACAGTTATATAAAACCATTTATTCCATAGAGCTATCGGCTGAAAAAAAGGAGCCCTGCCATGAGAAGCCCAACCATAACCACCGCCCTGCTGTCCGCCCTGGCAACCGCTTCGGTTGTCCTTGCCGAAACCCTGCCGCTGACCGACACCGCCATGATCCGGGGAGGAACCTACGCCTCCACCGTCCAAAACGTTGGATCTGCGGCATCCCTCAAAAATGCGGCGGGCGACAACCTGCGCATCGCGATGATGAAGATCGACCTCACATCGGTTACGGGCTCGGTGGACACGGCCGCCTTCAACGTCTACGCCAAGGCCGACTCCAGTTCCGACTACGATCTCTATGCCTGGGCCGTTAAGGATACCGCACCGGGCCAGGGCTGGGACGGCAGCACCGCAACCTTCTCGAATGTGACCTCCAGCGGCATGTTCACCCCCCAGGAAGACCTCCATCTGGCCAACGATCCCAACCTGACGCTGCTCGGTTCCTCCACCGTAACCAACGGCGGCGGCAGCACACCCAACCGGCTCGTCAGCCTATCCAACGCAACCATCGCCGATGCCGTGAACAGCCGCACGGACGACGGCCACCTGACCATTGTGTTCGCCATCGACGCCAACATCAATGTGGCCGTCCGGCCCCACGACCATGCGGACGCCCCCAGCCTCGACTTCTCCTACAGCACCCCTCCGGCGCCGGAATTCCCCTACCCGCTCTACGCTGCCGCGGAACAGCTCTACGCCAATACCAACACCTACGACCTCACTCAGGAAAACTACACCTTCACCGAAGTGTGGCGCACGCAGGTCGAGCCAAACATCAGCTTCCTGCCGCAATCCTACTACAGCCCGATCGTGACGCGCGGCGACGACACCTTCGTGGCCTACGTTGATACCGACTACCGGATCACCGTGGCCAGGATTAGCAGCAACGGGGTGGAGACCGCGCACATCGACAACACCCTCTACCAACCCGAAGAGTTCTACGCCAACTATGACGGCGACCCGTCGAACGATGTCGCCAGCGCCTCCTACCACACCGTCAGGGTACTCGAAGGCGTAGAGGCCGACAGCCACCATTCGCTCTCCCTGGGCATCGACGAAAACGGCTACCTGCACATCGTTGGCGACATGCACAACTATCCGCGCTACGAAAGCCCGCAAGCCCACCTACCCCTGCGCTATGCCTACAAGAACATCATGTACTGGCGTTCCGACAATCCGCTGGACATTTCCAGCTTCAGCTTCAAGGGCGACCAGGACGGCGAATGCCCACCCGGATTCGGCTTCACCTACCAGTTTTTCTTCAACGACATGAACGGCAGGCTGCACTTCACCGCCCGCGCCCATCAGGCCACCGACAACTCCACCCGCTGCGCTCCGTTCAGCCAATACGATGCCGGCTCCGGAACCTGGACTGCCCTCGGCGGCCCCGACCCGGATGATCCCGGCAGCGAAGCCCGCGTGTTCTACGACGACGGCTACGAATACACCGTTTCCGGCGGAACAACCAACAGCGCCGGCTACTACAGCAAGACACATCCCCACGGCGTGTTCGACCGCAACAACACCATGCACCTGGTCGCGCCGCTGCTCGCCGATCCGACGCTCTACCCCGACGCCGAAAATTTCTACCACTTCGTGGACAGGATCACCTACGCACAGTCCACCAATGGAGCGGACTTCACCAAGGCCGACGGAACATCCATGATCTTGCCTGCCACCATCAACCTCACTTCCAACCGGGCGGACATTGCCTACAGCTCGGACGGAAATACCAACGCGTTCCTTGCCATGCTGGGCAACATCGCCGTCGATTACCAAAACAACCCCTACACCGTCGCGAAACACAAATATATCGATGGCACTGCCAACGACAGTATCATTGTCGGATGGAACGGAACCTCATGGATCAATTATGGCGTGCTGGACTCCGACAACACCGATTTCCGACTGGTGCACGACCCGGCCGGCGTCATGAGCTACATCGGCGACAGCAGCGGTAAAATGATGCGCTTCTGGAAACCCGATGGTTCCATCCGAACCATCAACCTCCCCTGGTCTTTAAAGGTCATCGACTATGAATACCAAAAGCAGACCGGCAACATTTTGGGCCTCACCAAAGATGGCGATGATCTGGTGGTGGTCAAGGTCGGGATCGACAACCGCCCCGGCATGGTGCTGGTGGATCCCCCAACAAACGCCCCGACCAACAACCCGCCGAAAATCACCGCGCCCGCGTCGGCCGCCGGCTACGACCTCTTCGTGGCGGCCACCGATGCCGACGGCGATCCGCTCACCTATACCTGGAGCAAGTCCTACGGCCCGGGCGAAGTCTACTTCACGGCCAACGGCACCACAGCCAGCTCCAACACCACGGCCTCCTTCTCCGAAATTGGAACCTATGAACTCAAGGTGGCCGTTTCCGACGGCACCGACGAGCGCTACTCCACCTGCTTCCTCGTCTCCACCTCCTCGGTCGGTGTAGTAACCAACGTGCAGATCGGTGGCCTAGCGGGCGAACGCGACATCCGCTGGGACGCTTTCGCAGACGGCGGCTCCACCGCCACCTACACCTATGCGGATTCCACCGACCCCAACCTGCAGTTCACCTTCCAGGTGGCGGCGGCCAACGGCGACGCACTCAACCTGAACAGCGGCTTCATCGGGATCGACAGCTCAGGGCGGCAGACCGACGACGCCACCGGACGGATCTCCCTCGACGAAGCGGTCACGATCACGGTCACCTACGTGGATCCGGGCAATTTGCTGGCCGCGCTGGAAATCGACAGCCTTGGCCCCTACTGGGGCAACGGTGCCACGGAAACCACGGTCTTCAGCGACACGAGTGCCAACAGCACCAACATCGTGACGTTCGACCACAACATAGCCGCCAACCTGATCGATTACAGTACGACCGGCCTCGATCCGCTCACCAAGCATAACACCGCGACCTGGTCGCTGACCGTCTCGGCCGACCACGCCCTCGGCGCCACCGCCACCGGCATGGGCGGACTGAAACTTAAATATGTTGTTGATCTCGGTGGCAACAACACCCCGCCCTATAATCAGTGGGCGGCCGACAGCGGCCTCACACCAGGCGTCAACGACGGCCACAGCGACGACGCCGAATACGGCGGCCTTGGCGACGGCATGAACAACCTGCTCGAATACGCCCTTGGCGGCGACCCGCTGGCAGACGATGCCGCGGCCATCCTGCCGCAGGGACTGCTCGAAGACGGGTTCCTGAACTATGTCTACCAGCGCCGGCTCGATGCCGCCGCCCGTGGCCTGACCTACGACGTGCTCGTGACCACGAACCTGGTTTCCAATGTCTGGACAAACGGCTCCGAAGAAGCCGGCTCTGTCGCGATCGACGCCGAGTTTGAATCGGTCACCAACCGCGTGCCCACCGCCGCCGAACTGCAGCAGTTCATGAAACTTGAGGTCGGCATTAGTGAATAAACACATCCGGTATCCCGCACTTGCTCTATTGCTGCTTTCGGGTGCCGCCCTGGGCGGAACCCTGCCCTTGGTTGATTCCGCCTTCCTCCGCGGCGGAAGCCATGCCGACACGCCGCAGGCCTGGAGCAGTGCACTCACCCTGAAAAACGCCAGCGGGGACTTCTGCCGAATCGCCATGATGAAGGCGGACATCTCCTCCGCCACGCAGGTGGTCGATTCCGCCACATTCACCGTGTACGCCAAGAATGCGGTTCCACATACCATCCAGGTCTACGGCGTTCGGGACTCCGCCGGGTTCCAGGACTGGACGGGCGGCGACAGCGGCACGGCCACCTGGAACTCCGTGGCCACCAACGGGCTTTTCCAACCCTTGGAAGACCTCTACCTGACCGGCCATTCCAACCTGGTGCTGCTGGGCAGCCAGGCCATGTCCGGCACCAACACCGGCGATGTGCAGGTGGCGTTTTCAGGCAGCGAACTCGTCAACCTGCTCAACACCGACACCGACGGCCTGCTGACCTTTGTTTTCACCACCGCCGCCAACCTGAACGGTATCGCCATCCGCCCGCACAGCAACACGCCACAGCCCACTTTCAAAGCAACGTACTCCACCGCCGTCATCGCCGAAACCACCGGCCCGACCGGAATCAAACACCCCGGCTGCCTGCAGAGCGCCGCCGAAATCAATGCCCTGGCCACAGCGCTGGCGGAAAACGACCCGTACCGAAACCAACTGTGGATCGATATGATGAACAACACCCGCGGCCGGATCGATTCAGACAACTGGATCCCGCCGACCGACCTGTTCGGAATCAATTTCGCAAGCTCAGCCAAATATGCCGGCGCGGGGCTGATCCGTTACATCAACGACTGGATCATCAACGGCAGCACCACCTCCGAGGCGCATGCCATCACAATCCTCAACACCTGGGCCGGCGTCCAGAGCTTCACGCCGGATCCCGACGACGGCCTCGGCCACCACCGGCTGGTTTCCATGTGGCTGGGCTATCTCGCCCATGCCGCCGACCTGCTCATCAGCAGCAACACCTCCTGGCCGGTTGCCGAACAGCAAGCCTTCAAGGACACCGTGCGCAACATCCTGTTGCCGATCGCCAACGACAACCGCGCCGCCGGGTTCAACGGCAACTGGGATGCCGGCGCCACCTTTGCCGTAATGGCCATGGCCGTCCTGCTCGACGACAAGGCCCTGTTCGATGAGCAGATCGCCTGGCTGAAGGAGGGCCACACCAACGCACGAATTGCCAACTACCTGCTTGCCAACGGCCAATGCCAGGAAAGTTCGCGCGATCAAGGCCACGCCAACATGGGCCTCACCTTCCTCTCCCTTTGCGTACAGACTGCCTGGACGCAGGGTATCGACCTCTACGAATACGACAACCGCTCGATCGGAAAATGCTTCGAATACAATGCAGCCTACAACATGGGCGAAGACCACCTGCCCTACCAGGTTTACCCCTCAGCCGTGGGCACCAGCACCCACGGCTTCAACCTGACCATCTCCGCCGATGGCCGGCCGACTTATTTCGATGTATATGAGATGGTCTACCACCACTATAAGAATTATCGCGGCGTCGAGCTGCCATACAGCAAGGCCATGCTTGAAAACCATACCCGCCCTGAGGAGCCGGGGGGAAACTGGAGCAACCACAACACGCTCTACTGGAACCTCGTGGTCGGCAATGCCACCAACCTCGGCGCGGACGTTTCGTTGGCCGTCAACCCCGACTATGCCGGCCGCGTCTTCCTGCGCGCCGACTGCGGCAGCGACCGTCACTACATGGCGTCCGACGGCCGGTGCTTCGTCAGGGAACACACCAGGATAAAATGGCACGACGGGGGGAGCAGCGGTTCCCACACGAACCCCATCACCGGCTCAGCCGATGACGGCCTCTACCAGACCTTCCGCGTGGGTGACTGCTCCTACTCCTTCGCCCTGTCCAACGGCAGCTACCGCGTAAAATTGCACTTTGCAGAACCCACAGAGACGCAGGCCGGGCAGCGAACCTTCAACGTTTACATCGACGGCCTCCAGGTTCTCGGCGCATACGACATCTTTTCCGAAGCGGGCGGCAAGTATACCGCACATGTCCATGAGATCAGCATCGACGTGACCGACGGGCAACTCGATGTGGAACTCGAAGGCGTCCAGGGTGACCCGATCATCAGCGCCATCGAGCTTGAACCCGATCAGGGAAACTACGACTCCGACGGCGACGGCCTGACCGATGCGCAGGAGATCGCGCTCGGTACGAACCCGAACGACCCGGATTCCGCCTTCAACATCACCGGCACCACCCCGCTTCCGATGGCTGGAAAAATGCAGTTCACCTGGCCGAGCGCCACGGGCGTGCTCTACCGCGTCTGGGAAAGCCCCGATCTGACCAACTGGACGGTGGTGCGCGACTGGACGAACGCCGCGGCGTTCCCGGAAGAACTGCTGGAAATCAGCACAGACTACTCAAACCGCTTTTTCAAGGTCGAAGCCGACGTTCAGTAGCATCACAAAAAGAAAACAATTGGCAGTTTATTTACGAACAGCGGACTGCACGGCGTGTCTTGGCTACCGGGGCATGGATATGAAACAAAGGATTGCAGATGCTTAAAACAACGATACTTTCACCGATGATAGGCGTGTTTCTATTGCCGATACTGTCCGAAGCGGCGGAAACGACGGCGGCTTATGTGCCCTTTTCGAGTGCGGCTTCCGCGCAGGCGGTGGCGAACACCCTCCCGGCCATGGGAAGCAGCGATGCCGACCGGCTCGACCGCATGGTCTTTTTTCTGAATGGCGCGGATACCAACAACCTGCGCACGATCCACACCTATGCGGGCGCCAACCGCTCGAAGGCCTTCCAGCTTTCGCACCCGCTGATGGTGCACAGCCACGCCGCCTCCGACGTCACCTGGGCGGACAACCATGTGGTCAACCCATACACCCCGGCGCAGGTCGCCGCCTGTGTGCCCACGCACACCCCGGGCATCAAGACCCCGCATCCGGTCGACCACAATGTGGCCTGGTCGTGGAGCCCGTCGAACCCCGACGTGATCACCGATGCATACGGCGTCGATTTCCCCAACGCGAGCTATCCCGAAAACCAAACCGGCTACGGCATTTCCGCCCAGGGCGAGGTGGTTTCCGTCCCCTTCTGGGAAGACCCGGCCTATGCCTCCAGCCCTTACACGGTCTACTGCTCCGCTGACACTAGCAAACCCGACCAGAATATTTTCAACGGTCGATACTACTTCACCGGCATGCGCGACTACCTGCGCGGCGAATGGCTGAAGACCGCCATGGAATACCTCTCGAAGGCCTACCTGCAAACCGGCGACGAAACCTATGCTGAATACGTCCGCGAAATCCTCGTGGGCTATGCCGCAAACTACAGCTCCATGCTAGGTGTACGGGAGCACATCACCTCCAAGAACCGCATGGGCAGCTATGTGTTCGACCCGATGCTCGACCACATCGGCTCCAACATGACGTTGCTGCAGCGCTTCCACCGCGACACCGGCTACCACGTCGGTATCGACCGGCTCAACGAACTCATGGAAATCTACGACCGCGTCTACAGCGCCGACACCTTCAACGCAACCGTTCCCGGCGATGGCCGCAGCGCGCGCGACTTCATCGAGCAGGAATTCATCGAGCCGATCTTCGACCTTTCCTGGGACACCCGCCCCGGCAAGGACGAGGTGGTCGGCAACATTGCCGACTATGCCAAGGATTCCATCGTGGCCGCCCTGGTGCTGGGCAAGCCGGACTGGGCGCGCATGTGCAACGACTATGTGGACATCAACCTGACCCAAAGCATCGCCAGCTGGGATATGATTACGCTCGAATCGCCCGGCTACCACTACAACTGGGCCGGCAACGTGCGGTATGCGGCCTCCCTGCTGGCCTTCTACGAGGATCCGCCCGGCTACACCGACGCCAACGGCCTGCACCTTCAGGGCGAAGACCGCCGCCTGACGGAAAACTTCAAGCGCATCTATTTCAGCCCCGATGCCTTCTACTATCCCGACGGGCGCGCCATCGCCATTCACGACGCCGCCAACCGGGAAGCCAGCGGAATCAAGGGCGTAGGTTATCCCTACTACTCGGCTGGCACGCTCAACATCAGCAAAAACCGCGTTGCGCCCGGCTTCGGCCACACCATGCTCGGCGACGGCGAAGACGACCGGCAGATCCAGTCGCACCTGCACTGGTCGGGCGGCGGCAGCCACACCCAGAGCGACAACCTGACCATTGGACTGCACGCCTTCGGGCGCGAGCTCTACGGCGATCCCGGCTACAGCTGGGCCGGCTATGCGCGCGCCATCTACGGCCACAACTCCGTGCTGATCGACGGCGCCGACTCCCAACGGGACGAAGGCCGGATCGGCAACAACCTGTTCCACGCCCCCACCCTGCCCGGCCTCTCCGTTGCCCGCGTCGGACACACCGAAGACTACCGCCTCGCCAACCCGTCGGTTGAACGCTACCGCCGCACCGTGGCGCTCAACACCACCGACCTCGACCACCCCTACGTGGTCGATGTATTCGAGGCGTTCGGCGGCGACCTGCACGAATTCTTCCTGCAAGGTTCCATGCGCGACCGTATGGAGGCCACGAGCAGCCTGTCGATGCAGACCTTCAACACCGGCGGCGCACCGAGCTACTACAGCCAGCTCAGCAACCTCGAAACCGCCGACGTCGATACCGGTGCCAGCGTCACCATGAATTACACCGACGACGCCAACCAGGGCGTCAAGATCCACCTCGCCCACAGCGCGGCGGAGAACTTGGAACTCATCCTCGGCGACGGGCCGGTCTACTACGACACCTCCACCCCGAACAGCGGCGAACCCGGGCTCACCACCCCGAAGATGATCCTCCGGCGCAGCGGCACGGATCTCAACACCGTTTTCGCCCTCGTCCACGAACCGTTCACCGGCGGTGCCACGGCCATCGCCTCCGTAGATAAATCCATCGTCGAAAGCAACGGTGTACCCGTCGAACTGGCCTTGACCGTCAACTTCACCGACGGGCGAACCGACCACCACCTCATCTCGCTCGGCGGAACCAACGCCACCGATTCCGCCGATCAGCGCAGCATGTCCAACGGCCCGCTCAGCGCCAACGCCTCCTATGCCGCGGCCATCACCGATGGAACCGACTGCGACCTCTACCTGGTCGGCGGCACCAGCGCCAGCTGCGGCGGCAAATCCCTCGCGCTCCCGGAGGCCGTCATTACCGGCAGCCTGCTCGGCACGCAGCGCGCCATCCTCGGCGAAGGCGAGGACGGATATATTAGCGACATCAACCTGCCGGTCGGCGAACGCCTCGACCGCGAAATGATTTTCATCGACTTCCTCAAGGCCGACGGCTCGGTCGATTTTGTCGACTCATTCGAAATCAAGCGCGTGGACGCACACGCCAACGGCGTGTTCATTGCCATCCACCAGGATGCCGTCGTGCGCTACGACCCAGCCAGCGACCTCTATAAACAACACGCGGTGAACGACAGCAACCGTGAAGCCGCCCAGGTTCGCGTCCGCTACATTCCGTCGGCCACCACCGTTCCGCTCGCCTACATCAATCCCAACCAAGGGCGCTGGGAACGCGAAATGCCCTCCGAAACCCTGCCGCTGCATACCGGGGATATTACAATCGACACGCGCTATTCCAACGGAACCGTCCGGGTCGGGATCGATGCCCCGCCCTCCGGAACGGCAACCAACGCGCACACGGTTTCCGCCGCGCAAATCGCCGCCGGAACCGGGACAGTCGTCTATGCCCAGGCCGAGAACACCGGCGGCGTCATCACCTCGCCCATCGTGGCCCAGGGTTTCCGCAACCTCCTCTCCGCGCAGTCCGCGGGCAGTACACAGCCCGGCCTTTTCTGCTCCTATTCGCAGGGCGGCGCCGTCCTGCCGGACGTCCGCGTGCCGGAGATCGGCCTCTCCTCCGCCAACACCTACACCTATTCGGGCTTCATCGACGTCCCCGCCACCGGCGACTACCGGTTCCGCTACGCCGGCGAGGACGTGGTGCTCAAGATCGACGGCGTCGAGATCGGCAACTCGCTGACGGACGCCTCCTGGCTGCCCTGGGAAGTGGGCGCCGCCCTGCAGGCCGGCACGCACGCATTCGAAATGTCGCTGGTCTGGGACGAAAAAGGGGATCTGAGCCTGCGCAACGCCGGGGGCTTCTTCCTGGACTGGATGCCGCCGGCATCGAACACCTATTCACGCATACCCGTCGATGCCTTCAGCCACACCCCGCAGGGCGCACTGCCCTCCGTCGCGCTGCAGGCCACCCAGAATTCCAGCAACCTGCTGGCCTACACCTTCTCGGCCGTCTCCACCGACGACGGCTATGGATCGCCGATCCCCGCCTCCAACATCGGCTGGGATCTCGACGGCGATGGCCGGATCGATTTCACCGGCATCGACACGCTCGAACACACCTACCCCGTTGCCGGTTCCTACACGGTTGAAGTGATTGCCCTCAACGGCGACGGCGAACGCGCAACCGACACCACCACCGTTTTAGCAGGTCTAGCGCCTCCCAACGAACCGCCGGCGGCCTCGAACCTGACGGTGTCCGTTGTGGAAAACAGCAGCACCGACATCATTCTGTCCGGCTCCGACCCCGAAGGCAGCAACTTGGCCTACCAGGTGGTGACTCAACCAGCCAACGGTTCGCTCAGCGGAACCGCCCCGAACCTGACCTACACGCCGGACTCCCACTACAGCGGCTCCGACAGCTTCACCTATACGGTGAACGACGGGGAAACCAACAGTCCGGTAGCCACCGTGTCCATTACTGTTGAAGCCCTGCCCGACATGCCAACGGTCATCAGCATCGGCAGCACGTCCCCGGCCGGCGGCAGCAACATCCTGACCGGTGCCGAAGGTGCCCAAACCCGCTCCCGCGAAGTGATCCGTACCGATACGCAACAGTTTGCAGTCGGCCAATCCTTCCAGCTTGCCGACCTGCAACCGGGCGAAAGCTATGCGCTGACCGAAATCTACCTGAAGTCGAAGACGAGCGAGAATTTCGATGCCTATTCCGACCAGCTTCAGATCAAGGTCTTCACCAACAGCGCAGGCAGCGCCCAGTTGCTGAACACCTATTCCTACGACCTCGGCGCGCTGGGCGACGGTACTGCCGCCAGCGATGTGGCGGGCGGCGACTGGGTGAAATTCAGCCTCGGCGACGGACTGACGCTGAATGGCGGCGGAAGCTACAGCTTCCTCGTGTTCTTCGACGGAACGGATGCGGCGAATAAGTGGGGCTTCTTCCGCGACGATTCCGGAATCTACGCCGATGGCAACCAGTGGGAATGCACCACCTACGATGTGGCCGACTGGGCTTCCAATCCTTGGAACGGCGTGGTCGCCGACAGCAACGACGACTTCATGTTCTACGTTGCCGGTGACGTGGTGGCGGGCGACCCCGACAGCGACGGCGACGGGCTGACCGACGCGCAGGAAATCGCGCTCGGCACCGACCCGGACGATCCGGATTCCGTTTTCGAGATCACCGGCACCACCTCGCTTCCAATGGTTGGAAAAATCGAGGTCACCTGGCCGAGCACCAACGGCGTGCTCTACCGCGTCTGGGAAAGCCCCGACCTGACCAACTGGTTGGTGGCACGTGACTGGGCCACAGCGTCGACCGTTCCCGAAGATGCCTATGAACTCGACCTCACCCCATCCAACGGGTTCTTCAAGGTCGAAGCCCAGATTGAATAACCCCACGTAGCCATTTACATTGAAAAAAACTGCCGGAAATCATCAGCCACACCTTCCACGCCTTTTCCGCCACGCCGTGGATCGGCCTTTCCGCCCCCTCCTCATTCGACTTCATGTTCCGCATCGCCGGAACCGCCATCCCGGCGGACAGCGACGGCGACGGGCTGACCGACGCGCTGGAGATTGCGCTCGGCACCAACCCGGACGACCCGGATTCCATGTTTGCCATCTCCGATGCCTCACCGGTTCCAACATCTGGAACGTTCCGACTTGCCTGGCCGAGCGCCACGGGAGTGTTGTACCGCGTTTGGGAAAGCCCCGGCCTGGCCCACTGGTCGGTCACCCAGGATTGGTTGGGAGCCACGGCGATACCGACCGATTTTGTTTAGGCAGCCTGAACCCGTCGAGCAGCTTTTTTAAAGTCGAAGCCAGCATTCAATAGCACTTAACCGTTCGTCACTCTCACCTGAATGATCAAAAGGTTTCCCAAAAACAGGCTGGCCAAAACAGCTAAACCACGTTAAATATAATGTTTTATTTTACGGGCGGTTTTTGGTCAAATGATGCTTTGCGATTCATTTGCGGCATCGTTCTCACCACATTGCCCGAAGCATTTACAGAAAACGCCACGGCCCAAGCCGGTGCCGTTGGGCAATCCAAAAGGAGTTTATATTATGACGACGACCACCAGCCTTAGCATGGCCTTGTTGCTTGGTGCCGCCGCTGCCTTTGCGGCGGAAGGAATTGATATCGAGCAGTTCTTTTCCAACAAACGCGAATACAACAAAAAGGTCGGCCGCGAGTTCGACCCGGGAAAATACACCAAACGGTTTGCCGAACTCGACAAGAACGGCGACAACCTGCTGTCGGCCGACGAATGGAATCCCCGCACCGGAGCCCCTGCCCCGAAAGTTTCCGCCCAACCCCTCTATCCCGAACCCGAAAAAGACCCGAAATGGTTTGTCGAATCGATGAAAAAGCGCGACCAGCGGCTGGAATGGTATAAGGAAGCCAAGTTCGGCATGTTTGTCCACTGGGGCGTTTATTCTGTCCTAGCGGGCGAATGGGACGGAGAGGTTTCCACTGGCTATTCCGAGCATATCCTGCGCTCGCATAAAATCCCGCTCGATAACTACGCGACCGATGTCGCAGCCCAATTCAACCCGGTTAAATTCAATGCCGACGAATGGATCCGGCTCTGCAAGGCCGCCGGCATGAAATATTTCGTGATCACCGCCAAGCACCACGACGGCCTCGCCATGTGGCCCTCAGATGTCAACGAGTGGGATATTGACGACGCGACCCCGTTCAAGCGCGACCCGCTGGCCGAGCTGCGCGACGCGTGCAAGAAACACGGCGTCCACTTCGGCTTCTACTATTCCCAGGCGCAGGACTGGTCGCACCCCGGTGGGCAGCGCAACACCTGGGACTTCCCGCACCACCCCACGGAACGGAGCAATTGGTACAACCTACAAAAGCATGCCGACCACATCGCCCGCTCCGAACAGTACATCAAGGAAAAGTCGATTCCCCAAATGCTCGAAATCATCAACCGCTACCAGCCGGAGATCATCTGGTTCGACACCCCCGGCTGGGTTCCGCTCTACCAAAACCAGATGGTGCTCAAGGCGCTGCGGAAGGCCGATCCGAACATCGTGGTCAGCGGCCGCATCGGCTACGGTCTAGGCGACTATGCCTCCACCTGCGACCAGCCCGACGACATCCAGCCCTACCACAAGGAGCACGACGTCTGGGAAGGCATCCCCACCACCAACCTCTCCTACGGCTACCACGCCAAAGACAAGAGCCACAAGCCGGCCTCCTTCTTCATCCGCCTGCTGGCGCGCACCGCCGAGTGCGGCGGCAACATGCTCATGAACGTCGGCCCCATGGGCAACGGGCTGATTGCGCCCGAGGATGTCGAAATCCTCAAAGGCATCGGCAAGTGGATGGACGTGAACGGCGAATCCATCTATGGCACCACACACACGCCGCTTCCGCCGCAAACCTTCGGCCATGTTTCGCGCAAGGGCAACAAGCTCTACCTGCACGTCTTCCGCTGGCCGACCGATGGGCAAATCACCTTGGCCGGGCTTACAACGCCGATCAGCAAGGCCTCGCTCTTGGCCAACGGCGCAGCACTGAAGTTTGCCCGCAGCGGTTCCAACGACTGGAAGATCGATGCCCCCGAAAAACCGCTCGACCCCGTCAACACGGTCATCGTGGTTGAAACCGACGGCGAACCGGCCGGCATCGAAGACGACGAAACCATCCTGCTGGTTTCCAACATGCCCTCCCAACGCCTGCACGTTTTTGAATCCAAGTTTGAAGGCGGCCTGAAGTGGGGACACGGAAGCCCGCGCGACAACGGCGTGGTCGGCTGGAACAAGAAGGCGATGAACGACGGAAAGGTCACCTGGAACCTCCGGGTCGAAGAGCCGATCAATCTGGTGCTCGACCTCGTTTATGTGGCCGTTGAAGGCCGGCATGGCGGCAGCTATGCCGTATCGGTGGACGGACAAAAATTTACCGGCATCGTTAAAACCCAGCCGAAACCGGATCACGACAAAAAGGTGAAATATGTTCCGCACGAACTTGGAACCGTCCACCTCGATCCCGGCAACCACACCATCACGATCACCGGAGAAAACATCACCGACAAGGAACTCTTCATGCCAAGCAGCATCGAGCTGCGTAGACCGTAAAAACCAACACATCTTGTGAAACATACAATGCGGCATATCGCAAGGGAGGGCTGAGCCTCACGGTATCGGCACCACCAAGATCCGGGCATGGCCCCCGCCCGGATGCGGGAACTAGCAGGAATTAACTGATGGCTCAAAACGCCTCGCCGACACCGACATAGAAGCCGCTCTCGTCGTTCGAACCCCAGGCGTAGTCGAAGCGGAACGTCATTTTGTTCTCTTCGTGCAGCATGTAGCGGAAACCCAGGCCGGCACTGGGGTAGAACGTGTCGCCATTGATGTTTTCGATGGAGCCGTTGTAGAGTTCCGACACCCCGGCAAATCCCACCACGCCGAAGCGGCGGGTCAGGAACCAGCGGTATTCCGCCTGCAAGGCCATCAGGTTTTCCGCGATATTTTCGCCGGACGTATAGCCGCGCAAATCACTCTGCCGCCCCAGGCTTGAAAGCCCTGAATAGGGAGTGCCCGAGGGCGTGAAGCGTCCGTAGGCGCGCAGCGCCAGCACCTGGCGCTCGAACGTGGAAACGTATTGGTTGGCGAACATTTCGAGGGCGTGGTAGCCCTCCACCGAGCCGAGCCATTCGGGAACAAAGGTCAGGGTGGCCTCGGAATAGTTGCCGGTCTCCGGGTATCGGATGTCGTCGCGCGAATCGTGGAAACCGATGAAGGCGAACTGGCCGGAGAGGTTGTCCTCCACATTGAAGAGGTCGAAATAGATCTTGCTCGCGTCGTTCCCTTCCCGGTAGTTGATATCCACAATACCGGCGTTGCCGCCGAGGAACCAGTTGCCGGAAATGCGGCGGTCGATCCGCACAAAGACCGCGTTCACCAGGGTGGAAAACTCAACCGTTTCGTTGAATCCACCGATCTCGAACTCGTTGTTGATTTTTCCATTAACGGCACCGCCCGCCACGCGCCAAAGGTCCTCCCTCAGGAATGCCTTGGCAAAAAGTCCGGCGAAATAACTGTCCGTGCCCGAATACAGCCCAACGAGGCCGACCGTCGAGGCCGGCGAAACCGTATCGGCCGGGTCCGGGCGGAAGAAATAGAGGCCGACTGCACCGCCGCCGTTCCCGAATGCAGGATTCATTACCACCAGCGGGGCGGCGACCCAGGAGCGCTCCTCTTCATCAGGCTCAACCCCGTCCACGCGGTTGGTCTCCGCGGCATGGGCGGCAACGGAACCTGCAAGCAGCAGGAGGGCAATAGGCTGTAATAATTTCATCTTATCCCCTTGTTGCAAAAATAAGGAAGCATTCCGATTTGAACCGGCATCCGATCTCCGCCAGCGCATGGGCAGCCAAACTATTTGGACTTTTTTTTCTTCAGCTGATACTGGATGCCCCGCGATGCAGCGACAATGGCAACCGCACCGAGCAGGGAAAACAACAGCTCCTCATAACCGATGGTTATCGTTCCCCACGCAAAATCTATCTCAGCAACACGCACCACCATGCCCCCGATAAACGCACCGCCCAGCCCAAGAACCAAACGCCCTGCGATGCCCAATCCGGTACATCCGACCTTGGAGAACATACCCGCAACGGAAGCGACCAGCACGCCCATCATAACAAACGCCACATTCTCGTCGCGCGTCCGGTTTACCAGGCGGTTATCCGAAATCCGGGTCTGCAATGTTGCAACACCATCGGACACATTTTGCGCGGATCGACTTACCGCCTCCTTGGACTTTTGAGCAGGCGAAGCGTCGTCCGCAGCAAGGCAGGGTGAAGCAAGGGCCAAAATAACAAAATACCCAAAAACGAACTGCAACGCTTTATTCCACAACACTGTTTTTTTTCCGCCAGTTTTCATTATGTATTCTCCTATGATTCAGGTTTTGCATAGTAATCTGATCGTTAGATTTCTTACATTCAAAATCGCCCTTTACTGAAATTTGACCTTAGACCGTTGTTTTTTCATGAATTTGAATCCTTCGTTGCTGGTTACTTCGACTCTCTAATTAATGCGGGCGGCTGCCATGATCCGTTCAACGCCTCTTCTTGGGGCCAGTAGAGGCGTAAATTTAAAGAAAACGGTCCAGCTGGGGCCGGAAGCCAGTTGGGTTCCTTCTCTTTTCCGGGCGACTCGTGCTGGATGTAGAGGGTAATGCCTCCATCCGAATCGCGTACAAAATCGTCCATCATGGGCGAGTTCAGCAGGTAGCGGTTGAGCGGGTTCTCGACGAGCAGGCTTTCGGGCAGTTGATACATCGTCAGCGACCAGAAGGCGTTAACAGGCGGAAGTTGGTCCGCTCCAAAGCGCAAGGTATAGAAATGGGCCCCATTGAGCTTCTGTCCATCCGCATCGACATAGTAGCTCGGATACATGGCTTCTTCTTCGCTGTTTCCCCAGATGCCCAGTACTGCAGCGGCCATGCGATAGAGATAGTTGTTCTTCAAGTGTTCACGAGTGCCAAAAACTTCCCCTGAACCAATCTCCCCTGCATCTGCGGCCTCTTTCAACGCGGCAAAATCCTTTTCCCATGCATCGGCAATGCCTTGGCCGATAGCCGCCTGAATTTCCGGAGAAAACGCCTCCCAGTCGAAGGTTTTTCCCGCGCCGATATTCAGTTTGGCAAAGCGTTTCATCAGCTTCTTTTCCGATGGATGTGTCGGGCAAAACTGCAGCACAAAGTTCATTTGCTCAAAAACCTTGGGCGATTTTTTGATCTCATCGCGCGTTAGTGGCTCAATAAAGTCGATCTCCGGAGCCGCTCCCGGCGCAGCGGTTCCAAGGAATGTGGAGAGCGAGTCCACCTTATACTGCGCCTGTATTTTCTTCACCTGTTCAAGATCCGTTGGATTAAACAATTGGGTGCGGTAGAGGGCCAGTACAAACTCGGTTTCGGCTGGAATCACTTTCGTCACACCATCCGGTTTCTCGCCCGTCCAGCTAGGACCGGCAATCAGGTAGTTGCCTCCCTCGTTCCCCGTAGTTCGGCTTCCGATGTAGTCAAAGTTATGCGTGTAGAGATCAATCAGCTGGATGCTGAAATAGCGATCTTTCTCCATCGGGGGCACCGTCAGCACATACGGTTCTGCACGCAGATCCAACAATAACCAGCTATACGGCGTGTCCGAATTAGGGGTTTGGACGGCTTTGTCTTTATGCGTATAAACCCGCGAAATATTTTTCAGCTCATTGATCGGCGCTTTGTACTCAGGGTCTTTCGCATTCACAAACGAGCCGTATAACACCCGATAGCTATCCGCCAGCGGATTCCCATAAACATACGCCTCTTTGGCGATTTCCCGAGCCTCTTCAGGGGGCAGCGGTTTCTCTACCGCACTCTGCGTCATGCAACCGACTACAGCGAAGGCAGCCAGCAGGCAACTCCATTGGAACAATATGGATCTTATTTTCATGGGTCGTTCTCCGATTGGCTTATAAAGCTATTTCAAGGGCTCAATCTTTGGGAAGATCCAGCTTCCGTCCAGGATTTTCTTACGAGGTTGATAAAAGCGCACTGTGTAGTTCCAACCCTCAGTAATCGGCAGATGATTCAGGTTCTCAGGGTCACCTCCAAAATGAATTGTAAATGAACCGTCTTCATTGGGTGTGCCTGTCAGGTTATTTACGCTGTAGGATTCTTCTTTATTGGGTTCGAAATAGCCGTCTTTATTATACATGCTAACAGACCAAAATGCATCCACGGGTACATCCTTGACGGTGAGCTGATAGGCGCCGACCGGTAGGTTTGGTTCTACGTTGAGGTAATAGGCCTCTTCGTCAGGCAATCCACCCCAGCCCCAGGCTGTCCCAAGCAAGTGGCGAATGGAGTCGACATTTTTTTTCTTCCCGAAGGTGGCACTCGCGTCGGGCATCCCTTTCCCCAGTACGAGCAGGGCGTCATAGGTTTCTTTGAAGCTTCTCTCGTCATAGACAGGGTGGGTGTATGGCTTCGCAGACTTCGCTTCGATCTTCAGTTGATTCTGCAAGGCGTTTGCCTTTGCGATATCGTCAGGATCTGACGCGTTGACCAAGGTGCGCACGGACAGGTTCACAAACGGTGTTCCATATTCCTTGACCGTCAGTCGGTGTCTGCCCGGCTTATGGATCACCTTGTTGATATAGTGGTCTTCGTTGACGACCATGATGGACATATATCGCTCGCCCGCATCGGGCACAATGAGGGTCGCCCCTTTGCTGATATCGACAATGGCTGCGCTGTAAAGCGTATCGCGGTTCATCCGGATGACGTTCTGTTTGTCAAGTGGGGTAGGACCACGTAGGTGAACGAATTTGTTGATGCCCTCTGTCATGTCCAAAACTCGATCAAACTGCGCGGAAGTCTCCGCTCTGACAAAGTTTTCAACATTGACGGGAACTGGCTTGTTGCTGCCTTCGGCGTGAACACTCCAAATGCCAAAAGGCATGGTCATAAGAGCCACCGCAACACTTAGGGGCGTGTTATACGCATTATTCCTCTTTCTCGATATTCTTGGTTTCATCGTTGCTTTCATGTCAGCCTCCTTGGTCGTTCCCGCTTATTCAGCGGGATTCAATGGTCGTTGATGCCTTGTTTTCTGTTGTTTGGAATGCTCGAACCCCGGAACCCCCATTAAAAATGGATGCCGGCCATTAGGCCGAACCCATCCCAGTCGCCGAACACATATTTGAGTTCGATGAACAGGTCGTTGTGTTCGGTAAGTTTGATGTTTAGGCCGCCGCCAAGGTTGGCGCCCCAGCGGTTGGACTTCTTGTTGATGGAGAACTCGGCACCGGCCAGCGGATAGAGCTTGAAGGAGGATTCCGGGTTCAGGATATGGTGGTAGTTCGCGTCGAAACGGAAGGTGGTCTTGTCGTGGAAAAAAACCGAACCCTGAAGTGAGATCTGCGACACCTCGGCTTCCCCCATCGTGAAATCCTTTCGGCCTTGCACCCCGACGTCTTCATCGAAAACCCCGACTCCGAGTCCCCAGCCTTCGATCCCCGCCCAAACGCTCGAGGTCAACAGGCAAGCCGCCAACATGAGCATGCATCTACATCTGTTCTTCATGGTTTCTCCTCCTTCTTATGGTTTTTTTTACAGGGGATAGGTTTCCGTCAATGGAAACGGTATCCCAGCGAAACAAGCAGCAGTTGGGCATCGTCGAAGTTGAAGCCGTAGTCGGCCACGATGTTCACCTTCTTCGTGATTTCATAGTTGAAGCCAACGCTCATATTGCCCGGGTTGACGGGCTTCTGCACCACCTGGAAATTGATCTTCTCGACCAAGACCCCACCTGTGTCTATCGACCCGGTCATTTCGCGTTCCGTATCCCAATAGGTGGCGCCAAGCCAAATGCGGGTGTTGTGACCCTCGATCTTGCCCTTCCATCCGGCGCGGGCGGTATAGATCTGCCCGCTGAAACGGGTGTCGAAGGCATCGCCCAGCTCGGAATAGATCTGATTGGCGTCGATGGTCATGAAGAAGTCGGCATAACCGGCGGCCAGCGCAGCGCCGAACCCGGTGGTCAGGCCGCTGAAGCTACCATCCGCCCGGATGTTGTAGTTGGTTCCCCCAATGGATACATCGGCGCGGATATCCGACGTATTATCGATCCCGCCGAACAGACCGTAGACATTGAGAAAGGGAAACAACCAGGCATCCAATCGCATGGTTGCCGACTGCACTTCGGTGCTTACATCAAACGAAACATATTCATCCACGGACTGCAGCGGGTTGTCGTTGAGGCTGGCGGAGACGCTGGCCACATCGATGTCGCGCCTGACGCCGTAGTAGTTCACGGAAATGCCAAGCGGCAAGGGAATCTCCTCGCCGGCATCGATCGCCTTCTGCCCCAGAAACGGCAGGAAATAAGGATATTCCTCTGTCTCATTTTCCAACGGCGGGGATTTTGCCCCAGTCGATTCGTTCGTGGCGGAAAAGCCGTTTTCCACGCAGGCTAATACTAAAACAACCCCGTAAACAAATGCCTTGTAATTCATAACAGTCCCCCAAATAATATGTTTAATTCTGAATTCTCGGATCGATGGTTACAAGAATGAATTGTGAGAGTTTGGCATAAGGCATGTATGAGTAGACCCATAATTTTAGCGCTTTTGATGGCAACCCTCTCCGGGTGCACGACGATTTCCATTGAAAAGCAGTCGGCTATCAACCGCATGGAAGAACAGACCTTGGCCCGCTTCGAAGGGAAGCATGCAGGCCTGCGCGAAAAACTGGATTCCCTGCCCGGTTATCTGCTGGTCGATATGAATGTCCTGAAAGTCCCCGTTTTCGGCGGGGGCGGCGGACGGGGGGTCGTGGTGGAGAGTGCCACCGGAAAGCGCACCTATGTGAAGGTCTCGCGGATGGAATTCGGCGGCGGCTGGGGCGGGCGGCGCTATAAAGCGCTGCTGGCCTTCTCCAGTCCCGAACTACTCAAAAAGGCGCAGTCGGGCAAGTGGATCTACCAGATGGGTGCCGAGGCCAGCGCCGGCAAAGCGGCGATCGAAGGTTCCAGCGGACAGCTCCGGCAGGACACCGGCTACGAGATGTTCGTCCTCTCGGAAGGTGGAGCATCCGCCACATGGACACTCCGCACCATCCGACTCAAACCCTACCGCGAGTAGAGCCGGTCGTTTTTTCACTTGGACGGACCGTCGTGGTTGGCGGGCCGCAAGTGATGTTCACAACCGGATAGATGGGTGTCGCCTCGGACTATACCAACCATCCTCTGCATCGCCACGACACCACTCCGCACAGTGTCCGCGATAAGCTATTCCTGCTCCCCGGATTCGGGCCATTCGAGAATATGCAAGTCGTCCGGGGGTACAGTCTCGGGAGAAAAGATAACAATGAGCCGCTGGCCGTCAGTGAAATAGGGATCACCCGTCAGGTTTCTTCTCGGTGCATCGCGATCCGCTCTTTCCACGCCGTCAACCGTTCCAATGGCTTGAAGATGTTGTGTAAGCAGGAGATCCTGGGCCAGATAAAGCCGGGCGGAATCAACATCCGGATCAATTTTGTGTGTGACAAGAGTTTTGGTGGTGAAGCGGACGCCGATGTCCCGGCTGATCTGCCCGATCCACACATCTTTTCCCTGATACACAATGGGGGTGAGCCAAAGTCGAAGATGGTTTCTCTCGTGGATCGTGCTTCTGATTTTCTGCAGGGCAAGATCCTGCTTCCGGCCAAATACGTAAAGCGAACTCACCGGCGAAAACTGATAGCGCGAACCGATGAAGAACGCCTGTACGGTTTTGAAAATGGTGCCCCAGCGAATCTCTTCGGTAATGTCCCAGTTCCGTTGGGAAAATGCCGGCCCGGCGGCTTCGGCCATGCCGATGACCACCAGGTTGAGCGGATCCCCTTCGTGCTTTCCTTTCTTATCGACGGTGCAGCGGGGGAGCTTGATGAGTTCTTCCCGCAGCCGGCTGGGATCATCGATGCGGATAAATTCGTCTTCGGTGTAGAGGTTGTCAAAGTCGATCTGCTCGTAGTCGGCTTGAATACCGGGAACCTGCAGTGCAAACGGTAGCTCAATCGGGTCGTGCTCATCCCGAACAAGCATGGCCTTGGCATAACGCACACCGGCTTCCCGGCGTCCATAGACGTATCCCGAAGCAACCGAATCCGGTGGGATTTCATAGGGAATCTGCATGTCGATGAAGAAGTCATCCTTGATGCGGGTTTTGGACTTGGACCAGCGGTTGCGAAATTTATACGAAACCTCAAGAGGTGCATAATAGTCATGGTCGATCAGGATGGGCATGAGGATCAGCTCGGTGTCGGTCCGGTTGTCGACTTCAACCCAGATCGGCTGAATCCGTTTTTTGACGAGATCAACACCAAAGACCTTCTCGCTTTCCTTTGCGGAGGGGATAACCATCGAAACGGTAACATCGTCGGTGCTTTTAACTTTCTTCCGCTCCAAAGAGCTGTCGATCGCTTCGGGGTTCGGCTTGAATGTGGAGCAGGAGCATAACAATAACGAAATGACGACTACTGCGCTGAAACTGGGTGTATTTGACTTCATTCCTAACTCCCACTACACCTCAAAGATCCCAGCCGAGGCTCAGCCTCAATTGCACCCGCTCCAGACTGTCCGTTTTTTCAAACATCGTGTTGGCGGAGAACGCAAAGGTTTTTCCGCGCAAGCTCAAGCCCGTGCCATACGTTTGGTAATTATTCTCACCGAAATCCTCGATGAACCGTGTATCGATTGCAAACAGGTGCCCGTAGAGGGGCTTCCAGAAAAGAGGAACTTCGAGCATGAGACCGTTTTTGACAATCTGCTGATCAATTTCCGTATTCAACTCATAGTCATCAATTTCAATTTTAATGTTGTGATAATCGGCGTATTGAGTTGTGAACGACAGGGATGACCTTTCGTAGAGGCGCCACTCGAACCGGTTGTTGACGCCGACATGGTACAATACCGCCGCCGTGATGGCATCCGAAGAAAGTACACTCTTGGCGCCGATGAACGGTGTGATCTGCCATCCAAACCGCTCCTCGCTTTTCCGCACCACAGGGCGGACGGCCAGCCCGGTCTGCAGCCCAAGGTCGTAGAACCTGGTTCCCTCAAGATCCAGCTGGCTAACATCCATCTGGCCGACATAGGAGAGCCTGCTGTTAAAGTGCAGCCACAACGGGATGGCAACCGACAGCCGGTCTCCGTGCAACGTTCCAACCGGACTCTTGAAGGTCGTCGAGTCGGAATTGACGCGCAGTTCAATATGCGCTCCCGACTCAGCTCCCCTCATTGCGGGTTGCAGCGACGAACCGTGGTAAAACCCGAAAAGGTAAAAGGCGCTGTCCGCCATTCTTGCAGTCGATGCTTCGGGGCTTCCGTCGGATATGACCGCCGTCGATTTTTTGAAAATCTCCTCCAGCAACTCCAAGGCTTCGTCATCGCCCTCAACCCACAGCCAATCGATTATTTTTTGCTGCATGTCTTCGCTATCAACCGCCTCGAAGGTTTTATCCAGCCCCGTCAGCTTGGAAACAACCCGAACCTCGTAAAGCCCGTTGGCGTTGTTTTTATTGATGTTGAACTCAAACGCATCCGGGAGCGCAAAAAACCGGATCTTAGCGGAATAATCGGAGTACGATTGCAACACCTCAAACTGCTGGTAGTTGTTGATCAAATCCTTAACCAGATCCGGGAACGAACTGTTTTCCACTTCCAGCAGACTTCGCGCCGCAGGATCCCCATAAGAAGCCGTCACGGCGAAAAGCTTGGCCGCAGGGCTGTTAACGGGGAGCCAAAGGAGACCGGCCAACAACAGGGTTGGAGCCAGGCAAAGCGCGTTGAACCATTTCCGCAACATACCAAATTTTTCCGCAACCATAATCAACTCTCCGGAAAACACCTTGGCACGAAACCCATATGGAATGCAACCAAGGGCAAACGGCCGCATTTCACAGCGTCAATCTCCATCGGTTTTACAAGGCTTTCCCGAGGCATCATCCAACTCCCCGAAGCAGAGGGTGTTCCAGTAGTCGCAATAGTAGCCGGGATTTTCGATGCGCGTCTGCTCCAGCACCTGCCGGGTGAAGGGCATCTCCTGCCCTTTGCGGTCGTGGTAGTGGTAGTGGTGGTACACCAGCTCGTAGAGCGGACGGAAGCGCCCTCGGTATTTATCGGAAGGCGCCGTGGCCGCGTCGTGCGCATTCCCCTCCCCAACCGGCGACGGATAAACCTCGAACGGCACATCGTCGTGGCCGAGGTTGTATTTCGAAAGGTATTCAACGGAACGCCCAATGGACACATCCTCGAAATCATAGAGGTCGATGCCCTGGTTCCACGCGATCTCGCAGGCGCGGGCAAGGAAATCGAGACCCATCTGGGCATGATCCTGGTCGCGCCCGGTTTCCTGGCACTGGCCGCTGGGCAGCAGGTAGTGGGTCAGCCGCGCATTGGTGTCGCCGGACTTCAGCCGCTCGATATTTTCGACGAACAACGCCCGGTCGTCGAGGAAGACCGCGATGGCCATCGTGCTCCAGGTACAGGCGGCATCCCAGTTGCCGTTAAAGGTATTCGGGCGCGGCTCCATCGCGGGCAGGATCACTTCACGCAACCAGTTTTCAAACTGCTTCTGCTCCGCCTCCGGCCACGGCGCACCGGAATGGCGCAGAAGCTCGCCGGCCTGCGCCCAGTAGCCGCTGTGCACACCCATGATCAGCCGCGTATGCAGATGCTCGTCGTCCGGCTCCGGGCGGATCGACTTCAGCGTGGTCGACCAGTGGTTGATGACCTTGATTGCCTTTTGCGCTTTCGAAACATCGCCCGTCACGATCCATTGCAGCGCATGGCTGTTGGCAATGGCGGCGGCGGTTTTGAAATGCAGGTTATCGGCACCAAGGATTTCCTCCGGGGCTTTCCATGGATCGCCAAACCACCCCAGCTTACCGCGCGGATGTTTGCGCATGTCGTTCCAGGCCGCCGTGCGCAGCTCATGCCCCTGTTCGATATCCCGCTTCATGACATCGAGCATTGCCTTGGACTGCAGGATGCCGGGATGCACCAGTCCCGACGTTTCGGATTTTGTTTCGACCACCTCAACCGGACAGTTAGTTGAACAGGAAACCAACAGACCGCACACGGCCACCAACAACATTGAATGCAACAGTTTCATACGCACAACCTATCCAACCCAAAGCAGAAGAACACTCATTAAAAAGCAGAAACCATCTACTGCGGAATCACCATCCGAACAAACAGTTTTCCGCCAGCAGCGATGCTGGCCGGAAGCGTGAGAGTCGTCGGGCTTCCGGCACTGTCGCCCGGTAAGTTCGTGTAAACCTGCCAATCGACCAGGTTGGTTGAAACCTGAACCTGGTACGAGACCCCGTCGCGCAGGTTGCGCACGGTGTAGTCCATTTCCTGGAAAGCGTTGATGACATAGGAGGTGGCCATTGACGCATCCATCACATTCGGATCAAGATCCAACGCCAGCTCGTGGTAATAGCTCAGCCCATCGCCGTCGGCATCCGCATTAAGGATCGCGTATTCGTTCAGCAGCGTCTGCACACTGGTTACCGCAGCAATACCGCCGAGTGTCACGTGGGCGTCGGGGGCGTAGTCGCCGGTGGACTCCATCCACTCGGCCAGGAGCTGGCGGTATTCGGCCACCTTGTCTGCATGGGCGGGATCGGCCGCCAGGTTGTTGACCTCGAACGGATCGGCCTGCAGGTCGTAGAACTCCTCCGCATCCTTGTGGTCTTCAAGGAAGCGGCGCTGTTCGGTCGTCAGCAGGTTGAGGTCGTCCTGCATGCCGCGCCCGTCGAGCTTGCTGGTGGCATAGCTACCGTTGATGTAGGGCAGCTCCGGGTAGAAGTTGCGGATGTATTTGTAGCGGTGCCCCACCACCGTGCGCGAGCGGTCGAAGGTGCCGTCGACCCCGTCGCGCGAGGCGAATACGTGGACGCGTGATGCAAGGTCGTCGCCCATCAGGTCGAGCCCTTCCATTTTCGGCGGGCGGATTGCGCCGGCCGCGCCGACGCAGGTGGCGGCAATGTCGATGATGCTCGTGAGGTTGGTTTCAACGGAACCGGGGGCGACCTCGCCCGGCCAGCGGATAATCATCGGCACGTGAATACCGGTTTCATAAAGCCACTGCTTATGGCGCATGGTGGCACGCCCATGATCGGAGGCGAGGATCACCAGTGTGTTTTCAGCTTCTCCGGCAAGTTCCAATCCCTGGAGAAATTGCCCGACCACATAGTCCGTGCATGAAATGGAGTTCAGCGATTTGGCAACATAATCCTTCCAGTCGGCGATCGGCGCATCGACGAGGTACGGGGGCAGCATGATATCGTCCGGATCGACCGCAACGCCGTTGGCCTGCGCCCAGGTGGTGCCGGTGCCGAAGCCATGCGCCTTGCCGGTTTCGATGTTCGCCCAGGCAAAGAAGGGCTGCCCCGCAAGGCGGTTTGTCCAGTTGCCGCCCATGAAGATGGTGGTGGGATCGCAAGATGGTGCGGTGGCCGGCCCCGTGAAATCGAACCCGTGGATGGCGTCGAACTGCCAGGGGTCGTCGCCTTCGACCGGGTTCATGATCGGTGGACGCTCATAGTTGGTGTCGATCTTGCCGGACGCGCCCCAGCGTATGTCGCCGTTGCTGAGGTTGACGGTATAGTAGCCCGCATCCCGCAGCAGCTCCGGCAGCGAGCCGTGGCCTTCGGGCAGCTCGTCAATGTAGTGGCTCTTGTGGTGCGGGCAACCGAGGGTGGTGACGTGGTTGCCGGTGAAGAGCGAGGTGTGCGACGGAGAACAGACGGGGTTGACGACGTAGGCGCGGTCGTAGCGAACACCGGCGGCGGCCAGCGTGTCGATATTCGGGGTGTGGGTGAGCGCGGCGTCGTGGCTGATGCCGAAGGCACCGTCGTAGCAGCCGTAGGAGGGATCCTGGTCGTCGATGTAAATCACAAAAATATTCGGGCGGGCGATGGAGCCGTTCGGCGTAGCGGACACCTCGACGGAGTTGGGCGATTCCACGTCTTCGGTGTTCACGGCGGACACCACATAATAATAGGTGGTTCCGTTAACCACGTTCGTGTCGATGAAATGGTCGGTGACGGGAACGGCTCCGGGCAGCGCGGTGTAGGAGCCTCCGGAAATGGTCGAGCGCTTGACCACAAAATGGCCGAAGCCGGCCTGGGTGTTGGCATCCCAGCTCAGGCTGACCAGCCCATTGCCCGCCAGCGCCGCAACACCGGCCGGCGTATCGGGACTGTCGACCCCTCCGCCGCTTCCATCCGATCCGGTCAGAAAAAAGGCGTGGTCGTCGCTATCGGCACGATGCGCGACGTTTATCCAGGGGTTGGATGAATTCCAGACGCTGGTGTAATCGTTGGCGGAGACGTACAGCCCGTGATCACCGGTGGTGCCGTATTCATTGTTCTTGGACTTCCAGAATCCCCAGTCATGATCAGCATCCGCCGTTGGAGTGTAGACTAGGAAGGAATACTGCCCACCCGAAGGCAACGCATATCCACCGAGGTCGAGCTTGATCCAGTCGCCCTTGGCAACCGAGCCGGTTCCGAACTCGTAGGCAAACGTCTGCAGAGGCGCTCCGCCGGTTCCCGAAAAAATCTTGAGTTCCAGTGTTCCCGAATAGTTGGACAAATCCTCACTAGTATAAGATTTCAAGTACAGAGCCGACAGCTCGAAAGCCCCCGTGCCCAGCGTGAAAACCTGCCCCATCGCAGTCTGGTTGACTCCGGGCTTGTTCTTGACCACCTGCTGGAAGGCTTCGGTCGTATCAAAGCCCGTTAGCACATTCAGCGACGGGACGGCACTGCCGGCATTCTCAAGCGGCACGGCATACGACCCCATGGCCAGAGTACACATCAATCCCAACAGCATCGCTTTCTTCATAAAGAAATCCTCGTAAAATTCAGTCGTCCATAACTAAACACGCTGCCGGAACGCTACATTTTACTGCTGTCAGGTTTTTCTCACCTCGGCTTCCCGTTGAAGAAATTTTCTGCACGGGGCACCAGAGGGACAGAGGGGTCAGCAGAGGGGTCAGTCCTCGGATTTAAGCAGAGGGGCGAGGGGTCAGTCCTCGGATTTAAGTATTTCCTTGAGTTCAGCCAACTGCCCGCCATCCGCCAATTCAACCCGCCGGACGTAGCCCGGAATATTTGCGGGGTGTCCGCAGGAGAGGCGTTCACTTATCCATTCATTCCTCACCACGGTCTTTTTTTTCACCAACCAGGCCAAAGCCATCTTGGCCGGCGCGCCCTTACGCATGCCTTCCAGCTGTCCAGGCAGCACCCCGAGTTTTCCTAATCCTTGCACGATCAGCTTATCCGCTTCCGCCTCGTTGTGCTCCCGTATGGCCTCCCCGCTGAACGACGATGCCCGTTTCCCCTTCAAGCCATCATCAATTCGCACCATCAACTCCCGCCGGAAGTCGTCCGACCCGAAAAACCATCCCCGCCGGATCTTATCCCATGCCGGATCGGATTCGCGGGGGGTATCGTTCCCCGCAATTTCCAGCACCCGCTTCTGCATGTGCTTCCGGTACCACTCGCGACCCGCACGGTCGTCCCCGGCTCCCAGCGCCCCGAGCACCCGGTCCACCACCAACCATTCCGGCCTTTTGGACGGGCGCAGATAGAGCGGATAGCTACTCCATCGATAATCCACCAGCTTTTCCTGCCCCAGGTCAAAAACCTTGGTGCGCACCGGGTTCAGGTGGATGTAGTTCGCCACCGTCGGGAAATACCCCCCGCCTGCGTCCCGGTCAACCGGTATCGCCTTGTAACGCCCCTGCAGCAAATGCCCCCAAAGCTTATGTCGTGCATTGAAACGCTGGGTATACGTCCCCTGCAGCCACTTCATCCCCGCCACCAGGTTCGCCTCCGGCGTCTCCAGCAACAGGTGGTAATGGTTCCCCATCAAAACAAAGGCGTGTATCCGCCACCCCGTGCGGCCACACGCCTCGTCCAGCGTATCCAAAAACGTTTCGCAGTCCCTGCCGTCCCGGTAGATTGGATCGCCCCGGTTCCCCCGGCTCATCACGTGGTAGATCGCACCCGCATACTCGACTCTTGGTTTCCTTGGCATCCCCAGACCATGCCATCAATCGGAGCGCCCCTCAACACTTAAATCCGAGGACTGACCCCTTTCCCGTGTATCCGCCACCCCGTGCGGCCACACGCCTCGTTCAGCGTATCCAAAAACGTTTCGCAGTCCCTGCCGTCCCGGTAGATTGGATCGCCCCGGTTCCCCCGGCTCATCACGTGGTAGATCGCACCCGCATACTCGACTCTTGGTTTCCTTGGCATCCCCAGACCATGCCATTAATCGGAGCGCCCCTCAACACTTAAATCCGAGGACTGACCCCTTTCACTTAAATCCGAGGACTGACCCCTTTCCCTGATATAAACCACATTTTTATCTCTGCCCAACGACAGGGCTGAGTTGCCCGGGAAATAAACTTTGCATAAACGACCCGGCGTTTCCCGGGTAAACTCAGGCCCATGGTTGGGCTTTTTAATGGAGACGGTTAGATGAAAAATGAAGTGTTGATTGAACTCGCAGAACGATGGGAAAGAGAAGCTGTCACCCCGAAATGTCAAGACGGAGCACCAGAGGCCGAAATGGGGAATGCTGTGCGCAAAGGACAGCGCGAAACGAAAAGAGAATGCGCTGATACGTTGCGAACTCTCGTTTCAATTCTCGGATAGCCCAACGTTCGAAGTGAGCCGCTCGGGAATTAAACTTCGCCGTCACCTGCCGGCGTTGTCCGAGTAGGCTCCACTTCTTTGTTGGGAAAATTTTTATTGAGAGAAATCTCGGTGTCGCCACATCTCACCGAGATGAGATCAAATTTCAGATCTTTGCTGAACCATTTCTTTTCGGGCGCAAGAAAACCTAGAATTACATCTGTATCATTCAGTTTGATTGAAATGTCACATCGATTGCTTTCAGATAGCTTCAGCGCAGACTTTATCTCCTTTGCATTTGGAAAATGGAGCTGACACAAACTGCTTTTATAATCGATGCTAAGGTCATACGAATCTACCTGTACAGACGATCCTACATTTAGTTTGGCTGGGATTGCAGGGTTAATGAGTTTTGATGAAATTTTCAAAACACCTTCAGATATACCCAGTGATAAAGAAGCACTTCCGAAAGATTGCAGCTCATCGTCAGATAGTGAGTCAACATTTGATGCCCAGTGTACAAACTTTTGAGCTCCGACTAGCTCTAGAAAATTATGCAGATGTTCCGAATCACTTTTCAGACTATCCCGCATGGCTGTGATTTTACTCACCTCATTTTCAAGGGATTCAATACGCTTCATTAAATCACGACGGTGTCGTTCGTTGCTTGCGGCAAGATTGATGTATTCTTCTTTCTCTTTGGCATCTAACTTAACTTTTGCCAGTTGTGTTTCTAGGTCACGGTTGTGAACCTTAAAACTATTTAGTTCAGCCAGTGCTCTCTGCGCTTTTTCTTTTTCTACTCCTATTGCATAGTTTTTTGCACCAAGCTCACTCTCGACTTGGCTTTTTTCTGATCGGCAAAAACGTAGTTCACGCCGAAGTCGCTCTTCAACACTTTCTCCGCACCCTGTCAGGATGAGAAGTAGAAATGCGATTAGTAAGTGAGGTGCAATTAGAAGTGATATTCTCCCCATTTTATTCACCCATGATTGAGCTGAATTCATCTTCTAGCGTGGTCTGCTTCATTTCTTGCCTGATTAGCTCATCTGTGGTGGGAATTGTGCTTTGGTTTGAAACGACGTCTACAGTTGCAAGCATCCCAGAAATCTCGGCATGAAACTCATCAATATTAGCAATTGTTTCATTCATTTTTATGGTTTCAAGTTTTTGGCGAAGATTAGAGCGATTAGCAATAATCTCATCTTTCTTGAGGGATAAATCATCTAAATGACGAGTAACCTCTGTTTGAAAGACCTCTAATTGATCCCTTTGTGTCGTCGCAGCAGTTAGTTTTCTACCGAGCAATACAATCTGATTTTTCAATTGTTGCTCGGAATACATTTTTTTGCTTACCTCTGTTGGCCACGATGAGCGAGGCGCTGCTTTTTTATATGCTTCTTTATAATCGGAGAGCAGTTTGGATGTCGTTTTTTCTTCGCTGGATTTCTTCAGGAGCAACTCATTGCTTTTAGAATATTGCTGCTTCAACGCGATGGTTCGAACCTCAATATCTTGAACAGCGCGATCAGCTTCTGATATTGCCCACGTGACATAGCCAGCGGGATCTTTTTGAATATTTCTAGGCGTCCACTTGGTGGCTTCATTAATTGTATCGTCTACCTTTGTTTTAAAAGGTGCGCTTGCAAAATAGAATCCGACTCCGGCGATGATCGCAATGATTGCTATTGTTCCTTTTTTCATATTTCTCCTTGTATTGATTTGTAAATCCCCAACGTTCAACATGAGCCGTCACGGGGAATAAACGTTGCCTTAAAAAATCCGGGCGTTGTACCGTGTCGGCTCAATGTTCTTGTTCGATCTTTATTTTTCGGCGGTTAACCTATAATCATTAAATTCGAATGGATAGGCCATGTTTACTCCAGTACCACCACCATCAGGTGTAGTCCAGAAAGTGATAAGTTTCAGGCGTTGGTTGGATTTCATTTCTTCTGCAATTGCTTGGCCGTAAAGGTGTCTCTCAGAATCATCATCAAAGTAGTATGTTTCTGCTAGACCGTATGATTGTGGAGCGCCAAGTGATGGTAACGTTGCATCGGCATCATGAAGTACTCGAGAAAGTAAACTTTGATAGGTTGCGCCTGAAGAGGGAACGTAGTAGGAAAAGTCAATACGTGCAGGAATAGGAAGGCTGTTGTCGGACATATGTCTTAATGTTCTGTAAACCCAGTACATTGAGCGGTGGTTGTTGAGAATTGGGTGTTCGGCATCCACATAATCGTTCTGTAAAACATTCTCTTGAGAATCGGCTACAATGAAATAAACCGATGGTGTAAACCCTGCATTGCTGACTACAGAGACAAAGCGAGGGTACAGGTTGTTCATAAACCATTCTTCATTAGCCTTTGCCCCTATCATAACTTCACCGTTAAGGTAAACCGTTTCTACCACAGGAACACCATCTGGACGGTCAATGCCAGATACTGCTGCTATTACCTTATCGGTTGTAAGGTTTACACGATTGGTGAAAACGTCTTCAGATAATGCTCTCCAGCCTAGGCCGTCAGCAGGGTTTCCTCTGGTATAGTCAGCAGTTCCCAACCAAAGCATTCCTAGGTCAAGCCTTAGTCTGTTTCCTCCAATCCCTTTTACATCAGCTACATCTTGGGCATAGGTGCGGATATTAGCTTGTTCTTGATCTGACAAAGGAAATGTTGATCGCCATGTATCACCGAATGTTGAAGAACCTGGTTCCGTTACAAGCCAGATTTTTGTCGAGATACGTGTGGCACCACTGTCAGCCATACCTTGAAGTTGAGCTTGGACAATTTGTCGCACAGAGGGCTGGTGATACATATTAATAAATGACGAAAGTTTAAAGTCGGAGCTGTAGGAATGGTAATCGACACCAACATTAGGTATTGATCCTACTACACGATAAAACTGTTCTGGTAGATCTGGATTGAGGGGGATTTCAACAACGTGGTTATAGCTTGTTCCGGGAATATTGACTAATTCTGGAGATATTGCTGTCCATTCGCCCAACAAGTTGGTTGAGCATTCAATGCTGAATTCTGATGCTCCATATGAGTTAGTCCATGTCAACTGCCCATTGCTTGAAAATGAGGTGATTTCAAAAACATGTTGAGAAAAAACAGCAGCATTTATGCTTCCTATTAGTGTAGCCATCCAAATCAAGTTTTTATTCATATCATACTCCCTATTTAAGGAATCGAACAGTTGATTAGGCAGAAACGGCATCTGCCTATTTATTTCCTTAACAGGCCTTTTTTTATGTGATAGGTAGAATGCATGGCTAAAGAGCATGTGAAAAGAAAAATGTCGGGCAAAGAGCAGGTGTTCTGGGGCAAGTATGCCGAGAAGCTCGCCAAATACGGGGTCTCCGGCCGAAATGCTGAGTGGCATGTGCGGCGTGCGCAGGAGTTCGTTTATGGGCTGGACGGGCTTAAACTGAACGCTGTGTCTTCTGCCTATCTCGATTCCTATCTCGATGTGTTAGGCAGAACGCCCGGTTTTAAGGTCTGGCAGTTGCGCCAAGTCATTTACGCACTCAGAATCCTGTTTCTGGAAATGACGGAACTGGACTGGCCGGCGGCCTACGACTGGGAAGGGCGGCTCTCGGCTTGCGAGGATCTGGAGCCAACGCACCCGACCCTTGCGCGGGAAGACCCCCCGGCAAAACCCGCGCCTGAACCCCAGCCTAGCAACGGGCTGGATTCCAAGGCGATGGAGCAGGTGGAGCGGATTAAGCAGGTCGTACGGGTGCGGGGCATGTCGATTCGCACGGAGCAGGCCTATGTGGAGTGGGCGAAGCGTTTTGCGCGGTTTTGCGGCGGATGCTTCCCGGCGGATGGAGCGAGGGTTCCCGAATATCTTGAATATCTGGCACTCGTGCGGCTGGTGGCGCCTTCGACCCAGGCGCAGGCTCTGAATGCGCTGGTTTTCCTTTATGGCCAGGTGCTGGAAATCGAGCTGGGCGATTTCGGATCCTATCGGCGACCGGTTCGGAAGCGGCGATTGCCCGTGGTCTTGTCGAGAGACGAAACCGGTGCGGTTTTGGGGGCGCTGCAGGGGCGCACTGCGCTAATGGCATCACTGCTGTACGGGGCGGGATTGCGGTTGATGGAGTGTGTTCGGCTTCGGGTTAAGGATATTGATTTTGGAAACGGCTATATCATGGTGGTGGACGGGAAAGGCGGGAAGGATCGCCGCGTCCCGCTCCCGGCTAAGCTGGTAGCGGATTTGAAAGAGCATCTGGTATTGATGAAAAGGCAGCATGAGGCCGATTTGAAGGCCGGGTTTGGGTCTGTGTATCTGCCTGAACCGGTGGCGCGCAAGTATCCGAATGCCGAGCGCGAGTGGATGTGGCAATATGTCTTTCCGGCAACGCGCATCAGCGAGGATCCCCGGACGAAAATGAAAAGACGGCACCACATCAATGAAAACGGACTGCAGAAAGCGATCAAGACAGCGGCGGCAAAGGCGGGAATTGCCAAGCGGGTGACTTGCCACACCTTGCGGCACTCGTTTGCGACACATCTACTGCAAAGCGGCTCCGACATCCGCACGGTGCAGGAACTGCTGGGCCATGCGGATGTTTCGACCACGATGATCTACACCCACGTACTCAACCGGCCGGGTTTGTCCAGCGGCAGCCCGCTGGATCTGCTGTAGGGGGTGGCGGATGCCGAGCCGGGGCTCGGCGTTCCCGGGGAAGGCGCACTCGCGGGTGCGCCCCTGCATGCGCGCGGGGCCGGCGGAACTTCGGGGTGTGCGCTTTCGTGAAAAAATGCCCGGTTGGGTTTATACGGAATTAACCTGGCTGATCTTGAATCGATTTTAGGGGGGATAGGAATGTCCCCCCTCCGGAGCGGGGGCTTTCCAGCCCCCGATTAGCTGAATCAAGATCAGGCAGGTTAATTGCGTATTAGTCCCAATGCGGTTTTTCGGGCAAGGCGGCGTCGAATTCCTCGATGAGCATCTGCTGGTATTCACCGCCGAAGGTGCCTGCGAAAAACTTGTCGAGCCCTTCGTCCAGGAGCCGCTTCCAGGAGGCCTGCTCGTTGCCGGGGACGATGGGATAGAAAAAGGCGTTGTTGTCCATGGCGGCCTTGTAGTCGCCGGGGGCGTCGCCCACCTTGAGGATCTTGTCGGCGTCGTAGCCTTTGCCTTCGGTGGCATAGTGGATGTGCTCGGACTTGGTGCCGTGCTCCTGCCCGGCAATGAGGTTGACGTAGGGCGTCATGCCGTTTTCCTCCCACTCGCGTTCGAGCGCTTCGAGCGGGGTTTGGGAAACAACGATCATGTCGGCCATTTCGTTGCCCTTTTTTAAAACATCCATCACGCAGGGGAACGGGGAAACGCCGGAGACCATGTCGGCGACGCGGGCGTTGACTTCGAGGCTCCAGTCGAGCATGCGCTGGAGTTCTTCGTTGCCGGTCTTTTCAACCTCGGACTGAAGTGCCGGATTGCCGAGCTTGGTTTCGCGCCCGATCCATGCGTCGAGTTCCTTGAGTTCCAGGGGTTGGAAACCGCGCGCCTTCACATCGGCGCGCTCCTTGAGCAGGTCGCGGAAATATTGAATGGCGAGGAAGCGGTTGCAGCCGCGGGTCTTGCTGTAGAGGTTCACAAAGTCCCACACTTCGCGCGCGGCCTTGCTGACGGGCTGGCACTGCATGTGTTTGATCACCGCCGGGCAGAAGCACTCCTTGTGCTTGAGCTCCATGGTGTCGAACACGCAGCCGTCGCTGTCGAATCCGATAAAATAGTCGTGCTGCTTCGGCAGCGCCTTTAATTGGGCAACGTAGTCCATGTTCTGATTCCTTTTTCGAAGTTGTTTATTTCTGAAGATGCGGCCAGCCGGCCTTCAGCTCGCGGGAGAGCCTTTTGACCACATCCGCGTATTCGGGATGGCCGGCCACGTTGTTGTTTTCGTCGGGATCGACCTTGTGGTCGTACAGCATGCCCGCCACGATTTCGCCCTGCTTGTTTCGCCACTCGGTGTAGAGGTAGCGCGCCGTGCGGATCGAGTCCCCTTTTCCATAGCGCCCGAAGACCGCTTTCTTCCAACCCCGGGAAGGCTTATCGAGCAGGGGCACAAAACTTTTTCCTTCGAGGTGTTCCGGTTTGTTGATTCCTGTTAAGTCGCAGATCGTTGGATATAGATCGACAAATTCGACCAGCGCCGCCGAGTTTTCCTTCGACTTGCCGGGAGCACGGACAATCAACGGCACCTGCAGCGCCGTGTTGAAGTTGGCATGCTTGCACCAGAGCGTATGCTCGCCAAGCTGCCAGCCGTGGTCGCCCCACAGGATGACAATGGTATCGTCCCACATTTCCAGTTCATCCAGGGTCTGGAAAATGCGGCCGAGCATGGCATCGGTGAAGGTGGTGCAGGCGCGGTAGCCACGAATCAACTTGAGCGCCATTTCCTCCGGCAGCGCGCCGTTTTCCGGCACGCCGTAGTAACTGCGCAACTCGTTGAAGTTATGGATGGCCTCGACGGGCGCATTGGTCGGCGCGAAATAGTTGTCGGGCATGGCGATGGTGTTGGCCGGATACATATCCCAATATTTCTGCGGGCAGTTGAACGGCAGGTGGGGCTTGGTGAAGCCGGCCGTGACGAAAGCAGGTTGCCCGCTCTCCTTCGCGCGCCGCAGCTCCTCGATGGCCTTGGCCGCCACCTTGCCGCCCTGGTAGGCTTCGTCCGGCCGATCCGTCGCCTCATACGGCCAACCCTTGGGGCTGGAACCGTCCGCCTTCCGGTCGCCGATAATCTTCAGGTTTTCCTCGTTGAAGTATTGGGCGAAATCCTTCGGGCGGTAGATTTCGTCCCACGACGCTTCGTTGTCGTCGTGGTGGTGATAGATCTTACCGTTGTTGATGGTTCGGTAGCCGGCAGCCTTAAGCGTTCCGGCAATATCCGGAATCCCGGCAGCATCCTCGTCCGCCCGCGAATAATAGATGTTGAAACGATCCGGCGTCGGGCGCAGCCCGGTCATCAGGCTGGCGCGCGATGCGCCGCAGACCGGATAGTTGCAGTAGGCGCGCTCGAAAAGCACGCCCTCTTCCGCGAGGCGGTCGATGTTGGGCGTAATCATATACTCCTGCCCGTAGCACCCCAGTTCGGGACGCAGGTCATCGACCGAAATAAACAGGATATTCGGCCTACCATCCGCAACCGCAGACAGAGACACTAAAATGGTAAACGCGGCCGCAACCGTCTTTTTTCCAAACATTGGAAACTCCTTGTTTAGTATGAAATGTTGCCTTCGATATGGCCGTAATCGACGGTGAGGGTTCGGCCGTCGGCCAATTCGACCTTCGCGCCCTTCGGCTGGCCGCCCTCCATCCATGGCACCACTTCGAGATTTTTAACCACCGAGAGTTCCTCGTCGGTGAAAGGCGTGTCGTCGGTTTTATACAGCATGAGCGTGGCGAGCAGCGGCATGCCCTGGTAATGCTTGCCGCGCTTTCGGTAGGCGAACACCACGGTGCTCTCATCGGCCTCGGCATTGTGCCCCTCGTGGAAACGGCAATCTACGCCGTCCCAACCCTCGATGGCCACCAAGGCCACCTGGCGCCCCGGGATGGAAGCAATGATGCAGTCCTTGCCACCCACAGTGGAGCGGGCCACCTTACCCGCTTCCCCGCCGATATGCGGCAGGCCGTAGTGGGCAAGCGAAACTTCGTGGCGGGTCGAAAGGCGCTGGCGGTCGACCCGCAGGATGCCGCCGGGCACGATGATGTCGGCGAGGTCGAACCGGCCGGGCACGTCGTGGTGCGCCTTGACTTCGAGGTGGCGGTAGACCACGCCGTCGCGCTTTCCGCAGAAACCGACGCTGTAGGGCAGCAGGCGGTCTTCGGGATAGTCGAGTTCGGTGGCGCAATACTGCATCGGCACGGCGCCCTCTTCGTTGTCGTCCTCCCACGGGAAGTCGGAGTTGAAGGCGAGGCGGCTGTAGTATGGCGGCAATGCGTTGTAGCCCTCGGACGACTTCACCTTGCCCATCTGCACGGTGCTGGTTCCGGTCTTGCCGTCAGCGGTGATGGTGAGGCCGGGGCCACCGAGGGTAACGGATTTGACGCCGTCGCCGATTTCGTCCCACTCGCCGCGGTTCTCGGTGGCCGTCCAGAACGGACTGTCTTCGGGCAGCATAAGGGCGGCGGTGAACGCCTTGGCCAGCCAGAAGGGACTGGCGGCGCAGCTGTAGAACTGCACCATCGGATCCCACGGCCCGTAGTAGCCGAGGCAGGGAACGCCTTCGTCGGTGTAGAAGTCGTCGCGGCCGACAAACTGCATGAGGTTGGCCGAGGCGATGCGGCGCATCCAGCCGGGATCGGCCGGGGTGTTGTCTACCATGAAGGCGGTGGCGAGCGCGGCGCTGGCGCCGCAGCGGTAGATGATGGAGCGGCCGTACATGATCTGGTGCCCTTCCCGGCTGAACATCAGCGGGTAGGTTTTCATGAATTCGGCGTGGCGCTGCTCGATGACCTTGGCCAGCTCGGGCTCGTGCTCGTTGCCATACCACCGGCACCAGATGGGGGCATAGAAGTGGAAGCCCCACGGGGTGTAGTAGTCGAAGCCAAGGTCGCGGTACCAGCCGTCGCCGGTGTAGAGCGCCATGATGTGCTGGAGATGATCCTGCAGCAGGGTTTCGTCGCATGCATAGCCGTTGACCTTGAGGAAGGTGAGCATGAGGACGGTGAAGTAGCGCCAGTTGTGGGAAAGGGTTTTGCTGTGGGCGTAGTCGCTGATGAAGGCGGCGATCTGGTCTTTCTGCTCCTGGGTGTATTTGTCCCAGATCTGTTCGCGGCAGTTCATGAGGCCGATAGCGAGTGCGGCGCCTTCGACGGTGTGCTGGTACCAGCCGGGGCCGTATTCCTCGAGCAGCTCGCTGATCGTCCACAGGTAGCGCTCCGAATTCTTGTCGGTGGCCAGCAACAGTTGGTGGGCGTAGTAGTCGGCCAGCCTGGTGCCGCTGCATTCGATGTCCGGCACGGCGTTGATGAGCGGTGCGGCCAGCAGGAAGGTGCGCGAGAGCCCCTCGAACTCCTCGGACTTGAAGCGCCAGGCGGGGTCGTCGGCCTTGGGATAGATGACATCGCTCTGCTTGGGCAGCTTGATCGGCGCATCCCTATTCGGGATGTGCTGGAAGACGCCGTCGAGCAGATGCTTGCCTGCGTCAATCCAATGCTGGCGCGTCATACCGGTTTCGGGACTCAGGGCATAGTCGGGGTTCTGAATCTGATAGGCCATCGGTCACCTTCCTAACGTTAAAAAAAATACAAGGGAACCCGGGACGGGTTCCCTTGCCAGGGGGGTCACAGTTTACGCGGGAACCAGCTCTTCAGCCACTTCAGCCTTCGAGTCGCCCACGTATTCCTGGAAATTGCCCACCGGCAATTTGCCGCCGGCCTTCTTCTTGCCAAAGAGGACTTCGGCCACTTCCTGCAGGGATTCACCCATCAGGCTCCAGCAGTTGAGCACGGTGCCGGCGGTGGCCGGAGCGCCTTCCGCATAGGGGTCGTTGGTCACAACCACCACTTCGTTGCCTTCAGCGATCAACCGTTCCACCAGCTCGGTGTTGGCCTTGTTGCCGGCATGGCGCCAGAAGAAGTTCGTGGCCACCACCACGTCGGCCTCTTGCGCCAAATCGCAAAGGAAGTTGATCTCATCGACGGTCGGGATAAAGGTGCAGTCGGCATTGATGACGTTGTCGGTGTGCTTGAGGATTTCCCGGTTAAGGCGCCAGTGACCCTGGTAGATATCGTTCGGCGTAAACTCGGCCATCTTGAGCTGCTCGATGATGAGCACCTTCCTGTCCTGGCTCAGCGGCAGCAGGTTTTCTTCGTCGCGCATGAGCGTCAGCGACTTCTCGGCAGCCTGCTGGGCAACCTCGAGGATTTCGGGGTTGCGCACGAATGCGGTTGCGGCGGCGGCATCGACCTGGGCGTTTTCGAAGAGGCCTTGGTCGTACTTGGCTTCCAGCACCTTGCGCACGGATGTTTCGAGCTGATCCATGGTGACTTCGTCCTTACGGACGGCGTCGAGCATGCGGTAGTAGACCTGCTCGCGGGTTTCGTCGTCCGACTTGCAGAGCATCAGGTTGACGCCCGCCTGGAGCGCCATCACACAGGCGTTCGGCAGGCCGTAGCGGTTGACGATCGCGCCCATGCCCATGGCATCGGAGGTGATGACCCCGTCGAAGCCGAGTTCGTTGCGCAGAATGTCGGTAACGAGCACCTTGGAGAGCGTGGCCGGAAGGTCTTCGCCCACCACCAGCGGGTAGGCGCTGTGGCAGGTCATGACGCCCTTGAGGCAGCCCTTTTCGATCATGCGCTTGTAGGGACGCAGTTCGACGTCGTGCAGGCGGTCTTTATCCACATTGATCTGCTCGAGTTCGTAATGCGCGTCGGTGGAGGAATCGCCGCGGCCGGGATAATGCTTGGCCATCGGGATAATGCCGCCGTCGATGAGGCCTTCGGAAAAGGCGCAGACGAACTCGGCAACCGTTTCCGGATCGTCGGAGAAACCGCGGAAGCGGATTTCCGGGTTGGCGGCGTTGACGTTGATGTCGCAGACCGGGGAGTGCAGCATGGTGATGCCGACCGCGCGGAGCTGCTGGGCGATGGCCTTACCGACCTTCCTGGTCAGCTCCAGGTCGCCGGTGGCGGCCAGCCCCATCAGGGCGGGATAGCCGGGCATGCCGCCGAACTGGTAGTCGTTGGTGCAAGCGCCTTCGTTGTCGGTGCAGATGTTCAGCGGAATTCCGCCGGAGCTGTTGAGGGCAATCCACTGCAGCTCGTTGATGCGCGTGGCATATTCGGAGGGCATGATGTAGTTGCCGGGAGTCTTGGCCGTGAAGTAGGTCTTCGGCATGTCGGTGTAGCCTTCCGGCTTTTCATAGTTGGTGTCGGCCAGGCTCTTGCCGTAGTAGGTGGAACGTGCCGATTCAGCCGTGTAAGGCTCGATGCGCAGACCGCCCACATGCAGCTTTTCGATCAGCGCCTTGACGGCCGGGGTGACAATCGACCCGCGCCAGGAAAACGTGAAGCACTGCCCCACTTTTTCTTCCAGCGTCATTTTTCCCAACAGATTGTCGATGAATTCATTGCGTATATCCATATCACTCATGGTTTTACTCCTTGGCGCATTCGGCACCTGATTGATTTCTTACTCTAATTCGGTTTCCCTTTACCCGCCCCGCAGCGGCTTCCCCGCCGGGAAGCACATAGGCGAATAAAGCGATTTATCATGTGTTTATCCCATGAGGCTCCGCTTGGCAAGCGAGAAATAAAATGTTTTTCCCCATGGCAAAAAATTAAGGATGTCACTTCAACCTCATAAATATACGCCTATTCATACCGGTTTACAAAAAACCGACATTTAGCTTGAAGCTTTCATCCGATTTTATATATATCGTTTTATTCCACCAGGAAAGCACAACTGCCCTTAACCCGCCCCAACGGAAGGAACCAGCAATGTCCGAAGAAACGATCGATACCGAAGGCCTCAGCGACGCGGAAATCGTGACCGCCCGCGATATGGCCCGCGCGGCCTCCATGAAGCCCAAGAACTCCCCACTCGTCACCCACAGGTACACCGCCGACCCGTCGGCGCATGTGTTCGACGGAAAAATCTACATCTACCCTTCGCACGACATTGAAACCGACATGCCGATGAACGACGACGGCGACCACTTCGCCATGCGCGACTACCACGTCTTTTCGCTCGACCGCCCCTTCGGCAAGGTGAACGACCACGGCTGCGCGCTGGACATCGACGATGTCCCGTGGGCCGGCAAGCAGATGTGGGCGCCGGACGCCGCCGACAAGGACGGCAAATACTACCTCTACTTCCCCGCCCGCAAGCCGAACGGCATCTTCGCCATCGGCGTGGCCGTCGGCGATGCTCCGGGCGGCCCGTTCAAAGCCGAAGAAGCCGAGATCGAAGGTGCCTACTCCATCGACCCGGCGGTTTTCCAGGACGACGACGGCGAGCACTATCTGTATTTCGGTGGCCTCTGGGGCGGACAGCTCCAGCAGTGGAACAACAACGAGCACTCCGACGATGTCTACCCGGCGGACGACGAGCCGGCCATTCCCCCGCGCGTCGCCAAGCTGAAGGGCAACATGACCGAGCTGGCCGAGGACGTCCGCGAAATCCTCATCCTCGATGAAAACGGCGAGCCGATGAAGGCCGGCGACCTCGAAAAACGCTACTTCGAGGGGCCGTGGATGCACAAGTATAACGGAAAGTATTACTTTTCCTATTCGACCGGGGAAACGCACAACATTTGCTATGCCATCGGCGACAACCCCTACGGGCCGTTCACCTATGCCGGCAAGATCCTCACCCCCGTGCTCGGCTGGACTTCGCACCACTCCATCGCCGAGTACCAGGGCAAGTGGTATCTGTTCTACCACGACTGCCAGCTCTCCATGGGCCAGACCCACCTGCGCAACATCAAAATGGCCGAGCTCAAATACAGCGACGACGGCACCATCCAGACCATCGACCCGTATTACAACTGACCGGTTGCATTAAGGCGTCCACCCTCCGCTTCGATACGGACGGAGGATTAGGGGAGTTGCCGAAAAGCAACACGGCCTTTTCTTCGAAAAGAACCGCGTCCTACAACATCAACCGTAACAGTGGCATCCAGCAGGGAAACCAATATTGCAGGACGTGCCCCTCCGCGCCGCGCAGCGAGTCTGAGATTGTGAAAGACAACCGGAGGGCGAGGCTCTGTCCGAGCTGGAACCGAACCTCGGCAGCGGCTCGGACAGAGCCTCGCCCTCCAATTTTGAGCAATCGCATGAGTCAAACCTGCGATATTCTATACATAACCCCTCTGAACAGCATCTTAATACAGACAATGGCCGGAAGTCCCGAAGGCTCCCATGCATTTCCAGACCTTGGAAATCGCGGCCCGCCTGGCTATTCAGCGACGTGGGGCCATTCGTCGGGGGTAAGAAGGCCGTCGCCATTGGCATCGAGTTCGGCAATGTTCTTTCGGTACATGGACTCGTTGTACGCTTTGCCTTTTTTGGCGCAGTAGGCTTTTTTGTTGGCGAAGAACTCCTCAAGGGTCATGTGCGCATCAGCGGAGATTTTGACCGACTCCGGGGCCGGTGCGGAAACGGCGCCGTCGGGATTGACTTTGCAGGCGGCGATTTCGGCGATCTTTTCCTGCATCGCCTTTTCGTAGGCGGCAACGCGCCCGGCCTGCTTCGGATCGACGGCGAGGTTGCGCGTTTCGAGCGGATCGGTTTCGTAGTCGTACAGTTCGGTGTAGGCCGGCTTGCTTTCCATGCCGAATCCGGGTTTCTTGGCCTTGTAGCGCTTTTCGTCCTGAACCTTGTACCAGGCCGTATAGCGGTAGCGTTCGTCGCGTAGGCTGTAGCCCATGTAGACCTTTCCCGAAGGCGTGCGTGGGTATTGGCTGAAGGCGAAGTCCTTCACTTTTACCGCCTCGCCGTCCATCAGCGGAACCATGCTTTTGCCGGGCAGGTGGGACGGGATCTCAAGTCCCGCCAGCTCGCACAGGGTCGGAAAGATGTCGACAAATTCGGTCGGGGATTCGGTGCTCTCCCCTTTCGTTTTCGTCCACGGCGCGGCAACGATGAGCGGCGAACGGGTGCCCTGCTCAAAGTTGGTGTGCTTGCACCAAATATTGTGATCGCCCAGGTGCCAACCGTGGTCGCCCCAGAGGCAGATGATGGTGTTGTCGGCGATGCCCAGCTCGTCGAGCTGGTCGAGCAGGCGGCCGACCTGCGCATCGATGTAGCTCACGCAGGCCATGTAACCATGAATAAGCGTGCGCTGGTACGCTTCGGGGAAGACGTCGCCGGCCGGCACATCGGAATACATCCCGCGGATTTCCCAGCCGGGCTGGTAGCCGATCGACGGTGCCCCCTCGGGCATTTCCGCGCATTCGGCGAGGTTGATCTTTTCGGGGTCATACAGATCCCAATATTTTTTCGGGGCGACAAAAGGCAGGTGAGGCTTCTGGTAGCCGACGGAAAGGAAGAAGGGCTTGTCGGCTGCAGCCAGCTTTTCGAGCAGCTTTATGGCACCGGCCGTGCGGGCGCCGTCGTAATAGGCGTCGTCGGGCACATCATAACATTCGTAGGTAGGCCGCGCGCCGGGCGAGGACTGGATGATTTCCTTTTCGCTCCGTCCCCCCTCCTTCTTCTCCTGTTCGCAACGGTTTTCGAGCTCTTTGTTCAGGCGACGTGTTTCCGGGTGCTGGTAGGCGTACTGGGGAGCATCGAACCCATCGGCGAGGATCAGGTTTTCCCCGCGGGTGGAGTACGGAATCGACCAGGACGGCCCATCGAGCTCTTTGTCGACGCACCGGCTGTCGTAGGTCTTGCCGAGACCGGTCGTCTCGTAGCCCCTCTGCTTAAAGTATTCCGGGAGGGTCAGGATGTCGGGATTCTGGTCGCGCATTTTGGTGGCAAGGTCGAAAACGCGGGTGTTATCCGGATAGAGGCCGGTCATCAGGCTGGCACGCGACGGCCCGCACACCGCCTGCTGGCAGTGGTTGTTCAGGAACACCATGCCGCGTTTGGCCAAACGGTCGATGTTCGGCGTCTTGATCGTTTCATCGCCATAGCAACCCAGCATCGGCTTGAGGTCGTCGATGGGAATAAACAAGATATTCGGCGGCTGCGGGGTTTTCCCTGCCCCGTATACGTTAGCTGTTGCGGCGGCAAACACCGCGCACAACACCAGCCCCCAAACCCACTGCCTTCTGATCCAATTCAACTTCATATTAGTGTCCCGTTTGCTTTTAATAGGTTTGATGCGTCCGTGATAATATGTTTTATTCCCCGCGCCGAATCAATTGGAAAACGTGTTTTTTGCTAATTTAGGCCAGTTGCTTTCAAGATCTGCTTGTGGAAGGCGTTTACATAAAAAACAAACGCAACAATAGGACAACCATGAACCTCAGAACCAGCCTCGCAGTAGCCACTTCCCTTTGCCTCGTTTCAGCCCATGCAGCCGTAATCGACCTCCAATCCCGGGAAAACGGGGTGCAAATCCTTGAAAACCATTCGGCCACCCCCGATTCCAAAGGGGTGATGGAGACCTTTACGCTCAAGGTTCCCTCGTTCAGCCGCGGCGTCTACTACAAAAGCCAATGGTGGCCCTATGCCGGGAACCGCGTCGGCAGCCGCCACATCACCTCCCCCGAAGGCGAAGAAGGGGGCATCTTCCTGCTGCTCGATCTCAAAAACGGCAAAACCCTCGCCGTGCTGCCGCTCTCCGGCGACCAGGCCTATGCCTGGTTCGCGCCGGACGGCACCGATTTCATCCTGAAATTCGGCACCCACGGCAAGGCGGCCATCAAGGGCGATTTTCCGGTCGTGGCCTGGGCCACCGGCACCAACCCCTACGAGGCCTGTTCCAAGGTCTGGAAAGCCGCCGCCGAAACGCCACAGATCCAAGGGCACATGAAACTGCGCGAGGAAAAGGACTATCCCGAAATGTTCCGCTACCTCGGCTGGTGCTCCTGGGAGGAATACAAAAAGAACATCAGTTCCGACCAACTCGCAGAGGAACTCAAGGGGCTGGCCGCCTCCCCCGCGCCGGTGCGCTATTTCCTCGTCGACGACGGCCACTTCAACAACCAGACCCTGACGCCGAAAACCGACACGTTCCCCAACGGGTATAAACCGCTGACCGACCTGCGCACCGACGACGGTATTCGCTGGGTTGGAATGTGGCACGCGCTCATGGGCGAATGCAATGCCGTCCGCGCCCCCGGCCAGCTGGGCGGGATCAACACGCACATGATGAAAACGTACAACAAAAAAATGGTGGCCAAGCCCAATGCAAAAGATGCCGAGGCGTTTCTTCGCTACCTGTTCAGCTTTTCCAAGCGCGACGATATCGACTTTGTGAAAGTCGATTTCTACGGAGGCCTCCTCCCCTACTACGCCGGAACGTCGCAAGGTTCCATCACCGCCGGATTCCCGGAAGACAACACCCACGCCATCGACAACCCCGCCGAGGCCACCGTCACCTACGCCCGCACCTACCAGCGCGTGGTCGCCGACCTGTTCGACGGCCTGATCAACTGCAACTGGCACCAGCCGCAGTTCCTCTTCAACTCCTCCGACTCGTCGGTCGGACGCTGTTCGGCCGACTACAGCAAGGGCAACCTGAACAAGGCCAAGACCCACCTCTACGACTCCTACGCCGCCATCCCGTGGCTCGGGCAGATGGCCTGGGGCGACCACGACATGTTTCACTCCAACGATAAGTTTGCCGGGCGCATGATGGCCATTTCCAAGGCGCTCTCCGGCGCGCCGGTCTATCTCTCCGACCCCTCCGACCACCTCGACATCGGAAACATCACACCGCTCTGCTACGAGGACGGCCTCTTGCTGCGCCCGACCGCCCCGGCCGCGCCGCTGCCCGACGATATTTTCCAACCTATGGAAGCCCGGCGCCTCTACCGCGTGGTCGCTCCGCTGGCCAACCGCTCCGCCGCAATGGCCGTCTACAACTTCAACGGCGACGCTAAAAACGACAACCCCGAATATTCCACCACCATCACCCCGGCGGACTACGTGGCCGCCGGCGGCATGGCCCAGCCCTACACGGGCGACTGGAAGCTCCCGCCCGAAGGGTTGGTCGTTTTCGATTACTACCAGCAAACAGCGCAGAAGCTGGGCGACGGCACCGAGGTGTCCATCAAGGGCTTCGGCGACCGCCTGCTGCAGCTCAGCCCGATCCAAAACGGCTATGCGGTGATCGGCCGCACCGACAAATACTTGCCCGCCGCCGCGGTCGAACGAATCGAATCCAACACAGATACCCTCCAGCTCAGGTTGCACGAAGCGGGGCCGTTCGGTCTCTGGCTCGCCAATGGGAAGCCGGTCGCCGAAGGCGTTTCGTTCATCGACAAGGGCAATGGCTTCTTCGTCGCAGAACTGCCCGTCAAAGCGGAACCGCTCGAACTGACGATCAAGAAGGTTGATTAGTTGATGAAACCGGACATAAAAAAACACCTTGATCGGCTGGATCGGCCAAGGACGTATGCAGAAAGCAACAGCACCATGGCCCTCTGCCACGCTCTCACCACCACCGGTTCCGCCTCAAAAAGTAACAATTTTTCTGCCATCCATTTTTACGCAGAAACCCTGAATCCCGTTGGAGAATATTTTAAAGCGGTTAAACAAAACTATAGCCACCTCGAATGGAGGGGCGCACGCTGTGCGCCCAGGCAGACAGCGCCTGCCCCTCCAAAGGTTCTGGCCCATACGGATACTGCGTTTTTATTAAATGCCGGAAAGGAACAATAGAAATGAAGCGAAGAGGATTTATCCAGACATTGGGAATCGCTGCCGCAGCCGGCAACGGCTACGCGGCAAAAAAGAAGAAGCCCAACGTGGTTTTCATTTTGATCGACGACATGGGCTGGAAAGACCTTGGCTGCTTCGGCGCCAAGCTCTACGAAACGCCGAACATCGACCGCCTCTGCGCGGAGGGCATTCGCTTCCCGCAGGCCTACACCTCCACCGCCATCTGTTCCCCGGCGCGCGCCACCGCCCTGACCGGCCTGCACCCGATGAAAATGCAGATGTGGAACCACATGCACTACCTCCCGCAAGGGCAGAAGATCCTGCCGCAATACCTGAAGGAGGCCGGCTACCAGAACTGGCACGTCGGCAAGTGGCACATCGGAAACGAAAAACTCAAATCCCTCCCGACGAATCTAGGGTTCGACGCCAACATCGGCGGATGGTCGGCGTGGGGCCCCGGTTCCTATTTCTGGCCATACCTGTGGAACGGGAAAGCGCACAACCGCAACAGCGTACCGATGCTCAACGAGGGTGGAAAGGAAGGCGAGCAGCTGACCGACCGCCTCACCGACGAAGCGCTCAAGCTGATCGACGGCCGCAATCCCGGACAGCCGTTCTACCTTAACTACTGGCTCTATTCCGTCCACAACAAGAAGGAAGCCAAGAAGGAGCTGATCCAAAAGTATGAACGGAAGATCAAGGCGATGGGTCTCGAACGAACCGTGCGCCACGATCCGAAGACCGGCAAGGATTTGGTCACCAGCGAAACCAACGCCAAATATGCCGCCATGCTCGAAACCGTCGATACCAACGTCGGGCGCATCCTCGAAAAGCTCAAGGCCATCGGCGAATACGACAACACCCTGTTCATCTTCTTTTCCGACAACGGCTCCACCACCGACGACGTGCCCTGCGCCCCGCTCAACGGCGGAAAGAACTCCACCTACGAAGCGGGCGTGCGCGTCCCGGCGTTCATGGCCTGGAACGGGCGCATCCAGCCCGGCGGCGAATACAACCGTTCGATCTACATCGGCGATGTCTTCAACACCGTTATGGAAGCCACCGGGCAGACGCCCCCCGAAACCGACAGCCGCTCCCTGCTGCCTGTCTTTGCCGGCAAGCAACTGCCGCCGCGCGAATATGTCTGGTATTTCCCCGACACCCGCGAAAAGTGGGGGCAACGCGCCAACGCCGCCATCTACGACGAAAAAAGCGGCATGAAATATCTCATGTTCTTCAACGGTGACGAGGATGAGCTTTACAACCTCAACCAGGATATCGGCGAAACCACCAACCTGATCGAACAGCAGCCCGAAACCGCACAGGCGCTGCAAAACCGACTGGTACAATTTCTCAAGCAGAACATGGCGGGCACACCCCCGCCCCCGGAAAAATACAAGGCCTCCGTTGAACAGCGCCTCGGCCTGAGTCTGCATAAAACAGATTAGGAAAGAGAAACATGAAAACCAAACGACAGATCCTTGCCTTGTTCGGTGCGCTCGCGTTGGCGCATTCGCCCCTTTCCGCACATAAGGCAGTAGATGAAAGCCTTGAACATTCCAAGCTCCCGATGGTGTCTGCACGGGTGGTCGGCAAGGAATTGCAGGTCATCTACAACATCCCCGAAGGGCACCACGCCACCGCCAGCGATTCCTTCAACTTCATGACGATCAAAGTTTCGGATATCCAAGGGTTGGAATTCGGCGAAACCGTCTATCCCGAAGGCAGGAAGGATGCCGACGGCAGCACCGAATATCACGGCATCGTTGTCCTGAAAAAGGGCATCACCGTACTGCCGGAATTCGACTACACCCCCCGCATGGTTTCCATCACGGCCGGCTACCAGCTCTGCACCGATGCCGGGGTCTGCATGCCGCCGAAAAAGAAAACCGTCGAGCTGACCATTGAACTGCCGAAACCCTAATCGCAAAGCAGGCTGAGGATGGTTTGTTTTCAAACGCAAGATGGCAAGAAGCGGGAATGGAAGGGCCTAGGTTTTTTCCAGGGCTGCGCCCGGAACAAAAGGCCTTCGGCAGCCGATGCCAAGCCGTAGCTCGCATATCCGATGCGAGTTCCCGCTGCCCAGGAAACGCGGATCGGATATCCGCGCTACGCCGGACAACATGTTCGCTAAGGAACAACATGTTGTTCCTGCCCTTCGGGGAAGGGCCTAGTCGGCGCCGACCACCGTGCGGAAGCCATACTGTTCGCTGGACGTCAGCCAGCCCGCGGTCACCGATGCATCGCCGCAACGAACCTTGTCCGGATTCGAGAAGTAGGATCCGCCCCGAATGATGGCGGTCGAAGTTTTGGTGAACGCCCCATCCGTATTGGTGAACTCCGCCACGTTTCCGGCCATGTTGTACAGGCCCCAGGCATTGGCCGGAAGATCCCCAACAGGCGCAGTGAAGGGCGAGACATCGCCGTTAAACCAATACGAACGGTGGTGTCCTGCATCGCCCGTCACAGTCAGGTCGTAGGGGTATAACGGATTGTTGTGCCATGCATAATAGTTGGCCTTGGCATGGGAGATGGTGTTGCCCCACGGGAAGCGCTTGCCGGACAATCCTGCGCGGGCGGCATATTCCCATTCGTCGTTCGTGGGCAGACGGTAGCCGTTGGCTCCGGAATCACATGCAACCGTGAAGGGGTCGATGTAGTTATACGTCCGGAAAACAGCCCCGCCGCCATCCGTATAGCAAGGCGTTAGTCCTTCCATCTCGCTACGGGCATTGCAGTAGAGAATGCTTTCGACATAGGTGATCTGCACCACCGGGTGCCCATTGGTCTTGGACGTGCCATCGGCCGTGGAAATCTTATATCCATGATCAGCCCCCCACTGCGCAACGACGTCCCACTTTTCCTTGGTGATCTCGGTTGAATCGATCCAGAACCGATCCACCGAAAGGGCATAGGCACCGAAGTCGGGATCCGTTCCGCTATTGGTTCCCGAAACAACCATCATCATACCGTCCGATGGCGCGGAAAGCAGATAATCGTCGACCCGGAAGAAATATTGCAAACCGGGAAGGTTGGTCTGGAACTGCCCGGCATCCACGATTTGGGCGGTCAGGTCGAGCCAGTCCCCCAACGCAAGGCTTGGCCGACCCTTCAGCGTGTAGCCCATGGTAGGCGATTCGTTCCAGGCCAAGGAAACCGAAACATGATCCCCGTCCTTTTCACAATCGATCGTGCACTCCACCGCCCAGGCGGCAAACGCCACGCCCAACAAACCAAACCATACACACCACTTCTTCATAGATTTCCCTTAGACATAACAAGGGACGCGGCAACGGACGCCGCATCCCGACTTTCCCTAAAAAAAACAGGCAACCCCTACATGCATAGCCGACGGCGGATGAACAGAACCGCACCACCGAACGCCGCAACCAAACCGAGCGTGGCCGGCTCCGGAATCACGGTGGCATCGACCGCAAACAGGAAGTCGTCGTTAGCAATTGAGCTCACATTGTTCCACTCGGTTCCACCGCCGGTATCCCAGTCGGCAATGTTATAGGAAGCATTGTTGCGCCCCTCGAACTGGTTACCGCCGGCGTAAACGCCCGTACTGTCGCGCCGGAAACCCCATTTGTGGTCGTTGTTGGCGCCCGAAGAGGAGTCAAACGTCATCAGGAAGCTGTATGAGGCGTCATCCGCCACCACGAGCCCGCTATCCAGCGTGAACTTGACCCACTCGTTGGCCGTAACATCGTTGGCGGCCGTTCCATCGCCCTGGGCAGATACGTCGAACGAGAAGGAGCCGAGGGCGGCACCACTGGTTCCGGAAAAAATCCGGATCTGCAGGTTGCCTGAATAGATATCCCAATCCTCAGCGCTTCCCGACTTCATATAGAGGTCGGTCAGTTTGTAATCATCGCCGGCTCCGAGCGCACCCAGCGAAAAGGACTGGCCAATCACAAACTGCTGGGTATCCGTGCGGATCACTTCACGCGAACGGGTTGTGCTGGTATCCCCGGAACCCACCGTGTAGCCGGTCGGTGCCGTTGATCCGACATTTGTCATAATCCCGGCCTGCGCTGCGAATGCGGCGACGGAAGCCAAGGCGATAAGCGTTCTCTTCTTCATTTGTTTCTCCTTTGTTTTCGATTTACCGGTGCCCCGGATTGCGGGGCACCGAATCAAATGATTTCACCAATCCCTAGTTGCTCAGTTCGACCTCGAGGTTGAGGAACTGCGCGGCCTGCGCGGCGGTTGAGACACGGTTGGTGACCGACTCGAATCCGTTCGCGGGCGCCGATACTCCGACAAAGGTTGTGGCGTTGGTGATGGGCTCGAATACGAGGTCGGCCGAGGACAGGACGCTGTAGGTCAGGCCGCGATCCAGATAGTCCTCACGACGGCTGTAGATATAGAGGAACGAACCGCTGTCCGCTGCGATTACTGGCAGGATGGCGGCCGCATCGTTGGTGGTCGGGTTTCCGCCGAGGGCGTATTCGAGCAGGTCGTCCATGCCATCGAGGTCGGTGTCCACCGTCATGTCGGTGTCGCCGCCGTTCAAGCCTGCCCAGCCCTGGTAAAGTTCCTCGGGCGAAAGAGCCGGTGGCTCACCGAGGAAAACGTAGAAGCACAGGTCGTCGTCGTTGTCTGCAACAATCCCGCTCCACGGGTCGGAGTCCCACTGGGGATAGGCATCGCCCGACTGCAGTACGACTTCATACTGGTTGCCGCCGCCATAGATGCCGGTATCGCTACGCCGGATCCCCCATTTGTTGCCCTCGCCTTTTTCAGACCAATGGACGAGGAAACTGTTTTCACCGGATGGCAGGGTTACACCGCCATCCTGAAGCGTGAACTTGACCCAGTCATTATTGGAAACTTCGTCTCCGGCGCCCTGGTCGTTGGCCGCCCCATTGAAAACGGAGGTGTGCTCCCACACAGCGGAAGCGCCAACCCCGGAAAAAACCTTGATTTCCACACTGCCCGCAAAAGCGCCGAAGTCCTCGCCGCTAGCCGACTTCAGGTAGATTTCGGTCACGTTTGTGGTTCCGGGAAGCGTGAAGGACTGTCCGACGACAAAGGTCTGGGAGTCGGAACGGATAAATTCCCGCGAGCGGGTGGTTGCGTCGTCCCCACCAATGAGTCCCGCCGGAACGTTGGTTTCAACATTGGACATGATGCCGGAACCGGCCAGTACCATGATGGTTACCGTGGCCAGCTCGCTGGTGGTTGTTCCATCGTGGGCATAGTAGGTAAACGAGTCCACACCGGCAAAGCCGTTCGTTGCCGTGTAGGTGAGATCGGGGGATGTGCCGCTCAGTGTGCCGTCGGTCGGTGAATCCTGAACGGTGAAGGTCAGCAGGTCGCCGTTGACGTCGGAACCCGTCAGCGTGATGGCCACCGCGTCGGTCTGGATCGTCGTCTTGCCGATGTCGTCCGCGACCGGGGGTATGTTTTCGGAGATCAGCTCGTTGACGGAAAACCAGAGGTCTCCACCGGGCGCAGTAATGCTGGATCCGATCGGAGCATAGTCATCCCACGGATCCGTGTCCCAGTTGTCGTTGTCATACGCATTGGCGCCCCGCAGCTCCTCGCCATCGGCATAGCCGGCCGAGTTTTTATTGCGCCTAAAGAAATACGTATGGTTTGAGTTTTCGCCCGTGAAGCATAACAGGAAGCTGTAGACGCTGTTGGAGGTCATGGCAATCCCGGAGCCGAGGCCAAACTCGATCCATGTGCTTCCCACGCCATCGCCCAGGATGGTCGGATCATATGTAAATGTTCCAATTGCATTGGTGCTCCGGGTGGCATGATCCCCTTCGAACACCTGGAGGGCGATCGAGTCGGCATCATAACCGGTAAAATTTTCGGAGGAGGTTAAGAACAGCGAAATACTGCCCGCCGTCGCGGTTTTTGCGGCGGTAAAACTCTCCCCGCTGGTTGAATGAACCGTACTGCTTTTCCACTCGACCCCGCGAGTGCCGAGGCTTCCCAACTCCGAAGTGTTCTGCGCAATGGCAAATGCCGCCGGAGGCGTGGAAGCGCCGCCATCTGAAAGGTCCGCGCCATGGGCGGATGCCAGCGTCAGCGCGCCGATTGCCGCGTATGCGGTGTATTTCCCTGTTTTCATCTCGACTCCTTTGTTTTTGTTGTTGCTCGCAGATTGACCACCTAAATATACCATTTTATCTCCAAGGCATGGCAACCCCATCGCCTTATAACTATAAACGCCGCTTTCAGTGGTATTTTAAAAAAAATTCATTATTCCGGGCTCAGGGAATCCACCGCCCCATTTAAATAAATATATTTAATCGTTTTATTTCGTTGTTAAACGGCTTTTTTGCTATGGAATGGGCTGAACATGAAAGACAGCCCGGACAACGGAAAAAAGCGCCCCGAGCGGAGAAAAAAACTCTTGAGGCAATTCTATGGAGCCGACCCGGACAAGCCGTCCGCCGAGGAACTGGAATGGACGACCCCCATCCTGCATTCGCTGAAAAGCACCGATGCGCGCTACCGGAAACTCGACCCGATCGCCTCGGGCGGCGAAAAAAGCATCGTGCGGACCTTCGACGAGCGGTTGAAGCGCTGTGTCGCCATGGCCCACCCCATCAAGACCGAAACACCGGACGACCTGGAGCAGTTCCTGCGCGAAGCGCAATTGACCGCCAACCTGACGCACCCCAACATCGTGCCGATATACAACATGGGCATCGATGAGGCGGGTACGCCCTTCTTCACCATGGAGCTGGTGCCGGGCGACAGCCTGAAGGACATCATTGACAAACTGGCGGAAGGCGACAAAACCTATGAAAAGCGCTACCCGCTGGGCACCCTTTTGGGCATCTACAACAAGGTTTGCGATGCCGTGGCCTATGCCCATTCCTGCAACGTGCTGCACCTGGACATCAAGCCCGACAACATCCGCGTCGGGCAATTCGGCGAGGTGTTCCTCTGCGACTGGGGGCTGGCGCATGTGGGGCTGGACAGGCCCCCAACGGCGGCACCACAGGAACTGAACGGCCTGGACGGGGAAATCCTGAACGACATGACCCTTTCGGGCATCATGAAAGGAACGCCCGGCTTCATGGCGCCCGAACAGGTTTCCGGCGGGGAGAAAACAACGCAAACCGACATCTACGCCCTTGGCGCCATCCTCTACACCCTCCTAACGCACAAACTCCCGGTGGAGGGCGCCCATACCAACGAGGTGCTGGAAAACACCCGCGCGGGCCGGATCGTCCCCCCGGCGAAACGGCACCCCGCCCGGCCTCCGAACCGGAGCCTCTGCGCCGTGGCCACGAAAGCCCTGGCCACCGAGCCCGCCGGCCGCTACGCCACCGTCCAGGAGCTGCAGGCCGACATCAACCGCTTCCTGGCCGGGTTCCCCACCCGGGTGGAGCGCGCCGGCCTCCACACCCGCCTGATGCTGCTCACCCAGCGCCACAAGGAACTTTCGCTTTGGCTCATCGCCCTGCTATCGGTTTTTGCGTTGGCCATGGGCATCAACCTCTCCGTCATCCGCCACGAAAAAGAGATCGGCGAACAGAACTTCGCCTTATACAAGGAGGAGCAGGAAAAGTCGCTGAAGGTCGGGGAGGAACTCGCAACCCTCTCCTACCACGCACAAGGGGTCCGCAGCTATGTCACCGCAAGAAACATGATTCCCGTGGCGGAGCGACTCCTGGAAAACAAGAACCTCGACCCGGCCAACCGGACAGCCATCCTGCTCGAAAAAGCCCGCATGCACTTCATGCTTCAGCAATTCAATGCCGCAAGGGATGCCTTGGAGCAAGCACCCAAGCTGGACACCAGGAATGCCGCCATGCTGGAGCTTTGCAGGCAATATGCGGAATTCAAAACCAACGATCATGACCTGCTGCCGGATGGGGATCTGGCCGAGCTCATGACCCACACCGAAGCGATCAACCGCGACTTTTGCCTGTTCCTCTACTACCACTACACCCGGCGCATCCCGGAGATCAACCCCAGCGAACATACCAAGCTGGTTGCCGTAATGCTTTTCTGGCTGAACGAACTCTCGTTGGAGAACATCCCGGAACTCAAGCTCACCAAACGCCCCGAAGGCTGGCACCTCGACCTTTCCCACAGCCCCTACAGCGCCTACCTCGTCACCATTCCCCTGATTTACCGGCAGAACGTCCTAGCCCCCCTCAACCTCCACGCCCTCGACATCAGCCACACCCCCCTCTCCCTCGCGCGTGAACTCAGGAAGATTGATATTCGGGAATTGCGTATGGTCGGCGTCGCGCTCGAACCGCAGGATAAGCTACCCTGGACCCTAGGCAACCTCGGCCTCGAACGGCTCATCGTCGGGCGCGGGGAATACCCCCAAGCCCTGCTGAACAGAATCCGCTCCAAGGGGATTGAAGTCATCGAGGAAGAGGGCGAAGAATGAAGAATATCGAACAAGGAATGTCGTTCATTCCAGCTCGTCGCGCAGGTGGGCAATCTCCTGCACCAAGCGCCGCTTGAACCGGTTTTTCTGGTAATACACCGCGTTCAACGAAAGCCTGGTTTTTTCAGCGATGTCCTTCACACTCATCCCTTCGAGGCTTAGCATGAACACCTCGATGGTTTGCGGGATGAAGAGGGGTTCGATGTTTTCCAGGGCCAGGTTCGTCAAATGGATTTCCCATTCCCGCTGGGCGATCCGCCCAATCTCCGGCTCATCGACCGATCTCAGGTAATTGAGCGATTCCTCATCGGCCGCTTTTTCAACGCGCGCGGCATCGCGGGCGGATTTGCGGAAATAGTCCCGCGTGCAGTTGATCGTCACCGAACTGAGCCAGCTGCGGAAGCGGTGGGTGGCCGTCAGCTCCATGCCGGCAATGTTCTTCCACACCTTGAGGCATACCTGCTGGACGAGGTCGTCGACATCGTCCGCGGAGACGTTCATGTTGCGGATAATGGCATAGATGTACGGGCGGTAGATGCGCACGAATTCGTCCCACGACCGCTCATCGTGGTTTGCCTGTATCCGCTGGATCAGCGTCTGCCGGGTATTGTATTCATTATGCATCGCTATCGGGCACCTCGTTTTTTTTTGCACGCTGCACTCTTAGCACGAACAGCGTTTCATTCCATGAAACGCAGCGTGCCTTTCCTCCTGCTTGCAGACTATCCGCCCAAGGCGACCCAACACAAGACCGCATGGCGGGTTCCAAGGGATTAGGAAATCAATGTCCCTTTATTCCGATGTTCCGGAAAAAGATCGTTGCCGGTGGCATCCACTAAAACGTATGTACGTAGGAAAGGTTGCCGTAGACCCAGTCCCTGTCCTTGTACAATTCACTGAAGCGGATGGGATCCGACGCCGGTTCCAGATAGTGGCTGTAATAAGGCCCCACGGAGACCTTCAATGCATTATGGGCACCCTGCCAGCGCAAGGCCACCGCCCCCTGATAGGTGCGCACGGCGGGCGGCGCGGCGCTTTCGGGCACTGTGTCGAGAATCTCGCCGGTATCCTCGTAATAGCGCGCCCCCACGCTCACAAACCAGGTATCGTTCCAATCCTTCTCCAAAACGGCACCCGCCGACCACGCGTCAAAACCGGGGTCTTCGTGCACATACGAGAATTCCGTCCGGCATACCAAATGATCGAGCAAGGCATAGTTGAACGAGCCCTTGAAAAGGGTGCGTACTTCGCGGTCGGTCGTCTTCTGCACCTGGACATCCAGCAGCGAGCGCAGCCGCCGGGTGAGGATGTTTTCCAGCGAAAGCCCCACTCCGCGGGTGTAGTAGTTCTTCTCCTCCACCTCAAGCCCATCCAATAGATCGCCCTCCAGATAGGACGGGATGCCGCCGCTGGCTGAATAGTTGGCCAGCACGGTCAGGAACCCGCAGGTGGGCAGGTATTCCCAGCGCAGATCCGCCGAGACGTTGGCGTTCCACGGTTCCGGTTCCAGGTAGTTGACCGTCCGGTTTGTGAACGGAAGAAACTCATCGACAAAGTCAACTTGCGACTGGTCGAGCTGATGGTAAAACTCATCAACCCAAAGCGCCCGATAGTCCGTGAAGCCGGATGAGCCGCCTCCGCCGATGGTCAATGCCAACGGTTCGGCAACGTTGAAGCGCGCCGTCCCCTGCACTCCCAGCCGTTGATCGCGGCGCTCACTGGCCTCGACAGCCAGCGGGGAAACTTCCTGGGCAGGGAATCCCGGGAACTCCACGTCGGTGTATCCGCCCAGGACATTAAGCTTAAACCACCCGCCACCCTGTTGCAGCTTGTATTCGAGCAACGCATCGACCAGGGAAACATCATCGGAAACCAAGGCCGAGCCCGCTACGGATAGCGTGTGCCCAACCTTCTCACTGTGCACATCCTCCACCGGGGCAAGCGGACTTCCGCCCACGGCATCGATGGCCGCATGCATGGGCTCCAGCCCTTTGAACCCCGTGCTTTGGTAGACGATGCCGGGTTCCGCCGAAGCCAAGTCCAACACGACCAGCAACGGCAGCCCAACACCTTCGTATTGCTCGAACACCTTCCCGCCGGAATCGTTCAGCACCCATTCAAGCCCCGTCTCCTCCACAAAACGGGCGGTCGCCTCCGGGGCGGAATCATCGGCATTAATGGCCAAGACCCGCACCGGTATCCCGCTGGGGTTTCCGCCCTGCCCGGCATAGTAGGCGGCGATGCCCTCCTCGATCTGCGGCGAGGCCTTGCGGCACGGCTCGCACCAATGCGCAAAAAAATCGAGCACCACGATTTCCCCGGCGAAGTCGCCCAGTGCAACGGGATCGCCACCCTCAAACGGGGTAAGGCTGAAATCCAGGCCGTCCATTTTCCCACCCAAGCTGGCCGGCTTTTCCGCTTGGGACGAAGCTCCTTGCGCAGGAGCGGATTCCATGGCCTGAAGAACATCGTCCAAATCCACGGAGCCACCGCTGTCGGCGAAGGCGGAAATCCACAGCACCGAAACGAGGAAAACGGTCGGCAAACGGAAACAGCGGATCATTCCTACTTGCACGATGTACACCCACTTGATGTTGATGCCCCTAGCGTGGCCGATCCCGGTTCGATCTGGCTCTGCAGTGAATTGCCGTAGTTGAAAACCTGCGAGTCGGAAAACGTCATGTTCGGTTTTGCCGCCAACCGTTGCTGATGAACCGGCACCTTTGCGCAACCGCCCAACAACAGGCACCCGACAACCGGCCAGTGCCGTCTCCACGCGTGTGTTTTTAGTTTCATGGTTATCCCATCCTGAATTCAATTATGTGCACGACTACTCCGCTTTCAGGCGGATAAAGCCCTGGCCGTCCGAAGGCAGCGAAGCGCTCCATTTTTCACGCCCGCCTTCGTCTGCCAGTTGCTGCACCGAAAGGCCGCCCGTCGACCAAGTCCCGTTGGTAAGCGACGATGTCCAGACCGGATCGAGCTGCACGCCGACCGTATCCTTGGACTTGTAATACTGGATCGCGAACACCCCGTTGGAAACGGTGCAAGGCATAAGGTCGGCCGTCGCGCAATAGTGGGTCGGGACAAGGCCGCACGCATATTTCAACAGGTTCGGAATGCTGTCCCCCGCAGGGCAATTCGTCTCCCCCTGCTCACCGGCAGGTAGACCGAAATCACCGATCCACTCCGAAAAATCCGGTGTGGTTGGAATCCAGGGGGTGATTAAGTTCTCAAAAATCCCCCCCGGATATAGCGTTCCGCCCGCAACATCCAAGGCAATCAGGTTGTCGGTATCGCTCGCATCAATCACCCATGAATGCGGCAGTGCCGAACTTGCCGGCGGTCTCATCTGCGAATAGAAAGGAGCAGTCCAGGTATTTGGATAGCTCCACTCGTCGTGGTACCATAGCACGTAGTGCTCTTCGAGAATCGGCTTCACGGTGGCGGTCTCGGCATAATAGACCCTCGTATTGTAGCAATTGTAGCAGCTGGCATTCCCGATGATCAGGAAGAGGCGCTTTTTCCCCGAAGACTGGAGTTCCGCCAAGGCGGCGGCCTTGGTCGTGTTCCAATGGAGGGTGCTTGCAAACGATGCCATGGGCGCGATGCCCAGCATGGCAATCGACAAGATGATGCATTTTACACTTTGTTTCAACATGGTGGTTCTCCTGCTTGGGGTCAGCCGGGTTGCATCCCAGCCCTTTAAATATACTGTTTTATTTATGCGCTCGAATTTTCCATTTTGTCAACCCCATTTTCTCTCATTTTTATAGCCGTTACAGAGAACTATCTACTAAAATATTATGTTTTATTTTATTTCCTTGAAAATTCACCCCCAATCCCCTTTGAATAGCGAAGCAATTGCCGGTGGATCACGCCCTGCCGCAGCCAAAGGTGGGCGACGCCGAACAGAAGGAAAAACCATGAAAAAATTATTAATCCTATTTCATTGTCATCCCATAGATATTGAAAAAAAAGGCTGGCATGTGCCGTTGAAATCCTCCACTCGGAGGGTATGAAAAAACAACATAAACACAAGCCAGCCGGACATAGGTATACAACCTTGAAACAATTGTGCAATCTGATTCCCGGACACATGGTGTCGAGCCTTGCGCAGAAGCATGGCGTGGACATTCAAAGCCGGACGTACACGCCGTGGAGCCATGTGGTTTCTTTGCTGTACGCCCACTTCTCCCATGCACTCGGACTCAACGATGTGTGCGACGCGCTCCAGATGAACGCGGCGGCGCTCTCTACCATCCGCGGCGCGGTTCCTCCGTCGCGTAACAACCTGAGCCACGCGAACAAGATCCGCAACGCGGACATGGCCGAAGAGCTCTACTGGTGCATGATGAAGCATCTGATGGATACAGTCCCGGGCTTCGCGAAGGGCAAGGTTCGGCGCGGATACCTCCGGCGCTTCAGCAAGACGATCCATGCGCTGGACTCGACCACGATCCAGCTCGTCGCCAACTGCATGGACTGGGCGAAGCATCGCCGCCGCAAGGCTGCGGCCAAGTGCCACCTGCGCCTCGACCTGCAAAGCTTCCTGCCCCGGTGCGCCATCATCGACACGGCGAAGCACCATGACAGCACGATGACCCAAAGCCTGTGCGCCGAGCTCAAACCCGGTGAAATCGCCGTGTTCGACAAGGCCTACAACAAGTTCAAGCATCTTTTCGAGCTGACGGTGCGCGGTGTCTGGTGGGTTGGCCGGGCGAAGGACAACATGCAGTACAAGGTGGTGCGCACCCTCGAAACCACCGGGCACAAGCGCATCCTGCGCGACGAGGTCATCGAGATGGTGGTCGAAGCATCGAAGAAAGCCTATCCGTGCGAGTTGCGCCGGGTCGTGGCGCTGGTCGAGATTAACGGCAAGGATGTCGAAATCGCCTTCATCACCAATCACCTGGAGTGGAGCGCGTGGACGGTCGCCGAACTCTACCGTTGCCGCTGGGACATCGAGGTGTTCTTCAAGGAGATCAAGCAGACGCTCCAACTCTCCGACTTCCTGGGCTACAGCGCCAACGCCGTGCGCTGGCAGATCTGGATGGGGCTGCTGGTCCACCTGCTGATGCGCTGCCTCGCGTTCATGCACGGATGGGAGCACAGCTTCAAGCGGCAGTTCACTGTTGTGCGCGCGGTGCTTTGGCGCCGGTGGAACCTGCCCGCCTTGCTGGATTCCTATGGGACAGCCAAACCGCCCGGCCGCATACGGGGTGCGCCGGAACAGGCGTATCTGCCGGGGTTTGTCTAAGAGCTGTGGGACAGCCATATGCACAAAGCGCGGAACCATGGTTAACCTTCAACAAAAAATCGGAATTGACTAAATGAATCGGACATCAGAAACCTTAACAAAAACGGGGTTTTACTCTCCGTCAGCACCACCTATGGGATGAATGTGATCCTATTTTGCACCTGCCTCAGCATTGCAGCCATTGCCGCGGCGCAGCCCCCCAATGTTGTCTTGATTCTGGCCGACGACTTGGGCTGGAATTCGCTCGGATGCTTCGGTAGCGACTATTATGAAAGCCCGAACATCGACAAACTGGCGAGCCAGGGCATGCGGTTCGACAACGGCTACGCAGCCGACCCGATCTGCGCGCCGACCCGTGCCAGTCTGATGTCCGGCTGGGACGTACCGCGCCATAAGGTGTTGCGGGTTTCCGACGGCCAGCGGAAGGACATCGAAAAGGGTAAGCCGCCTAAAACCCGCCTGCTTCAACCGCCCCACCAAGGCTACCTCGACCAGGAGGTCGTCACGCTGGCCGAATCGTTCCAGTCGCAAGGCTACCGCACCGGCGTATTCGGAAAATGGCACCTCGGATGGTGGAAAGATCCCAACCACCTCCCCCCCGCCCTCGGTTTCGACGAATTCAAGCTCAAGCGCGAATACAAGCATTTCAACACCCAACTGATCCCCGGTGGTGTGAATACCGATGAAAAGATTCCTGCGGGGGTCTACCTGACCGACTACATGTGCGATCTCGCGCTCGAATTCCTGGAACGCAGCGTGGACAAAAAGGAACCCTTCTTCCTCTACTTCCCCGACCTGCTCGTCCACTCGCCGTTCGAGACCGTGGCGGCGCTGGAAGATAAATATGCCACCAAACCGCGCGGCAACATGCACCACGACGAAAAACTGGCCGCCATGGTGGAAAGCCTCGACACCACCGTCGGACGCATCCTGGAAAAACTCGACGAGCTGGGCATTGCCGACAACACCTTGGTGGTGTTCACCTCCGACAACGGCGGCGTACCGTTGACGGCTGATGGCGACTGGTGGCGCAAGAACGAGCCCAACACCAGCAATGGCATCCTCAAGGGCGGCAAGGGCGCCCTGGTGGAAGGAGGAATCCGCGTGCCCTATATCTTCCGCTTCCCCGGCCGCATCCCGGCCGCCACGCTCAGCCACGAGCCGATCATTACCCAGGATCTCTACCCCACCCTGCTCAGGCAAGTCGGCCTCAAGCTACCGGAAAACCATCCGCTCGACGGCATCGATATTTCCGCCGCCCTTTCCGACCCGGAAGCCAAACTGCCGGAGCGTACCCTCTACTGGTTCCACTCCAACTACAGCTTTGCCGGCCGCGCCGGCATGGCCATGCGCGAGGGCGACTGGAAATTCTGCACCTTTTTCGAAAACGAGGAGGAGGAACTCTTCAACCTGAAAGAGGACATCGGCGAAGAACACAACCTCGCCTCGAAATATCCAGAACGCGCCGCGCAAATGCACAGGAAGCTCGAGGCCTGGACCAAATCGGTCAACGCCCCGCCGCACCTTCCCAACCCGGACTACAAACCCGGCAAATAGAACCCACCCTGAATATTGCGGATGAAGCGGTTGCAACCCCCTTTCCAGAAAGGCTATAAAAATGCATAAGTGAAATGGAGTCCTGAACGGATATGGAAATCACCTTCGAAGAGCACGATGGCATGGTACGCGCGGTCGGCACGGGAGAGCTTGAGCTGGACAGCGCCAACGCCTGCGCAGACAAATTGATCGACCACGCAATACAAAACCGCGCAAGCCATTTTCTGGTCGACTGCCGCCGCCTTGAGGGAGGATTCACGACCCTCGAACGATTCACGCACACGGACTATGTTTGCGAAAAAATCCTGAGGGCTCAAGCCAACGGATTGCTTGACGAAATCTACCTGTCCGTGGCGGCCTCCCCGCCGATCCTAGACCCGGATCGCTTTGGCGAAACCATTGCGCGCAGCCGGGGCATTGACGTCTTTGTCTCGGAGCATTATTCCGAGGCCAAGGCCTGGCTGGAAACCGAACCGGCCCCACACAGCCCCCGTCCATCAGGCTGAGCGACTGGAACCAGCACCCCGTCTCGTTCTATTCTGGGTAAACAAACGGTTTGCCCATGTAGGGATAGCGATCGAAAAGATCACCCTGCCCCAGCATACGCGGATCCTGCTGCGCTTTGAGGCCGGTTTCCATTTTTTCGCGGAGTCTCTTCATGGGTTCGGCATATTCGGGATTGCCCGCCAGGCTTTCCACGCAGGTGGGATCCTTTCCGACGGCATAGAGCATCTCTTCCGGACGCTTGCCAAAGTTGAGTTCATAGAAGCGGTAGTTCTCCGAATCGGGCTGAAGCTTATTGATCACCGACTTGGTCGGGCTGCCATCGCAGTTTCGCAGCCCGAACTCCGGATTGCCGACCGGCCAGCGGTCGGGCTTGAAGTTGCGGACATAGAGGTAGTCCGTGGTACGGATACCCCGCACGGGATAACCGAGGTCGGAGCCCTCTTCGCTCGCGCGGCCGGTGTCGTGCCGTTCCTTGCCGACGAGGGCATAGGTGCGCGACGGATCGACCAGCCCGGACTTCGGGGATCGCAACACATCGAGGAAGCTCTTGCCGGTCATCTGCGGATGCGGCGCTTCGCCGGCCACCTCCAAAAAGGTCGGCGCCACATCGGGGAAGTTGATGAAATCCTCGACCACGCGACCGGGCTGGATGACGCCCTTCCACCAGACAATGAAGGGAACATGAATGCCGTGCTCAAAGATCTGCCCCTTCACGCGCGGAAAGGCCATGCCGTGGTCGCTGGTGAATACGATCAGGGTATTTTCGAGCAGCCCTTTCTTTTCCAGCACATCGAGCGCATGCCCCACCTGCTCGTCGATCCACTCCACCTCGTTGGCGTAGTCGAGCAGGTCGCCGCGTACGGAGGGCGTGTCCGGCCAGTACGGCGGAACCACCGCGTCTTCCAGCTTGCGGCCGGCCTTTTTCCACGAATCCTTTTCAAAGCCGCGATGCGCCTCCTTGGTGCCGAGCCAAAAGCAAAAGGGGTGCCCGCCATCCAGCTCGCCGAGGAACACCTTGAGGTTGGCGGCATAGTCGATATTGGCGATTCCCTTATAGGGCGGCTTCAGCCGCTTGCTTTTATATTCGGGGCCGGCGGGGTTGTCGGCCGTGGCATAGGTTCCGGGACTCCAACCTTTCCCGGTGTAGCCGACGTGGTAGCCGGCTTCGCGCAGCAGGTGCGGATAGAATTTAAACTTTTCCGGAAAGTGCGGCCAATGGTTGCAGGCTTCCTCCAACTGCCAACTGTAGCGCCCCGTCACCAGCATGGCCCGCGAAGGCGCGCACTTGGGGTTGTTCGCATACGCGTTTTCAAAGCGCGCCCCCTCCTTGGCCAGCCGGTCGAGGTTGGGCGTTTTGATGTAGGAACAGCCATAGGCACTGATACTCTCCTGCGATACATCATCCGCGATGATGAACAGAATATTCGGGCGTTCCGTCGCCGCCTGAACGGCCATTCCGATCAGCATAACTATTGAAAGTAGTTTCCCGTTCATGGCGGTTATTCCTTTTAGAGTGCGATGCTGTAGGTTTCGCCTTTGGTCGAACCGAATGCAATGCGGCCCTTCCGATCACTGGAGGTTTTGACGGCCTTGCCTTTGCTGTCCTTGACCGAAGCGGATTCGATGCCGGGATAGGCCAGTCGGCATTCGCCGCCGCTGCGGGCGGTGATGCCGATCGATTCGGCGTTGCCCTCTTTCCAATGGCAGGAAACAACAAAATTACCCCGTGCCACCAGGCCTTCGAAGGAGCCGGAGTTCCAAGCCTTCGGCAGGGCGGGCAGGATGTCGATGTAACCCTCGTGGCTCTGCAGGAGCATTTCAGCGACGCCGGCCATGGTACCGAGGTTGCCGTCGATCTGGAACGGCGGGTGCATGGTCCAGAGATTGGGGGCGGTGCGTTCCTGGATGAAGCGCTGATAGACCTCGAGGGCTTTCTCGCCCTCCTTGAGGCGGGCGCGGCAGTTCATGCGGTGCGCCATGGCCCAGCCGGTGGTTTTGCTACCGCGCAGATCGAGGGTCTTGCTGGCGGCCTGCATCCATTCCGGGGTGCCCGAATGGATCAGCGTGCCGGGATAGAGGGGGCACAGATGCGAAATGTGGCGGTGCTTGGGATCGCCGATGTCGCTGTAGGCCTCCTCCTCGCGGTATTCCTTGATTTGACCGGAGGTGCCGATGAGAATCGGATCAAGCTTGGTGATTTCCTCGCGAATGGTGTCGAGGAAGGCGTCCTTTTTCCCCAGCGCGTCCGCCAGCATGAGGGTGTCGGTGTGGTTTTCCCAGACAAAGCCTTGGTCAAAGGTGCAGCCGGTGGTGGTGTAATACCCCTTCTTATCTATGCTACCCGGCATCCCGACAAGTTGCTCCTTGTCGCGGACTTTCTGTTCCGGCGAGGCGGACGGTTCGACCAGCAGCAGGTCGCCGTGGGGAACCAGCGCCTTGGAAAGGAACTTGCTCATGCCGAGCATGGCCGGGTAGCCGACCTCTTCGAGGAATTCCCTGTCTTGCGTAAACAGGTAGTATTCCGTGAACAGCTTGGAGGTAAAGCCGCCGGTGCCGGGCCCCGAGTGGCCGCCGCCCGCGCCCGAAATATTATAGGAGTTGGCGCTCGTTCCGATAATCCACCCGTTTTCCCCCTGGCCTTCGGCCAGCCGGGAGGGGTTGAATTTCTCAACATAGGCGGTGGCGTGTTCCTGCGCCTTGGGCCAATAGGCCTTGAAATATTCGATGTAGGGTTCGAAGCATTCGGCCAGATTGGCGCTGCCTGCACCCCAGTAGTTCATCTGCACATTGATGTTGTGCCAGTAGCCGCCCGTCCAGGGCGAATAGTGGTACTGGCTCCAGATCCCCTGCAGGTTGGACGGAAGCGTTTTTTCCCGCGAGCTGGCGATCAGCAGGTAGCGCCCGAACTGGAACATGAGCTCCTCGAGATAGTTGTCCATCTCCCCCGACTTGTAGTTGTCCTGGAGCCGGTGGGTCGGCTCGGCGGACACCTGCGAATTCAGGTTGACGGAAACGCGCCCGAACAGGTTTTGGTAGTCTGCCAGATGGGTCTGCTTCAGGGCGTTGTAGCCCTTGGCTTCTGCCTTGGCCATCAGGCTCGACACCTCGTCGTGCGGGAAAAGTTTTGGATCCAGCTTTTCGTGGTTGGCACTCGAGAAGATGTGCGTTCCCGGGCGGTAGTTCGTGCCCGTGGCAATCAGGAGCGTAACCGAGTCGGCCTTGCTTACCGCAACCGAGCCCTCGCCCGCCTTCACCGCACCGCCTTCGTTGAGCACCTTGACCTGGCCTTCGTAGTTGATGTTGAAGAACGGCAGTGTGCCGGCCAGCGTGATCAGGTTGTCACGGACGTTGACGGTACCCGTGCGCTTGTCCTCCATGTTCAAATAAGGAATCTCGGCGCGGACAGCAAACGAGAGCGCCCCTTTTTGGTCGGCGGTAAGCCGGACGGCCATGATGTTGTCCGGATAGGACATGAAATATTCTCGCTTGAATTTCACGCCGTCCTTTTCGTAGGAGACATAGGCGATTGCCTCATTGAGGTTCAACGATCGGCGATAGTTGCCGACCTCCCCATGGCCGAAATCCAGATAGACTTCCGCAAAGGAAGTGAGGCCGCCGCCATTGTAGATACCCTTGTTATGCATGGTCTTGTCGGTGATCTGAATGCGATCCGTGTCGGTTCGCCCAAACAGGTTGGCACCCATGTAGCCGTTGCCGATCGGATAGGACCACTCCTCCCAATCCTTGTCGAAGGGCTTGCCGCCCGCCTTGACCAAATCCCAGTCGGCACCCCCGTTTGGGGCGGGTTCATTTTCCCAGACTTCATAGACACGCGGTGCCGCAGCGGAACCCGTTGCATAAATAAAGGCCCATGCTAGAAGCATGCCCTTGAGCGTATTGACTGTATTCTCCATTTTCATAAAACCCTTATACCTCTCCGTTTCAATTGCGTTTCGTAAAGATCCGAGGGAACAACAGCACCACCCAGCGGTTCGACATGCCAGTCGTCCTGGTTGCTGTTCACGGCGCCCTTGATGCCGACCATGTTGAGTTGCGGGAAATGGCTCTTTTGCGGGGAGGCCGGAACCTCTCCGCTGTGGCGGATGTTCCAGGCCGTGGAACGCGCGGCGGAGTGCGGGCCGCGATGACCGGAGCCGCTGGACGACCAAATGCGGTCGGGGTTGCCAACGTCGATATCGGTCAGCAGGTTCTCGAACGGGGCGTTGCGGTGGTGGTCGAAATTCAGGCGGACACCCTTTCCCCGACGGACGACGTTGCCGTGCGCCAGCCCCTCGAACGAGATGTCGTGGACATATTCGGTTTCGATGTGGATGTCGGACACCAGGCAACCCTGCGCAACGCCGGAAAGCCAAACGGCATGGTGGCCGGAGGGGCCATCGGCAAGGGAACGTTTTTCATGGCGGATCAGGATGCGCTCGGCCTGGCAAAAGCGCGAGCGGTTGTCGAACTTGATCCCCAGGTCGGCGTCGATGATTTCGACGCGCCGCACCCAGCAGTTGACGGCTGCATTCATTTGGATGGCATTGAACCCCTCTTCGAGCAGGTGGGCCTTTTTCGGCTTGCCGGCCATTTGGATAGTAAAGTTTTCAAGGCCGACCTCCTCGATGCCGGGTTCGAAGGGGGCAACCGTTGGATTCCATTCCGACCGCACATCAAACCGCAACGGTCGGTCGACCTTGACGCTTTTTTTATCGACCGACTTCACCTGCGCCACGGTGGAGAGCATAAAGCCCGCCGTCCCCTCACCCATATCGAACAAGTCGGCGTGCAGGTGGCGACCCAGCTCCTCGTTCATCTTCATGCTGAGCTGGATCCATGAACTGGGTTCAATTCCTTTGTTGCTTTCCAGCTGCAAGAGGGTTTCTCCGCGCTTCGATGTTTCGACCACGGCAACACCGTGCTCCCTCGGACGCCTGCCTTCCACCGAGAGGAATGCCCCGCCAAAGGAATAGGCCAGCTTGGTTCCACCGTCCGCATTGCTTTCGAGCGGGGTGAGTTCCTGCAGGGAGCGCGGCACATAAAAAATGGTTTTACGCGGCCCCGCCCCGCGCAGCACCACATTGGATTTTTTGATCGTGATCGGTTTGTCGAGGATGAAGCGTCCCGCCGGAACGATTACCGCCCCGCCCTCCGTTGCATCGATGGCCGCCTGGATGGCATCGGAATCGCCGAGGTCGTCATCCGGCACCGCGCCGAAGTTCCGCACATCCGTTTTGGCGGGCACGTCAGGAATCGGATCATTGCCGCACTGGTAGCCCGCAAACCCGAAGTATGGGAGACGGCTGTCCGGACGCCACAGCTCGCCCCGCCGCCCCCAGAGCTTCGACGGCGAACCGGCGGAACAGGTCAAGACACTCATCATAACCAACAATGCAAACCTCATACGCTCCTATCCGATTATTGCTCCGGCAACTAAATATTGTGACTGAACAGGTTTGTTTTTTTAACCGCAAAAGAACGCATAGAACGCAGAAAAACAGGGTAATAGGCATCTTTGTGTTCCCTGCGTTCTTTCGCGGTCAATCCCAATATTTAGTCGCCGGATCTATAGTATTTATTGACGGGGAAGACCAGGATGCGGGAGCCGCCCTGGTTTTTCGGCGGCAGGCAGGCGGCCAGTACGGCGATGACCTCGCCCTTTTCGTTGAGCACCACATTGGGGCGCTCGATGCGCGCAAACTTGAATTCGCTGCCGTCGGCGAAGCGGATCGGATGCATCATCGAAAAGAGCGGATCCTTCGAGACCAGTTCATACTTCAGGCCGCCTTCCGAGGTGTAGTAGGTGAAACCGCGGCGCAGGCCGGTGGCATAGCCGTGCAGGTCGGTTACGAGCACATGGTAGCGTTCGCCGTCGAACCAAATGCACGGGTCTTCGTTTTCAAAGTTTTCCGGCAGCGCATTTTCCTTTTTGCCGTGCAGGTGGGTATAGGGGCCGAAGATGGAGTTGCCCTTGACGGCCTGCAGGTAGTGGAACTGATGGTTGAATTCCTTGCTCCCGTCATATTTCGGGTTCGGGATTTTCACCTTGCCAACGCCATAGACCGAGCCGTCGTCGTGTATCCACATGGCCGGGTTGTTGAGCGGAATGCAGGACTCGTCGCGCCGCTCCCACGGCCCTTCGATGGAATCGGCCACCGCCACACCGCTTTGCCAGCGCGGGATGCCGAGGTGGTAAAGGTAGTATTTCCCTTCATGGAAAATGACCTTCGGGTTGTGCACACCCTGGCTGTCGAAAAAATTTCCAGGCCTTGGAAGCAGCACATCCTCCACATAGGTGTAGGGGCCGAGCAGGTTTTTTGAGGTGGCGCGCACCGCATAGCTCTGCTTCCATTTCTGGAAATCATCGTCCGGCCAGCAGGAGGCGAATAGGTGGTAGATGTCGCCCACCTTCACAATCGAAGGATCCCAAAGGTGGAAGCCCTCGCGTACAAATCCACCCTCCTTTAGAGGAAGCCCCATCTTCGCCTTGAGCGGATTGTCGGTCGGTTCCGTGGAATAGGATTCGAAAGCGGTAATCGACTGCAACCCCATTCCCAAGACCGTTATTGCAACTAAACGCACCATCATATCTTCTCCCAGACCCTAACGTGTTTCTTCCTGCTCATGCCTTTGTTCGCACCGGTTGGATCTCTCGAAAAATCCACGTCCATTATGAGACAAAACCGTAGTCGTAGGGCTTTCTCATATCCCGCGTGAGGTAGGTGTTGGCCTCGGCCGCATGGGCGCCCGCAAACCTCTCCTGCTTATAATCCCAGAGGAGCGATTTGCCCGTTCGCAGCGAAATCGTGCCCAAATGGCAGACGGAGGCCGATTGGTGCCCCACTTCCACGGGACAAATCGGATCCTTCCGGGAGGCGGCGCACTCGAAAAAGTTCTGCATGTGGTTGTTGCTGAAATATAGGCGTTCTGCATCCTCTGGCAAGGGGGTTGTCAGGAGTTCGCGTTCCGACGCATTGATTTGGGTACGGTTGACCCAGATCCAACCGTCCGTTCCTTCGAAACGAATCCCGTTGCGCTGGCCCTCGGGATTGACGACACCGCCATACGGATTGTCGTCCGCGGTGGTGCGCACATTGAAAACCACGCCGTTGGCATAGGTGAACTTCACCTCGTATTCACTGAACGCGGTGTAGCCGCCGGGCACCAGCGTTACGAGCGGCTTGCTTTCCACCTTGGCCGGCGCGGGCAGGCCAATGGCCCAGTAGCCGATGTCCATGTGGTGGGCACCCCAGTCGGTCATGGTGCCCCCCGAATAAGCATACCAGTTGCGGAACGTTCCATGGCAGCGCTGCGGTACATATTCATGGTGCGGAGCCTGACCTTGCCAAAAATCCCAATTGAGATGGGGCGGCACCGGCTGGACTTGGAAAGGCCCCCCGCTTTTCCCCGCCGGAAGCCAAACGTTCACCTCTTTCAGCTTTCCGATCCGTCCGTTGCGCACCAACTCGCAGGCCATGCGGAAGCGCACGCTGCTGCGCTGCTGCGTGCCGGTCTGCAGAACGACCCCGTTTTCCCGAACAGCTTTAACAACATGCCGACCCTCATCGATTGAGAGCGTAAGCGGCTTCTCGGAATAAATATCCTTCTTCGCCTTGGCCGCACCGATATTGATCAGGCTGTGCCAATGGTCGGGGGTTCCGTTGATGACAATATCGATATCGTCGCGCTCCAGCAGCTTGCGGAAATCGCTGAACGTCGAAGGTTTTTTGCCGTCCTTCGACAATTTTCCCACGGCCTTGGCCAAGCGTTTTTCATCCACATCGCAAACCGCCACGATGTCGCCGTAATTCTGGGCATTCATCGCGTCGCCTGTGCCCATGCCACCGGCACCAACCAAGGCGACGGCCGGGCGGTCGTTAGGCGATTTCGTGGGTTGGGTTCCCTCGGCCGCAACTGCGGCCTGCTGTTCCATGTACCAAACCGGCAATGCAGCCGCAGCGGCAACCCCCGGGACACGGCGAATGAACGAACGTCGGTTTTTCATTTCCTTAGCTCCAATCTCTGATTTTAGCATTACATGACAGAAAGCGCTCCGAACCGCGGGGACGCCTTGCGCCTTGAAGTTGGGTTAGTGGGATTTCTTTTTGTTCGCCCCGCAGGCCTCGCGGTAGGCGTTCCATGATTTTTTCGGATCCTCGAAATCGAGCGGATCGTTGTACTGCTCCCGCAAGTTCGCGAGGGACTTCTCGAGCTCGGTGAGCTTGGCGGTGTATTCCGGATTGCCGGCCAGGTCGTTCTTCTCGAAGGGATCGTTCTTGAGGTTGAACAGGCGGGTTTTACTGATGGATGGATAATAGATTAGTTTCCAACCATCCTGCATGACCATACGTTGCTGGTTCTGATAGGAACTGTAGATGGCATCGTAGTGCTTGATCTCTCCCTTGAACAACGGGTTCAGGCTTTTAAACTCCACATAGTCGGGAATCTCTTTTCCGGCCAGCTCCAGCGTGGTCGGCACCACGTCCTGTAGGTAGATCGGCGTGCCGACCTTGGTACCGGCCTCGATCCCCGGCCCCACCATGATGAACGGGGCGCGCACGCTGTCCTCATACATGTTCTGCTTGCCGATCAGGCCGTGGTGGCCGCAGGCCAGCCCATGGTCGGCCGTGAAGATGATGTAGGTGTTGTCGGCCTCGCCGCTTTCCTCGAGCGCGTCGAGGATGCGCCCGATCTGGTGATCCATGTGGGAGACGATCGCGAAGTATTCCTGGCGGTGCACCTTCACGGCATATTCCGTGCGCGGGAAGGGCGCGAGCGCTTCGTCGCGGAGACCTTTCCCGCAACCGATGTCGTCCTTGAAGGGGTATTCCGGCAGGAAGCTTTCGGGCAGTTTGATGCGCTCCAGCGGATACCTATCGATATATTCCTTCGGGGCCTGCCGCGGATCGTGCGGCGCATTGAAGGCCAGGTGCATGAAGAAGGGCTTCGCCTCCTTGGCGGCATGCCGGATGAATTCGATTCCGTTATCGGCGACCACCTCGCTGGAGTGCTTGCCGTCCTCGCCCCAATGTCCCTTCTGGGTCTTGTCCCACGGCTTCCAGCCGGCTTCATAGTCGGCCTCGTCCTTGGGGCGGTTGTAGGCCGCACCATCCTTGGGCGTGGAATGCAGCATGCCGCCTCGGCGATCCTTGACCACATCGAAGTAGTCCTCCGGCTTGGCCTGCACATGCCATTTTCCGGTGAAGTAGGTCTTGTAGCCGGCGGCCTTCATCTGCTGGGCCCACATACGCCCCTGCTCGACCTCCTGCTTCATGCTTTGTTCCAGCATTCCGGCGTTCCAGACGGTGCGTCCGGTCGTGAGCATCGTGCGGCTGGCAATGCATACCGCCCCGTTCCAGGCCCCCATGTTATAGGCGTGCGTAAAGCTCGCGCCCCGCTCAACCAGCTTGTCGAGGTTCGGCGTATCGATATCTAGGTAGCCGTGGCCCCGGATGGCTTCATAGGTATGGTCGTCGGCGAAGATAAACAGGATGTTCGGCTTGTCCTGCTCCTGCGCAACAGCACAACAGCAAGAGACCACCAGCCCCGCGAATACTCCTTTCATATAATCCTTCATCATATCCAACTCCCGTCATTTAACCTGTCTTAACATCAGTGCCTGAGGATGAACCCGGTCTTTGCCGTCATCATCCATCATACGCCAAATGAGCTTGCCTTTGCCGGCGGGAATCTTGAGCGACCCCAAAACCTGCCTTACATCCGAACCGGCTTCCGTTTTTCCGGAAACCGTGCCCGCTCCAAACTGCACCTCGAGTTGGGCACCATTTTCCAGCCCATGGTAACAGGCAGTAACCTCATATTCACCTGTTTCGCGCACATAAAGTTCCCAACCGACGCTATCCTTTCCATCCACCCAGTTGATCAGGCAGTCCTTGTGATTGTCCGCCTTCCAGCCGCGCGCGCCGCTACCATATTTCAGTTTACGGCCTTCAACCTTCCCATCGAAAACATTCAGTTCGTTAGCAAAGGCCGGGTCGAGCAGACGGGCTTTTTCCAAGGTTTGGAAACCGTCCTTAAACGAAAGCGTCACCACCGTGGACACTTCGGAAACCGGCTTGTCCGGCACGCGAAGCTCCAACGTATTTTCATCCAGCCGCTTCATAGACACTTCGTAATCCGCGCCGAGAATATGAACCGAGTCCGGATCGTTCAACAGCCCGCCGACGCGCAGCCTGCCGTTTTCCGGCCATTGGAACACCTGAAGATGGATGGTGCCGTCTTTGGCGGTCGATTCGCCCCAGGCCTGCACAGGCAGCCCCGACTTCCCTGCACCGTTGATCGATTCGGCAGCAACCGCCATCCAGTCGGCAAAGCCGTTGAGGATATCCACATCGGGGTCGTCGATTTTTCCGTCGCCGCGCGGCCCCAGGTTCATCAGGATATTGCCGCCGCGCGCCACCGCCTTGATCAGCAGTCGGATCAGATCGGATGCTGGTTTGTGGCTTTTATCCTCGGAATGATAGCCATAGGACTCATTCGTGGTCGGAATGGCCTCCCAGTATTTTTCCGACGTCGGCTTGATCTGCGCGGGCTTGTCGCACGTGGTCACATAATCGCCACCTCCATACACAAAACGACCATTGACCACCACATTGGGTGCCACCTCGCGGAGCGCCTTGTAGATGCGCCAGTTTTCAGAGTTTGGAAGCTTGTGCGGGGTGTCGAACCACATGATGTCGGGATCATATTTTTTCAATAGTTCAATAACCTGCGGGATCGATTTTTTGTTCACATAGTTTTCCCGGATGCGCGGCAGCTCCTTGCCCATCACGGGATCATCCCACCAGTTGCGGCCGCCCAGGTTTTTGTCGCCGCCGGGATTGTTGAATTCCCAGTCGTTGCCGGGCCCGTGCTCCTCGCCCCAGTCGAAGGCGTGCGAATAGTAGAAGCCGAATTTGATGCCGTGCTTCACACAGGCGGCTTTGAGCTCCGCCATCGGGTCGCGCCCGAACGGTGTGGCATCCATGATGTTCCAGTCCGAGACCTCGGAGGCGTACATGGCAAACCCGTCGTGGTGCTTGGCCGTGATCACGAGATACCGCATGCCCGCCGCCTTGATCAACTTTACCCACTCCTCGGCATCGAAACCGGTCGGATTGAACTTTGCGGCAACCTCGGAGGCATAGGTGGCCTGGTCAATCATGCATTTACGTTGGATGTGCTCGGAATAGCCGTGCACCTTTTCGCCCTGCCACACACCGCCGAGTTGGGCGTAAACGCCCCAGTGGATGAAGCAGCCGAAACGGCCATCGACCCACCACTGGATCCGCTCGTCACGCGTCTTCATCGCCTCTTCGGCAATCTTCGGAACGCTGGCTCCCGGTGCAAACTCCGGTTCCTCATAGGCATCGTCCTTCAAATAGCCGGGCTGTTTCTCGGCTGCGTTTCCAAGCATTGGAAGCAACAGCAGGACTGCAAATATTTTGTTCATGAATGTCATTCCTTTCGGGCCCGACACGGCAGCCGGTTGGTCAGTGCTTTTTCCCGCCTGCAGTCCATTCGTTCGTGCCGAGCACGCCGTTTCCATCCACATCGAGCCGCTGGAAGGCCTGGCGGTATTTTTCCTCGCTGAATGCCTTGCCCTGCTTCGCGCAGTAGTCCCGCTTGTTCTGCAGGAAAGCTTCCAGGCTTGTTCCTTCTGAAACGGAACCCTTTGCTCCGCCCGCCCCTTTTCGGCTCACGTTGCCCGGAACGATCGGCTCAGCCACGACCGGCGGCTGGGCGTTGGGGCCGGTGATTACGTGCGGATCATTTTTGAGTCCCCTGAGGCTGTCGACCAACGCTGCGGGGATCTTGTAGTTGAATTTCGGATCCAGTTCGTCCAGCTCATGCTGGTGACCTTTCAGAAATACAACCGGCCCCGCTTCGCCCAGGTAGTCGCCCTGTTTGTCCAGCCACTGGAAGAGCGCCCCGCGCAGGCGGGCCTTGACGGCAGCCACCTCTTCCTTTCCTGCGACGTTGCTGAGTTCATCGGGATCGGCCTCGGTATCATACAGCTCCTCGGTCGGTTGGGAGGCATGCTTTTGGGCACCGGCTTCGAAAAAGTAGTCGATGGGTTTCCCCGCCGCACGGTCGCCCTCAATTTGCTCCAGGCTGTTAAAGTTGACGATGTAATGCCATCGGCCGTCGTGGATGGAACGTTGCGGAAAAACATGGCGCTGCTGGATGCCCTGGTTGTGCGCCACGCCATAAACATATTCGTGCTGAACATCGGTCTTGCCGGCGAGGACGGGCAACAGGCTCTTGCCATCGATGTCCGCCGGAACGGTTCCTCCGGCCAACTCGATTGCGGTGGGGACGAAGTCGGTGAAACTGGACAGGGCATCCGTGCGCCCCGGCTTGATCTTGCCCGGCCAGCGCACCATGAAGGCCACGTTCAACCCGGAATCATAAACCGTGAACTTGCCGCGCTTATGCCCGTGGTCGTCGGCATAGAACACGACCGTGTTTTCGCGGAGCCCATGCTTGTCGATCATGTCCAGCACCGCGCGGAACTCCTTCTCCTTCTCGACAATGCTTTGATAATACGTGGCGTACGACGTGCGCGCATCCGGTGTATCTTCAATAAAGGACTGAACTTTCACATCGTCCACGCCGAACGACGTATCCTTGATATGCGGACTATGCGGAAATTCGCTGGCAACAATCATGCAGAACGGCTTGTCGCCGGGTTCCTGCATAAAGGCGTCCATCTCCTCGACCGGGATCCACGGGCGCGGCAGTCCCGGAATCTTTACGGGCTGGAAGCGCTTCGTCCACTGGAACTGCCCATCCGGGCCAACGTGCGATTTTCCGGCCAAAATGACCTCATAGCCCAATTGGCCGAGGTGTTTCGTGATCGTTTCCACGCCGGGGCGGATGTTGATGTGGTTGACGAAACACCCGTTCCGGATCGGATTCAACCCGGTATACAGCATCGAGCGGCTCGGTGCGCAGATCGCCTGCCCCGTGTACATGCGCTCGAAAACCAACCCCTCTTCAGCAAACTTACCCGTAACCGGGGTTGGTGCCTTTTCATTGCCATAAGCCGAATGATCAAACTTGCTCTGGTCGTCCGCCAGGAAAAAAACAATGTTGGGTCGCGCGTCGGCGACCAAACCCTGGGCGATGCCCAATATCAGGGTGAGTAATCTGATGAAATACTTGCTAGTATACCTCATGGCCGGAGCCTCCTTCATAATCGGGGTTGCTGCAATACATTCAGAATGAATCACATTTTTTTGTTATGTTACTTTTATCACACCACATACCGAACACCCCACCCTATGCTTACTGGATTTCCGCCTCGACCTTGAAGAAACCGTTGGACGGGGAAAGATCGATTTCGAGCGCGTCTTCGGGCGGGGTCTGTGCGACGGCCCAGTCGCGCGCAACCGCCCAGTGGGTCAGATCCGGGCTTTCCCAAACCTTGTAGAGCACGTTGCTGGCGCTCGGCCAGCGTATCTCGAATTTTCCAGGCATTGGAAGCGGGGTTTGCCCGGAGACGGCGAAAAATGACGCGGCATCGGTCGGGTCGGTTCCGAGCGCTTCCTCCTGGGCATCGGTCAGGCTATCGCCGTCGAAATCGACGCTGCCTTCGGCAAAGGGCTCCATCAGCGGGGCCAGCTCTGTGGCAAAGGCGGCGGCTCCCTCGACCGAAAAGTGAACCGGGTCGCCATCGCGCAGGTTGGCGGCGGAAGAGATCTCCTCGCCACGAACCAGATGGATTTTATAATCGTTTGCGGCGCGGCGTGCGGCCACTTCGTCGTAGACCACCTGGCGGAAGTCCTGGATGGTTACACCGGTAGTCGTATTGCTTGGGTTATCCGTGTAGGTGGGGCTGATGCAGACTATGCGGGCATCCGGCTGGCTGACCCGCAGGGCGTCGAGCATGGCGGAAAAATCGGCCGCATATTCCACGATGCTTTTTCCGGCATGCAGGTCGTTGTAGCCGATCAAGACGGTAACGACATCTACCGGGGGGAAGTCGGCCAGCATCTCGGCGGTCGGTACGGAAATCTTGGCACCGCCGACGGCGACGTTGTACAGATCGAGATCCAGCGCTTCGGCCACCCGCCAAGGGTAGGTCTCGCTGGAGACGGCCTGTCCGCGACCGTGGGTGATGGAGTCGCCGATGGACACATAGGTTTTCTGCGCCGCCGGAGCAAGAGGCTGCAAGGAGCTGCCCAGCTCAAGTTCCAATCCCTGGAAAACCGGGTTGGCCCAGGTGGGCATGGTGATGCGGTAAACCGAAGCGGTTCCCGGTGATGCCGAGTTGATCGTGAAGCTCATGTCTTCCCCGCCGAAAAAGTCCGTGCTGCCCATCAGAACGCCGTCTTCATAATAGCTAAAGCGACCGCCTTTGTATTCGGCGCTCAGATCCTGCGAAAACCTGGCAAGAATGGCGTCGCTATCGGTTTTAAACTCGATGGAAATGCCCGTTCCCGTCAGCGCCTTCGCAGGCGTGAAGGCATTGTCCAGATCGTTCAGCGTGGCATCGGAGTGGCGTTTGAACGAGGTTGCGCTGGCGGTCGAAGTGATGTACTGCGAGCCCCGGAAGATAATATTGGTGTCGTTTGCATCAATCACAACGGCATCGTTGGTTGAGGGCGGTGTAGCGCCCGTTAGCGTGTAGGTCAGGAACGGCTCCGAACCGGCGGTTCCGCTGCGCATGGCAGTATTCACGTTTTCGCCGATGGAGACCACGATGGTGGCATCGCCGTCCGTATCGGTGTTGAGCCAATCGACCAGCGACTGCGATGCGAGGGTGTAGGTGTCATACCCCGCCCCGGCACCGGCGCCCGCAACGGACTGCGAGCCGAGCAGCACCAGGTTGGTGTCGTCCGCGCTTTCCAGGTTTTCGATCGGCGTATACATGCCGCTGGTGAGCACATTGGACATCGTCGTGGTGGTGTCGTTCCAGTTCTGCCCCGGCGCGTTATCCACGACGCCCCAGGCATAGAGCGTGTAGGTATCCTCCTTTTTGGCGGTGAGGGTGAAGGACGCATTCGTCACATCGTTGGTGCCGACGCCCGAAAGGTCGAAGCGCAGCAGGCCTTGCCGCAGCCCGGTGCCGGTTTCGGTGGCATCCTTCAGGCCGATGGAGGTGCTGCCGTCCTGCCATGGTGACATGCTGCGGAGGTAGGCGGCTTCCGTGTAGAGGTTGGTGGTTGCCGAAGAAGGCGGGGTGAGAACCTCCAGCGTGAGGTTGCTCAGGTTGCCCGTAACGGAGCCGGACGTCGCACGGTTGCCGAACGATACGGAAGCGATGTTCGACAACTCGACGCCAAGGTCATAGGTCTTGCTGATTGAATCCAGTACGGTTCCGCCGGTGTCTTTCCAACGGGCCACATAGTTGTATTCATTGCTAGAAACCTTGGTGACCTGCAGTTCGAATTGGGCGCTTTCACCGTCATCCTTCAGGTCATAGGCCGTACCGTCCGCATTCGTGGCGCTTTCACGGTCGGCCGTTCCCAACAGCGCCGTGTTGTTGTCTGCCGTGGGTGCGTTGTCGTCCGTCGAGGCATTCCACAAAGCGGCCCCATTCAGGCGAATCGACAGGGCGGCCCCGTGCCCGGCACCATCGAGAAAGCCGACCGACCAGTTGGCCGACGCGCTGTAGGCCGGGGTTCCGGTAATGCCCAGATCCCAGGTCATTTTAACGGTTTCACCCACATTGAAGGCGTGTGTGCCATCCGTAAGTGTAATATCAGCGCCCTGCGTTCCCCCATTGGAGACAATCGATGCAGCATTGGTATCCAACGCCACAATCCCGGCCTGAGCCAGTCCCGCAGCCATGGCCAAGGCGGTCAAAAAAATGGTTTTCTTCATCTGCTTACCTACGTTGATTTGTTCCGAAAAAAAACGCCCGGATAGCTCCCCCGGGCGTTGCAATAAAATTTGTCCCTGCGCCTAAATCACGAAAAAGCGGCGAACCACCAGCAATCCCGTGCCAAGAGCCGTGATCAGGCCGAGGGTGGCCGGCTCCGGAATCACCTCGAGCTGGATGTTCGTCAAGGCGCCGGTAACGGTGGTTGTCGTGGCACGGTTCCCGAAGGTTACATCGGTGATGCTTGCAATCTCTTTACCCAGGTCATAGGTCTTGCTCAAGGATTCCAGCGTGTTGCCGCTACCGTCTTTCCAGTAGGCCACATAGCCGTATTGCGTGGCAGATACCTTGGTGACCCGCATCTCAAGCAGACTAACGTCTCCATCGGTCTTCATATCGGCCGTTGTTCCGTCCACATTCGTGGTGCTTTCGCGCTCCGTTGTTCCGAGATCCGCGGTGTTGCCGCCGGCACTGGCCGCAGAACTGTCGGTCGAAGCATTCCACAGCGGAACCGAGTTTAGGCGGATGGACAGCGCGGAACCGACCTCATTTACGTTGTCGCGAAACCCAAGCGTCCAGTTGGCCGATGCGTTGTAGGCCGGGGTTCCGGTCATGGTCAATTGAGCCGTAACGATGGCTGTTTCGCCAATGGCAAAGACGCGGGATCCGGCCGTCACCCCGATGCTGTTGCCCGTCGTCGTTCCATCCGTAACAATCTGCGACGAAGTGGAGTCCAGTGCAATAATCTCCGCCTGCGCCAACCCTGCACACATTGCGAAAACGGCTAGTAATACGGTTTTTTCCATTGGGTTTATCCTTATTAATATTTCGATTTATTCGCCGTTTTTATGCCCAATACCCCTGCATGTCAACAATATCATTTATAAAATACCAACCTAACTCACTTTTTAATGAAATATTTTATCTCCATGGACGAATTACCGCGGCGGAATCATTTTTTCAACCGGAGGAGCACCCGGCCGCCTTTTTCGAGGCCGATCCTCCAGCGCTTTATACCCCGCGGGCCTTCTTCGGGTTCGATGGCGACATCGCGGTCGGCCTTGAACGTTTGAATGTCGGTCTGAAGCACGCACGGCTCCCCTGCCAGGCTTTCGATGAGGATCCATTGGGTTTTGCCTTCGCTCCATTCGGCGGAGACGAGGAAGCCCCCCTCGGTGCGCAGCTGGTGGAAGATGGTTTCCTGCTCCCAGCGGGCGGGCATGGCGGGAAAAACGCGGATGGCGCCGCCCCAGCTCTGGAGCATCATATAGCCCATGCTCTCGACCACGGAGAGCGGTGTTTCGATCACCGGCCCGCCGTCCTCGGCATACATGGTGTTGGGCTTCACCGCGCGCACATCGGACGCCGTACCCAGCTTCCTGGAGGAAATCATTCCGTCGAGTTGCTCGAGTGCGCGCTCGCCGTCGCCGAGCGTGGCGAACATGGCGGCCGACCCGGTGAACGAATAGGCCGCGAGTTGACTAGGCAGGCTCAGCCAGCGCTCGATCGATATTCGCATCAGCGCCTCGGCCTCCGCCCCCTGCTCCGGGTTGACCGTGTGCAGCGGATAGAGCGCCATCAGGTGCGAGTAGTGGCGGTGGGAAACATCGAACCCCTGCCCTGCGCCGACCATCAGGCCGTGTTCGTTGACCGGGAACGGGCGCAACCGCTTTTTGGCATCCGCCCATGTTCCAACCATTGGATCGTTCATCCCAAAGCGCTCGTTGAGTTCGAACAGCGTTCCAAGCCCCCAGTCGAAAAGCTGGAGTGAATAGTTGGTGTCGGCCAGCAGGCCGGGACGTTCCATGGCCCAGCCCCGCTCCTCCGGCTCGTCCTTGAAGTTGTATTCCGGCGACACCATCGGCGGCAGGTGGATGGTTCCGTCGGTATCCTCGCTCATCACGTCGAAATAGTAATTGATGTTTTTCCTGAGCAGCGCGAAGAGGTTGCGGCCAACGGTTTCGTCCATCGAATACTTCCAGTAGCGCCAATAGTTGTGCAACGCCCAGGTCAGGTTGCCCAGCTCGTAGGTATCGCCCCCCTCGCGCCGGATGAGGTTGTAGGTCGAGGTGCGCGTCCAGGTGATCGCGTCCGGGTTGACCGCGCTGTTGAAGCGGCCGAGTTGGTCGAAATGGTCGATGGCGGTGATCATCGAGCGCCCCACATCGAGGCGGTTGCCGCTGAAGGCCGGGAAATAGGAGAGCTGGATGTTGAGGTTCCACCAGGTGCCCGGCCAGCCGCATTGCGTGAACCACGGCCCCATGTTGTCGGTCAGGATCGGCAGGTCGGCGCGCGATGCGCCGCCGAACTTGTAGATCTGGAGCCAATAGAACTGCTCCCAAAAATCGTCGCCATCGACTTCCACGAAGGCCTGTTGCATATAGCGGTGCCACCATTCGCGGTGGCGTTTGGAAAGCGCCTCCACCCCATCGGCACGGGCGCCCTGAATCGCAGAGACCGCCTCGGCCACCGCCATTTCAATATTGTCCGCTTGCGGCTTTTCGGGCGCGTAGGCCTTGCCGACGGACAGCAGGAAGGTGTTGCGTCCCTTCTTTCCGGGGATGTTCACAAACGCGGTCGCATGCGCGCCGTGTTCCGTCAGCGACTGGACGACAACCGTCAGGTCGCCGCGCTGCTCGCGGTATGGCCTTGGCGGGAGCTGTTCCAGCGGCAGGGTCGCAGGATCGGTGCCGGTCGTCATGATACGCGGGCTGATCGACCACTTTTCGGCCAAGCCCAGCGGCAACCCCTTTTCGCCGCCGGTGCCGCGCATTTCCACCACCACCACGTTGGACTCGCGCTCGATGAACGAGCGCCAATAAATGCGGCCTTCGTCCGAATCGATGCGGCCGCGCGCCTCCGCGTTCCAGATGTCCAGCCGCATGGATGCCTTTTTCACGGTGCCAATAGGATCGAGCAGGATACTGCCGATCGGCACGCGCGGGATCGACCAATCGATGTTCGGAATATGGAACTCCGCCGCCACGTCGGTGCGTCCCAGCTCCCATTGCAGCACCCAGTCGTCGCCGGGCTTGCGGTAGATCGACGCCCCGGTCAGGCCGTTGGCGATAAAGGCGGAATCGCCCCACGTGTCGCCAACGCCGTCCTCCCAAACCAAATCCTGCTCGGCCATGAACAGCGGCCACTTGATGTCGGGGCTGCGCGGATCCTTGAAGTCCGCCAACATCACCGGATCGAAAATACCACAGGCCAGCGCCTGCCCCCCGAGCACCGCCACCGCGGCACCGCAAACCAATGATCTCAACTTGATTCCCATCAACGGGCCACCGAGGAACTTCAAGCCCAACAGGATCGGCACCACCGAAATGGCGGGTGAGCTGGTCATGAACGAAAGCGTGGTTCCCTTCGCCGCGCCGCTGCGCACCAACCCGATGCCAAGCGGGATGGTACCGCGGGAACAGATGGGCAGCAACGCCCCAAAATAGTCCTGGATATGCTCCATTTTCCAACGTCCTCCGGCCAGTCAAGCCGTCTTTCCTGAACAAGAAACGCGGCTGACCAAAATTTTTACCAAAGCAAATCGATTGCTTTGAAACTCATCAGCACCGCTTGCAGTCAGGAGGCAATCAAGTCCCGCGAAGCCGAGGAGGCTTCGGCTGCCGATACCTGGACAGGAAGCTTGATCACTGCTCCTGCTTGCTTGTCAAAAGAACCGTTTCGCCTTTCTTCAAATCAATCGTCCAGCGTTGCTGTCCGCGCGGCCCCTTGATGGACTGGATGGCAATATCCCGATCCGCCGCAAGCTGGCCGATATCGGTTTGCACAACGAGTGGTTCGCCGGCGAGGCTCTGGATACGGATCCACTGCGTTTTTCCATCCACGCGCTTGGCCGAAACCAGATGAGCGCCCTCGCAGCGTAGATCGCGAAACTCGATATTCTTCCACTTCGACGGCACGGCGGGGAAGACGCGCACCACCCCGCCCCACGACTGCAGCAACAGATAGTTGACCGACTCCACCACGGAAAGCGGCGTCTCGATCACCGGCCCGCCGCCCTCGCGGTACATCGTGTTCGGCTTCAGCCGGCCGGGCAGCTGGTCGAGCAGCTCCAGCGCGCGGTCACCGTCGCCGAGCAACGCGTACATCGCGCATCCGCCGGTGAAGGTATAGCCGGCCGCCCCCCGGCCGCCGAAGCTATGCCAGTTGTCGACGCTCTTCTGGATCAGCGCCCGCGCCTCGGGGCCTTGATCGACGTTGACGGTGTGGTAGGGATAGATGGACAGCAGATGCGAATAGTGCCGGTGCCCGTGCTCAAAAGCGGTGTTGGCGCTGACCATGAATCCGGTTTTTTCGTCCACCGGCAACGGCGTCAAATCAGCCAACGTCTGTTTCCAACCCTTGGAATCCGGGTCGTCCATGCCCAGCTCTTCGTTCATTTCGATGGCGGTGCGCAGCGCCCAGTCGAGCGACATCAGCGCATAATTGGTATCCTCACGCAGAGGCTCACCTTTACCGGTCACATCCTCATATTCCGGCGAGCGCGACTTCGCCATGTGCAGTTTTCCATCCTCCTTTTTCTCCAGAAAATGCGTCAGGAAAACAAGGTTGTCCTTGAGCATCGGAAAGAGGTCGCGGCCGATCTGCTCCTCGCCGCTATACTTCCAGTATTTCCAATAGTTGTTCAGCACCCAGGTCAGGTTGCCGAACTCGCGGCTCCAGCCCTGATCCTTGAGGCCGCGGTAGTCGGAGCTGCGCCCGACGGTGATGCCCGGCCATTCGTTGTGGGCGGCGTTGGCATGCAGCGTGCCCGCTTTGTACATGCGGTTGATGCCATTGATCATCGACCGCCCCGCATCGAGGCGGTTGGCTGAGCACATCGGGAAATAGGAGAGCTGCACATTGAGGTTCCACCAGGTGCCCGCCCAGCCGCAATACCACGGCCACAGCCCCTGGTTGTCGATCAGATACGGTGAATGCTCCGAGCTGGCGCTGCCGAATTTGTAGAGCTGGATCTGGTAGATCTTTTCCCAGCGCGGATCCTCGTCGATTTTCAGAAACGATTTTTCGCTGTAGTCCTTCCACCATTCATCCGTCGAAGCCGCCAGCTTGTCCACGCCGTCGGACGCCGCCACCTGAACCCGCGCCAACGATGCCTCCGCCGCACGGCGGATGGCCGCAGCCTGGTCTTCGCCCGGATCGGCGGAAAGCGCAACGAGCATCCAGTTCCAACCCCTGGAACTTTCCAATGATTGGAAAGCGACGCCGAAACCTCCCCGGTTATTCATCGGCTGTTCCAGCACCTGCACGCCGCCGACCTCGCGCATCGGCTTGGCCTCCGGCGCAAATGGGATTTGATTCCAGCCCTTGCTCTCATAATGCCTGTGCTGCTTGAAATAATGGCGCGTATCCACCGGCCGCTCCACACGATAGTTCGGTTTGGCACCGACCTCGCCACCCTGTCCGCGCACTCCCACAACGAGCACGCCGTGTTCGCGCTCCGCAAACGCCTTCCACTCCATGGAACCTTCGTCTGTCGTGATGGTGCCGGAAAGAACGCCGGTGTAGAGATCCTGCTCCATCGTACGGTCGGCCACCTTCCCTTTCGGGCTGATAACCACGTTGCCGGCAAAGACGCGCGGCCAGTAGCCCGTCTCGGGATACTCCACAATGTCGTAGCGGCTCAGTAGGAATCGCAGGTCGTTCGAGTTAACATTATCGACCAGCACACTCGCGCCCTGCTGCCCGTCGCCGATAAAACCGACATTCTGCCAGTCGGCCGAAAAATCGTTATTTTCCCATAGCAGATTACGCGGCGCGAGTGTTGCTTCGTACTCAACCTGCGCCACGGACGGCAACACACCCAGCGCAACGGCGACGATCACGGTCTTCTGAAACATCTTCATCATTGCCCCTTCTTGAACAGGTCGATTTCCGCATCGTTCTTTTGCGGAGCACCGGGGGTGCTGCGGCCATCGGCCACCTGCTTCTTGAGCAGGGCGAGCAGTTGCTCAACCTTTTCGGGATACTGGTCGGCCAGGTTACTGGTTTCGCCCAAATCCTGTTCCATGTCGTAGAGCTGGTATTCGGGCAGTTCCTGCTTGCGGGCATCCCGATCCTGCGGGGCGCTCCATCCGCCGGAACCGGAGTGCACGCACAGTTTCCACCTGCCCTGCCGGATAGAAAACATGCCGCGGATTGTATGATGAATGAACGCGTCATATACGGGCTGGTCGTTGGTTCCGAGGAGTGCCGGCAAAATGCTGAGCGAATCCTCGCCCTCGTTGTCGGCCAGCGTCTGCCCGGTCAATTCGGCGCAGGTGGCGAGCAGCGCGGTATGGCAGATCGTTTCCGGATTGGTGGAACCGGCCTTCACCTTGCCCGGCCAGCGGACAATGAACGGCACACGGTGGCCGCCCTCCCAGCCGTCGGACTTGTAACCGCGCAGGTGGGCGCTCGGATAGTGCCCGTATTTTTCGATCAGGTCGGCGGCATTGGCGGGCTTGGCCGAGCAGCCGTTATCGGAGGTGAAGACAACCAAGGTGTTGTCGGCTACGCCGCTCTCTTCCAAGGCCTGGAGCACCTGCCCGACGGTGTGGTCGGTTTCCATCAGAAAGTCGCAATAGTCGCCCATGCCGCTTTTACCGATCCAACCTTTGGAAGGGGCAATCGGCGTGTGCGGCGAATTGAGCGCCAGGTAGAGGAAGAACGGATTTTCCGACTTCGCCTTTTCCCCGATATATTTCGCGGCGCGGTCGCCCAGCTTGCCAAGCACCTGATCCATCGGCGTGTCATCGACCACGCGGTCGTTTTCAATGGTGGTTTCAATGATCGCCGAATGGTGGAAGCCAAAGTAGGAGTCGAACCCGCGCGTGGTCGGGCCATCCTGCACCCGTGAGCCGGCGGGAATTCCACCGTTCCACTTATTGCCCTGGCCCTTCACCTTCTCCCCGTTTTCATCCACAAAGCTGAAAACAAGGTGCCATTTCCCCAAGGCGGCGGTGTCGTATCCCGCCCGCTTGAGCAACGCGGGAACGGTCAACCGGTCGGAGGCAATCAGCGGCTCCCCGTTGTGATGACGAACCCCGTTTTGCAGACTCGTGCGCCAGGCATAGCGGCCGGTGAGCACGCCGTAGCGCGTCGGGGTGCAGACCGACGAACCGGAATGCGCATCGGTGAAGACCATCCCCTGCGAAGCCAGCTTATCGACGTGCGGCGTCGGCACCTTGCTGCGATCGGGATTCAGTGCCTGGATTTCGCCATAGCCCAGGTCGTCGCAAATGATGTAGACAATATTCGGCAGCTTGCCGGCGGCGGCCTGCATCAATAATCCGACGGACAGCATCGCCAGCAAAGTGGATTGAATTATTCTCATATCGTTATTGTCCCTGCTTCTTCTTTTTCGTTTCCGCCTTTGCATCTTTCAGCAATTTGGTGCAGCGCTTGGCGGCGTCCAGCTCGGTCTGCGCGCCTTGGTCGCCCTGCTGCTTCATCCAGGCATCCAGCTTCCCGGAAAGCGCCTTCTTTGTTTCGGCATGCTCCGGGTTTCCTGACAGATTGTTGCGGCAATAGGGATCGGCAATAATGTCGTAGAGTTCTTCAGCCGGGCGATGGATAATTCCATCCACGAGCGCCTGGGCATTTCCGTCGCCGGCTTCCGCCCGCCCGACCCACTCGCCAAGATAGTTTTTCTGCATGCGGCCCTCGATCAGCGGATTGGTCATACTGATGCTGAATGCATTTCCCGGCGTCAGGTTCCGGATATAGCGATAGCGTTGCGACACAACGGAACGCACGCCGTAGGGCGCCTTGTTTCCATTAACGCCAACGCTGGTGTGGATCGAATAGGCATAGTCCTTATGCTTCGTCGCCTTGCCGGTCAGCACGGGAAGGAACGAGCGCCCTTCGACGGCATCCGGAACCGGAGCTCCGGCAGCCGCCAGCAGCGTCGGCACCACATCGCAATATTCCACCATCGCATCGCTCTTGCCGCCCGCGGCGATCTTACCCGGCCAGCTGACAACCAGGCCGCTGGCCACACCGTTTTCATAGGTCGTCCATTTGCCGTAAGGGAACGAACTGCCCTGCTCCGTTGCGACCATCACCAGCGCATTGCCGTCAACCCCATGCTTCTTGAGCATGGAAACGCATTCGCCGACCTGCCCGTCGAAAAAGGTGATCTCCGCCAGGTAGCGCGCATATTCCTCACGCGTTTTCGGTGTATCGACCAGATTGCCCGGAAGGTCATAATCCTTGTTCCTGTAGACCGACGCATCGCCGTTGGTGTAGGGGCCGTGGGGTTCGTTCGATGCCGCAAAAATGCAGAACGGCGTATTGGACTCCACGCACTCCCGAATGAAGCGATCGAGCGCCGGATAGCGCGGCGATGGATACGGCTGTTTCTCCAACCGCCCCTGCTTGTCCTTGCCGTAAAACCCGAAATCATCGATGTACTCAAAAGGAAAATTTTCCTTGGGGCCGATGTGGGTCTTGCCGATCAAGGCCACGCGGTATCCTTGTTCCTTCAGGTAGTGCGGAATGCTCTTTACCTCCGGATAGACAAAGGTGTGGTTCGGATAGGCCCCGCTCTTCACCGGATAAATCCCCGTATAAAGATTGTGACGCGTCGGCGAACACATCGGTGCAGCCTGATAGCAGCGGCTGAAAGTCATTCCCTCGGCGGCCAGCTTGTTGATATGCGGCGTCCTGGCGGGGCCGCCATACAGCTCCAGGTCGCGGAACGTGCAGTCGTCTGCCAGAATAAACATCATATTCGGGCGTTCGTTCGCATACCCCGAAAAAGTGCCGGACACGAACATCAAAAGAGCAAACCATTTTATCTTCATTCCCATACCTCCATCATTCCTTATGGCCGGATGACCACGACATCGCCGACAAGCTTTCCTTCGGTAACCCACGGCCAGTCATCGGTGCGGAACGGAGCCGCAGGCAGACCGGCACTGTTGTACAAATTACACCCGGCCGGATTGTCCGCCCAGGCATAACGAACCGCCACGGGCTGTTTCACCGCTTCGCAGATAAGCACCACGCTTTCGCCCTCAATGACCGCCCCGGCCGGATGAAAAACCTTGTCGGCTCCGGCAACGGAAAAGTTGGAGGGAGGCGCATCCAACGGCTGAATTTCAATGCTGGCCGGCGCGGTGCGCTTCCCGACCATCAGGCCATCCGCATGGTCAAACAACAGATGCATTATATTGCCCTTGATTTTCATTTCACGGAAGAGCGGGCCACGGCATTCAATGCCCTTCTCATAATCCTTCGCCAGTGCAATCCGGGCGAGCCGATCGCCAGGAAGTTGCTTGTTTTTTGGATGGATATTTCCCTTTTGGTCTGAATCGATAATGACGGCCATTTCCATGAGCGGATCATTCTTCACGGTCAACCACTGCGCCTCACGCAGCTCGGCATAGATACTGTCGCCACCGGAGGGCTTCGGTTTTCCAATGTCTGGAAGCTGCACCACATAGAATTTAAAGTCGTCCTGTTCAAAATGCCCACGCCACTCGTCAATCATGGCCGGGAATAGCTGGCGGTACTGGTGCGCACGGTCGCGGTTGGCCTCGCCCTGATACCAGACGACGCCTTTGATGGCGAATGGAAAGAGCGGATGCAGCATGGCGTTGTAGCAGCCGGCCGGATACGTCCGCGCTTCCGAAGGCTGGATGGCCTCCGGATCCTTGACCGACTTGTGGATATGTTTTGCGCGGACTTCCGGATCGTCCCAGTTGGCTTCCACTTCACTCCAGGCTTTCACGGCAGGGGCAAACAGCTTGTTTTCGAGAGTTTCGCCCGACACCCAGCACTCGACGCTGGTGCTGCCGACGGCGCATTCAATCAGGCCGATCGGGATACCCGCCTCAACATGCACGCGCTGCCCGAAAAGGAAACCGACCGCAGAAAAGGTCGGCACGGTTTCGGGGGTCGATGCTTTCCATACAGAGCTGAATGCTTCCTGCGGTTCCAGGGCCACCTTCTGCGGCACTTCCAACAGCCGGAGCTGCGGATGGTTGGCGCCCGCAATGACCGGTTCCTTCTCCATCAGGCCTTTCATGGTGAAGGCCATATTCGACTGACCGCCGCAGAGCCAAACGTCGCCAACCAGAATATCTTTCAGCTCGATCCGTTTGAGGCCGGACACCAAAAGTTTCCGAGGGTTGGATGAAACCTTCATCGGGTCGAGTACGGCCTTCCAATGCCCTGCCGCATCGGCGACGGTCGTTTTTTTCTGCCTGGCAAATTCGATCGTTACTTTTTCGCCCGGCTCGGCGGTGCCCCAAACGGGAACCGGCTTGCCGCGCTGCAGCACCATGTGGTCGGAGAACACCGATGCCAACTGAACCTTGGCAGATGCGGCCATGCAACCGACCATCAGGAATAGGAAGATCAGCTTTTTCATCATTCTATTCACCCCGCCCTTCGGCAATTTTCTTTTCCTGTACCAGCCGATATCCTTCCAACCTAGATCGTCCATATAAATCAAAACAACGTTGGGACTTTGCGCAGCCGCCGCCCATCCGGCAACGGCAACGATGGTTGTAATCAGTTTGGGTTTCATTTCTTCCCTTTGTGCAGGTGTTTTTTATAGGCGTCGATTTCGACATCGTTGGGCTGTGGTTTGCCCGGCCGCGTCCTCCCCGCGTTGATCTCCCGCAGGAGCCGTTCGGTCATATGTTGAACCCGCTCCGGCTGTTGACCGGCCAGGTTTTCGGTTTCGGCCAGGTCGGCTTCCAGGTTGTAAAGCTGAACCATCGGATCGCCGCGATTGATCGCCTCGGCATTGGACGGCTCGCCACCGAACCCCTGTCCGTTGCCCGGTGCGAGGATCAGTTTGTACTGGTTTTGGCGGAAAGAGAACTCGCCGTAGTAGTTGTGCAGGATCAGCGACTCGCGCGGCGAAGCCGCTTCCGGATCTTTCAAAAGCGGCAGGAAACTGGAGCTATCAACCCCGGCGTCATCGGGCATTTCGATGCCCAGCACATCGACAGCCGTGGCCATGTAGTCGATCTGGCAGACCGTGCGGTTGCAGGTTGACCCCGCCGGAACGACGCCCGGCCACCGCACAATGAACGGAACGCGGGTGCCACCCTCGTAGTTCGAGCCTTTGTGCCCCCGAAGATTGGCGCTGGTGTAGTGGCCATATTCCTTGGCCAGTTGCCTCGATTTCGAGGGGCCGCTCGAACAGCCGTTGTCGCTCGAAAAGAAGACCAGTGTGTTTTTGTCGAGCCCGGTTTTTTCCAATGCCTGGAGAATGCAGCCGACGGTGTGGTCGGTTTCGAGCACAAAGTCGCAATAGGTGCCCATGCCGCTTTTCCCTTTCCAGTTCTTGGAAGGCACGATCGGCGTGTGAGGCGAGGTCAGCCCGAAATAGAGGAAGAACGGCTTATGGTCGGCGGCGCGGGCTTCGAGGTATTCCGCCGCCTTGTCGGCCATGGTCGAAAGCATCGCTTCCGGATCCCAGCCCGGAACAAGGGGGCCACCGCGACCACCGCGCGGATCGGGTTCGCTGTCCACCGTCGGCTGGGCGGTCAGCCGGTCGTTCTCGATCCAGGCGAAGGGCGGAAAATCCGGGACGTCGGGGCCGAAGTAATAGTCGTAGCCGTGATCGACGGGGCCGCCGCGCACCGGCTCGTCGAAAACCCACTTGCCGCCGCGCTTCTGCCAATCCCAGCCGAGGTGCCATTTTCCGATGGCGGCGGTAAGATAGCCCTTGGTCTTGATCAGTTCGGGCATGGTGATTCGTTCGGGCTTGACCAGGTTTTCGCCCCATGGATTCAGCACCCCTTTTTGCAGCTTGCTGCGCCAGGAATAACGCCCTGTGAGCATGCTGTAGCGCGAAGGCGTACAGACGGCCGACGAACTGTGGCCGTCCGTAAAGACCATCCCATCCCGCACCAGTGAATCGATGGCGGGGGTGTCCAGCTTGCACCGTTCCGGGTTCAGCGCCTTCACCTCGCCGTAGCCCAGGTCGTCGGCATAGATGATGAGGATATTGGGCGGCGACGTTGCCGTGCTGCCCAGAACGAGCGCACCCCACAAAACCAATATCCAAACACATGTTCCACTCTTCATTCTATATCCACCTCATTAGCACAAATGATGACCCAATCCGAAGTTTTAACGAAATATCCTCCAAATCCGGCCTTTTGCGGCGTTCCTATATAAAACGGTATATTTTAAATATTTCGGACAAGCAAGCCCATCATTGAAAATAGTGGAATGATGTGGTTTAAATTTGCGATTAAAATCGCTACTATACCATCATCAGAACCGGAATATACTGTTTTATTATATCCATGTTTTAAAAGGAGACCGTAAAATGAAGGCTTTAACGATACTATTGCTGCTGTCCGCCGCTTCGGCCGCGCATGCATCTGCGACCCTGCAAAATGAATTCATGTCCGCATCCCGTAAAGGGGAAATCATCACCCTCACCACCCTTGCAGGCACGCAAAGATTGACCATCGACCTGCCGGGACTCATCCAGAATGCCCAGGCCTCCTCCTTCAAGGACGCACGCTGGGGTGCGGGAAACCGACTTACCGTAAGACATGGCGACAGCACCACCACGCTAACGCTTTACGACGGCAACCCCTTTGCCCACTTCGAAACCCGTGTCGGCAGCGGCGGGGAGGATGCCCGCGACATCAACAAGCTGATCATCGCGAAAATGGAGCTCGACCTCGGGATCGATCCGCACAAACTGGTCACCCTCGGAACCGGTGGCCGCTACGAAGCGAACAGCCCGACCGATGGCTATGCCTACTCCGTGCTCGCCGATCCCGAAACACGCAACGGCGTGGTCTGCGGATGGCTGACTCAATACCGCGGCGTCGGCCTCATGCTCCCCACCTTCAATAACGGCAAACACGGTCTGGAAACCCAACTCGATTTCGGACTGATGCGCGTCCAGCCCGGACAGACCCGTGAAACCGACATCCTTGTCGTCGGATTCTTCGACGATGCCCGCCTAGGCCTGGAAAACTATGCCGAAAACATCGCCAAGGCTTACGACATCAAGCTTCCGCCCAAGCCCAACGTCTACTGCACGTGGTACCACCGCCAGCAGACCGGTTCGGGCGCCTCGACCGAAAAAATGATCGCCGAAAACGCCGCCTTCGCCAAAGAACACCTGAAGCCTTTCGGTCTGGATGTCCTGCAGATCGACGACAACTGGCAGGCCCTCGAAAACGACCCTGGCAAAAAGAACAAAGGGCCCAACAAGACCTTCATCTCCACCACCCCGCATTTCCCGAGCGGGATGGCAAAAACCGCCGACACCATCGAACAAGCGGGATTCACCCCCGGCATCTGGTTCATGCCCTTTGCCGGCGATACCAACAACCCCACCTTCGACCCCGCCATCTTCGCCACCGACAAAACCACCGGCAAGCCGTTTGAGGAAAAACGCTGGTCAGGCGCCACCATCGACGCCTCCAGCCCGCAGGGCGAAGCCTTCCTGCGCGAACGCTTCAAACGGATCCACGACTGGGACTTCCGCTACATCAAGGTCGATGGCCTGCACGTCGGAGCCCCCAGCCCCAACATCTACGTCAACCGCACCTACAAAGGGAAGGTCTTTGCCGATGCGGAAATCCACGACAATAACATGACCTTCATCGAAGCCTACCGCAAAGGGCTCGGCATCCTGCGCGAGGAATTCCCGGACACCTTCATCCTCGGTTGCGCCGCCACCCAGAACTACCTCTCGCTCGCGCCCGTCTTCGGCAAGGTCGATGCCATGCGCGTCGGCCCCGACAACGGAGGCGCGGTCAAAGGCAACTGGAAGCAGACCATCGACGGTGCCGACTTTGCCGGCAACTTCTGGTTCCTCAACAACCGAGTCTGGTACAACGATCCCGACCCCATCTATGTGCGTGAAAGCGTTCCGCTTTGCAATGCGCGCTGGATGGCCTCATGGCTGGCCGTCAGCGGCGCCATGCACACCACCAGTGTTCAATACGGACTTCTTGCGCCGGAACGGCTCGACATTATCAAACGCACCCTGCCCGCCCACAACCTTAACACCCTCCCAGTCGATATCCTCGAAAACAAGCACCCGCAAATCTGGAAGGTTGCCAATGACCGCCTGTGCTTGCTCGGCCTGTTCAACTGGAACGAAAAGGAAGAAGCCGAAATCAGTTACCCGCTGGAACGCATCGGCCTCGATTCCTCCAAGAGCTACGACGCCTTCGACTTCTGGGAAAACAAATACCTCGGCACCGTGAAAGGCTCTCTCAGCACCACCCTCGCGGGCGCACACTGCCAGGTGCTCGCCCTGCGCGAAACCGCCGACCATCCGCAACTGCTCAGCACCTCGCGGCATATCACACAGGGATTGACCGATGTCGTATCGGAAACCTGGAACGCCAAGGCCAAAACCCTATCCGGCACCAGCCAGGTTGTTGCCGGCGATCCCTACGAACTACGCATCACCTGCCCCGACGGATGCAAGGCAAAGAAAATCGAGGTCAGCGACAACGCTGCCACCACTTCGAACATCGAACAATCCGGAAACCTCGTCCGCGTCATCATCACACCGTCAAACACCAGGCGCCTGGACTGGAAAATTGTGTTCTAATCCGATAGAGGCCGGCCCGAGAGAGTAAAATGAAAACTGGCATTTACCCCGCGAATATGAACACCGCTAACGGGCGCTGGACCGAGACCCTCCTGATCCGGGTTATACCGTTTTGAGTTAGAATTCGGAATATTCCCCGCTTAGAAAGCGTTTGCTGAACGTAGTAGGTAATTGTCAGCACCCAGCAACCTCAAGACAGGAAGCGGACTTTCCCAGAACGGACGCAGCGCGGTGCTGATATCCTCTTCGATTTCATCGAGCGTTTCGAACACCCGGTTTGCATAGGCCACAGCGACCTAGTCCCACAACTGCTCGATCGGATTAAGTTCCTGGCTGTAGGGCGGCAGGGCGACCAGGTGGATATTGTCCGGCAAACCCGCGAGTTGCTTTTTCTGGTGGAACCCGACCTCATCCCAGACCACAACGCGGTCTGCATCGGGATCGCTTCGCGAGATCTGCCGGAGGAACTCCAGGCTCAAGTGCAGGCTCACCGTTGGGGAATAGAGGAATTCGCTCCGCCCCGTCATCACCTCAAGACCCCCGGAGACATATCCCCTCTGGCATTTCGTCTGGTACGGGACCGGAGGACGGATCCCCCGCAGCATCCAGCACCTGCGCAGGGTGCTGATCAGGCCGTAGCGGTGTTCGTCGACCACCCATAGCCGGAAGGGTTTTACGGTATCGACACCCAGTCCCGCGAGTTTCCGGGCCAGCCCTTCCTTGAAGCGGACTGACTGGCCCTCATCATTTTTTGCGTGGCTTTTCCTCGGCACCTTGAGGCTTACTCCGAGTTTTTCCAGCCAGCAGTGGACACCCCGGGACGAGAGTCCCACACTATGTTCATCAGCCAGCCACTTGCGGATTTCCTTGATCCGTTTCCAGCGCCCCTGCTCAAGGCCCTCGAGGAGTTCGGAGATCGCCGTCCCATTCAGGGAGGGCTCCCGCCCCGGTTTGTGGTGGGTTGCGAGCAATGCGTCGATGCCGCCGTTGCGATAGGCCTTGATGCAGGCGCTTGCCGTGGACTTGGCGCACCCAGCGATTTCGGCAATCTCCAAGGTGGTATGCTCACCCATGAACCCAAGGCGTATCACCTGTAGTTTGCGTCTGCGTTTTGGATCAGCTCCCTTCCTTAAAGCATCCCGCACCTGCTGGTGCGTTCCCGGCCCCGTGATTTTAAGTTTTGGCCTCATACTCTGAGCACAGCAGACCGAAATCACGATTTATATCGAATTCAATATGAAGATGATATTACTACCTAGGAGACTATTTTTTCTGCCAGGACCTGACGCAAGCGCGGAACAACCGTTCCGAATAGAGCAATGGAAATTCATGAATTCAGACAAACAACGACCATTTGTTTGTTTCGTATTGCCCGCCAGGTTCGAAGGTAGATAACCAATTCGGATGCTACTGGGGTTTACCATTGTGGAGAACGGAGAATATAGGATAAATCAGGTTCCAAAATCGTAATTTCGGGATTGAGGGAATCGGATAGGAGCGGACATTCGGCGAACAATATATCCAATCGATCACGCAACCGACTCAAGAAGTGAGGGCTATGAGTGGATGATGTGAGGGTAAAAAAAGACCCCGTAACAATACGGGGTCTTTCGACGATCTGTCCGGGTCGGTTAGACGAGGAGCAGCTCGGCATAGCTCGGAAGCGGCCAGAGATCGGCTGGAACGAGGGATTCGAGCGCATCGATGGACACGCGTAGCTCGTTCATGGCTGCAATCTGTTTTGCCGGCTTTTCAGCGGCTTCGAGCTTGGCAATGCCGGCAACCGCTTTTTCGAGCAGGCTGGACATTTCGGCGCAAATACCAGCAACTGCCGGAACCGCGGAGTATTCCGCAATGGCCGTTACCGCCGCCGGAACCAGCATGGTCTTGGCAATTTCAGCCGCAGTGGCCGCTTCGATTCCAATGATGGTTTCATAGGTTTCTTCGTAGATGTTGAACCGGGACTCGAGCTCGGCGTTGGATAGTACGCCATACTTGGCGAACAAGTCCTTGGCCTTCTGCGTCTGGAGCATCGGAAGGGCATCTTCGGTGGTGACGAGGTTGGGAAGGCCGCGGACCTTGGTTGCTTCCTCAATCCACTCGTCGGTGTAGCCATCACCGTTGAAGAGGATGCGCTTGTGTTCTTTGATGACGGCAGCCAGAACATCCTGCAGGGCAGCGTTGAATTCTTTTCCACCGGCAACCGCAGTTTCCACTTCGGTGCAGATGTAGTCGAAGGCTTCAGCGACGATCGTGTTGAGCACGATATTGGCACCGGCCGGGCTCTGGTTGGAACCAACCGCACGGAACTCGAAGCGGTTGCCCACGAACGCAAACGGGGAAGTCCGGTTGCGGTCGGTGTTGCCACGCGGCAGTTGCGGCAGCAAGTCAACGCCGAGATGGATGTGCCCACCGTCTTTGGACTCGTTGGCGCCACCGGCTTCGATCTGCTCGACAATGTCGGTAAGCTGGTCGCCCAGGAAGACCGACACAACCGCCGGCGGAGCTTCGTTGGCTCCCAGGCGATGGTCGTTCCCCGCCGTTGCAACCGATGCACGGAGCAGGTCGGCGTGTGTGTCAACCGCCTTAAGAAGGGCAACCACGATGGTCATGAACTTGGCGTTTTCGTGCGGGTTGTCGCCCGGCTTCAGCCAGTTCTTTCCGTCGGGACCCATGATGGCCCAGTTGTTGTGCTTGCCGGAGCCGTTGACGCCAGCAAAAGGCTTTTCGTGCAGGAGACAGGCGAAGCCGTGCTTCTCGGCCGTCACCTTGAGCACCTCCATGGTGATCATGTTGTGGTCAACGCCGATGTTGAGTGTTTCGAAAACCGGGGCGATCTCGAACTGTGCCGGGCACACTTCGTTATGGCGGGTCTTCGCCGGAACACCATACTGCCAAAGCACGGCATCGAGCTCAGCCATGAAGGCGGCAACGCGCGGTTTGATGGCACCGAAGTAGTGGTCGTCGAGCTGCTGATGCTTGGAAGCCGGCTTACCGAACAGGGTACGGCCGGTGCGAAGCAGGTCGGGGCGTTCAGCAACCAGGTCGAGGTCGATCAGGAAGTATTCCTGTTCGCCGCCGAGCGTTGCCTGGGCCATGGCGTCGCCGCAGTCGATTCCGAAGAGCTTGCCGAGACGGATGGTCTGGTCGGAAAGCACCTTCATGGAGCGCAGCAACGGGGTCTTCTTGTCGAGGGCTTCGCCGTTGTAACCGCAGAATACGGTCGGGATGCAAAGCGTGGCCGCATTGACGGAATCATATTTGATGAAGGCCGGGCTGCTCGGATCCCAACCGGTGTAGCCGCGGGCTTCGAAGGTGGCGCGCAGGCCGCCGGACGGGAAGGAGGAAGCATCGGGTTCGCCCTGGATCAGCTCATCGCCGGAGAAGGAGGTAACCACGCCACCTTTGAAGTCGGGGAAAATGAACGAGTCATGTTTTTCGGCAGTTGAGCCGGTGAGTGGCTGGAACCAGTGCGTGTAGTGGGTCGCACCCTTTTCCATGGCCCATTCCTTCATGGCTTCCGCAACTTCATCAGCAATGCCCGGATCCAGCGTAGAGCCGGAATCGATGGTTTTTTTCAACGAGGCGAAAGTCGGAGCCGATAAACGGGCTTCCATGACCGGAAGGCCAAATACAAGTTCGCCAAATCCTTCGATGGTATTCTTCATGTTATCTCCTTAATAATTAATTGCCCCCGGAGTCCGGAAGCAATGCACCCTACTCTCAAACAAATCCAGCCGTCCATTCAAGGAACCACCGGGTCTGACATTTAAACTTTTCTGATTTAGAATGGTTGGCCTATGAGCATGTAGCATACCAAACAACACCCCGGAACCTATCTCCATATAAACCAGAACCTTACAAATATTTCCAAAACCACCGACCACGAGCGGATAGAACAATTTTGTACATCTGCAAAAATTATTCCTACATTTTTGGAAACAACCGGATTCGGCAGCTCGAAACCCTACGATTGCTTCAGGGCTTCAATCTCGGCCTCAAGCTGCTTCACCTTATCCTTGAGCTTGGGCAACGTGATCAGACTGGCAATCATCTTCTTCGTCTGCAGATGGCTCATGGCGGGCGAACCAATCACAAAATCCTTCGAAGGAACATCCTTCATGACCCCCGCCTGGGCACCGACGATGGCTCCATCGCCCACCTCCAGATGGCCAGCCAACCCAGCCTGGCCAGCTAGAATGACGCGTGATCCGATGGTTGTACTACCGGAGATTCCTGCCTGGCCGCACATGACGGAGTGCTCGCCGACCACCACGTTATGCGCAATCTGCACGAGGTTGTCGATTTTGGTTCCTTTTCCGATCTTGGTCTTTCCGAACCGGGCCCGGTCAATCGCCACGTTCGCCCCGATTTCGACATCATCCCCGATCACCACAATACCGATCTGCGGAATTTTGGTGCGCGTGCCATCCTCCTTTACCGCGTAGCCGAAGCCATCGGAACCAATAACAGCCCCGTTATGGATAATGACGCGATCACCGATCTCGGTGAATTCCCGGATGGAAACGAGCGGATAGAGCAGGCAACCGTCCCCGATCACAGCCTTATAGCCCACGGCACAGTTGGACTGGACAATGGTGTTGGCGCCGATTTCAACGCCGGCCTCGATGGTGCAGTTTGCTCCAATGGAAACCCCCTCGCCCAGCCGTACGCTTTCGTGCACCACCGCCGTTGGATGCACGCCGGGTTGCGGAGCGGGAACGGCCTCATAGAACAGTTCGGCGGCCAGGGCAAAGGCCCGGTCGGAATTTTCCGAGCGTACAATCGCGCACTTGGTGGGTCGATCCCAGTCCGAGGGAACGATCACGGCGGAAGCCTCGGTTTCCGCCACATGTGCTGCATATTTCGGGTTGGCCAAGAAACTGATGTCCCCTATCCGGGCTTCCCTCAATCCCGCAACGGCAACAATCTCGACGTCGCCGTCCCCCTCAAGGACGCCCCCCAAACGTTCGGCAATCTCCGCAAGCTTCATGGCCTACTCCTCAGCCTTTTTTTCAACCTTGAACTCAGGTTCCGCGGCCTTGGTGCTTTCGCGACCTTCGTTCAGAACCGCCAGAACATCGGCCGTGATATCGAGCCGCGGAATGGAATACAGCACGGTATCCGTGCCGATCCGGCTTTGCGCCGAGCGGTCGATGACGGCTTGATAGCCATGCTCCTTGCCGTAGTTGATGATCGCCTCGTGGATTTCATCGAAGAGCTTTTTGGTCATACGCGTGTTCTGCTGCTCCATCTGCTGCATGCGGAGCTTTTCGAAATCGGTCATGTCCTTCTCCTTTTTCTGGAGATCAACCAGCTTTTCCTCCAGCTGGTCGCGCTTGTTTTGGCGAACTTCGTTGCTCAATGTTTCGTCGCGCGAATCGGTACGAAGAACTTCAATTTCCTCCTTCAGCACCTTGACCTCTTCCTCGATTTCATCGCGCTCCATCTTGATGTCATCGGCCTGCTGGCGTATCTGGTCTTGCGCCAATTCGGTTTTATAGAAACGCTTGAACACTTCCTGCAGATCCACATACGCAACTTCTTCAGCGGCACCGGCACCAGCCGCCACCAGGAAAACAGCCATTACCAGGCTCGGGAAAATCCTCTTCATACTCTTCGTCCTTTCTATGAAAACAGATGGAAACTGTACTCAACCCGCAACACCCTGACAAACAAATCGTGCGCATTTCCAATGCATTCCCCATGCCTGGAACCACGCACCGCTCCGACGACTTGACGGTAAACCAAACTTTACGTCGCAACGAGCCCGAGAACCTCCTCCAAGCATCGGCAAAACTCTTGCTGGAACTCGAAATTTGCTAATTCGTGGCCACAAAACACACCGGATCCGAATTAAAAAATCAATAAAATGACCTCCATCCCGACCCCGATAAACCATTGACCATGAAGGTTAAACGTTAATCCTCCACAGGGGGTCCAAAAAAACGTAGAAGATTTCTCTCGCCAGACTGAATAAAAAGTGATGAATTACGACCGTTCTCAGGAACAAAGGGCCTTATTGCCCGAATTGATCTTTAACAATCTAAAATGGGTATCATTGTTGGGTTCCCGTTTTCCGGCGCAAGGTTTCCCTCCTCTTTTCCTTGCGCCGTTTTTTTTTGCCAGAACGCCTGTGTGATTTTTTCACCCCTTTTTTTGAACATTAATTCCGGGTGGGGTCTAAGGCTGTATCTTATCCCTGAAAAACATGGTTCCCGGTTTGGGGGGCGTGTTTTAACGGTGCACGGTTTTTCCTCCTCTTTTCCGTGCACCGTTTTTTTGTGCCCCGACCGGACGCCAAGGCATCCTCCCTTTTAATCCACGCTTTTGTTGGACCATGATTTTTTTGTCGGGTTTTTTGAACCCTTTTCCACAGGGTGGTCTAAACATACGCAACAACTCCCTGATTGGCATGTCCCCACATGCCGGGCGGCGCATGGTTTTCTTCCCCTTTTCCATGCGCCGTTTTTTTCTCCACTCCCCCCTTCCGGACGGAAAAAGTGACGGCCGTCACTTTTTCCGTCCGCCCCCCCGGGCTCAAGTTGACTTCATCTCCCGGCCATGTATTCTGTTTCCATGAATGGATCCATCACTGAGTTGGTCTTTGGTCTACTGGGCGGGCTCGCCCTTTTCATCTTCGGCATGCGCACAATGAGTGCCGGGCTTTCGTCGGCGGTGGGCGATGGCATGCGTACGTTGCTCGGGAAGGCCACACGCAACCGACTGGCCGGACTCGGCCTGGGAACGGTGATCGGCGGACTCATCCAAAGCAGTGCCTCGGTCGTGCTGTTCATCGGATTCATCAACGCCGGACTGATGACCCTGACCCAATCCATCGGCCCGATTCTAGGCGCCAACATTGGCACCACGCTGTCGGTTCAGCTGATTTCCTTCAAACTGAGCGACTACTGCCTGCCGGCCATTTTCGTTGGATTGATGCTGAACATGGTTTCAAGAAACCGAAAGCTGAAGTATGGCGGGCAAGCGGTGCTGGGCTTCGGGCTTCTTTTTCTGGGCATGGTGTTCATGGGCGATTCCATTAAACCGCATCGCGAGATGTTCGAACCCTTGCTGATGCACATCAACGGGAAGACCCCGGGCGGCCTGATCACCGGAACCTTGGTGGCCGCCCTCATCACCGGCGTGGTGCAAAGCAGTGGAGCGGTCATCGGCATGGGGTTTGCGATGATTTCCGCCGGCGCCATTACTGAGTTCGAAGGCATCTACCCCATCATAATCGGCGCAAACGTCGGCACTTGCGTGACCGGCCTTTTGGGAAGCATTGGCACCACGGTCGACGCCCAACGTGCCGCCATTGTACACCTGGTCTTTAACCTGATCAGCACCACGCTGGCCATTGCCGCCTCGCCCTTGTTCTATAAATACGCCCCGCTCACCTCCGGCGACCTGATCCGCCAGGCCGCCAATGCCGACACCATCAAAATGGCCATCACCGCCTTGATGATGCTGCCGCTGGCTCCACTACTCATGAACATCGCCGTAAAACTGGTGCCCGCCAAAACCGAACAGCCCGAATCCAGCTTCCTCGACGACCAACTGCTCAACCGCCCCGAACAGGCCATCTTCGCCTGTCTGCGCGAGTTGCAGCGCACCACCCGCATCTGCGCCCGCAGCCTGCGTCTCGCCGCCGAGGAATTCATCCAGCACGACCCCAAGCGCGCAAAGCTGATTAAAGTGAACGAGCAAAGCGTGAATGCGATCAAGGCCACCATGCGCGACTTCCTGGCCAGCCTCACCCACCAATACCTCTCCAAGCGGCAATCCATTCTCATCGGGCACATCGACCGGTGCATGTCCGACCTCGAGCGGGTCGGCGACCACATCGAAAACCTTTCCAACATCGCCAAGCGGCAACGCTCCATTGCAACGGCACGCTTCAGCCCCGAAGTCATCGAAGACTGGCTGTCGATCCACCGCGCTGTCGATCATCTGCTGGAAAAGGTTATTGCATCCCTGGACCCCGAAACCGCCAACTTCCAGGAGGTTGCCAAGGAAATCATCGACCTGCGCGAACAATACACCCAAACCGCCATCACCGTCCGCAATGCCCACTACCAGCGCCTGGAAGAAAAGGAGATCACCCCCATCGCCGGGCTCTTGTTCAACGACTACCTCTCCAACTTCTGGAGGATCACCAAACACATCAAGAACATCGCGCTCGCCGAGCAGCATCCGCAGTTCTGGCTCAAGCGCGAAAAGCTATCGAAGGTCATGTCGGCCGAGGCACCGGGCTACACCCTGCCCGACACCATCAACCCCAACGACTACCTCGACAAGCTGCAATCGGATAATTACCGGCTGTAGCCCGTCCCCAAACAGTACGATATAAGCTGGCATCCGGCGTGTTCTTCTTTTTTACTGCACGATCCATTTTAACCAGGAATGTCCATGAGTACCCGACGAGAACTAACCACCAGCCTATTGAGCCTCTCCTTTGCCGCAACGGCCCAAACGGAAAAGCCCGAAACAATACCGGAGGATAGCGAGCTTTCCGCGCGCATCATCAGCTACACGCTGTTTGGCGAGGCGCGCGGCGAAACACTCAAAGGCAAGATGGCCATTGCAGCCGTCATCCACACGCGCGCCAACCTAAAGAACAAGTCCTATGCCGAAATATGCCTGCAGGAAGCGCAATTTTCCTGCTGGAACAAGCTGGACGGCGTCCCCGCGAACTACAGCACGGGGATAGACATGCTACCCATCGACGTCAAGGCTCGCAACGAATGCTATTGCGTGGCGTGGCTGCTCATCTCGGGACAATATAAATGGGAATCGCTGACGCATTTCTACAATCCGGACAAGGTAACGCCGGCGTGGGCGGTTTCGCTCCGACGCACCCAAAAGATCGGCAAACACATCTTTGGCTATTCCCACATCATTCCATGATGGATGGCAACCGCGACGACCTTGGCAAACTCCACATGGTCGAAGCGGAAGCCCATGGATCGCTGACGCTCATTCCCCCAACACGGGAGCGGCCCCCCGGAACAGCCTGATGCCGACCTCTTCGAGGTTGATGGGCTGAAAGCCCAGATCGAATGCGGGAGATTCCGGGCGCAACCGATAGTCACGTTTTTCGGCACTCACAAAGAGCGGATCGGCGATCAGGGAATGCACATCCTTGCCGCGCGCGCGCCATTCCCCGAGGCTCCATTTGGAAAAGGAAATTTCATCGGCCGCCGTTTCCGGATTGAAGTAAAGGTTGTAGTCCATCTCGAAGGTACTGGAAGCCTCCCGCCCTCCCGCGGGATCCTTCGCGCTAAAATGGAACGCATAGGGCTTGTCCGCCCAGTTGCCCTTCAGCAGCTCCCCTTCATCCCAGAAACAGATGTTGTTTTCGAAATAGAAACTGGTGTGCGGCTCCATGCGACCGCGGCTCAGCAGGTTCATGCGCGAGTGCGCGAAGATGTTGTTCCGCACCGTGATCTCCTTGGCGTAATGGACGTTGTAGGCCGAAAACTTGGTGTCGAACACCACGTTGTTTTCAACCAGGATGTGCGACGACCCTTCGTCGTTGTAGATCCCCCATCCGCCGTAGTGGTTGGCGTCGATGTTGTGGATCAGGTTGTTGCGGATGACGGTTCCAGGCGAGACCCCGAGGGTGTAGACCGCACCCATGTCCGAAAGCAGCCCCTGCCCGATGTCGTGGATATGGTTGAACTCAACGAGGTTGTCGCGCGCCACGCTGCGTTGGTAGCCCCATTCCCAGCCGATGGAGATCCCGGTGTAGAAGCCATGATGGATATGGTTGTGCGCAATCCGGTTGCCGCTTGAATGCGTAACAAGCAAACCAACCGCGGAAGGATAGGTTTCGCCGTAGTGGTGCAGATGGTTATCCGAAACGATATTGTTGCCGGTACGTTCGAGCGGGTGGCTTCTTTCGTCGCCCCCCCCGATGCGCACACCGCCGCCGCCCAGCCAAGCGAGCGTATTGTGGGTTAAGGCAATGCCCGAACAGCCGTTTCCAATTTCAAAAGCCCAGGTGCCCGTTTTTTCCACCGAGCAAGCGGTGAAAGCGCAATGCCGCGCGCCCTTGAACCGGATGGCGGCGGGCACGGAAGAAGAGCCCTGCCGGTCGTTCGAATTGCCCTTCGGTAGCCGCCAGCGCGTGTGCCGGAAGCCGATTCCCTCGAAGCGCACGTGCTCGACATAGTCCCTTTGCATCGGCCGCCCGCGAAACTCCGCCCAATTGGGAACCACCGGAACAACCACTTCGGCGGTTTTCATGTCCTCATCCGGAAACGGGATGTAGTGCAGCACCCCGCTCTCGCGGTCGAGATACCATTCGCCCGGCGCATCCAACCCCTCGTACACATTCTCAACCAGGTAGCGCGCGCCTTCGTCGAGAAAATCGTCGGTAAAAACCTTTCCGGCCTTGTGCTTGAACGTAACGATCCTGCTTTCGGCATCGACCTCGCGAATGGGCAGGTGCGAATCCGTCCAGTAGTGATAGACAATCACCTCGACGTCGGACAGGTTGCGCCAAGCCGGATCGATGTCGCCCGGCGCATATTCAAAGCGCTGGCAGTCGGTGTGATAGTGCACCTCCCGCCCGCCATCCGGGAACCCCGCAACGCGCAGGAAACCCTCATTGGGAATACGGGCACGCCGCCGCAGGTTGCCGTTCACATAGAGCTGAACGAAGTCGCGCGGCACCGTTTTTGGATCCGGCAGCTGCGCCGTCCACACCCCATTGCCCGCCGGCTTCCAGCCGCCGATTCCACGACCGCCGTCAACCACGGGCCGCGCGCCCGGAAGCGCCTTGTAGACCACCGGCGCGTCCAGGGTTCCAGAATCCGCCGGGGTAAAGACCAGCGGTTGCTCCAGACGGTGCGTTCCGTCGTGGAGAAAGATCGTCACCGGTTGCCTACCGGCACAATCCCGCACGGCCTGCTGCGCCCGTTTCAGGGAGAGAAAAGGTTCACGGCGGTGGCCATCCGCCTCGTCCGACCCCGTTGGAGACACATGGAATTCCAGCTGAGCGGTTGCGGCGCAAGCCAGCATCAACAGCCCTGCGACTGCCAACCCCAACCCACTACCGCATCGATTGCCCATTCTGGCTCCAGTATGGCTGTAACGGCGGCGTCCTATGGCTGAACAGTGTATTCGCCGGGTTCGTCGAACTCGAAGATGGCCGCGCCGCGGTTTTCGAACCGGTAGCCGCGAATCTTGAGATATTCCGGAACATCCGCGTCGGCACCGAGCTCGACCAGCTCGAATCCCTCGTTTTCGAACTTGCCCTTAACGGTTACCTTTGCGCCTTCGCAGGCCTTGACCACAAGGCCGGTCGTGCCGGAAAGCTCGACGTTCTCGAGTTTGATGTCCGCACCTTCGAGGATCAGCGTGGCCTCTCCGGAGATCGAACCACCGGCAACCTTTTCGCGTCCTTCGGCCAGCGTCATCGCGAATGAGGGGCGCAGAATCACCTTCGGGCCCAGCGTGAACGGTACGCCCAGGATCATTTTTTCCCCGGCCTCCTCCACCTTCATGCCCGCCACTTCCAGCCGGGCGCGCCCGGCGCCGTAGAAATCGTTCTCCGCCGTGGCACTGGCATCGGCCGGGCCGCCGGAGGCAATCTTCGCGGCCGCATCGGCAACGTTGTTCTTGTTGGGGGAGAAACTCCACATGCGATCGAAGATGGTGACGCCCACTTTTTCAGCTTCGCCAAAGAGCTTCGGCAAATCCTGCATCATGGTTTCGAGGCGGGTCGGCTTCTTGAAAGCGGTCTTGGTTTCATCCGAATATTTCGGATTCACGAACTCGGCAATGATGCCCTGCGAGGCTTCGAGGATCCTGACATAGGAATCGACCTTGATGACCAGCGTGTTGCAGTTGCCCGGGAAGGGCGAGAACCCGGTCTCGTCGGCCACATCGCCCTCGGGATTGATGGTGGCGCGCAGCAGCGGGTCGAGCTGGTTGTATTCGACGTTGAGCGTGAACTCCCGGCCTTCGCCAACCAGGCGGGCCAGACCGCCGACGGCTTCGCCCGGCTTGCGCCGGATCGCCAGCGAGTTGAAGTCGTAGCCGTGTTCAACCGAGACCCCGATGGCGGCCGGCAGCGTGTTGAAGCTGGGGCCGTTGGTGTCCTGGATGAACATGAAATATTCGATGCCCTCGGCCGCCAGCTTGGCCGCAACACCGCTGGTGTGCAGCAGCATATGGATGTCGCCATGGCCGTGCGGCTTGAGGATCAGCTGATACGCCGATTCCAGCGCCAACGCGCCGTCGTTGTCGGCGATGGCCGGCACAAGCTCCTGCTGGAGGATGTGCACCTGCTCCTTCCGGAGACCGAAATAGTGGTTGGCCTCCAGCGACTCGATGGTTTTCGGGCCGGTATCCTGCGAAACCATGATGATGAACGGAACCGGCCGTTTGGATGCCGAGCGCGCCTGCATGGCCAGCAGGTTGTCGGCATAGTGCTTGAGGTAGGACGTTTGCTCCAGCACCTCGACGGCGATATCGAGCTTGATGCCGTTGTAGCCCAGGCGCTCGCCGAGGCCGCCAGCCACGAGGACGACGCCAACCTTGTCGAACTTGCCGGCACCGATGGCCTCGTATTGCTCGAACGCTTCGGAAAACGACGTGAGATCCACTTTTTCCGGCTGTTCCGGCGTCAGCCCCTCGAAGGGATTGGCGCCGGCCTTCGATTCGGCCAGCAGCTTGCGGGCATTGGCAATGTAGCCCGACAGGCCGCCCGGATAGTTGCCGTTGATCTTCACCAGCGAATCGAGAAACGCGGCCTTGGCCTCGTCGTTGGTGCCGGGTTCGTCCCATCCGGCGAAGAGGTGCGCCTGACCGGCGGCAACCAGCGCCGCCACCAGCTCCTGCCGCGATTCGGAAATGGTTCCCCAGTTGGCCTTCAGGCCGGCGAGTTCGGTGTTGTCCATAAAAGTTGGCTCCATCGTTTCCTCCAATAATGTGAAAATTCAAAATCGAGCCTGCATCATGCGAAGACGCGGCGGCGTTTGCCATAGAAAAATCGTCCGTTTTCATGGAGATTCCGTGCGGAAATCCGATTGCCCCTCAAAGGTTCCGCAAAAAAGGCCCCGGAGCATTTCCGGGGCCTTTGCACTTGCGATGCAAGAGAGGGCTAATGCTTGAAGTGGCGCATGTTGGCCTTGGCCGCAGCCTACAGCCCGCAAGCGCAACGGATTGGTTCCTCGCCGGGGAAGTGCTCGCGCAACTCGCCGAGGAGGGCTTCATAGTTGACGGGCTTGGAGATGTAGCCATCAAAACCCTGGGCAAGGAAACTTTCGCGCTCGCCCTTCATGGCATTGGCGGTGACGACCACAAGGGGAATTTCGGCACCGCCGGGTAGGGAGCGAATGGCTTTCGAGGCCGCGAGACCGTCCATGACCGGCATTTGAATATCCATAAAGATCAGATCGAACTCGTCGGAACGGAACGCCCTCACGGCTTGCGCGCCGTCGGAGACTGCGACGACCTCGACGCCCGCCTTGGCCAGCATACGGCTGATCACCTTTTGGTTCACCACGTTGTCCTCCGCAAGCAAAACCCGCTTGCCCAGCGCACCCGGCACCCGATCCTCCCGCCCGACCGTTGCCACGGAAACGGAGGAGAGAAAGTCTTTGCTTTCCGAACTCAACGCGGCGCTTAGGTCGCAGGGAAACAAGGGCCGCCTTAGAATGACGCTAAACTCGGAATCGAGCATGAAGCCGGGCGGTTGCTGGCTCAATCCGCACATGGCCACGAGCTTCGGCTCCCGGCCTGCGGCGTGCGCCCGCACCCATTGGTTTAGCCGCGCCAGCTCCCTTTGCGTTACATGGGAGTCCAGCACAATGTAATCAAACCACGCATTGCGCTTTCGCAACGTATCGAGCAATTCATCGAAACAGGTCGTGACCACCGCATCCATATCCAGCGAACGGGCGGAGCGATAGAGGGTCATGCGACTCAGCGAATTCGCGCAACACCCCGCGATACGGGTTCCGCGAAACGGCATGGACTCCGCGGCGCGCTCCGCCGAATCCAGCGCGCCGACACGCGCCGTGAAATAGAACCGGGTGCCGCACCCGGGCGAACTCTCGGCACGGATATCTCCGTCCATCACCTGGGCGATGCGGCGGGAAATCGTCAATCCCAACCCGGTCCCCCCAAACTTGCGGGTCGTGGAGACGTCGGCCTGAACAAAAGGGTTGAACACACGGCCGAGCGTCTCCTGATCCATGCCGATGCCGGAGTCCTCGACCGTAAACACGATTTCGCCCCCCTCTTTTCCGTGGGACTCGTAGTCCACCTCAAGCAAGACATGCCCCTCGCAGGTAAACTTGATCGCATTGGACAGCAGGTTCACCAAGACCTGCCGGATCCGCGTGGGATCGCTCAAGACCAGGGGAGGTACGCGGTCGCCGACCACACAGCCCAACTCGAGCCCCCGCTCGAAGGTGTTGACCGCCAGCAGGCGGCAGAGCGACCGCGCCATCTCGCGGATGTTTACGGTAATATGCTCCAGTTCAAAACTCGACGACTCCACTTTCGATAGGTCGAGGATATCGTTGATGATTTCGAGCAGGGCCTCCGAAGAGGAACAGATGTCGCGCACATACTCCTGCTGGACTTCGTCGAGGCTAGTCCCTTTCAACAGCTGGCTCATGCCCATAATGCCGTTCATGGGGGTGCGGATCTCATGACTCATGTTCGCGAGAAAACTGCTCTTGGCCTCGCTGGCCTTTGTGGCCTCGCTACTGGCGACCCGCAGCCGTTTGTTCATATCCCGCACGTTCTCGGCCATCGCCTGGGTGTGCTTGAGTTGCTGATCGAGCAGGCGCTGCTGAAGCGCCACCAGCAACCGGGAGGAAATGCTCCCGAGGAATCCCTCGTGCTCGTCCAACAGGATCACATCCTGGTTGAGGTCGGGAACCTTCCCAGAAAAATGCGACTGCAAGGCATCGCGCAAGCGGGTTCCCTGCCGCAGCACGCGGATGTTGGTCTCCATATGCGCGGCGACCGGATCCTTGTCGTACAGCGCGTGGCCATACGGCCCCGCCCACAGCGTACTCAGATAGGCCCGGGAACAAACCCCGACCACCTCGCCAACGCTCATGGCCGCGACATAGCTCAAGTCCACCGACTTAAACAACACGCTGACCTCCTCGATCGTCGTCTCCACGGCCACCCACGTTCGATGATGCGTGAAGGGAACCAAGTCCCGCGTGTCAAAATCGATATCGTCGCCCAGAATCATTGTGGTTATTTCCCCCCCGTCATACGTCCGCCTTCCGCACGAGGCGTGCCATTAAGCCTTGATGCAGAAACCCTAACCCAATCCTAACCAGACGCAAAAAAACCCGCTCGAAAAGCGGGTTTCGAGCGGGTTTTCCGAGATCTAATCTCATGATCAGTGCTTGAAGTGGCGCATGTTCGTCATCGCCATGGCGATGCCATACTTGTTGCAGGCGTCGATCACTTCGTCGTCGCGGATGGACCCGCCGGGCTGGACGATGAACTTCGCGCCCATTTCGCTGGCGGCATCAATGCTGTCGGCGAACGGGAAGAAGGCTTCCGAAACGAAGACGCATTCGCCGATCACCTGCTGGATTTCCTCGTCGGAGATGTCCGGATTCTCGGTTTTCAGGTTTTCGACCGCCTTGGAAACGGAGAGCTTTTTGAGCGCATCGACACGGTTCGGCTGCCCGGCGCCCATGCCGAGCACACGGAACTGGCCGGGCTTGTATTCCTGCACCAGCACGATGGCGTTCGATTTGGTGTGCTTGGCCGCCGCAATGCCGAACAGCGCGAGTTCCTTCTTGGATTCGTCGAAGGGTGCCTTGGTCGGCACGCTCCAGCTTTCGAGGATCTCGGTATCGACATCCTGCACCAGTAGGCCGCCATTGACCTGCTTGACCATGCGCTGCGGCAGGGCCTTGCCCATCGGCTTCTTGAGCTTCAGGATCCGCAGGTTCTTTTTCTTCATCAGGTGATCGAGCGCGTCCTCGGCATAGCCGGGGGCGATGATGGCTTCGATGAAGCGGCCATCGAGGCACTGCGCCGTTGCAAGGTCGACCTGCTTCGTGACGGCGATCACGGAACCGAAGGCGGAGATCGGGTCGCCCGCCCAGGCGGCCTCGAACGCTTCGGCGAGGGTTTCGCCGGTGGCGTAGCCGCACGGATTCGTGTGCTTGATGACGGAAACGCCGGGCTTGCCGGAAAGGTCTTTCACCGCTTCAAGCGCCCCGTCACCATCGACATAGTTGTTGTAGCTCATCTCCTTGCCGTGCAGGACCTCGGTCTGGGCAATGGTCGATTCGCGGGATTCGGCATCCTTGTAGAGCCAGGCTTTCTGGTGGGCATTTTCGCCGTAGCGTAGCTCGGTGCCGTCGGAATAGGCCTTTACAAACGGCTTGGAAAGATTCTGGTCGGCAACCTGCCCGGCGAGGTAGGTGGCAATGGCCGCGTTGTATTCGGCGGCTCGGGCATAGACCTTCTGACCGAGCACGAAGCGGAAGGCCTCGGTGGTGGCACCATTGTTCGCCTTCATTTCGCCGATCACCCGGGCGTAGTCGGCCGGATCGGTGACGACGGTGACAAACTTCATGTTCTTGGCGGCGGAGCGGATCATGGTCGGGCCGCCGATATCGATCTGCTCGATGGCCTCCGCCAGGGTGACGCCCTCCATGGCAATGGTTTCCTCGAACGGATAGAGGTTGACGCAAACCAGATCGATCTGGCCAAGACCATGATCCATCATGGTTTTCACATGGTCTTCGTTATCGCGCATGTAGAGGATGCCGGCGTGCACCTGCGGGGTGAGGGTTTTCACGCGGCCATTGAGCATTTCCGGGAATCCGGTGAACTCCGAAACATCCTTGACCGGAATACCGGCCTCGCGAATGGCCTTCGCCGTTCCGCCGGTGGACAGCAGCTCCACGTCCATTTCATGCAAATGACGGGCAAAATCGAGGATTCCCGCCTTGTCGGATACGCTCAGCAGCGCGCGTTCAATCTTTACATCCATCGTCCATCTCCCTTGGGTTCAAATCGAAACCCCTGTTGTACCTAGCCGCCGGTGCGAATGCACGGATTTTTTCAATTGTCGGCATTTTTTCGCCCGGGGTATATCATCCAGCACCCCCGATCGTGGGTGCTGGATGATATACCCGGCCTTCAGAGCGCGATGCCGAAGAGGACGCTGAAAAAGTGGCAAAGGCTGCCGGCGAGGACAAAGAGGTGCCAGACGGCGTGCGACCATTTGAGCGATTTCCAGGCATAAAAGATGGCTCCGACGGAATAGCAGAGCCCGCCGGCGGCCAGGAAAACGAATCCGGCGGTGGTGAGCTCGCGGAACAGGGGCTTGACGGCAATCACGCAAAACCAGCCCATGAACAGGTAGCTGGCCAGCGAGACCACCTTGAAGCGCCCGGTGAAAAAGGCTTTGAAAAAGATGCCGACCAGCGCGGCGCCCCATATGGCCCCGAAGATGCTCCACCCCAGCGCACCGCGCAATGGGGCAAGGGCGAACGGCGTGTAGGTGCCGGCAATGAGGAGATAGATGGCGGAGTGGTCGACGATCTTGAGCACGGCCTTGGCGCGGGGATTCGTGATGGCGTGGTAAAGCGTTGAACTGAGGTAGAGCAGGATGAAGGTGGTGCCATACACCGCGCAGCTCACCACCTCCCACGGGCTTTTCCGCAGTGCGGAAAAAACCACCAGCACCGCGAGCACCGCAAGGCCCGCAAAGAAGCCGATGCCGTGCGTGATGGAGTGCGCCAGCTCCTCGCCAAAGCTATAGGGGCGTTTATCAGTCACAGGAATCCTTTTTGGGTAATGCGTAATGCGTAATGCGTAATGCGTAATGCGTAATGCGTAATGCGTAAAACGCTCGTTCCGAAGGCCACCCAGTCAATTACGAATTACCCGTTACGTCAAGGTTTTCCAGTGCTTCAGCAATGAACCGATTTTCCCGTAGACGGGGTCGAGTTTGGGCAGCGGGACGGCGGCGATGGCGCGATCGGCGGCGGGCCGTTCGCCGGGTTTGCCATATTTCATGTCGGGTGTCTGCCCGGCGGGATAGCAACCGACGGTGCGGAAGCGGGGCGAGCACTGGATGTTCCTATGGCACAGGCCCGCCGGAAGAATGACAACGTCGCCGGCCTCGGCCACGACCTTGAAACCCTTTTCACCGCCAAACTGGACGGTGACGGTTCCACGATAGATACAGAGGCATTCGTGGGCGGTGCTGTGGTAGTGGTGGTAGTCGTAGAGCCCCCAGCGCCAGCTGTTCCCCCATCCGTTCGACTGGATCAACTTTTCAATCTCGTCCGGCGCACCGTCCGGGGGCAGCTTGAGCGCCTGGTCGTAGATCACCAGCGGCAGCTTGGGATTATTGGGAAAGTTGCCGTTTAACGGGAACAGCTTCACGACCGTGCTTTTCGGTTGCTGGACAATTGCGTTCATAGGCAAATCCATACCAGACCCTCGCCTAGATTGCACCCCCTATCCACTCCCCCGAAAACTCTTTCCCGCGCGAAACAAATCCACATCAATCTTGCCAAACACGCTTGGAGACGTTATGAAAAAGGTGTCAGCAGGGAGGGAAAAAGATGGTAGGCGAATTCCATTTCAAGAATATGGTACCGCCAGAGGAGGTGCTGCCCAAAGGGAGCAGCGAATCCAAATGCCTGGTCGAAGATGTGGGGAACTGGTTCTCTAAATACACCGGCGAATCCATTGTTTTCGGCTTTCCCCGCCGCAGGGATAAGGATGGCCGGTGCATTCTCCAGCCCAAACCCCACCCAAAATGCATGGCCGACTCATGTCCTTCGGGCAAGGAATGCCAGGACTATTGGTCTAACCAGTTTGGCGCGACCAAAGGTTCGCATGCGATTGCCCAATGGCAATGCCCTGGAGGAAACACCGTTTTCCTTGGATGCATCTGCATCGGAACCCAACTGCTTGGTTTTGGCAAGGTGGTTCTCCGCACGCCGCACGAACCCATGCATACCTCCCTCATAAAAAGTGCCGTACACGGCACCCTCCGGGAAATGGAGCTGGCCATTGAAAACAGCATCCTGAAGCAGAAGCTGAAAACAAAAGGGAGTTCCCCTCCGGAAAACCATCAATCAGACGAGGGGATTCCGGCGAACGAGCATCCCTGCGTGAACCACGCCATTGAATACATTGCCGAACACTACCGCGACCACGACCTGTCGCTCACCACCGTCGCCGACGCCATCGGCATCAGTTCCTGCTACCTTTCGAGCCTGTTCCGCGAAGCCACCGGTGAAACCTTCCATGAACAGGTCAGGAACCTGCGCCTGGCCACTGCTCGGGAACTCATGGAAGACACAAACCTCAGTCTTTCCGAGATTGCACGGCGCAGCGGCTTTTCCACGCCCCGCAACCTCCGCCGCGCCATCCAGCAGACCGAAGAACACGAATAGCCCAATTCGAAAGAATTGGCTCCCTTTCGAATCCTTTGGATTTTGCGCCCTTCCGCCTGCCGATCCTATGCTCCCGATGTTCCTGACGATCAGGAATCAAAACAAGCCAAGGAGAGAGAAAAATGAAACGCATGGAAATACTACTCGTTGCAGCCATGGCAATCGGCATGGTTCCCGTTGCGCTGGCGGTTCCGGTACCTGCGCAAATATGGGACTCTGCCAGGCAGGATCCATTGGAGGACTTGCCCGGCTGGCACGAACTGGGAATTGGATTCCCAGCCGATGAAGCCATATTCGCAACAGACGTACCGGATCTGTACATCCCCTGCCCTGCAGACTACGAAGGTGGTCAGAACTACAGGATCACGATACAGAACCTGAGTCCCAACCATTGGACAGACCTCCACTACGTGGCCGACCCACAAACCACCTTCTCTAACGACGACGGGGAAGCCCAGGATCTGACGGTGCCCGGATGGACCCTGGCTTTCAGGATCGATTCGGTTGGATTAAACCAACCACTCGTGTTCGAAAGCATGACGCAGGACAACATTTTCGAACCCGGAGAGGTTTGGGAATTCGTGGTTCAGGACTACAACAACACACTCGGTCTTGCCCCATCCCTGTTGGATTCATGGGACGGCTTCGGGCAGGGTCGGATTTCGTATGCCTCCGATGGCGGCCCGCCCTCGTCCGCAAGCATCATCGCCATCCCGGAACCGAGCACGTTGGCCTTCATGGGCGTGGCCGGAGCAATCGCCCTATTCATCCGGCGCTTGAAGATTTGCTGATCCCAAAAAAAAGGAAATGCATGGAACGCCCCGCCTTGAGCGGGGCGTTTTTTGTGAACCGGTCACGGTCCTACTGCGGCATGTGGGGCGCCATGACGGAGAGCATGCCCCAGGCGATGAGCATGGCAATGAAGGCGGAGAGTGCGCCGATCTTGAGCCATTGGATGAAGCCGACGTGGGCGTGCGACTGTTTTTCGAGCATGCCGAGCGCAACAATGTTGGCCGTGCTGCCGATCAGCGTGATGTTTCCGCCGAAGCAGGCACCGAACAGGAGCGCCCACCAGAGCGGCATGGCGGGAACGCTTTCGCCCAGCGCCGTGATGACCGGCGAAAAGGCCGCCACGAAAATGACGTTGTCGACAAAGGCCGAGCCAATGGCGGTGGTGGCCATGATCGATGGAATGAGGATGCCGGGCTTGTCGCCGCAGGCATTGACGAAGCCATCCGCAATCACTTTCGTTACCTCGGTATGCTCCAGGGTTCCGGCAATGGCGAAGAGCAACATGAAAAAGAGCAGCGTCCACCAGTCGACCTCGTGCTCGACATAGTGGCGGGCGCGGTCGCGCTTGATGATCATCACCACACCGGCGCAAGCGAGCGGCGCAACCAGCAGGATGCTGTTTTTATCGAGGCCCAGCCCCTCCTCCAGCGCATGGTGCGAGGCAATGAATGCGAGGGTGAACAGCAGGAGCGCCAAGCCGCGCTTGTAGGGCACCTCGACCTTGGGCACGAGGCTCAACTGGCGTTCCATGCGGTCGCGCAGGCGCTCATCGAACAGGTCGAGCTCCTTGCGGAACCATACGAGGGTGATGGCCACGCAGGAACCCAGCGAAACCAGCATGATCGGGAATGCCCACTGGAAAAAGTCGCCGAACGTGAGGCCGGCCTTGGTGCCGATGAAGATGCCGACGGGATTGCCCATCATGGTTCCGGCGCTGCCGATGTTGGTGCAGAGCACGCAGATGATGATGTAGGGCGTCGGATTCAGCTTGAGCCGGTTGCAGACCTGGAAGATGAGCGTGGCAATGAAGATGATCGAGGTCACCTCGTCGACCGCGCAGGCCAGCAAGGCCGACGCGACGGAGGTGGCGGCAATGAACTTGCGGCCCGTCATCTTGGGAATCGAAATGAGCGCCTGGACCACCCAGGTGAAGAAGCCGAGGTCGCGCAAGGCCCCCACCACGATCATCATGCCCACCAAAAAGAGGATGACGGGCAGCTCGGCCGAGGTGACGAAGCTTTCGATGCTCAGCGAGTGGGTGAAGATGAGCACCGTCAGCCCGAGGAAGGCGATCGATAGGCGGAACGTCCAGAAAAAGAGGGTTCCGAGGATGATGGCCAGGAATACGCTCGACGCCACCACTTGCTTATCGGTAAAGCCCGCAAACATGGCCCCGGAAATTCCGATGCCGACGCTGATCGCCAGCAGCATGAGCATGCGCAGCATCAGTTGTTTTGTGGTGAGTACCGCCCCGTTGTCGTCGCTATGCATAACCTATCCCCTTCTACGCCCAGAAAATCTGCGAACTGAAACCGTCGAGGTTGACCGACCCCAGGAACCTGCGCCCGTCCACCACCTGGATTTGGCGGATCCGCTGCATCAGGAAAATCTTGGCCAGCTGGATGGCCGGCACGTCGGGCGCGATGGCGACATACTTGTCGTGCATGAAATCCGCCACCTTGGTTTCGGAATCCTTGCGGAGCAGTTCGGCAAATGGCTCGAAGTTTTCGATGGGGCTGAGATCCTCCATCCAAAGCAGATGCTGCGGCAAGCTCTGCCCGAGCAGGTCTTCGAGGGCGATCACGCCGCGCAGGTCGCCGTCGGAATCGACAATGGGAATATCCATGATCCGGTTCGAGCAGAACGCCTGGATGGCATGGGCAAGCGTATCGCCTTCGTCGAGGGTGACGGGGTTGGAATTCATGATACTGGAGGCGTTGAGCCTGATCTCCACCTTTTCCGGCCCCTCGGTCAGGATGCCGAAGGCCTCGCGGGTGTCGCCGGCCACGGAGAGGCGCTTGATCATGTGGGGCGCGGCGAGCGTTTTGGAGAGCGAGGCCATCAGGCGCAGATAGGCGCCGGGGTCGTCCTTCGGCGTGAGGATCAGCACGATGACATGCACCGGCTCCTCGCCCACCGCTTCGAAATCGATGCCCGAGTGCGAGGTGGCGAGCGCCAGGGAGGGCTTCGCCAGCCCGGCCAGGCGTGCATGCGGCAACGCCAGGCCTTCGGCCAGGACGGTCGGCGCCTGCCGTTCGCGTTCGAGCACTGCCGAAACTGCTTCGGCGCGATCGAACCCGCCGAGCTGGCGATGGAGCACCCCCACCAGCTGGTCTATGGCCTTATCGCGCGAGTCCGCATCGACATCGCAGAGGATGCACTCCTCCTGAAGATAGTCCGCCAGGCGGACTTCCTTGGTCGTCATCATGTTTCCACCCCTGTGTTATTGCACAAAAAATCCCGGCGGGCCGAAGAGCACACCGGGATATATGAAATAGGATCATGCGTGTTCCGAATCAGATGGCAAAACCGTTGAAAAGAAGAATGACGAGCGTCAGCAGGCAGACTCCGCAGAGCCCGAGCGAAAACCAGGGCAACGCGCCGCCGTTGACGCGGCGGCAACCCAGCTTGGAATAGGCCGATGCCCCCGCAAGCGCAAGGGTGGCCATCAGCACCAGCAGGAAGACGGCTTTGTTCTGCCCGGCGTGCGGCACCCGGCTACCGGCCGGCCCCACCAGCGGGAGAATCATGCTCAGGAAGAAAAACGAGAGCGCCGACAACACGGCCAGCACATTCCCTGTCGCCGGCCGGAAGATGAAACCTAATGCCTGATTGTTTTCGTTCGTGTCCATGCTGCCTTTAAATGGGTTGGAAAATACAGGGTTGGAATATAGGCGGCTTTGCGCCGGCTTGGAAGAAAAAACAGCCTTCAACCCGGCGGGATGGAACCCCTGCCCAAATCGCATCGAAATCTTTGACTTTGGGCTTACGATTCGACTACACTTGCGGGCTGTAGGTGGTCGTGCGCAAAGAACCGAGGGGTTATGGAAGTCCAGAAGAAGAAAAAGAGAATCGTTAATTCGAGTGCCGCGCTCATCAGTATCGGTATCCATGTCCTACTGATTGTTCTGGCCGGCGGAATGGTTGCGCTCAAGTTCTACAAGAAGCGGGGCGCCGGCTTCCAGGTCGAGGACGAAAAACCCAAGCTCGAGCGCCGCAAACTGCAAATGCCGGTCAAGACCGAACCCTTCATCGAACAGATGACCAAGCCCAAGCTGCAGACCACCTCGCGCATTACCGCCAATACCCCGCAGATGGTCAACATTCCCGAACAGGGCGAATATGTGAAAATGGCGCCCATGCCCACCTTCAAGGGCGGCTACACCAACTTTGTGCAGATGGACCGGACCCTCGAGTTCAACTCGAAATACCGCGACGTCTCCTTCGGCATCTCCTCCGTCGATTTCTTCGGAACGCGCGGCAAGGCCGAAAAGGTCTGCGTGGTGGTCGATGCCTCGAAATCAATGCTCTACGACGACCGCGGCGGAATCGAATCCTACCAGATGGTGCATGACGACCTGCGCGAGGTGATCGGCAACATGCGTTCGGCCACGCTCTTCAATGTCGTGTTGTTCGATGAAGACGACGTTGCGCTCTTCAACCAGAACATGGTTGCCGCCACGCCCACCGCAAAAACGAATGTGCTCGAATGGGTCGGCGGCATCAACACCAACCTGGCGCTGGTCGGGCTCTCCGAGGGACAAGCCAACTACACCGCCAAGCGGCAATACGAAATCCCCATGTCGACGACCGACGTCACCGGCTGGCTGAAGGGGTTCCAGGCCGCCATCGAGCAGAAGCCCGAAATCATCTTCGTGCTGAGCGCCGAATGGGGCAACATTACCGCGCCCGAGCTGGGCATGTCCTACTTCCTGCGCCGCGACAAGTTCGAGCAATACCAAAAGAAGCGCGTCCAGTATTTCCTTGAGGAGGAGGACTTCAAAGAGGAGTGGGACGGCTACGTTGCCGAATTCGACCAACTGCGGAAGATCAGCTTCAAGATGCTGCAACTGGAAAACCAGGCCCGCGAAGAGGCCGAAATGCAACCCAAGGTGGTGCGCGACTGGGACGAAATCCTCTACGACAACAACATCGAACTCCCCATCCCCCCCCTCGCCAAAGACCAGCAGAAAGTCGGCATCATGCCGATCGAAACACGCTACACCCTCGACGAAGTGCTCGAATCGTTCTTCGTGATCGTGATGGACAACTACCGCAACCTCGGCTTTCCCAATATCAATTTCGTAATGCTCCAAGGCGACGGCGCCACGGTCGATTCAACCGTCAAGGCCTCCATGATGACCTCCGAAGCCAAATTCCAGAACCTCACCAAGATGGTGGGAGGGCGCTTCCGTTTCCTGAAAGGCATGCCCAGGATCGATAATTATCTAACGCAAAGCATAGACGATGTCCTCGATGCCATTGCCGAAGACGATGCGGCCATGGGGGAACTGTGAAAATGAAAAAATATCTCCTCCAATCTGTTGTTGCCGCCCTGCTAACCTCTGCCGCCGTCGCCCAGTACGACGCCGGACAGCATACCTTCTCGAAGGACGGGAACACCATCACCGACAAGATCCTGAAGTACGACTCCGAGGAAGAGCAGGTCACGCTGGAAAACAACGGGCGCCATCCGCTCAAAACGTTCAGCCCCGCCGACCAGGAATACATCATCCATTGGAACCAGGTGGCCGGCTTCATGTCCACCATGCGCTTCAAGATGGACATCGCAAAAAGCAACTGGGCGCGCATGAAGCATGAACAAACCATCACGCCCTTCTACATGGATGCCATCCAGATCCCTGGGAAAAAGACGCCGAACCACCGCGTCATCATGGTGGATGACTACGAGGAATACAACGTCATCTACATGGAGGCCGAGGGCTATTCCATCACGCTGCGCAACCAGAACTTTTTCCCGATTGAAAACCTGACGGTCGAAAGCAAGGTCTACTACGAGCAGGAAAACTACACCACCCCCGACAGCCTGTTCGTCTCCTCCGAGAGCTCATACACCGACACCGTCGAGACCAACAAGGTGCGCTTTCTCTCCGAGTCCATTCCCATCATTGTCCCGCGAGAAGAAGTCACCATGCATTCCGAATGCGCCATCATCGTCGACCACCAGGTCGATCGCAACGCACTCGTCACCACCTCGGAAGACGAGGACGAAGAAGATGATGAAAGCGACGACAGCGAAGAGGACGAAGAAGATGCCGAGGAAACCATCGAAGGCTTCGGCGACTGGGATAACCATGGCCGCCGCCGCAAGGGCAAGGTCATCGGCGTTTGGTTCCGCATCGGCATCAAGGGCCTCGATGGCGAAATGATCTGGCGCGAAGCCATCGAACCCACCTCCTTGACGAAAAAGTACACCTGGGAAGGAGGCGTCATCGACAAAGACGCTGAATAGGGGTGGCGCCGCCTAGAGCAATTTAATTTAAACTGTAGCCGCATGAGGCAAACCAACCTTGAGCATCCGCCGCACTAACGCAACCTAAGGCAGCGCCGATCGCATCAAATAGAGATTCCTGGGAGCGCGCTTTTTCCCCGCGAAGCAATTGCTTTACTTTGCTCCACATCTTTTCGACGGGATTGAGATCAGGGCTGTAGGGCGGAAGGAACCAAACCTCTGCCCCAGCTTCTTCGATCAACTGTAACGAAGCCTTGTCCTTATGAGCCGAAAGGTTATCAAGCACAACGATATCGCCCACTCGAAGAGTCGGAGCCAGAACCTGTTCGACATAGGCACGGAATACATCGCCGCTTGTGGCGGAATCAATCGCCATGCAGGCTGTTTCTCCGTTGAAACGAATGGAGGAGATCATGGTGGTGGTACACCAATGGCCATGCGGAGCGTGATCGTACGCCCGCTCATTTTTCGGCGAGCGTCCGTACAGCCGAGTCATATTGGTCTTGGCTCCAGCCTCATCAATAAAGACCAACCGAGCAATGTCAAGTTGCCCTTGCATGGCCATCCACTCAGCCCGTGCGAGTTTCACGTCTTCGCGCCCTTGCTCGCTGGCGTGAAGCGTTTTTTTTAAAGCTCATCCCCATGTCCTTGAGTACATAGTGAATGGCAGGCAGCGTGCAATCGAGCTCCAGTTGCTCTCGGATCTCCCACAACGTGATATCAGGTTGCCGATCAATCAGCGTTTTCATCTGCTTCCGGTGCTCTTGGGTGAAGTAGGGTTTTCTTCCTGAATGGCTGTGAAGCGGGGCGATATCGCCGGTTCGCTTCCGTTGCGAGAGGAGCTTCTTTACCATACCAAGCGATACCTTGTATCGGTCAGCAATGTCCTGCCGGGTTCCTTCTCCGGCATCGTAGGTGGCCAGAATTCTCTGGCGTAGATCCAGTGATAGAGTGCTCATGCGAAGAACTCTACACAATGACTCATCTAATGGCTATAGAATTATTTAAAATGCTCTAATCCGACTCCGGCGGCGGCCCGTTTTTCGAGTTCCGCCAGCACAGCCCCCCACCCGCGGCCACAATGCCCAGCAACAGCAACAACCCGATGGGTTTGCCGGCCACGGCATACGACACCGAGCTGTAGAACATGAAGAGGGCCGCGCCGCAAAAAAGAAGGGGCACAACGGGATAGGCCACAACCTTGAAGGGGCGTTGCACCTGCGCATCCTTCCTCCGCAACCGGAAGAGCGCCAATCCCGTCGCCAGGAAGAAGAGCCAAACGGCGGGGGCGCTGTAGAGGATGGTTTCGATGAACGATCCGGCCAGCAGCACGATGGCCAGGGCAAGAACCCCCTGCAAGGCCAATGCGGCAACCGGTGTCCCGAGCGAAGGGTGCCAGGCGCCCAACCAGTTGAAAACACGATGGCCGGTTCCCATGGCATACGAAATCCGTGCCCCGGTAAAGACCAGCCCGTTCACCGCCCCCAGGGCGGAAATGCAGATGAGCACGGCAACCAAGCGTTCCGCCCCCCCGGGCATGAGCATTGCAACCGCATCCACCGCCACCGCGCCGGAAGCAGCCATGCCCTGGAAACCCAGCGCATGCAGGAAGGCGGCGTTGGCCAGCAGATAGGTTGCGGCCACCGCGACCGTGCCCAGCACCAGCGCACGGACAATGTTGCGCTGGGGATCCTTTATTTCGGCGGCCACATACGCCATTTCATTCCAACCGCCGTAGGTGAACAGCACGAGAATCATGGCCAACTTGAATCCATCGGACGAAAAGGCGGCTCCAACCGGAGCCGCATCGGCACCGGGGGCCAAAAAGCCCACCGCAACGATGAACAGCAGCCCGGCCAGTTTCACCACGGTCAGAATGTTCTGCGCAATCCGGCCTGCGCGTACGCCGACCATGTTGACGAGGGTCAGTGCAACAACGGCACCCGCGGCATAAGCCGTGCCCATCGCCGGGAATGGCGAATAGAGGGTGGCGGCATAGCGGGCAAAGACAAACGCCATCAGCGCAATGTCGCCCGGACGAATGATGGCCATCTGGCTCCAGCCAAACATGAATCCGGCCCACGAACCGTAGGCGCGGGATAGATAGACCACGTCGCCACCCTGCCTGGGATAGGCCGTGGCGAGCTCGGCGTAGCAAAGCGCACCGCACAACGCCAGCAATCCGCCCGCCAGCCAAACCGCCATCGTCCCGCCCCATCCCCCCATGCAGGCCGCCACCGTTGGCGTGGTTTCATAGATCCCCGCGCCAATGATGATCCCGACAATAATGCAGGTGGAATCGAACAACGACAGCGCTTTGGCAGGTGCCTTCACTACAGGTAAATCAACGCTTCTTCATGCTGATGGAAACCCCTGCCGCATCCATATGCACAAACAGGGTTTCAAGCTTGGGATCGGTTGTGATGGCCTCCACGAACGGGGGATGCGCCTGGCGCGTGTTCATGTTGTGGGCAACGACCAATCCCCCCGGACGGATTTTGGGCATGAGCTTTTTGAGATAATCGATGTAGCCATCCTTGTCCGCATCAAGGAACACGATATCGATCGGAGTATCGCCGAGTTCGAGCACCTTTTCATGTGCATCGCCGAAAACCAAGGTGACGTCCTTTTCCACCCCGGCGCGCTTGAAGTTGGCCAGCGCCTGATCGGCACGGCCACGGTCGATGTCATAGGTCGTCAGGTGCCCGCCGGTCTTTTGCAGCGCCATCAGGAACCAGAGGCCGGAATAGCCGTTGGATGTGCCGATCTCGACCACATGCTGCGCGTTCATCGATTCGGCCAGCAGGCGCAACAGGCGCCCGTCCTCGACCGGTACGTTCATGTTTCCGCGCCGATGGTTCCGATCCAGATCGTCGAGCACCTTCATGATCCGCTGCTCCACCTCGGTCTGCGGAAGGGTTGCGGACTGGAACAACGATGGGTCCGCCCCCCGCGGCGGGCGCTGCGCCTGGACGGCGATCAAGGAAACAACGAAGAACAGCAACAATGGGTTTTTCATGGCACACTCCTTCACGGTTTTACCGGAAGACGAGTGTAGCACCCGTTTTATTTTCCGCGAGCCTTAATAGAAGACCTTCCAGAGGAAGAGGCCGTGCGGCTGGGCAGTCTGCACGATGGCGGTGCGCTTGCCATGCGCAAATACATCGTGGATGATTTCCGGCTCGCGCCGCCCCATGCCGACATCGATCAGGATGCCGGCCAGACTGCGCACCATCTTATAAAGGAAGCCGCTACCCTGCACCTCCAACGTAATGTCGGCACCGTGCTTCCGGACCAAGAAGGAGTGGACGGTACGGACGGTGCCGTCCAGCTCGCGCCGCGGGTTGGCGGAAAACGGGGCGAAATCGTGCTCGCCCACCAGCAATTCGGCGGCGGTACGCATGCGGTCGACATCCAACGGGCGCCCTTCCTGCAGGCGGTAGAGCCGCTTCGTCGGCGGCACAATGAGGCCGTTGTAGATGAAATAGCGGTATTCCTTGCCGACGGCGCTAAAGCGCGCATGGAATTCGGGCGACACCCGCTCAAAGCTCGTCACCCGGATATCGCGGTCGAGCTGGGCGTTGAGCCCCCGCATGAAATAGTTGGGATCGATCGGCTTCGGCAAATCAAAATGCGCCACCTGCGCACGGGCGTGCACCCCGGCATCGGTGCGCCCGGAAGATTCAACGCGAACATGCTTCTGCGCCGTCATCTCGGCGAGCAACCGCTCCAACTCCCCTTGCACCGTTCGGTTGTGCGGCTGCACCTGCCAGCCGGAATAATTCGTGCCGTCGTACGAAACCTTGATCTTATAACGTGTGGACATCCCGGGAATGTCGAATATCGAATCCGGAATGTCGATTTCCGATGCAGATCATTTTCGCTCCGGACGGAAAAACTGACGGCCGTCAATTTTTCCGTCCGGGCCGTTTAGTCGGTCTGGCCCTCGATCCACCGAATAAAACCGGGATTGCCGTCGGCGATGGGTAGGCAGAGGATGCAGGGGACTTCGTAGGAATGGAGCTGTTTGACGCGGTCGATGAGTTGGGCCTTGCGGGGGTGGCTGGTTTTGAGGACGAGGGCGACCTCGCTGTCTTCGCAGAGCTTGCCTTCCCAGCGGTAGACCGACTGGATGCCCCCGAGAATGTTGGCGCAGGCGGCCAGCCGCTCTTCGACGACCGCTTTGGCAATCGCCCGCGCCTCGTCCCCATCCTTTGTGGTGACATACACAAAATAGGCTTCCACTATTTGTTTCTCCAGGCCCCCTCAACACCATGGAACAGCCAGTCGGCTTCGGGCATGCCCCAGGCGTTCGGCGGATAGGTGTAGGGTTTGAGCGCGTTTAGATTTTCGAGAATGGGTTGCACAACGCGCCACTCGGCTTCGACCTCGTCGGAGCGGGTGAAGAGCGTCGAGTCGCCGTGGAGCGTATCGAGCAGGAGCCGCTCGTAGGCCTCGGGCAGCGACTTGTTCCAGGTGCCGGAATAGGAAAAGTCCATCTTCACATCCTCGACCACGAAGCGCATGCCGGGCCGCTTGGTGCCGACCTTGAGGAAGATGCCCTCGTTGGGCTGGATCTGGAAAATGAGGGTGTTGGGCTTGATGCGGGTGATGTCGCAAACATCGTCCTCGCACTCGACCTGCTGGAAGAGCTGGAGCGGCGGCACCTTGAACTGCACAGCCACCTCGGTGGTCTTGCGGGCCATGCGCTTGCCGGTGCGCAACAGGATCGGCACCCCCGCCCAGCGCCAGTTGTTGATGGCCAGGCGCATGGCGACGAACGATTCCGTGTTGGATTCCGGATCAATGCGATCCTCTTCGAGGTAGCCTTTGATGCGGCCGCCCTCTCCATCGGTTCCGCCGCCATACTGGCCACGGAAGACGGCGTCGGAGATCTCCTTGCGGATGTCGAGCTTGGTGGCGTTGAGCACCTTCACCTTTTCGTTGCGGATCGATTCGGCGGAGAGGTCGCCGGGGGCTTCCATGGTGACGAGGCAGAGCAGTTGCAGCAGGTGGTTGGTGACCATGTCGCGGACGGCGCCGTATTCATCGTAGTAGCCGCCCCGTCCCTTTTCCATGCCGACGGTCTCGGAGGCGGTGATCTGGATATGGTCGATGTAGGAACGGTTGAAGACCGGCTCGAAGATGGCGTTGGCGAAGCGGAACGACAGGATGTTCTGCACGGTCTCTTTGCCGAGATAGTGGTCGATGCGGTAAACCTGCGATTCATCGAGATGCCGGAGCAGCTCGCTGTTCAAGGCCAGCGCGCTTTCCAGGTCGCGGCCGAACGGCTTTTCGATAACCACGCGCGTCCATGGGCCGCCGCCCGGCTTCACCACCAGCCCCGACTCCTTGAGCGATCGCACCGCCGTTTCGAACAACGATGGAATGATGGAGAGATAGAATAGGCGGTTTTCCGGGTAGGCTTCCTGATCCTCGAATTTCGTGCGCAGGTCGTCGTAGGCGTCCATGGAGGAAATGTCGCCTTTGTGGTAGCGGATATGGCTGACGAAACGCCCCACGGTTTCGTCGTCGGTCGGCAGGCGGGAAAACTCCTTGATGGAGTCGGCCATCATGGTGCGGAAGGTTTCGTCGTCGTAGTCGCGCCGGGCGAATCCGACGATGGTGAACTTTTCGGGCAGCAGGTCCTGCGCATACGCAATGTAGAGCGCGGGGATCAGCTTGCGATGGGTCAGGTCGCCGGAGGCGCCGAAGATGACGATGGTGACCGGATCGTTCACGCGGTTCTCGCCGATAATTCCAGAAGTTGCCATGGGATGATTGCTCCTTGTTGATTGCGGCGAATCCTACAGATGCCTCCGCCGCTTTTCAACGCTTGCCGTTGCCTCGATTTCCCGCTACGTTCTTCCCATCCATACCAATGAAAATACTCGTCCGATACCTGTTCATGAACCTGCTGATGCCGTTGCTCTACCTGCTGCTGGCATTCTCGTTGCTGTTCATTATCGGCGATCTGATGGATAACGCGGACGAGTTTTTCTCGAGCAAGGCCTCGCTGGCGATGATGGCGCACTACTACAGCCTCCAGCTCCCCTCGATGGTGATCTTCATTGTTCCGATCTGCCTGCTGCTGGCCACGCTCTACAGCCTTTCGATGCTGACGCGCCACAGCGAGATCGTCGCCATGCGCGCCAGCGGCGTCAGCATCTACCGCATTGTCCGCCCCTACATGCTGATGGGCTTCTTCTGCTTCCTGTTCACCGCCGTGGTGAACGAATACACGGGCCCCAAGTTCGCCTACCGCGCGCACCAGCTGCTCGAAAGCCAGAAATACGATTCGGAGGATGTCTATTTCGAGAAAATCCCCTACCGCAACCCCTCCTCCGGGCACACCTGGTATATCGAAAGCTTCGACACGCGCACCTACACCATGGAGGGCATCACGCTCCGCCAACGGCGCGCGGATGGCTCCGACATCGCCAAGATCACCGCCAAGAAAGGGCGCTGGCTCGACGGGCGCTGGTGGTTCGAGGATGGCACCATCCAGCGCTTCGACACCAGCAACAACCTGATCCAGCGCTACGACAACGAGGGGAACCCGCTCGGCCCCGCCGAAAAATTCCACACCCGCGAAATGCGCAACGTGCATGAAATCCCCGAGGACTTCATGGGCGAAGCCAAAAGCGCCGAGCATCAGTCTTCGCTCGAACTGCTGAAATATATCCGGACCCACGGCTTCCTCTCGCCGGAAACACTCACCAAATACGAAACCGATTTCCACCACAAGCTCACCATGCCGTTCTTCTGCATCATCGCCGTCATCATCGGCATTCCCGTCGGCGCGCACACGGGCCGAAAAGGGGCATTCGCCGGCATCATGATGGCCATCGCCATGTTCTTCGGCTTCTACGGATCCCAGTTTGTTCTCGAATACCTCGCGAAACAGATGGTTGTCCTGCCCTGGGTCGGTGCCTGGGCCCCGGTCATTGCCTTCTACATCATCGGCAGTTTCATGATCTACAGGATGCGCTAACGTGAACGGATTCGAACGGTACAGGGCCATGCTCAAGGGCGAACCGGTCGACTTTGTTCCACGGACACCGATCCTGATGCAGTTTGCCGCAGAGCATGTTGGCTCCAACTACGCCGCCTTCGCCGCCGACCACCGCGTGCTGGTTGAGGCAAACGCAACATGCGCAAAAGAATTCGGATTCGACCAGCTCAGTTGCATCTCCGATCCCTACCGCGAAACCCAGGGTTATGGCGCAACCGTGCGGTATGTTCCCGACGGCCCGCCCCGCAGCACGCACCCGCTTGAAGGCACGAAGGATCTTTCCGCCCTGGCCCGCCCCGACCCACGGGAATCGGAGCGCATGCTCGACCGGATCAAGGCGGTGGAAACCTACAAACGGAATTTCGGCGGCGAATATTCCATCCTCGGCTGGGTTGAAGGCCCGGCCGCCGAAGCCGCCGACCTGCGGAACATGACGCCGTTCATGATCGACCTGCTCGACGACGAAGCCTTCGCCTGCGACCTGATGGATCTTTGCCTCGAAACCGCCATTGCCTTTGCACGCGCGCAGATCGAGGCGGGGTGCGACACGATAGGCATCGGCGACGCCATCGCCAGCCAGGTCGACCCCGGCACCTATGGAAACCTGATCCAACCGCGCGAGAAGAAGCTCGTTAAAGCCATTCAGGATGCCGGCGCATTCGCCAAACTCCATATCTGCGGGAACATCACCCACCTGCTCCCCGGCATGGCCGACCTCGGCGTGGACATCCTCGATGTCGACCACATGGTCGACCTCGCAACCGTCCGCCAAACCCTGGGCGGCCAGGTGGCCCTTGCCGGCAACATGGATCCGGTTTCCGTGGTGCGCAACGGAACGCCGGAAGTCATTCGCGAAGCAACGCTCAAGGCCTACCGCCAGGCGGGCAATCCCTTCCTCGTTAACGCCGGTTGCGAGATTCCCGCCGGCACCCCCGCAGAAAACCTCAGGGCCTTGTGCGAACCCCTGGCCGCCCACCCCTAGAAAACGATGATCATCCGGGAAGCCACCACCGCCGATTTCGAGGCCATCTGGCCGATTGTCCAACAGGTCGCCGCCGCCGGCGAAACCTACCCCTATCCGCGCGACCTCTCGAAGGCGGAAGGCGAGCGGCTATGGATGCACGTGCCGCAAAAAACCTTCGTGGCGGAAGCGAACGGGCGAATCCTCGGCACCTACTACATCAAGCCCAACACCGGGGGAGGCGGCAGCCACGTCTGCAACTGCGGCTACATGGTTGCGCCCGAAGGCCGGGGCCGGGGGGTGGCCACGGCCCTGTGCGAACACTCGCAGCGGATGGCGCTCGAACTGGGCTATAAAGCCATGCAATTCAACCTGGTCATTTCAACCAACCAGGTCGCCGTGCGCCTTTGGAACAAGCTGGGCTTCGAGACGGTCGGCCGCCTGCCGAAGGCGTTCAACCATCCAGGGCACGGGTTCGTCGATGCGTTGGTTCTGTACAAGTGGCTGGCCGAGGCATGAACCTGGCCGACCTCTACCTAAAGCTGCTCCTGCTGGTTGTCCTGCCCCTGGTTTGCGGCATGGCGTTTTCGAAGGCCGCGTGGTCCGGCCGGGTTTCTTCGCGGCTGTTCGCCTTGGCGCTCTACCTCTTCCAAACGCTGGTGGCCTTCCTCGCCGTCTGGAACGCCCAGCTCATCAACAAAGCCTGGGTGCTGCCCTTCGTTGCCCTGGCCGCCTGGTTCCTGAGCCTGGGCATCGGCCTGCTTGCGCAGCCCATCATGAAGCACACCGCGAAGCAACGCGGAGCCTTTGTCTTCACGGTATGCCTCTCGAACCACGGCTACACCCTGCTTGGAATCGTGGCGCTCGTCGTGTTCGGCGAAGAGGGCCTGGCACAAGCCACCTACACCCAGCTGCTGATCGTCCCGTTCCTCATCCTCGTTTGCTTCCCCGTTGCGCGCCACTTCGGCGGCGAAGTGCAAGGCGGAAGCATCGGCCGGATGCTCAGGCAAAACCTGGTCGACAAACGCAACCTGCCGCTCCTCGCCATGCTGGCCGGCCTTGCGCTCAACCTAACCGGCGTCGAACGCCCCGCCCTCTTTTCCGAGGTCGTCCGCATCGCCGTCTATGTTGGAACCATCATCAGCGGCGTGGCCGTCGGCCTGCTCTTCAAGGCCTCGCACGTGCTGCACTACAAAAAGGAAAACCTGTTTTCCCTAATCTACCGCTCCACGCTCTATCCGCTCTTCTTCATCGGCGCGGCGCGGCTCTTCCACCTCAACCCGCTCGACACCTGCATCCTCACCCTTTTCGGCATCGTGCCCTCCGCCATCTATTCCAACCTCATCGCCGACTTCTTCAATCTCGAAAAAGACCTCGCCAACTCCGTCTACATCATCAGCACCACCCTCTTCCTGGTGGTCGTCCTTCCCATCTACGTGTTCGTGGTTGGATGAGGGTTGGGTGGTCGGCCTCCGTTCCCGGGATCAATCCTTATCGCCGGCAACGACGACGCCGCCGACCAACTGCCGGGCTTCCATCAGGAGGCCGGCGCGGGTGGCGTATTCGGCGGGGAACAGGATTTTCAGGGTGCGGTCGACCGAGCCATAGTTCCGCGCCCGGGCGATCAGCTCCTGGGCCAGCGCAGCGCTCTTTTGCTCCCCGTCCGTTCCGCCATCCGCCAGGCTGGCCGCCTTTTGCAGCACCAGATCCTGCTGCATGGTGAAGATATCCTTCATGGTCTGGACCGGATCGGTTGCGAGCGAAGCCTTGTCCACCCCACCGAGCAGGGTGTCGGCGGTCAGCAGGTTCTCGAAGCAATATTGATAGTTGAAGGGGTAGATGATGTGCGGCGATTTTTTGGTGGTCGGCGGCCATTGGCCGTCGGAGTTGTAGGAATTGGTCAGGTGGAACCAGAATTTTTCCACCACGGCTTCCGGCAGCGACGCTTTCTTGGCGTGGAAGGTTTCGCGCACCAGATCCTGCCACGGGCGCAGCAGCTGCGCCATCGGCGTATCCGCCCAGTTGGAGGCTTTTCCGCCGTGCCACGCGCAGTTGTCGTCGAAGGCAATCTTGTCTTCCAGCGCCGGGATTTCGCGGCACGCCTGGCCGAAGGAGACCATCCGCCCGAGCTTCTTCACTTCCCGCACCAGCCCGACGAGCTTCTCTTCGGCATCATCCATCTTTTCAAAGATGGCTTCCGGATCGTTGCAATATTTCAGGTTGTACCAGGCATTGGTGCCCACATATTCCGCATCGTCCGCAAACAGCAGCACGGCGCCTTCCGGCTCGCCCGGCTTCTGCGCGGAAAACTTCTTCAGTAGCTTCACATAGTTTTCGAGCGTGTTGCCCTCCCCGCCCATCATATACATGACGCCGAACATGGCGATGCGGTCGGTGCGCATCAGGATGCGCAGGTCGGAATCCTCGTAGCCCTCCAGGTTCTTGAACGGCAGATGGATCGCGGACTCGTCGCCCGGCAGGTCATACTGGAAATCGAACTTGTAGAACTTGGAATCCTCGATCTTTTCGAGGTCATAGATTTCCGGGCGCAGCGGGTTGCCGTCCTGGTCGAGCGAGCGGCTGTAGGCCTCGAACTCGCCCAGCAGGTTTTTGTAGCCGTTGTCCAGAATCTGCTGCGGCACATAGGAACGCCAGCCGCATTCCGGGTTCCAGAAACTGTCCGACACCATGCCGAGATGCTTTTCATAAATGTCGTTCGAAAACTTGATCGACCACCGCCCATCCTCTTCCGGAAAGTTCGGCAGCATCGGGTGGGCATAGGGCGAACCCATGAACTCGCACTGGCCGGATTCAATCGCCGCCTTCAGCTTTGCCAGCACATCCGGCGTCTTCAGCGCCATCTGCTCGATGGTGTAGCCCGAAGCCTCGAAGGTGTATTTATCCTCCGGGAAGTGTTCGCGCATCGTGTCGAAGATCAGCTCATAGCTGTTGCGTATCACGAATTCATAGCGCCGTTCCGGCAGGTAGGCATAGTTCAGGTTCGCGTGGAATATCATCACGTATTTCATTCATTCATCCTTCATTCAATACCGTTGCCAAGACGGCAACCATCAAACAAACGATCCCTGACCGACGAGAACGAACCTTGGGGCAGCGGACTCACCGCATCAACAGTCCCCCGAAAACCGCTATTTATAAAATCCGCCCTACGGATGCCAAGGCGTTTTTCCATCCTTTTCGCGCAGGAACTGGGCATCGACCGTTTTATACCAGGCATGCAGGCGCTTGCGCATCTGCTCCACCCGTTCGGGCTGCCGGGCGGCGAGATCGTCCTGCTCGCCGATATCCTTCTTTAGGTTGTAGAGGTGCACCTGGCCGTCTTCATAGCGTTCGACCAGCTTGTAGTCGCCCTCGCGGATGGCGCCGCCGGGAAAGTTGCCCTGGTTGCCATAGTGCGGATAGTGCCAATAGAGCGATTGGCGGTCCAGCGTCCCGCCCTTGAGCGCGGGAAGAAGGTCGATGCCATCGACCACGTGGTCGATGCGCACTCCGGCGGCGGCGGCGACGGTCGGGAACAGGTCGATCGAGCAGATGGGCTGCGCGCTTTCCGAGCCGGCCTTGGTCACGCCGGGGTAGCGCACGATCCACGGCTCGCGGATCCCGCCTTCGTAGACCCAGCCCTTGCCGCCGCGCAACGGTAGGTTGCTGGTGGGAAGCCCTTCCGACGTGGCGAGGCCGCCGTTGTCGGAGGTGAAGACCACGAGGGTGTTTTCGGCCACACCGGAGGTTTCCAGTTGCCGGAGCACCTGGCCAACGGCCTCGTCCATGGCTTCCACCATTGCCGCATAGACCGCGTGCTTCTGCAGCACCCGGACCTTGCGCTCCTTCTCGACCGGCCAGATTTGCTCCTCCACCCCGAACTCATCGCCGGCCATCCCGGCGGCTTTCTTTTTATATTTTTCCACCAGATCGGGACGCCCCTGCAACGGGGTGTGCACGGAATAGAACGACAGGTAGGCCAGGAAAGGCCGCGCTTTGTTGGCCTCGATAAACGTGGCGGTTTCCCGGGCCAGGCGCGCGGGCAGATGCTCCCCCTCCGGACTCTCCTCCTTGATCTCCGGATTCTTGAACGGCGCAAAATATTTATTCCCGCTATAGGGGCCGCCGCGGCTGTAGCCCCCGATGTTCACATCGAACCCCCGGTTCTGCGGATAGTATTCCTCGGATTCGCCCAAATGCCACTTGCCGGCGAAAAAGGTGGCATAGCCCTTGGTCTTCAAGGCCTGGGCCAGGGTGGTTTCGTCGAGTGGCATGTTGTCGTTCAACGGCGCCGGGTTGAACGTTTCAGCGCGCTTGCCGGAAAAATAATTGGTCGCCCGTGCGCGGGTGGGATACTTGCCGGTCATCAGGCTGTAGCGGGTCGGCGAGCAGACCGGGTTGGCGGCATAGCCATCGGTGAAGCGCATGCCGGACCGGGCCAGTGCATCGATGTTCGGCGTATCGTAGAAGCAATCCGGGTTGTTGGCCCCGACATCCATGTAGCCGAGGTCATCCACCAGGAAGACCACCACATTGGGGACCTTGGCTTTTCCGTGAACAAATCCGGTTGCAGCAAGCAACAGGCTGGCAATGATCCGTGTTTTCATTTTTTTCCTTCCCCGCTCAACCCCCACCGCCAATCGGCATAACGGGTTTTGGCGACCGGTTCGATGTTGAAATCCCCTTTATAGGCGGCATCGGAAAGGATGGCCGTTGCGCCCTTCGGAAGCGCCAGTTCAACCAAGCCATCGCCCAGTTGCACCACATCCTTCGCATCGATTCCATCCACCTTGATTTCGCCCTTGATCCCCGTCCGCACGCGACAGGGCGCACCGGCGAGGCTCTCAATGGATATAAACGCCGTCTTTCCGTTTTTAAGGACGGCACTCACGAGAAAAGCGCCTTCGGTGCGCAGGTCGGCGAAGGAAACATCCGCCCATGCTTCGGGGATGGCCGGGAACACCCGGATCGTGTCGCCCCAGCTTTGGATCAGCATATCCAGAATAGACCTTGCCCCGGCCGGCGGGGTTTCGATGACGGGCGATCCCTCCTTGTAGAAGGTGTTCGGCAACAGTTTATCATTGAAGAAATCCTGCATGCGCCGCTCCGCCATTTCGCCGTCGCCGAAGAGCGAGAACATGGAGGAGGAGCCCGTGTAGGAATAGCCGGCCAACGCTTCGGGATAGCTCTGCCAGTGCTTCAGCGATTTCATGGCCAGCGCGCGCTGCTCCGGATCATCGAGGTCCATCATGCAGAGCGGGTAGAGCATCAGCAGCTGCGAATAGTGGCGGTGCGATTTTGCATAGGGCACCCCCTTGCCGATCATGAAGCCGGTTTCATCCACCGGATACGGCGTGAGCCGCTCCAGGACATCCCTCCATTTCGGAAGGAGCGGATCCTCCACCTTGAGGATGCCGCAAATATCGATCAACGTTCCACAACCCCAGCGCAGCAGCGCCAGGTCATAGTTGCAGTCCTCGGCATCGCCATATTCGGGAGAGCTCGTCCGGGGCAGGTGGATTCGCCCGTCTTCGCCTTCGATCATGAAATGGAAATAGTAGTTGATGGCGCGCTTCAGCAACGGGAAGATTTTGTGGCGGAGCAGCGCTTCATCCATCGTGTAGCGGTATTGCATGTAGGCATTGTGCATCGCCCAGGTCAGGTTGCCGGTCGACAAACCCCGGCCGCCGGTTCGCGGATCGCCGATGGGACTGAGCAGATCCTGCCCCGACACCGTATTGATGGCCGCGGAATCGGCCCGCATTTCTTCCGGCACGTTTTTGGCGAGGTTATCGCGGTATCTGTGCAAGTGCTCCACCAGGCCAAGCGACAGCTCCGGATGGTTGGCCGGCAGCAGGTGCGAATAGGCCAGTTGCACATTGAGGTTCCACCACAGTCCCGGCCAACCGGTTACCGGTTGCATCCAAACCCCTTGGTTGTCGGCCAGCAGATTTCCGCCCTTGGTCGTGCACGCCATTTTATAGTGCTGCACCCACAGGAAACTCTCCATGCGCGCATCCGGCAGGGAGACAAAGCTCTCCGGCCAGAAGGCATGCCACCAGCGGCGATGGCCCTTGAGCAGCGCGTCCAGCGGGGTTTTCTTCCCGAACCCAACATTGGCGGTCGCCAGCTCCAGCGCGTTTGCTTCCGGGTAGGTGTGGCCAACACTCGCCAGCAATGTCTTTTCCCGTCCCTTGGTGGCAATGGCCCAGGCCGTCGCCGTCACCCCGCCGCCACGCAGCGTCTGCACGCAGGTGTTCAGCCCCTGGCCTTCCGTGACGACCGGGTCGGGGTTGCCGTCGTATTCAGGGCGATATTCCTTCCCCCCCTTGCGCTTTCCCTTCACGCGCGGACAAAACGCCTCTTCCGGATGCCATGAATAGGCAAAGCCGGCTTCCCCGGAATCGGCCTTGGTTTCAACCACCAGCAGGTTGCGCCCGGAATGGATGAACGCCAAAATTCCAAGTTCGCCGCGATCCGTCGAAACGGTACCCGTAATCTCCGCATCCCACAGGTTCAACCGCAGATCGCACCCTTTGATTTCCCCGACGGTATCGAGCGTGAAATAGCCCACCGGCAGGCGCGATGAATCGGGCAGCACATTACCGGCAACATGCTGGCCCGATGCCATGCGGTGCTCCTGCACATCGCCGCGACCGATCTGGATCACCAGGCGGCTTCCATCCTCCCGGAAGATCATGCTGCCCATCACGCCATTGCCAATGAACGGCGCCTCGTCCCAGATTTCGGGCACCGAGTTCCACTGCAAATCCTGGCCGGCCATCTGGTCCGGCCAGTCGACATCCAGCGTCCGTCCAGCAGCGCTTGCCGCAGCAACGCATAAGCCAAACAGGCCAAGTTTCAAAACATGTTTCATACGATTTTCCTGATTTCGTCGGCCAATGCCTTCCCCAGTTTTCCATGTTCGGATGCCTCGAAATGAATGCCGTCGATGGCACTGCTGCGGATCACGTCGGCGGCATGGAACAGCCGGAAGCCGCGCTGCCCGGAAACCCCGGTGAACGCAGCGGACAGCTGATGCGATTTTTCCTCCCCGCCAACAAACATATCCTTGAAAGGAGTGGGCTCCAACGGGGCGAACGGAGGCGGACAGACCACCAGCACCTCCGGCGCCTGCCCGGTCGGCGGGTAGGCGCAGGAACGCGCCGCCTTCACCAATTGCCAAGCGCTGTTCGCCACATCCAAGGCCGAGACCCCGAAGCGGTTTTTCAGATCGTTGGTGCCGAGCATGATGATCAGCAGGTCGAGCGGCTCGTGCGACTGGACCAGCGGCACCAGATGCTTGAAACCATTCTTGTGCCCCTCGACCGGATCGTCCCACACCGTGGTTCGGCCACACAGCCCCTCCTCCACCACATGGTATCCCTCTCCCAGCTCCTGCTGTAGAATGCACGGCCAGCGCGTGGCGCGGTCGAAGCGCGGCCCGCCGGCCGGATCGGCGCCCCACGTATTGGAGTCGCCGAAGCACAGGATTGTTTTTTCCTTCATCGTCATATTTCCTTCCATCAAGGGTTCCCCCCACTCCACGGAAAAATTCACGATCGTGAATTTTTCCGTGGGGTCCGGGTGGACCGAGAGACCGAGCCAGGGGGTGCGATTGATTTCAAATCAGACCCAATCCGGTCGATCGCCCGGCCCGGGGCGCGGCGGGCAAACGCGGTCGCCGTTCTTGTCGAAATGCTTGCCGACGGGCAGCTTTTTGAGCTTGTCCTTGAGTTCGTAAAGGAATTCATGCGAGGCCTTGTATTGGATGATCTTTCCGCGCTCGTCGGTTACCGTGATGATGAAGCCGCCATATTTGGTGCCGCGCATCGGGGCACTGTCGCGGATGGCCTGGATCTGGAGTTTGACCTGCTCGCCATAGAACTCGAAGTTGCCCTTGTTTTCCTTGCTGGGCGTGAAGGTCGCCGAATTGCGCTCCAGCAGCACCCAGTTGTCGCCATCCTCCTCTTCGCCAATGGCGAAATATTCGACCTTGAGCGGATGGTTGTAGGAACCGGCCCCGGTTTGCTTCATCTTGACCCCGAAGGTATAGCCGAACATCTGCAAGGGCCGCTCGTTGGCGATATACGGACTTTCCTCTGGGCGTTCGAGCTGGGTGCTTTTCTTGGAAAAATCCAGCGAGAAGTTGGGTGGCATGGCGAGCGACATGTAGGTGCGATCGTCCTGCGACATTTTAACGAGGTCGTATTTGATCTGCTTGCCTTTGGGGGTCCTGAGCACGGCCTTGTCGCCAATGATGGTGACGAACTCGGCTTCCATGGTCTTGCCATCGGTGCTCGTCCAGATGCGCATCGGGTCTTCCTCGGGGTCCGGTTCCGGTTCCGGCGGCGGGGCCTCGTTTTTGAGGCCGGTGCCGCCTTTGACGATGAAGTCGCGGAAGACGGGGCCGTTGGTGACGGATGCATCGCCGGGGTCGAGGTCGGCCCAGATGATTTCGGCGAGGTCGAGCGAAGGTTCCTCGGTTTTGAAGATCGGGAGCGTGGGGCCGTTGAGCTTTGGATTGCGGGGATACTCCTCCCCTTCCACCTCGACGCACAGCAGGGAGCAGAAGACCCCTCCGGTGATTTCGGAAACCAGCACCTCCATATCCAGCGGGACGCCGGCCTTGAGCGTGATCCAGTCGCCCACCACGGAAAGGTTGTTGCCGAGCACGAATTTGCGGGAATCGGCCGAGGAGGTTTGCCAGATGGAGGTGAAGGGTTCCTCGTGGCTGGGCCAGGGCGCCAGCAGGACTTCCTTCCCGTCAACCCGGACGGCCAGGAGGTCGTCGCCCATGCCCCAGAACCGGAAGGTGATGTCTTCGGGATAGACGAGCTGCCCCTTGTAGTGCGCAATCCAGGTGTAGCCGATGGTGTCGTGCTCGCCGAAGGCCTCGGGCGCGAGGGCCGACTGGACGGGCGGCACCGCAAAGGTGGTGGCATAGAGTTTCCGCGGGGAGCGGTAGAACCGCGCCCAGGCCGACGGCTTCCAACCCTTGATGATGAACTGCTTCACATCCTGCTTGAAGGTATCGCGGTCATGCGGGATGGGCTTCCCGCGGCGATCGCGTTTCATGTCGTAGAAGGTGCCGACAAAGTCGTTGCCAATCGACTGCCCCGAGCCAAACATGGTGACCTCGGACAAATCCGGCAAGATCTCGAACCCGCCGACACCGCCGACGAGGCCATCGGCCATGCCGCTCATCTCGGGCAGCTGGATGTCCGGCATGCTGGCGCGCTTGACCTTGGTTACGATGCGGGTGGTGGGTTTCGGCTTGGCGCTCTTCTTCACCTTCACCTTGGGCTTCTTGAGCTTCATCTTCGGTCGGTCGACCGGCTTGGGGGGAACAAACTTTGTGTCCTCCTTCTGGTGCACGGTGAACACCACCAGCATGCCGGCCAGCAGGAATGCGGCGGCATGCACCATCAGGCTGATGACGAATCCGCTGGGGGCGCCCTTGACGACGCCCTTTGTCTTTTTGGTTTTCTTCATCCTAACCTCTCCTTAACGCCCCTGTTTTCCCGTTTCCCTCAATGCCGTCCAACGATCCGAAAGTTGGCCTAGGGCAACCCCGAACACAAGGGAACCTTGCCGGCGGGTTTTCCTGCGGGCAGAACCTCGGGCTTGATCAGGAGCTGCGCCTGGGCGATATCGCCCGGATGCGACATCCGCCACAGCAGTTGTTCAACGGCCCGTTCCCCGACCAGGTCGAGCTTGATGTCCACCGTTGCCGGACGCGGATGCATTTGATCCATGTATTGCTTATCGTTGTTGCACCCGATCAGATCCACGTCTTTCCCGGGTTCGACCCCGTGTTGCTTCAGCTGGTTATAGACACGAACCATGAGGTCGTCGCTGCTCACGAAGATCCCGGTGGTGCGGGCGGCTCCGTCCCCGAGGCCGGCCACCGCCCTCTGGGCAATCTCCTCCAACCGGGAAGGCGTCAACGCATCGTCGTTCTTGGCGATACCCTCCACCACTTTGGCCGTGCCGCCTCCTGCGGCCACCAGGGCCACAAACTGATCGCGCCGCTCGGCAAACGCCTGGTGGTTGGGCCGCGAACCGACAAACATCAGGTTCCGGTGCTTGCGACCCAGCAGATAGTCCGCCGCCATCCGCCCCACGTGTGAATTATCGTACAACACATGGTCGAAGTCGGTGCTCGGCGCCACGGAATCGCGCAGGAAACACCAGACGGCCGGCACCCGGTTCAACGCCCGCTTAAGCTGCGTCGATAGCGTCTCGAAGCCAAACAGCAACACCCCGTCCGCCCGGCGGCGCGCCAATACGGGCGGAACCGCCTTGCCTTCCGGCAGGTGGGCGAGCACCAGCTCCATGCCATGCCGCTCGATGCCGCGCTGGATGCCGCCGAGCAGGGAGGGAAACGCGGGCATGCGATACATGTCCACCGGGGAAAAGGAGCCGACCGAAATGAAGGCAATCGTGCCGGTGGTGATCCCTTTGCGGTTTTTCGGCTTGGGGCCCGGACGGACCGCCTTGGGCACATACCCGAGTTCCTTGATGGCCACCTCGACCAGCTTGGTTGTTTCCGGCGTCACGTTCCGCTCGTCGTTCAGGATCCGCGAAACCGTTGCCACGGAAACGTTCGCCAGCTTTGCCACGTCTACTATCGATGCCATATTACCGCCCCGGACCTTTTCTGGCCGCAATGAATGCTCCATATATAGTTTTAGAACCAAAAACCAGCAACCCTTTTTACATTTATTTACCACCAATTTTCAGCAAAAACCCTTGCTGGCATTGATTATTCGAGGCTGTTTAACTCCGCGAGGGAAAGAAAAGCACCCTGTTTTTTCAATTCCTGCTGAAGCCGCTGCGGGTCGATCTCGCCGACGGAGGTGCCGCCCTCGGCGGCCAGGGCCGCGCCGATCCCCCCGGCCTGGCCGACCGCCCCCATCGTTGGCGTGGTGCGCACGGCGCCCTGCGCCTCGAAATCGACCGAGATGCAGCGCCCGACCGTGACCATGTTGGCGATCTGGCCGTTCACCAGGCAGCGGTAGGGAATATTGCAGAAGGTGCCCCATTTCGGTTTCACATGGGCCGTGCCCTCGCCGTCCGGGCTGTGGATGTCGACCGGGTAGCCCGTATGGGCAATCGTGTCGGGGAAGCTTTTGCGGGAATGGATGTCCTGGCCGGTCAGCGTGTATTGCCCCTTGATCTGCCGCGAGCTGCGCACGCCGATCTGCGGGCCGGTGTAGACGAGCACCGAGTCCTTGAAACCCGGAATATATTTTTTCAGGAAGCGGTCCACCTCCAGCGCCTGCCGGCGCCCTTCCATCTCGGCCAAGCTGAAGCTCCACGGATCGTTGGCGTCGTAGCCAAGGATCCGGGTGGTGTTGACGATCACCTCGCCCGGCGCATTGGCCTCGAAGAAGAGAATGTCTTCGCGCGGAAAGGTGAAGTCGCCCGCCGCGCGGCCTTTGGCCAGCGTCTTGACAAAACCGCCGATGGAAATGCGCGGCGCCTTGTCGATCTTGTTCACATCGCCTTCCAACCGGGGGAACTCGTCGGGATTGTTTTTGATGTAGTCGCGCACCTGCCGGATATCGACATTCATCATGCGCATCTTCATGGTCATCGGCTGGCAGGCGCCGTCCGACTCCCGCCCCTTGGTGCATTCGACGCCGGCATGGAACGCCAGGTCGGCATCGCCGGTGGCATCCACGAAAACCTTTGCATGCAGCTTGCCCAAACCGGCCTTGGTGCAGACGGTGATCGACTTGATCCTGCCGGCTTCGGCTTCGACCGAAGCGAGCATGGCGTGGTAGAGCAGCTCCCCGCCGGCCTCGGTCAGCATCAGCTCCAGCTCCATCTTCATGCCTTCGACATCGAACGGGGTGACGGTGTAGGTGAAGCCCGTGGTATCGAACAGATGCCCCGGCGACTTATCCTTGGCCTTCAGCCGGTCGATCAATTCGCCGGTCGTGCCCTGCACCACCTGCTGCTCCCCGGCGTGGAACGTCATCATCGGCCCGACGCCCGCCGCCGTCAGCATGCCGCCGAGAAAGCCATACTGTTCCACCACGAGGGTTTTCGCCCCGGCGCGCGCCGCACCGATCGCTGCCATGGCGCCGGAAATCCCGCCGCCCACCACGATCACATCATAGATTGCTTCTTTATTATTCATGATTATCCGCCTGTTTTTTCTGAAATTCTTCCCAACTGATCGGGATTTTTTGTTTTATGTTACCGGGGGTGAACTTGTCCTTCAAATAGAGTTTATTCTCGGTCTTCAAGCGGTTGTATTCCGCCTCGTCGCGATGGCGCAGCACCTTGGCCGGGTTGCCGCCGACGATCGCCAGCGGCGGGACATCCTTCGTAACGACCGCGCCCATGCCAACGATCGCCCCCTCGCCCACGGTGATGCCGGGGCAAAGCATGGCGCCCAGGCCAATCCAGGCATTGTCCCCGATGGAGACGGGCTTGAGAATGTCATGATAGTCGTAGGGCAGATATTCCGCCCCTGCGTAAAAGTTGTGGTTGAGCGTCCAGATTTTGGTGTGCGGCCCGAACATGACGTTGGTGCCGATTTTGATCCCGCCGGTCGCATCCCAGAACGAATGCGGACCGATGTAGACATAGTCCTCGATCTCGATGTTTTTCGAGAAGTTAAACTCGCACGGCTCCGACACCACGACATGCGAACCCGCTTTGCCGAACAACTCCTGAACAACCTCGGCACCCAGCGCGGGATGAGTGAACATTGTTTCTACAGCCATCGTTCTCCTCGCTTATTTTCCATGCCCTTCCTCTCGAATGAACGTTCCATTTTTGAATTCCCGAATCGTCACACTGATCTCTTTTCCTTTTTCTAGGTTCTGAATCGAGATTTTTTGAGTACGGCCATCTTTCAGCTTCACATCAACCTCATTTGCAGATGCGGCTTCAACCGACGCAATGACACCATCCTTTTCAAACGGCTCGATGACGGTCAGATACCGCGCCTGTTTTCCATCGGTGCGGAAACTAAGCGATTTGCGCCGCCACGTTTCGTCGCCCAGCGGATAGTCGCCGCCAACATGCGCCGTGAAACGGACGGCATTGAGCCCGGTGAGGTCGAGGGTCACGGTGCCCTCTTCGCCGGACTGGAGCGGGTTGGCCGGAACGCTTGCTTCGAACAGGCGACCGGCAATCTTGATGGGGCCGCCATAATAATCGGAACCACTTTCCGGTTGGTCGTCGATTTGGCTGAAAGCAAGTTTGAAGTCGCTGAGATTCAGTTCCTTCCCATCCGCCGTCACAATCACAGGATTTGCCCAGAAGAGGGTTTTCGGGGCATCCGGTTTAAACTCGGCCTTGGTGGTAAGCGTCAGCGTTTTGATCCCTTCAAGCGAAACATCGATTTCATCGCGCCCGAGAATCCAGGCGCCGAATTTTCCATCGGCCAGCGTTTTTCCATCGCCCTTCACGGCATACCAAAACTTACGGTTGACCCCATGCGCTTCGGGCAGCGTGCCGATCATCACTTCGCGTTCACGAGGCCAGGCGGAATAGACATCCATCTTCAGCACGCCATCGGCGCCATGGATGCGGGTGCCGGCGTTGTCGGCCCCTTTTCCATACTGCGTTTCGAAGCTGACCTTGGTGGTACCATCCGCACTGTACCAGTTGCAATCGGTGATGAGCTGCGCCGCCAGCACCGGATCGGGATTCATCTGCTCGGTGTGGCGAACCGGTCTCGCACCTTCGATCCCTTGGAAGCCCTTAATGTTGAAGAGGCAGTCGAAGGTGTGTTCCTCCGGAGCTTCAAGGTAGTCCGCGAGCACGACATAATCATCCGTCACGGCCATGAGTCGGCGCTGGGTTACGCGATCCGTGAACGACCCGAGCACACCCCACTTCGGCTCGTTTTCGGGAACGGGCATATGGCGCCCCTCGTCCCAGCATTTTTCCTGGAAGGTATCGCCGGTGAACCAGGGATAGTTAATGCCGCCGTAGGGGGGAGACGACCAGCGCGCCAGGGTCTCCACCGCCGTCACCTGCATCAACTCATTCGTGCTGAACAGCAGCTTGTGGCTCTCCACCGCCTCCTGCTGTTTCATATCGACCACCACCATATTGTGGGGAAGCGAGCTCTGCACGAAGTAGGCGTACATGAAGTTTGGATAGCTGTACCAGACATGTTCCGGGTTGTAGAAACTGCGCCCATAGCGCATTAGCGAGTTGAGAGCCGTGCGGTCGAAGTGGCCATGGTAGCCGCCGTGCGTGCCATACTTGAGCACCGCCTGGATCCGCTCCCGTGGTTCTTCCTGCGTGGAGCGCAGCATGGCCGCGCCCACATTATCCGAAAAGGCCGACCCGTTTCCAAACGCAGGCGTTTGCTCCGGCAGCTCCGCCACGCCATAAACCAGATCCCGATGGCCGGAGCCCTTAATGACGGAGGCATATTTCGGGTCGCCATAGGCAAAGTAGGCAATCTCGTAATAGTTGGCATCAAAACGGTTTTCGACCGCATCGTTGTTGGCAAACATGACGCCGTCGTAATCGATATACGGCAGCATGGCGTTCCACATATCCTGTATCTTCACATAGGGCTTATGGATGGGGCCCCACTTCTGGAACGGCTTGCCGTAGATATATTGGCGACGCGCGGCGGCATCGACCGGAAAGATGCTGTATTCCTTTGAGTAGGCCGCCGGGAATGAGGCATGCAGATAGTCGATGCCCCAGGGCTGGAGCGCCAACGCCAGCTGCGTGAACTCGCTGGTCACCCAACCATTGTAGCCGATCGCGCATTCATACCACCAGCCATCGGCCATGATGCCGTTGCTGACCTGGTCGTAGAACCCGCCGGGGCCTTCGATGAACCGTTCGACCGCCGCCAGATCCTGGATCGCCAGCGCGCAATAGACCGCGCCGCACAGCTGCGCCACCTCCCAGTTGCCGGTAATGCCCTGGCTGATGCTCTGGTCGATTACCTTGAAATAGAGCCGGAACGTCTGCTCGATGTTCGCATGGTCTTCACCGGTCAAAACCGCCGCATTATGGATCGTGTCGTAGGCCCACGCCGCATGCTGGAAGAACACCCCTTCCTGCACGAGGCTGCCGCTGCTCGCCTGCAAGGTTTTTGGATAGCCGGTTTCCGGATCGGAGAGACGACGAAGGAACAGCGCGACCTTTTCGGCATGCGCCTTATCGCCGGTCAGCTGCCAGGCGATCGCCGCATTCCAGGCCTCCTTCACCGCCCCCTTTTGAATGAGATAGATGCTGTTGCTCGCCTTCGATATTTTGGTCGAGTTGACTTCCGGCACGTTCCAACCATTGGAAGCCTTGATTATTTTCGCCGCTTCCTTTTTCGCCCACTCCACCGTCTTTGCTTTTTCGCGCACCGCGTCCCACCGCGCCTGCGTGTGAATCAGGTAAGGATGCGGCAGCCGCGCCGCCGTGAGATATTCAATCTTCCCTGCCGGATGACCGTTGGCCGAAGCGATGATGGTCTGCGTTTCGTGCCCACCCGACGCGACGCGCCCGGAAACCGTCACCGACACGGTGCAGGTTTTTCTTTCGCCGGGTTGCAAGACCCATTCAGATGGCTCGACGGTGGTGCCCATCACCTCCCGGCCTTTCGCCGACTGCGACAACACAACCGCCTGCGGTTCATCGGTGCAGTTGGAAACCAGCAATTCATAGACCACGGTTTCGCCGCCCTTGGCGGAGCGGGAACGGATGCCACTCTCCAAATTGATGCGATCCGCTTTCACCACCTGCAGGTTGCGCAGCTTGAGCTCCCCTTCGCTTCCATCCGCGAACCCGGCCTTGATTGAAAAGCTCTTAATGCTCTCCAATGCAAACGGCTTGGCCCGCGGAAGATTGAACGATTCCAGCGGCAGCGTGACCGTGTGCCAGCCTTTCCCGGCCAACCCAAACGAGGCCGACAAGGTATCCACCACATCCGTGCTGCCCTTGTTCAGCTTGTAGGGTGCGTTCTGCATCGTGGCCTGCGCCTTCAGCGCCTTATCCGCCGGCAGGAAAACCTCGAACCGGATGCCATGCATGTCCCGCCAGTTCGCCGATCCGTCATGCACAAAAGAGAGCCCAACGCGGTGCCAGCCCCGCTCTCCGTCGGGATAGGTGAACGACGCCTCGCCGGGCACCGCCAAGCGCGCGACGCCGCGCTTCACCGAAACACCGCTCCACTCCTCCAGGCAGGAAACCCCGCCGCGCGCGACCGAAAAAAACATCAGTGCGCAACCAACTGCAACGGCTTGTTTCAACGGCATCATCGGACCTTGACCACCTTGTTGTTTTTGCCTCCTTTTTTCTGAATCCGGCCATCGGTCACCACCGTGCAGTTTTCAGAGAGTTCGCTGAAAACAATCGGCATGCCGGTCTGGTTGGTGAGTGTGCAACTGTAGGCCCCGGAATAGTTGGAGGGATCGGAATCCGGCGCACGGAACAGATGGATATCGCCCCAATCCGACTCGCCAAAAACAAACGGAGTCTCCTTCCGTCGCCGTTTGCCTTCATGGTTCCGCACGGTGATCGTGTGGCCGGTTCCGTTGACTTCCAGCAAGCGCGTCACCGGGAAGGCATTGGTTTCCGGCATCAGTTCCAAATCAATCGTACAGTTTTTGGTGCGTGCTCCGAGAAAGGTCAGCAATGGGCCGTACATGGCGTCGCCTTTGCAATGTTCAATCACGCCGTTCGACCCAATGGAATAGCCGCGCTCCTGACAACCGATGACCGTGGTTCCCGTAACTGTTGACGGCCCGCGCTCAGCACCCAGCGCAACCCCGGAGCGCATATGCTTGATCACGCAGTTTTCCACGATCACACGCTCGGTGCTGCGGCCCACCAGAGAACCATAGGCATAGGTGCGGATGCCGTCTTCCGCCAGGCATTTGATCTGGCCCGGAACAATTGTCCCCGGCGGATAGTCGCTTTTAAATCCGACATCGAAAGCGAGCCCGCTGGTCTCCGCGAGCATTTCATCGGTGGTGCGCATTTCACCTTCAACGTAACAATCCTTGATCAGCGTATCGACGGCGCCCTGCATCACGATGCCGTGCCCGAAACCGTGCGTCACCACCTTGCAGCCGAGCACCTTCGTGTTTTTTCCTGCGATCAGAAACGAAGAATGTTTATGCAGCGGAACGAGCGCTCCACCGCCCTTGCCCAGCAAATGGCCGTAGCCGTAGGGCGATGAGCCGTGGATGAAAAGATCCGCCTTTGAGATCGTGTTGTCGTCGCCCATCACCGTCAACATGATGGCGCTATCCGATGGCACCTCCTCGCCGACATCCCGCACGGTCAGCCCTTCAATCGTATTCCGGTTCCCCGTTACGAATACTTCGAAGAGCTTCCGTTTCCAAAAGGCCTGATGCAGTTTGGTATCCAACCGGATCTCAGCTCCGGATAGATCGTAGGTGCTGTGGTTTCCGGAAAACAGCAGCAAGGCCGCAGCGGGATAGTCCCGCGTGGGGGTGTCGCCCTTGTAGAGCTTCAGGTCCAGCTCCCGGCCCAATGAAGCATCATTCAATTCATAGACGCCCGGCTTCAGCCGCACGGAGACGTTGTCCCGCCGCGCATAGTCCGCCAGCTCTTCCAGGGAATCGATTTCCACCGGCGCGGCCTGCACGCACACTCCCGCAAGCAACAGCCCGGCCGCCACCAAGATGGTTCTGACATTCATCTTCCGTCTTTCATTAGAATTCATACAGGCTATCGATCGTTTCGGCGGCCTGGCCGGTGACGTGGCGGCGGGCCTGGTCGGCGGTGTCCCAGATTTCGGTGTAGTAGGTCGGCACGCCGTCAACCGGCTTGGTGGCCAGCAGCTTCATGGTGGTGTCGCGGAACTCCCACGCGGCGCTTTGCTCCGCCGGCAGGCGATAGCCCGTGTTGGCCGGTTCGCTGATTTTGTCGAGCCATTCGCAATAGGCCCAGACCCCGATCTGGAGATGATGCGGGGAGGTGAATTTCATGTTGGCGACCGGTGCGGAAGCAAAGTGCGGCAGCATGATGTCGTAGAGCCGGTCGAGCGATGGATGGTATCCCGCCGCACAACCGATCACGCTCATCGTCGGATCCATCGGGTCACCGGTGGAGCGGCGCGCAATGCCGTTTTCGGCAAACACGCCCAGCGGAGCGGCGGCGTCCGCCACGAAAAAATATTGCATGGCATCGGCGAATTTAGTGGACAGGAATGTGGCGGCGGTTGGATCGTGCGGCGCCAGCACGCCGAGGTAGCGGAAGCAAACCTTCACGCCATAGTTTCCATCGTAGCCATAATCCGCGTGGCCATGCTCGCCCAGCATGCCCGTGCTGCTGAACCACTGTCCGTTCGGATTACTTGAAGCGGCCGAAGGATACCCATAAAAGATTTCGTTCGAAAGCGCATCGATCTCGGCCTGCGTCTTAAGCGACGTTCCTCCATCGAGCGCGGCATACGCACCGTTGATGGCATAAACCCCCATCAACGCGCACAGGTCCTGGTTCGGCGCATGCCCCCTGCCCGATCCGGAAAACTGATTTTCCATGGCGGCGGCCAGCATGGTTTTCCAGGCAACGCGGCGCTCGGTGTCGTTGCTACCGGTGCCGTTCGGATCCATCGGTTCGGAGAGCCGCGCGTTCATTTCAGGCAGGTTGCACATCCGCTCAACCGCGTTGCCGATGGCGTGCATCGTGAAGCCCAGCACCGAGCTTTTTCCATTGGTCCGGTCCGGTACGCCGCACCACCCGTGGTATTCATTGAAGCCGCCATTGATGCCCTGGGCGCGGCACATGTAGTCGACCGACCAGATGGCGCGGTTCAACACTTCGGGATTCTGGTAGTGGGCGCTGTCGGGTTGCATGTAGCACCACACCAGCACCGGCGTGCATTCCGACATCCGCATGTTGTCGCTATTGTGGAACTGCCCATGCCGGTTCGTGGCCGTGTTCAGGTTTTGGTCCACCAGATAATTGTTGGAGACCAAGCTGTCCAGCTTCGCCATCACACCGGCGCGGACGGTCGGCAAATAATCCGGGCGCTCCACCACCCGGAAGAACCCGGCCGCATCCCCCGTTGCTCCCGTGCCGAAAACATTCGTCGGCGGCGTGGCGGCCACGGTCGCGAGATTCGTCCAATCGTTGGAACCCAAATTGGAGGCTTCATGGACTTCGTAGAGGTTTGCCGCCTGGCTTGGCCAAACGAGCGCATTCGTTTCGTTCAGCGCCAGCGGAAAGCCGTCGCGAAAAGGCCGCACCACGATTTCGCCGGTTCCCGCAAAGTAAGCGGGATGGGTCGAAGCGCTGTAGACGCCATCCGGTTGCGCAACGCCATCCAGCGTCAGGCCACTGACAAACAGGTCGGCAAAGTCGGCTTCGGCGGGCAGCACACCGGCGAAACCGAGTTCCATGGTTGCACCGGTTTCGAGCATCAGCGTTGCGGAAGGAACGAGCACCTGGCTGTGGTCGACATAAACCGAGCCCAGCACCGTCAGGTCGCTTGCCCCGAAGTCTCCGGGATAGGTGGTCTTTACCGTTCCGGACGCATCGCGAATCGTTGTGGTTCCCGAATAGGTGTTGCGTTGCTTGAGGATGATGGAAGAGGCCAGCTCCAACCCGTTGGTGCCGGCCAGCACCACATCCACCGTAATATCCTTGTTGCGCGCCCAGATCAACGGGGCGCTGTTGGTGGCGGCCATGATCAGTTTGCTCCCGTTGGCTGATTCGATCACCATGCTTCGGTTGACCTCCCCATTGTCGCGGTAGCGGATCGTTCCGATCACGATATCGGTGGGCAGATCAACAACTTTACCGGTGGTATGGTTCAGTTCGAACAGCGCGGTCTTGCCGGAACCGTAGGCCACCGTGCCGTCGCTCCATTTCGAATGATCCGTCCAGCTTACCGCCGAGTTGGTGGCATCGATCCAGGTTCCATCGTTGCTGGCCACCGATTGAATGCGCAGCGTGTCGGCTTGGCCCGATGCGGTTGTATCGACAAAGGCAAAACTCCATTGGGAGGTATCAACGCCCGCCGCGAAGTCCAGGCCGCCATCCGTCAGGATTCCTTCCCACTGCATCGCATCCCAAACACCGAACGTATTCAATCCGCCAAGGAATCCGACATCGAGCAGCGCACCTTCGGCAAAGACGACGTCTCCGCCGGCCCCCGTTCCGTCCACCTGGTCGATGAAGATGGGCGTCAGCCCGTTGGCATCAACCCGAAGGTCGAGAACGCCCCCGGAGTCCTGTTTCCAATGGCCATCGCCGGAACCGTTGCTTCCGATGGCGATCGACGAAGCCGCCCCGCCTTCGATGCGGAAGGTGCCGTTGGCCCCGATGCCGACGCCAACGCGGGTTTCCAAGGAACCGCCGGAAACCTTAAGCAGACCAGCCCCTCCATCCACACCGATGTCGATCGAAGTGGACGAACCAGACACGCCGGAGCTGCCGCCACGCGTTACCCGCAGGTCGCCCCCCGAAAGCTCATAGGTTCCATCGCCCCCGCTACCGGAACCCACCCGGAGTTGGTGGGCAACAACATGGATACCGCCGGACTGGTTGACCGTGCCGGCACTGCCGGCACCGACGTTGTTCCTGGTTGCGCTTCCCGTCTGGGTATGGCTCAACGAGCCACCGGTGATCTTCAGCGTGGAACCTCCGTTCACCTGCGTTCGCTGAACGGACTCCGTTCCCGATGCGGCGGAATAAACGGCCGTGCCGCCATCGCCGATGACCACCGCATCGGCCGCGGCAGGAACCGTGTCCGGAAGGTCGCCGCCCCAGTTCGCGGCGGTTGCCCAGTCCTGATCCGCGCCGCCCCCGCTGTCCCATTCCTGGTTAGCCGCATGGACGGACGCAACGGCCAACAGCGCGGCAAGCATTGCGAAGAATGGATCCGGCCGGCTCATGGATTCCCCGGCTTTTTTGACCCTGTACTCAGCACGTATGGATCGTGCGGGTGGTTGGCCGGCCAGATGCCGCGCTTGCCACACGGGTCGTTGATGTGCGGCAGCGATCCGAGATAGCGCGACACCGTCAGCCAATCCAGCATGTCGGCCTTGGTCTGTAGGATTTCCTGCGCAAAGTCCGGGTCGGCGGCCAGGTTGTGCTCCTCCCACGGATCAGTGCTTAAATCAAAATATTCTTCATGCTCCTGCCCGGCATAATAGATCAGCTTACGGTCGTTGGAGCGCACCATCGTCAGATAGTTGTCTTCGCAATAGACGCGTTCCGGCGCTTCGCCGGCGTCGCCGTTGGCCAGGCGTTTCCAGTTGCTGCGTCCATCCAGCCGCTGCGGCACCTCCAGCCCCAATGCCGTGAGAATCGTCGGCCCTATATCCATTTGCGTGAACAAGTCGTCGTCCACCGCCCCGCCGCGCACGCCGCCCGGCAGGCGCGCGAGCATGGGAACATGCAGCGCCTGTTCGGTCATGAGCCACTTGTAGATCATTTCATGGTCGCCGAGGTTGTCGCCGTGGTCGGAGGTGAAGAGGATGAGCGTGTTGTCCATCAGCCCCTGTGCTTCGAGCGCATCGAGGATCTTTCCAACCTGATGGTCGATCCCGGTAATCTTGGCATAATAGTGCCGACGCATCCGTTTGAGATCTTCTTCATTTTTATCCTGCAGCTCGCAGGCCCATACGCCGTAGGGCGGCGCAACATCGAACTTGTTCGGATTGCGCGTGGCCTCCATGAAGCGCGCATACTGCGGCGGACGTGCATCGAGGCCGCCTTTGTCGAAATGTGGTAGCGGAACATCGCGCCCTTCGTACATATCCAGAAAACGCTTCGGCGGATCATACGGATCGTGCGGCCCCTGGAAGCCGATGTGCAGATAGAACGGTTTCTCGCCCTCATAGTCGTTGATCCAGCGCGTCGCCATGCGGCCGACATATTGATCGACATGGTGCTCCTCATCATACGGGAAAACATCGGACGTGCACTTTTCCAGCCACATGCCGTCCTGCGTGAGCACCTTGCATGGACTCTCCAAGCCGTGGGCTTTCAGGTAGTTGGCATAGTCGTCGTGGCTGCCCTTCATCTCCGGGAAGTTTTCCGCATAGACGCGCTCATCAAAGGCCATCTTTTCCTCGGCCGGCCAGTGGTGCACCTTGCCGATGGCCGCCGTGCGGTAGCCGGATTCCTGGATTTCATGCAGCCAGGTGCGGTTGTGCGCCCAGGGTTCGAAGGCATAGCAGCCGGTGTTGTGCGGAAATTGCCCGGTATAGAACGCGCCGCGCGAAGCCACGCAGGTGGCGCCGCAGCAAAAGGCGTTGCCGAAGGCAACCGACTCCCGCGCCAACCGGTCGAGATTGGGGGTGATCATCCATGGGTTTCCCAGCGCGGCAATCGTATCCGCCCGCTGTTGGTCGCTCTTGATCACCACCACGTTCATGCCTGTCCGCAGGCCATCTCTCCTGTTCATATCAAACAGTCCTTTTTGTTTTCAGGCTTGCCGCCCGCAGGATCACACCGACCAACACCACGAAACCACCGCAGGCCAGAATCAGCAGGCGGTCGCGCATTTCGTTGGGAACCGCCAACAGCAGCAACGTCAGCAGCCCATAGGCCAGGCAGAGATTGCCCAGCACGCTGTACTGCCGCTTGTCGCTCTCGTAATCCGGTTCATGGTCCTTGGACCGGTCGATCGGCGTGTTGAGTTCTTCAAAGAACGCTTCGACGCGCTCGCTGTATTCCGGCTTCACGTTTTTATGGAACAACATCGAGGCGAAATAGATAATGTTGCAAACGATGAAGATCGAGCCCGTGGTCAGCGCAAGGTTCAAGTCGGCCAGCTCATATTTTGAAAGCGCCGCCTCCTGCCCCCAAATGCCCTGCATCCACTCATGGGTGAAGCCGAACTTGGCGATGGCCGCCATGATGAAACCGCCCACCATGGTGCCCCAGCCCGCCCACTCCGGCGTCTTCTTGAAAAACATGCCGTAGGTCAGCGGCATGGCCGTCGGCAGGCCGATCATGGCGGTCGCTTTCAGAATCAGGTCGAAGAGTTTGATTTCCTTCATGTCCTTGAAGCACAACGCAACCAGCATCCAGATCAACCCATAGATGAGGATAAACACGCGGCCCACAAAAATCTGCTTCAGCTCCGAAGCCTCCTTGTTGATGACCCGGATATAGAAGTTGCGCACGAAGGTGCCGGAATAGACGTTCAGCAGGCTGTTCATGGACGTCAGGCTGGCCGCAAAAATCCCGCAAACAAGCAGGCCGAGCAGACCCTGCGGCAACAGCTCCATCGCAATGGCCACATAGGCCGCCTCATTCGCGTTGTTCAACTGCGAAAACTGCTCAAGCCCGGACAAGTCCGGGAAAATGACCGCCGATCCCATGGCCGGAATCATCCAGACCGGCGCCAGCAGCAGAAAGCCGGCAATCGAAATCAGCACGGCCTTGCGCGCATCCTTGCCATCCTTCACGAACAGATAGCGCGCCGCGCCCGTGAGCATGCTGTTCATCATCGTGACCTGGTTAATCATCAGCGTCACCGCGAACGCGACGATCACCCACGGACGGGCCAAGGCCGTCCATTCGAAATGATAATCCGGCACATTGCGCATCAATCCGCCAAAGCCGCCGATTTGCTCATGCTTCAAGGTCAAAAGCGCCATGCTGATCGTAATCGTCAGTACCACCAGCATCTGGACAAAGTCGCCGGCGGTGGCCGCCCACGATCCACCCAGCAGGGTCATGACGATCACAACAACCGCCATAACCACAATGATTCCCCCCATCGGCAGGCCAAACACGCCGGACATGAAAACGGAGATCGTGTAGAGCATGACGCCGCCCATGAAGGTTTGGAAAACCAGCGGCAGCCAGGTATAGACCTGCTCACTGACCGGCCCATAGCGCTTCCGGATGCCCTCCACCGCCGTCACCACCCGCATTTGCCGGAACTTGGCCGCCGTGAGGAAAAAGCAGAAAAGCAGGGCAACGATGTTGCAGACGAACAGGATCAGGAAATAGGTTCCGGTCTCGTAGGCCTTCGCCGCGCCGCCGGTGAACGACCATGCCGAAAACGTGGTCATGAACGCACTGCTGCCGACTACCCACCAGAGCATGCCGCCGCCCCCGCGGAAAAAGTCGGAGGCCGTCTTGCTGAAGCTCTTATAGATCGGCCCCAGCGAAAGCATGAAGACCAGATAAACCCCGATCACGATATAGTCATAAATAGTCATGTGTTCATCTTCTTTCCCCCTGTTCGGTGCCAACAGATTTAGCCTCAAACGCTCCTGCCCCGCATCAACCCTTTAGAATCCACCTCGGCGCGTTACGGGCACGTTTGCCGCGCATCCCTCCAACCCAACCAGAACCGGTGGCATACCCGCCCGGCACTCAAATTTAATTTACATCTTATTTACAACCCCAATTTAGGCCTTTTCCCGCAATAATCAACGGTTATTAAGACATTTTCATCCCACCCCAGGCCCCGTCCCATTACGCAAATCATTCATCCTAGATGCGGGAATGGAATCACCGCGAAACACACCAAACACACGAAAACATTAGCTCAACTCGCTATCCGAACTATTACTTGCAAGGTGAGTACGTGGTTTTTTTCATTCGGTTGCCATCTTCGCGGGATACGCAGATTGCGATTCGTGAATTGTGTGATTTTAGTGGTTCATTACCGTTTTAAGCTTCATATTTTTCCCCATGAAAACCAAAAGCGCGCCCATTCGGTGCACCCAGGCCAACGGTTAAAAACCCATAAACCTTTAAATTCAGTCGATCGCCGCCCATTTTCTTTCATTTATTTTTCAGCCAGGATGCGCCTACCCCCAATCTTAAACCACGGATCGGTGAACTTAAGGTGGAACCTGCGGTTCCCTGTTCCGTGTTCTGGCGGCCAACGAGCCGCCCTTCCATGATGCCGTCGCGGAGCGGAGCCCGTCCCCGAAGGGGCGGCCCGGAGGGCCGAGGGCGGAGCGCAGCGACGGCATCACTTGCGATCATGTTCTGACTGCTCCTTCCATGAATACCTCGGCGGGGGTGCGTTTGTCCAGAGCGCTGTGCTTCCTCTCGTGGTTGTAATATTTAAAATAGCTGTCAAGGCCCCGATGCAACGCATGCCCGTCGGCATAGCATGCGGGATAGATTTTCTCATACTTCACCGACCACCACAGTCGTTCGATGAATACGTTGTCCAACGCCCGGCCTCGCCCGTCCATGCTGATGGTGATGTTCTCGTTTAACAGGACACCGGTGAAGGCGTTCGAGGTGAACTGGCTTCCTTGGTCGGTGTTGAATATCTCCGGATTCCCCTGCGTCAGCGCACGCTCCAGCGCATCAACGCAGAACGTGCTCTCCATGGTGCTTGAGAGCTCCCAGGCGAGCACATAGCGGCTGTACCAGTCGATTACGGCGGTCAGGTACATGTATCCATGCCGCATCGGGATGTAGGTGATGTCCGTACTCCAAACCTGGTTCACCCGTTCGATGTCCACATTGCGCAGCAAATAAGGGTAGATCTTGTGCCTCGGGGCGGGCTTGCTCGTGTGCGGACCGGGCGTGATGGCCTGAATCCCCATCAGCTGCATGAGGCGGGCGACCCGCTTGTGATTGACATCATAGTCTTGATCACGCAACCAGTCCGTCATGCGTGGATAGCCGAACTCCGGATGCCGGAGATACTGCTCGTCGATCAAACGCATCAGAAGCAGGTTCTCCGGCGTTTCCGGGGCGGGGTCGTAGTAGAAGCCCGATCTGGGGACGCCTGCGAGCCTACACTGCCGCCGAACCGAATAATCGGTGCCGGGCTCCACCCAGCTGCGGCGCGTTGAAAGCGGCAGGCTCATAGCTTTTTTTCGAGCCACTTCACGTCCATCTTCAGACGCCCGATCTCTTCGTAAAGTGGAGCCGTAAGCTCTTCTTCCGTTTGAGCCTGCTTCTTTTTCCCCGATGCAAAAAGATCCGGCGCATTCGAAAGCAACTGCTTCTTCCAATCCGAAATCTGGTTCGGATGGACCTGATATTCCGATGCCAGCTCCGCCAATGTCTTCACGCCCTTGATGGCCTCAATCGCCACCTTGGCCTTGAACTTGTCCGTGAATGTTCTTCGTTTTCTTCCCATTTCCATGCGTCCTTTTGTACCATGTTGAGGACGCAGGTTCCACTTAAGCCGGTGGTCCGAAAATCGGGGTTAAGCGCAGGAAGCTGCAGAGGACAATGTCGATGCAGTCAATGAATCGGGATACGCACCACACATCACGAAAGGTTCGCGGACGACCAACAGGGTGGAACGCCAGAACCTCCCAGCAACGGTATTGCTGGCGCCCCCGCTTACTGTACCGCAGGCGGCCCGCCTCCCCGCCGAACGGGCAACCATCCATCGCCGCCCCGGTTCTGTCGACCGTCCGCCCGGCCGTTCCCCGAGCGACCCTATCCCCGGCACCGCATCTTTCTGCCTCAAAATGTGTCTGCCTGAATCACCGGATGGACAGGATCGATGGGCGGTTCCAACGGAGCGGGGCTTTCGTGTCTTGAACGAAGAGAAGCAGGGAAATGCTGAGCTTCGATTCAATATGACGAATTAGGCGGCCTGACCACTTGTCCTTTCAATAATCCTTGATTCTAAGATTCTTCGGCTGACCTTTTTTGACCCCTTTTTGGCAGGTCAAATCGGAGGGCTTGGAGCGGAAGTATCGTCGACTCCTGTAATCATACGCAAACGTGTTCACACCTGAACACTGATACCAGTTAATCGGTTGTCATCGTCGCAGGTGTAGGTCGAGGTGGAACTCGCCCCTCCAACAGTGCGGATCATGTTGGTGCGATTGACGCAGACATCGCACGAGTAGGTGCCGTTGCCCCGGCAAAATTGATGACCCGCATCCCTTTTTATTTCTTAAACTTGGAATTGGCATTGGCTCATGCAAAACTAAATATAAATTTAACAGGAGGAATGGGCATGATACTGGACACACTCGACAACGCCGCGAAATATACTGGATTGAAAAAAGGAATCTCCGAGGGCTTCGGCTTTCTCGACCAACCGGGCATTGCCGAGCTCGCCGACGGGACATATGAAATTTCGGATGAGCTGGTCTTTGCCATCGTCCAGCGTTGCGACGGGCGCGCCGTGGAGGAAGGCAAACTGGAAGGCCACCGCAAATACATCGATATCCAATATGTGATCAGCGGCGATGAATCGATGGGTTGGAGCCCGCGCTCCGACGTCGCCCCTTCCGAAAACTACGACGCGGAAAAAGACCTCGAGTTTTTTGAGGGTTCGCCGGAGAGCATCGTGCAGGTGCCGCCGGGCTCGTTCGCGGTTTTCCTGCCCACCGATGCGCACCTGCCCTGCATCGGCAAAGGCCCGATCCACAAGGTGGTGGTGAAGGTGGCGGTGGACTGAACGTTCCTTAGAACGTGTGGCCGATGAGGAAGTTGAAGCGTCCCTTGTCGTCGAGGTAGCGCTCGTCGAAGGTGATCGGCCAGGCATAGTCGAGCTGCAGCGGGAAGCCGGGAATCTGCAACCGCAGGCCGATGCCCCAGTCGTCGGCGTAGTTCGAGGGGTCGAAATCCCAGGAATCGACATTCACGAAGCCCCAGTCGTAGAAGACGGCGCCACGGATCTTGTTCCAGATGGGATAGGTTACCTCGGCAGTCCAGTAGCCCTTGCTGTTGCCGCCGACCGGATCCTCCGTGTCGGGGTCGGTGGGGCCGACGTCGCGGTATTCATAGCCGCGCAGGTTATAGGAACCGCCAAGGAAGAGACGGTCGAAAATCGGCACGCCGTCGCCATAGGTTCCGGCATTGGCCTTGCTGTCGCCATAGGCCTCGACCGATTCGATCTCCCCGCGGACATTGAGGATCATATCCCAGATGAGCGGCCAGTGATGGGTCGACTTGACGCGCAATCCGAAAATATCGGTTTCGGCGCCCAGCGGGCCGCCGGCCATGAAGGGGGTGACGATGGTTTTGTTGCCCCGGGTGGCATCGAAGAAGCGGTCGCGCGAGTCGAACGACCACGCATATTGAAGTCCGCTTTTCAGGCGGCGGCCCTCCTCGTCCTGGATGGCCTGCGAGGCGGTATCGGCCACATCGAACACATTGAACTGTTCGAGGCTGTAGGAAAGGTTTCCGCGGGTGAAGCGCGAGAGGGATTTGCCGAGCGAGAGGCGCATGCCGTCGTTCTTCTGGTCGTATGAATCGGAGAAGTAGTTCACTTCGCGGTGGAACAGGTCGATGCCGAACGAGAGCTGGCGGTCGAGGAACCACGGCTCGATGAAGGAGATGTCGATATCGTTGCGCTCCGTACCGAGCGTGGCGCGGATCTTGAACTTTTGGCCGGCCCCGATCGGCGGCCAGGTCTTCCAGTTAAAGTTGCCTTGCGACAATTCAACGTAGCCCATCAGCGATTCCACGCTCGAGAAGCCGACGCCGGCGGTGAACGAGCCGGTTGCCTTTTCCTTCACCTGCACATTGAGGTCGTATTTATTCCCCTCGCCCGCCTGTTCCGGGTTGATGGTGACGATTTCGAAATACTGCAGGTTGCGCAGGCGGTTTTCGGAGGTGAGCACGCGGCTGCGGTTATACTTTTCGCCGGGATAGATCACCAGTTCGCGGCGGATCACCTTGTCGATCGTTCGTTCGTTTCCGCCAATGTTGACGGCGTTGATGTAGCCGATCTCGCCCTCGGTGATTTCGTAGGTGATGTCGACAACGGCGGTTTGGGCGTTGGCGTCGTAGACCGGGCGAACGACGGTGCGCACATAGCCCCGGTTGCCATAGTAGGAGCGGATGCCTTCGCTGCCGGCCTCGATGTTTTCATAGGCGGCGATGTCGCCCTGCCGCAACCGGACCGTCCGGCGGAGCTCCCGCTCCCCATACTTTTCCATGCCGGAAAGCGAAATTTTCCCGATGCGGTAGCGTTGCCCTTCGTCGATCTTGAACACCAGCCGCGACTTTTTCGGTTTGGAGACGTCGAGCTCCGGCTCGGAAACGCTGATGTCGAGGAAGCCGTTGTTCATGTAGAACGACTTGAGGGCGAAGACATCGGCATCGACCACCTCCTCCTTGTATTTGCCCGAACCGGTGATCCACGACCAGGGCGCAAACCAGGACTTTTGCTTTTGCTGAATCACTTTCTTCAGCTTCTTGTCCTCGATGATGTCGTTACCCTCGAACTCGATCTTCTTGATGGCGAGCTTGTCGCCCTCTTCAATCTTGAAGGTGACGTCAACGGTTCCGAGTTCGTCGTTGGTTTTGGATTTCCAGGAGACCTCGACGTCCGGATACCAATAGTCGCGGTAGGCCTCCTTGATTTTCGCGGCGGCCAGCTCGAAGGTTGCGTCGTCGGCGAACTGCCCGATTTCGAGTTCGGATTTCTTGCGGATTCTTCCGCCGCTTTTCGGCCCGCCGACGATCTCCATGCGGCGCAGGCGGTGCTTCGACACCACGGTGTAGACCAAGACCACGCCATCGGCCTCCACATCCATGCGGGCATTCACGAAGGAATAGCGCCCGGACTTGCGCATCCGGTTCACATCGATTGCGATCTCGGAAAGAATGGTTTCGCGGTCGGGCACTTGCTCGCCCACCTGGAACGAGGTGAAGGCCGCGACCGAGCTCATGGTGTAGGATTCGCCGGACTGGTTGACGATGCGGATATCCTTGATGGTTTCCGCCTGCAACGATGCGGCAACCAGGAAGGCGGTGAACAGGACTAGGGCTTTTTTCATGAAAGGTTCCATACTATGGGAAATCATTCTTCGTCGTGGGAATAGTCGTCCTCAAACTCGGCGCGGTCTTCGAAACGGGTGTATTCGCGTATGAACGACAGCTTCACTTCGCCGGTGGCGCCATGGCGGAACTTCGCCACATCGAGCACCGCGAGGTTGTCGCTGTTGCGGTTGTCGCCTTTTTCATAGTAGCTGGGACGGTACAGTAGCCAAACCATGTCGGCGTCCTGCTCGATCGCCCCCGAGTCGCGAAGGTGGGAGAGCTTGGGAATGTTGTCGCCGGTGCTTTCCGCGGCACGGCTGAGCTGCGAAAGCACGATGACCGGAACATCGAGCTCCTTGGCCATGCCTTTGACAGCCCCCGAAATGGCCATCGTTTCGCGCTGGCGGCCATCCTTGGCGAACTTCGAATAGTTCATCAGCTGCAGGTAGTCGATCACGATCAGCTTGATCCCATAGCGGCTTTTCAGGCGGCGCGCCCGCGAGCGCATTTCGACCGCCTCGAGGCCGGGGGTGTCGTCGATATAGATCTGGGCCTTGGAGAGGCGGTCGACCGCCGAGGTCAGCTTGGCGTGCTCGTCCGGCGTGAGGCCACGCCCCTTGGCGCGGTGCATCGGCAGGCGGGCGTTGCAGAACAGCATACGTTTCACCAACTGCTCGCGCGACATTTCCAAGCTGAACACCGCCACCGGAACCGGATCGCCATGCAGGCCGAGCGCGGCGTTTTCGGCAATGTTCAACGCCAGCGAGGTCTTGCCCATGGCGGGACGGGCGGCGAGCACGATCATGTCGGTCTTGTTCAAACCACCGAGTCGTTCGTTCAGGCCGATGAAACCGGTGGTTACGCCGGTGACGAGCTGGTTGGGATCGGCATTCTCGACCTCCTTGAAGGCATGGAGCACCGAGTCTTTCCAATCGGGAATCTGTTCGGCGCCGTGCTCGCTGAGTTTGAAGAGGTTGGCTTCGGCTTCGCTGACCAGCGTGCTGGCATCCTCTTCGCCCTGGTAGGCGGAATCGATGATTTCGGACGATTTTTCAATCAGCATCCGATAAAGCCGCTTTTCCATCACGATGTCGCAATAGAACTCGACGTGGGCGGGAACAAGGGTGCTGTCCTGGAGCTGGACGAGATAATCGTAGCCCCCGACCTTGTCGAGGGCTTTCTTGTCCTTGAGCCACTCGCCGATGGTGATGGCATCCATCGCCATATTGGCCTGGCTCATGTCCACCAGATTCTCGAAAAGCGCCTGGTGCCGCCGATCGAAAAAACTATCGGGGCCTAGACGCTTTGCCAAGCACTTGTCAAGAGCACCTTGAGGATCGAGCAGAATGGAACCTAAAACCCCCCGCTCGGCTTCATCGCTGTGCGGGGGGATTCTCAGACCACCTGGATCCCCTGGGATCATTTATCTTCTACGATCCAAACCTTGAGGGTACCGGAGACTTCGGGGTGCAGCTTGATTTCGACATCGAAAACACCAAGCTCGTGAAGCGGTGTGGCGAGCACGATCTTATGGCGATCGATCTCGAGCCCGGCTTCGGTCAACTTTTCGAGGATCTGCGGAATGCCGATCGAACCGAACATCTTGCCCGTTTCGCCCACCTTGGCGGAAATGGTGCATTCGATGCCCGCGATCTTCTTGGCGAGCTCTTCGGCCGCGCCTTTTTCCTTCTCGAGTTGAACGAGGCGTTCGGCACGCTTCTTTTCAATCTGGCGCTTCTTGCCCTCGGTAACTTCGGTGGCAATGCCCCGCGGGAAAAGGAAGTTGCGGGCGTAGCCGTCGGCAACCTTCACAATATCCCCTTCAATACCCAGGCCTTCGACCTGATCCATCAACAAAACTTCTGTAGCCATTTTGCCAACTCCTTTTTTAGCGAACGAGGCCCATAACCCGCGCACGGCGGATGGCCTTCTTGATTTGGCGCTGCTGCTGGGCATTGGCACCGGTGATGCGGCCGGGAAGAATCTTGCCCCGGTCGGTCATGAACTTCTTGAGAAGCTCGGCATCTTTGTAATCGATCGAGGTAACCCCGCGGAGGAGCTCCGGATCGCGCTTGTAATCATCTCTATCTCTGCTACGACGCATCATAGTTATATCCCTTTCTTAAAACGGCACATCATCATCGTCATCTTCCGCCGGCGGGGCCGGCGGCGGGACGGAATCGACGGGTGCCGCCGAAAATTCGGTTCCTTTTCCCGGGGTTCCCAAAAACTGGACGCGGTCGGCGCGAACGCGCAACTTGCTGCGCTTCTCGCCCTGTTGGTTTTCCCACTGGTCCAGCTGAAGCCGGCCTTCCACAAACACCGAGGATCCCTTGTGGAGATATTCGGACGAGGTCTCGGCCTGTCGTCCCCACACCACCACATCCACAAAGCAGGTCTGTTCAACCATTTCCCCCGCCTTGTTTTTGAAGTTTTCGTTAATGGCCAATCCCAAATCGGCAACCGCAGTTCCCGACGGCGTATACCGGATTTCCGGATTACGCGTAAGATTCCCCATCAACAAGACCCGGTTGTAGCTGGCCATCGTCCTACGCCTCCTGGGCGACCTCTTCCACAATTTCGCTGGCCTGCACAAACTGGTGGCGGAACACGTTGGTCGCCAGCTTCAGGCGCGCTTTGAACGCGTCGAGTTTGGTGCCATCGATGTTGAACATCGCAACCACGTAGAGACCGGCCTTCTGCTTCTTGAGCGGACGGGCAAAGGTCTTCTTTCCCATGCGGGTTGTGCTCTCGATCGAGCCACCCAGCTTTTCCAGTTCTTCCTTCACCCGGGTGATAGCCTGGTCGAGACCTTCCTCGTCCAACACCTCCGGAAAGATGAACAATCCTTCGTACAACATAATGTTTTACTCCTTAACTTAACCTATCTGCAACTGGTTGAACTCGTTCATGGTTCGCTCAGTCCCGACGGAAAAGATGGTTTCTACCGCATCGGCGGCACGTTCGACAACCTTTTCCAACTTCAAAAGCTCTTCCTCGGCAAAGCCGCCGAGCACGAACCCGATCATGTCGGCCCCGTCCGGCTTGGGGCCAATGCCCACCCGCACCCGCGGGAACGCCTTGGTCTGCAGCCACTCCAGCACCGACTTCATGCCGTTGTGGCTTCCGCCCGAACCCTTTGCCCGGACGCGGATGCCGCCGAACTCCAGATCGACATCGTCGTATATCACCACGGTGTCGGCCGCTTCGGCGCGCCATTTTTTCATGGCGCCCCAAACGGCCTTGCCGCTGCGGTTCATGTAGGTGGTCGGCAGTACCAACCGCACCTCGTGCTCCCCGATCCGGCATTTCGCCTGCCGGGCGGGGAACCAAAACATTTTCCTGAACACCACGCCCTGCCTTCGGGCAAGTTCCTCCACAACCATGAATCCAATGTTGTGGCGCGTGCGCTCGTATTCTTTTCCGGGATTCCCCAGTCCAACGACCAGCTTCAACAGTAAAATCCCCAAATTAGATATCCGGATTCCGAATTTCCCGCATCAACGATGCGGGCTACTCTTCGTCCTTCTTCTCGGTGATCACTTCCGGCTCGGAAGCGGCAGACCCGTCTTCGTCTTCCTCTTCCTCGACGCGCGGCGCCGCAACCGCGGCAACAATGGCGTCTTCATCAACCAAGGCCTTGAACTTGGCGCCCAGTTGGAGGTCGGAAACGTGCAACGCATCGCCGATGCCCATTTCGGAAACATCGATCTCGATCTTCTCGACGAGATCCTTGGGCAGACATTCGACCTCAATGCTGTGCATGACATGGTCGAGTGTGCCGCCGGCCTTCACACCGGCCGCTTCGCCCACCAGCTCCAGCTGGATATCGACGGCCAGCACCTGGCCTGCGGTTACGCGGAACAGATCCACGTGCATCAGGTCGCTGGTCACCGGATGGTGCTGAACGTCCTTGATCAGGACGGACGTGACGCCTTCGCCTTCAACTTCGACATCGATAATGATGCTTTCGCTGGCGGAATGGTGCAGCACCTGCTCGAACTCGTGCATGTTGAGTTCAACGGAAACGGATTCCTTGTCATCGCCATAGATCACAGCCGGCAACGAGCCGGCGTTGCGCATGCGGCGTACGTTGCTCGAACCTTCGAGGTCTCTCTTCTTTGCAATCAGTTTTGTGTCTTCCATGATTCTCTCCTAATTATCAACCCTGAACAGCGAGCTGACGGATTGGTCGTTGTGGATGCGGCAGATGGCCTCCGCCAATATGTCAGCCACCGACAGTACGGTAACATTGAAATCCGACCACTCGCGCTGGGGAACCGTATCGGTGGTCACCAGCTCGTCGATCGGCGAATTAATCAGGCGGTCGATCCCCTTCTGCGTCAGCAGCGAATGGCTCACTGCGGCGCGGATCGATTTCGCTCCGGCCTTTTTCAAGAGTTTTGCGGCCGCGGTAAGCGTGCCGGCCGTCGAAGTCATATCATCGACGAGCAATGTGTTTCGGCCTTCGACCTCGCCGACCAGATGGTTGGCCTCGACGTCCTCGGCGCTCTTGCGCTGCTTGCCCACCAGCGCAATGCCGGCCCCGAGCAGCTTGGAATAGGCGTCCGCCATTTTCAGGCCGCCGGCATCCGGCGAAACCACGACCAGGTCGTCCAGCTCCAGCGAACGAAGGTATTTAACGATGACGGGCGAAGCATAGAGATGATCCACCGGAACTTCGAAAAAGCCCTGGATCTGCTGGGCGTGCAGGTCGCAGCAGAGTACGCGGTCGGCACCGGCCGCTTCAAGCAACGTGGCCACCAGCTTGGCCGTAATCGGTACGCGCGGCTGGTCTTTGCGGTCTTGGCGGGCATAGCCATAATAAGGAAGAACCGCCGTAATCCGGTCGGCCGATGCACGCTTGGCGGCATCGATCATGATCAGCAGCTCCATCAGGTAGTTGTTCGGCTCGATCGAGACCGACTGGACAATGAACAGGTCGTCGCCGCGGACATTGTCCACGATCTTCACGAAGATCTCCCCGTCGGGGAACCGCGTGATGTCGACTTCGCACAAGTCAACGCCCGCCGCGCTTGCAATGCGCTCGGCCAATGCCCGATGTCCTGTACCCGATATTATCTTCATTCCGCCGTCACTTTAAAAAAGATGGTTGCCCGACCAGGGTTCGAACCTGGACCCTGTGAGTCAAAGTCACATGTGCTTCCATTACACTATCAGGCAACAAATTATGGGAAAACGCCGTATTACACGGCATCTCTCTTCCTTTCCCAAGTTCAAAAGAGCGGGAGACCATAGAAAGCAGGCGTTTGGAAGTCAAGCAGGCAAATAGAGGAAAAGGGGAAGGAAAAATCACTGCCATCCCGCCGCAAGGCGACTCGGGAGAATTGAACACCTATTTGACGAGAGCATAAACGGTGAACGAACGTACCTTGTCCATCCCGGCTGGTTTTTCAGGATGGACGTGTAGAACACGAGGGGTCAGAGTAGAATGGCGCTTAGTTAAGCCGCCTTCGCCGACCCCTTCGCCGGGTAGGCTGACGCCGCTGGCTCGATCATCATTTTTTTTCTAGCTTTCTCAAATAGTTCTGCTCTTCGCGGATCAAAGCACCAAAACCAACGCAAAAGACCGAGTTCTTGTCTTCGCTCAGAAACGCTACAAGTTTTGCAGACCTGTCATGCATGATATAGTAAGCTCTGATTTTTTCCTCAGCATTGTTTCCCGGGTGCTTCAATGTCCACTCCCGGATTTTACCGGGCATAAATATTGGTTGGTTCGTGTATCCCGGAGCCCGCTCAAAAGACAAGCTTCGGGAATCGGCACCGCTTCCAATATATCCGTGTTTTACGGTATCCCATAAAGCCTCTTCGGTTACTGGAATGGAGACGGAAAACATTAGCGGAGGATCCATTAGACCGGAGTGTGGGCCGAATTGAAATGCGATAAATTTCCCATCTACATCAGTAGGTTTTACTTCGTAATGACCCAAATAGTTTCCATCATTGTCGAAAATCGCTGTGCGATACCTATTTTTAACTTCAGCAAGCCGGACTGAGAAAACATGAAGATAGGAATCCTCAATCTCAATCGAGCCTATCTGCTTCACATCCGTTTTTCTTGGAGAACCATCTCTGTTAGCGAAAACGTGCTCTGGCCCGGCTTTATTCATAGCAGCTTTGACTTCGCTGCTGGAGGGGGTGTTTCGCTTCCCTGCAAAGCAGATTCCAATTGCGAGGTAAGAGATGAATAAGATTAATAATGGCTTCATATTATCCTTTCCGTATCGAACGTTCAAAGTGAGCCGCTTGGGAAACCAACTTTGACTTAATCAACGGGCGTTGTCCAAGTAGGCTCTACTTTCTTGTTGGGCTTTTAGTCAAATTTTATTTCTTTGACTTGAGTGTTTTTTTGTTCTGCAAGTTGTTGGATAAACTCTGCCACTTTAGTGTAGTTGGGTTGCTTAAACTGATGATTAAGCATGGAAATGCAATCTTCGAACCTTCCCAGCTCTCGATAGAGTTCTGCTTTCGTTATACGTTGATCAGGATCTTCTGTGTTTAATACATCTAAAAGGCTAACCATATTGGCTTTTTGTTCTGATGAAAGCGTTATTGGCTCACCATTCCGGCGAACAGCGTCGTTTACCATCCACCAAGCATTTTGTCTTACATATAATTCCTTGTCTTTAGATAGACTCTTTGATTCAGCATACTTGAGGAATTCCTTTTCTGTCAGCTCAAGAGTCGATACGGAGTTTGACCATGAATTCTCTGCTTTACCTTCATTACGCCTGCGAGACTCTATTTGTCCTAATTTTTTTGCGTCATAAATCCAAACAAACGTGGAGCACTTCGGACATTTAACGATACGTGGGCGATCAGGCAGCATTGGTGCCTCCCTTTTTCCATCAGTCCAAAATTTAGCACCAAATGTATTTCCAGAAAGTGTTGTGTCTTGTTGTAGCTCCGCTTTGCACTGTGGGCATTCTTTTATAACAGTATTGCCGGGCTGAAATGCATGAACACTTGTTATCGCGAAAAATATAAAAGTCATTAATAAAGTGTGGGTATATTTCACATTCATCCCATAGGTGGTGCTGACGGAGAGTAAAACCCCGTTTTTGTTAAGGTTTCTGATGTCCGATTCATTTAGTCAATTCCGATTTTTTGTTGAAGGTTAACCATGGTTCCGCGCTTTGTGCATATGGCTGTCCCACAGCTCTTAGACAAACCCCGGCAGATACGCCTGTTCCGGCGCACCCCGTATGCGGCCGGGCGGTTTGGCTGTCCCATAGGAATCCAGCAAGGCGGGCAGGTTCCACCGGCGCCAAAGCACCGCGCGCACAACAGTGAACTGCCGCTTGAAGCTGTGCTCCCATCCGTGCATGAACGCGAGGCAGCGCATCAGCAGGTGGACCAGCAGCCCCATCCAGATCTGCCAGCGCACGGCGTTGGCGCTGTAGCCCAGGAAGTCGGAGAGTTGGAGCGTCTGCTTGATCTCCTTGAAGAACACCTCGATGTCCCAGCGGCAACGGTAGAGTTCGGCGACCGTCCACGCGCTCCACTCCAGGTGATTGGTGATGAAGGCGATTTCGACATCCTTGCCGTTAATCTCGACCAGCGCCACGACCCGGCGCAACTCGCACGGATAGGCTTTCTTCGATGCTTCGACCACCATCTCGATGACCTCGTCGCGCAGGATGCGCTTGTGCCCGGTGGTTTCGAGGGTGCGCACCACCTTGTACTGCATGTTGTCCTTCGCCCGGCCAACCCACCAGACACCGCGCACCGTCAGCTCGAAAAGATGCTTGAACTTGTTGTAGGCCTTGTCGAACACGGCGATTTCACCGGGTTTGAGCTCGGCGCACAGGCTTTGGGTCATCGTGCTGTCATGGTGCTTCGCCGTGTCGATGATGGCGCACCGGGGCAGGAAGCTTTGCAGGTCGAGGCGCAGGTGGCACTTGGCCGCAGCCTTGCGGCGGCGATGCTTCGCCCAGTCCATGCAGTTGGCGACGAGCTGGATCGTGGTCGAGTCCAGCGCATGGATCGTCTTGCTGAAGCGCCGGAGGTATCCGCGCCGAACCTTGCCCTTCGCGAAGCCCGGGACTGTATCCATCAGATGCTTCATCATGCACCAGTAGAGCTCTTCGGCCATGTCCGCGTTGCGGATCTTGTTCGCGTGGCTCAGGTTGTTACGCGACGGAGGAACCGCGCCGCGGATGGTAGAGAGCGCCGCCGCGTTCATCTGGAGCGCGTCGCACACATCGTTGAGTCCGAGTGCATGGGAGAAGTGGGCGTACAGCAAAGAAACCACATGGCTCCACGGCGTGTACGTCCGGCTTTGAATGTCCACGCCATGCTTCTGCGCAAGGCTCGACACCATGTGTCCGGGAATCAGATTGCACAATTGTTTCAAGGTTGTATACCTATGTCCGGCTGGCTTGTGTTTATGTTGTTTTTTCATACCCTCCGAGTGGAGGATTTCAACGGCACATGCCAGCCTTTTTTTTCAATATCTATGGGATGACAATGGGTATATTTCATATGTTTTCCTTTGTTTGCCCAACGATTAGGATTTATCCCTCCTGCTTCCCCAAACGTCCTCTCTGCTGAAGCAGGTTAAAAAGCAGGAGGATATGAGGGCACCCAAAAGGTGCCATCTTGATGTTGGACTGAGCCACCCCGGCACGTCCGGCCTATCTATGGGGATTGTATGGAGCGCGAGCCCCCGCCGCCATGTTATTATTCATGTTTCTTTCCAAGGGTTGGAACCAGTCCCTCCAAATGTGGAGCGGGCTTTCTTGCCTGCTCATGGCCGTGAAGAGCCCGCTGGATTTCCTGTAGGCCCGCACCGGCTCGGATGGAACCTCGCCCTCCACACAGAGGCTCACGATTCATGAAGAGCCCGGCGGTGGTCTTTGTGTTTTTTGCGCTTCTTCGTGGCCAACTAAAACCGTCCGCACCGTCTTTGTGTTTCCCTGCGTGCTTTTGCGGCGAATAACGATCCGGAACAAGGGTCAGGACGCCTAATTCGTCATTTCGGCTTTCGACTCCCATGGCAGACCGTCTTTTGACTCCTCAACCGCCCGAACATAACAGGAAAAATTCGATGTAGGCGCACGGCGAGCGCACGGGCGGACAGCGTCCGCCCCTCTACGAAATAACCTTACGGCGGCTCGGATGGAACCTCGCCCTCCACACAGAGGCTCAAGATTCAGGAACTTAGAAACGCAAATGAACCACAGATGAACGCAGATAAACACAGAACCCAAAACAGGAGATGCATAACCTATATCCAACCCACTGGGAGGGTGGGACAAATTTCGCACCTTCTTGAAGATCAGCGTCCAACTGTGGTCATCCGTGGTTCCATTCCCGAGTTAAGGATTATTCCCCGCCTCCGTTATTCAAAAAATCCTTCTAGTTTTTTGGAGAGCTCCAACACCACGGCCTTGTATTCCGGATGGTTGGCGAGGTTAACCGTTTCGAGCGGGTCGGTCTGGTAGTCATAGAGTTCGATCGCGTCGATTTGCGAGGGGTTGAACGTCCCGGTTTGGGCAACATCTTCCGGAACCCAGGTGACCATGCGGTAGCGTTCGGTGCGCATGGCATAGCCCATGTTTTTCTTGTGGCTGCGCGGATACTGGCTCATGGCAAAATCCTTCACCCTGGCTTTCGGGTTTTTGAGGATTGGAACCAGGCTGGTCCCTTCCAGCTGCTCCGGAACCGGAAGGCCGGCCAGCTCGCACAGCGTCGGGAAAATATCCACCGACTCGACCGGGGAAGCCGCCCGGCCCGTCTGCGACAGCCATGGAGCGGAAATGATCAGCGGCGAATGGGTGGCCTGCTCATAGTTCGAATGCTTGCACCAGATGCCGTGGTCGCCGAGGTGCCAGCCGTGATCGCCCCACAGCACAACGACGGTGTTCCCATCGAGGCCGGTCTCCTTCAGCTTCGCAAGCACCTTGCCGATCTGGGCATCCACATAGGCCACACAAGCATAGTAGCCATGGATCAGTTCACGCTGGCGCGCCTTGGAAAGGTTTTCATCCTTATCGACATCCGAATAGTTTTTCAGCTCGCCCCACGAATGGCCGGCATATTCCGGCGCGCCCTTCGGCAGCTTTTGGAACTCCGCCACATCGATCGCGGCGCGATCGAACAGATCCCAATATTTCTTCGGGGCAACAAACGGCAAATGCGGCTTGCGGTAGCCCAGCGTCAGGTAGAACGGCCCGTCGGCCCGGGCCAACCGGTCGAGCATGCCCAACGCCCACTCCGTCATCGCGCCATCGGGATAGGCATCGTCCGGCCGGTCGATGCACTCGGTGGCCGGCATGGCCCCCAGCCCGGCCATGAACTGGTTGCGCTGCTTGTAGCCCTTGATCTTCTTTTCCTCGAGCGCCTGGAACGCGGCATGGATCTGTTCGCCCTGATACTTGTCGAGCGCCGGCAGCCGTCCGTCCGCATAGGGCAATGCCTCCGAATGAACATACGGGATCGACCACGATGGCGGATCATCGTTCTTGAAGCCATGCATGATCTTGCCGGCCCCGGCGGTTGCATAACCGGCCTTCTTGAAATATTCCTGCATGGTGAACGCCTTCGGGCACTCCTCGCGGCAGGTATGCTGCAAGTCCCAAACCCGGGTGGTATCGGGCCTCAAGCCGCTGAACATGCTTGCGCGCGACGGCCCGCACACCGCCTGTTGGATATAGTGGCGTTCGAACAGCATTCCGTTTTTTGCCAACCGGTCAATGTTCGGGGTTTTAACGTGTTCCGAGCCATAGCAACCCAGCTCCGGCTTCAGGTCATCCATTGAAAAGAAAAGTATGTTGGGTCCCGCCGCCTGGGCCGACCACAAAACGATCGGATAAACCACCAAGGCACCAAGTACCCGAAGCCTGACCAACCAACCTACCGTTTGCACCGTTTTATATTTCATCCTTCGTGTCCTGTGGTTAAAAAAAGTCACCCATTGGGAATCAACGCGTTCAGCAGTTCCGTGCGCCATATCTTTTCATCGGGGTCATAGACTCCGAAGCCGGAGCAAAATTCCCAATAGTTCCACGACATGCCCCGCTTTTCCATCTCGCGCGTCAGGAAGGCCGTCCATCGGGCGCGCGATTCCATGCCCGCCTTTTCATAGGCGCCGAACTCCCCGACGTTGATCGGGATGCCATGCTCCTTCGACCAGCGTGCGGCCTCGTCCAGATCGGCCAGGAGTTCGGCCTTCTGCCCGTCCGTGCCCAACCATTCCTTCCCGACCGGGATATCGCGCTTCACCCAACCGGCGCCTTGATGCGTGAACCAAAACGGTTCGTAGAAATGAACCGAGGCGATCAGGTTCGGATCATCGAACGGCAGTTCCAGCGACTTTAGATGGCCGATCCGGTTCCAACCCAGCGGGGCAGCAAAGATGATCCGGTCGGGATTGCTTTTCCGGATCAGCTTGAGAGCCTTGTTCTGAACCCGGTTCCAGATTTCTGGAGTTACCTTGTCGGAGGGTTCGTTCAACACCTCGAAGCAAAGCGCGCGCGGTTGGTTGCGGTAGTGCCTGGAAAGCTGTTCCCAGATCCCAAGCAAGCGTTCCTCATGCGCCGCCGGATCCTCCATGAATCCGTTGTAGTGGTGGACATTGAGCACCACCAGCAGCCCCCGGGCAAGCGCCTGTTCGACAGCCAGGTCAACCCGCTTCAGGAACTTTGCATCAATGGTGTATGGAGCCTCGTCCAAAGCGTGCGCCGACCAGCGCACCGGAATGCGCACGGACGTGAACCCGGCCTCCTTGACGAGATCGAAATAGGGTTCCTTCAAACGGGCAAACCAGGCCCCCTCCCTCGGGGCCTCCAGCATATTGCCCATGTTTATGCCCCGCCCCAGCCGCGCGTTCACGCTCCACGCATCGTCCTGCCTACCCGTTGCAACCATCGACATAAGCACCCCCAACATTAAAATTCCAACCAACGGTTTAATCATCATTGCTCCTGCGCGATGCCGCGCTTCTTCAGGATGCGCTCGAAGTTGGCAACCACATCCTTGTATCCTGGATCGCCGGCCAGGTTGACCGTTTCGTTCGGATCCTTTTCATAGTCATAGAGTTCGTTCGCATCCATCGGCCCGGAGCGCTCGCCGCCGTAATAATCCATCTTGACCCATTTCACGTAGCGGTAGCGCTTATCCCGCAGACTGTAGCCCATGAACCTACTGTTGCGCGGATATTGCTCCAGCGCCGCCTCATGCACCATCGCCGCGGGATCGTCAAGAACCGGCACGAGCGATAGGCCTTCCACACTACCCGGAACAGGAAGTCCGGCCAGCTCGCACAGCGTCGGGAAAACATCGACGAATTCGGACGGCGACTCCGTCCTGGTTCCCTTTGCCTTCTGCTGCGGCGCAGCGAAGATCAGCGGCGAGCGGACGGCCTGCTCATAGTTGGTGTGCTTGCAAAACATGCCGTGGTCGCCGAGATGCCAGCCATGGTCGCCCCACAGCACCACGATGGTGTTGTTTTCCAGCCCCAGCGCCGCAAGCTGGTCGAGCACCTTGCCGATCTGCGCGTCGGTGTAACTCACGCACGCGCGGTAACCGTGGATCATCTCCCGCTGCTGCGCCTCGGGGATCGGCCCCGGCGCAACACCGGAATAGCTGCCGCGCAGTTCCCAGCAGTCCTGACCGGCATACTCCGGCGCGCCCTTCGGCATTTCCTGGAATGGAGCCAGTTTGATTTCCGAACGATCGTAAAGATCCCAATATTTCTTCGGCGCCACAAATGGCAGGTGCGGTTTCTTGAAGCCGACCGCCAGGAAAAACGGCTTGCCGCCACGAGCCAACCGCTCCATCTGTTGCACCGCGCAGTTGGCGAAGGCCCCGTCATCGTAGGCATCGTCCGGCACCTCCAGGCATTCCGTCAGCGGCTTCACCATCGGATACTTCAGCAGGGCATCGACGTAGGCATCCTCATCGCTCTTCTTGATCCCTTCCTTCTTCATGAAGGCCTTCAGTTCCTTGTTCTGTTTGGCAACCACCGGATTATGGAAACCGCCCTTCGGCTTTTCGTACCCCTTGGCAAAATATTCATCGGACCCGTTCTGTAGGAACGGCTGCGACCAGGACGCGGCATCGAACTGATCATCGACACTGCGCGGGTCGAAGATCTTTCCGGTGCCCGTGGTTTCGTAGCCCTGCTTCCGCAAATATTCCGGCAGCGTCAGCGTATCGGGATTCGCCTCGCGCATCAGCGTCTTCAGGTCGAAGACCTTCGTGGTATCCGTGTAGGTTCCGGTCATCAGGCTTGCCCGCGAAGGCCCGCAGACCGACTGCTGGCAGGCGTTGTTCAGGAACACCGTCCCCCGCGCCGCCAAACGGTCGATGTTCGGCGAAAGGATCTCCGCATCGCCATAGCACCCGAGCATCGGCTTCAGGTCGTCCACCGCAATGAACAGGATGTTGGGTTTCGTGGCAGGAGCCGAGGCCGTCAGTCCGGCAACAGCCATTAAGAGTACGAATCGTTTCATAAATATCTCCATATCGTAACGAGTAATCCGTAATTCGTAATTGATCACCTCGTTTAATCGTAAAAAATTCTTACGCATTACGCATTACGCATTACGCATTACGCATTACGCATTACTTATTTCCCCAGTCCTGCTCCCGCGTATGCGCGTCGATTTCCTTGCGCCAGTCGTGCAGCACGGCCAGCATCTCCGCCGTCTTTTCCGGCATCGTTTTCGAAAGGTCGTTCTGTTCGCCGATATCCTTCGAGAGATCATACAGCTCGACGTGGTTCGCGTTATACCATTCCAACAACTTGTAGTCACCCATGCGCACGGCACTCCCATCGGTATCGCCCGTGCTGTAGGGTCGGCTCGTCGGTGAATGCCAGAACAGCGGACTGCCGCGCTCGAACGTCTTTCCTTTCAACGACGGCACCATGCTGACCCCATCGTTGTGGTGCTGTGGCTCAAGCGGAAGCCCCGCCATTTCCAGGAACGTCGGAAACAGGTCGGAGCCAACAACCACATCGGTCTCGTTCACGAAGCCCGGCTGCGTGACGCCCGGCCACTTGACCATGAATGCCTCGCGGATGCCGCCTTCGTAGAGCCAGCCCTTGCCGGTCTTTAGCGGCAGGTTGGAAGTCGCCAGTGGACGCCCGCTGATCTTGCCGTTCTTTTCGCCGCGGTTCGAAAGCCCGCCGTTGTCGGCCGTGAAAACGATGATGGTGTTGTCGGCAATGCCGAGTTTTTCCAACGTCTGGAAAACACGGCCGAGGCTCTCGTCGACGCTCTCGATCATCGCGGCATACACCGCGTTGTTCTGGCGGGTCAGCCGATCGCCCCGCCCCGTGGTCCGGTCGACTTCCACATATTCCGGGCCGTCGAACTTCATCGTCTTCAGTTTGGCTTCATATTTTTTCACCAAGCGTTCCGGTGCCTCGAACGGTGTGTGGACGCCATAGTGCGAGAGGTAGAGGAAGAACGGGTTCGCGGCATGGGCTTCAATGAAATCCAGGCACTTGGCCGTCATGGTTTCGGTAATGTAGTCGCCCTCCCGGCCGTCCTCCATGCCGGCGATATAATCCTTGTCCAGCCCGATCTCCCAGCCCGGTTTCAGCTTCGAAGTGTCCTTCGTTCGGTAGGGATAGAAATAGGTCGAAGGCGCGCCGGCCGCACCGGCGGCAATGTTGACATCGAAGCCCATGTTCTGTGGCAGGTTCTTTTCGCCATACGGCCCGGTCAAGTGCCACTTGCCCGCAAAGCAGGTTTTGTATCCCCCATCGCGCAAGGCGTGCGCCATGGTACGGTCGGTCGGTTGCAGGTGCCCCTTGCCGCCCGGCACGCCGCCGCGCGCCGGGAAGCGGCCGGTGATTACGCCGTAGCGGGCAGGCAGGCAGCGCGGATGCGGTGTGTAGCCCTGCGTATAGCGCACACCCTCCTTTGCCAACCGGTCAATGTTCGGCGTCTCGTAGAACGTCGACCCCTGGCAACCCAGATCCATCCAGCCGAGATCATCGACATAGAACAGGATGATGTTGGGATTTGTGGGGCGGACATTCTTGTCTGCCCGCACAGGCAGGAAAGCCTGCGCCACGGTTGCCGCTGCACTCACCTGCATAAAACGTCTTCTTTTCATCGTTTACTTCTCCATAGTTCCTTCATGCCATTTTACTGCATTTCTATTTGCCTGTTTCACATGCCTAAGGGCATCCATCAACGGCTTGCCGAACGGGTCGAACAACCCGCACTGTTCGGCTCCGGTGTTGTCGTTTTCACCACCAGACCATTGTTCGAGGTAGCCGCAGTTCTGCCAGCCCAGCATGAATGGAAGCCCCATAATACCTTGTAGGTAGCGGGCATATTCCTCGCCCACCCGGCAGAGGTTCTCGACGGGGATGCCTTTGTTCTTCTTCATATTGGGACGCAGGCATCCATAGGCATGGTCACCGTTAATGATTGGCAGTCCGGTTTTCCGGTGGATGCCCTTGAGTTTCTCTTCGTGCTCCCGAGTGTAAAAGTCGTAGTCCTGTATGAGGACCACATCGACATATTTTTTGACGATGTCCCAGACCCAGTCCGGCTGTCCCAAGCCGTGGGCTGAAATCTTATCGCCGAGGATCAGGTGGTTCGGATCATATTTCCGGATCAGGTCATGATGGGTTTTCAGCCAGGCTTCGGTAATGCGCATGCACATTTCGCGCTGGTCTGCCGTTCCTTTATTTCGATCCTCCGGCGTTTTCCAATCACTGGAAGCGGCGAGTTCCTCCCAGCTCACAGCATCGACGCCATAGTTCGCACCGGCTTCCTCGGCTGATGCATGGTTTCGTTTTAACATATCGACCCAAAGCTTTTTGCCTTCGGTCGAACCGGGCTTTGAAATGATGTCCTTGATCCAGGGGTGGAGTTCATAGACCTCCCGTTTCATCTCCCACTCACGTATGCGCAGGTAGGCCTCGAGGGAATAGTCCGGCAGGTCGTTGAATGAATAGCCCAGCAGATGCTTGTTGTTTTTGTGTTTCGCGGCAAAGGCCTTCACCTTCACTTCCGCCTTGGTTTTCCATTCCGGACTGAACACATCCGGAAAACCGCCGTGCCAGTGCGTATGCTTGTGGTTGATCTCACCGAGCTTCAGCTTGCCGAAATAGTGGATACCCAGTTCTTCAAAATATTCAGTCGGCATCTCGCGGGGATGATGAAAAGCGATCGTATTGAACCCATAATCCCGATGGTCTTTTGCAACCTGTTCCATCCAGGTGTTGACCTCCGGCGCCTTCCAGTCCACCCCCTTCCCGCGGAGAATCCCTTCCCCAAACTCTTTGATCCAGTGTTCTTTATTATACGAAGCAAAACGGATTCTCGGGCTTACATGGTTCATGCCCGTGGCCACAAACCGCTCCCCTTCGGCGTTCACAAGCCACCAAACGCCATCCAACTTTTCCACATGAATATACCCCACGCTACCGATCACGGATCCGTCATCCGTCTCTGCATGAATACAGGGTGCCGACAAAAGCACCGCCACCAAAGCTGTTATTCTTTTCATCATGCTCGCCAATTCATTGCTTATTTCCCGAATTGAATACCGACCTTCTGCCCGGCCACCGTATTAAATTCCATAACATCATCACCAACGACCCGCGCCGAAATCTTATTGCCCGAAGCGTCCACGACCCGCGCATCCTTGGCCGAAGTAATCTTCAGGCGGCACAATCCACCGCTGCGTGCGGTGACCCCTGCGCCGATCAACTTGTTATCTGACCACTCTGCTGAAACTACAAAGTTGCCCCGGGCGACCAGACCGTCAAATGCGCCTTTGCTCCAGGCTGCCGGCAGTGCCGGCAGGAGCTCGATGGCAGCCTCATGGCTTTGCAGCAGCATTTCGCTGACGCCGGCCATGACGCCGAAGTTGCCATCGATCTGGAACGGAGGGTGGAGCGTCCACAAATTCGGAACCGTCTTTTCGGCAATAAACAAACTATAGACCTGGTGCGCTTTGTCGCCTTCCTTCAAACGGGCCCGGCAGTTCATACGATGCGCCATGGCCCAGCCGGTGGTCAGGTCGCCTCGCAGGTCGAGGGTGTTGCTTGCCGCATCCATCCACTCCGGGTTGGATGAATTGATCAAGATGCCGGGATACAGCGAACAAAGGTGTGAGATATGGCGATGGTGCCGCTCACCAATCGATCCATATGTGGTCTCCTGCCGCCACTCCTTGATCTGCCCGGACTCCCCGATGATGATCGGATCGAGACGCGGGAGTTCAGCGCGTACCTGGTTGAGATATGGGTCATTTTTTCCGAGTAGGTCGGCAACCTTTAACACATCGTTGTGGTTTTCCCAAACAAAGCCCTGATCGAACGTTGTGCCCACCGTTATCCAGTGGCGACCCTTTGCATCCAACCGGCCGGGATGTCCTTCAATCTGTTCCAGTGTAACCGGGTTCTCGGGAGAGGCGGAAGGCTGCACCAACAGGTGGTCCCCTTCCTCGATGAGCGTTTTCGAGAACAGGCGGCTCATGCCGAGCAGTGCGGGATAGGCCACTTCCTCGAGGTATTCCCGATTCAGGGTGTAGTCGTAATAATCCATGAGGAGCTTGGTCGTGAAGCCGCCGGTTCCGGGCCCGGAGTGACCGCCCGGTTTATTGATCTTGTAGGGGGTCGCGCCCGTGCCGATCGTCCAGCCATTGCCGCCCGGCTCTTCCGAAACCCGGTCAGGGTGGTGCTCTGTCAGGAATTCAGCGGCCTTCTTCTGCGCCTCGGGATGATAGGCCTTGAAATAGTTGATGTAGGCCTCAAACGTTTCCGCCAGATTGACGGCGCAAGCACCCCAATAGTTCATCTGCACATTGACGTTGTGCCAGTAACCGCCAGTCCATGGCGTGATTTCATAGTTGCTCCAGCTGCCCTGCAAACCCGCCGGCAAGGTGTTTTCGCGCGAGCTCGCGATCAGGAGATAGCGGCCATAATGGAACATCAGTTCCTCGAGATAAATATCCGTTTTCCCGTTCTTGTATTCCTCAAGAAGCTGGTGCGTCGGCAACGGCGAAACTTCTGAATCGAATTTGAGCGCAACGCGCCCGAATAGTTCGCCGTGGTCATCAAGATGACGTTGTTTCAGCGCATCCGGCCCCTTGGCAACCGCCGCGTCCAGAATTGCATTCAACCGGTCATGCGGAAACTTGGCAGGGTCCAGTTTTTCATTTGGCGGCAGGAGGAATACATCGGAGCTCAACTCATAGTTAGTTCCCGCAGCTATCACCACCGTTGCGCGGTCGACCTTCGAAACGGTGATCGTATCCGCTCCGGCCTTCAGCTGTCCACCTTCGTGCAGCACCCGGAATTGCGCCTCATAATTGTTGTTCTCGTTCGGCAGACTGCCGGACAGAATGATCCGGTTATCCTTGGCCACAACACTGCCGGTGCGCTTGTCCTGCTCGCGCAGACTTGAGAGATACGGGATCTCCGGTGCGAGCGTGAACGAAACCGACGCCGGTTGATCCGCACTGATCCGCATAACCAATACCTGATCCGGATAGCTGATGAAATATTCGCGCGTGTACGTGACCCCATCAACTTCATAGGTCACAACCGCAATACCCTCATTCAGGTTGAGCGAACGGCGGTAATTCTTCACGGCATCATGGCCGAAGCGCAGCTTGATCTCCGCAAAGCTGGTCAGGCCGCCCAAACCATAGAGCCCCGAGTTAAACAATGTTTTTTCGGTCAGCTGCACCCGCTCGACATCGGTGTAACCGAATACATTGGCGCCCATGTAGCCGTTACCGATCGGATACGACCAATACTCCCAGGCCTGGTCATATGGAAACGTTCCATTCTTGCGCGGCTCCGTTTCCACCGGACCCACCGGTGCGGGATTGGACTCCCAAAGTTCATAGACCCGCGGCTCTGCAAATGCGACGCAGGCAACCAGGCATAAAGGAGCAATCAATAGTCTTTTCATGGTTGTAAATCCTTAGGGTTGCACGGGGTGCCATGCTTCGATTTCAGCCTTCAACCGCATCACGAGCTCGGGGTACCGGGCAGAGAGTTCATTTTCTTCGTGGGGATCGTCTTTCAAATTGTACAGCCGTACCGGTGCCGTGTCCCAGATGTGGGTATTCTTATAGTTGGCGGTGTCCTTTCCATGATATCGCACCTGCGGATGACCACCCGTGCAACCGACCCAATCATTGAGGTCATCAACCGCAATCAGCAACACATTGGGGTGCGCCATCAAAAATGCATTACTTTTGAGCATAAAATTATTTCCAGTTCTTCTTTCCTGCTTGCTCGTCGACGACAGCATGTATCCATTCTGCCATCGTAGGATAACGTTCCCCGGTATCGATGCCCTCACTCATATTCTTAATCCATTTTCCGTTTAACCATACCTGTTTCACCTCATTGTCCTCTTTACCAATCCACAGCCCGGAGTTTCCGGCGGTTCCATTTTTTTCCAGCAGCGTCACGGCGGCCAGTGCGCTATGGCCTTTATCTTCGGGATACAAGTGACCCATAGATATTGCGATCGGAATCCCCACCTCCCTGAGATTCTCCACACTGAGATCAGCACCCTGGGATTTGTGATAGGACCCATGCCAAACGCCCATGATATTCGGCATCTTCAGATTATAGATGATGTAATTCATCATGATCCCGCCGGCGGAGTTCCCATTCAGAAAAACCTTCTCAGGATCGATTTTATACTTTGAGTGGTTGGCTACAATATACTCAATCGCATCAGCACCCTCTTGAATAGCGATCCTGGGCCCCTGCTTTAAGGTATAATTGATGCTGATAAAAACGACGTTCTCTTTGGCGATGTTCGGCATAGAACCAAGCGCCTTGATCTTGTCCCCTGATCCGAATCCACCACCATGTGCATAGATCATGACCGGAAAGGGTCCCTCCCCATCGGGGCACCAGACATCAAACAGGTGATTGTCTCCGGTAAGCTCAGGGTTCACATCGGTTCTCGGACCATAGGCTTCATTTGGGAAGGTCGGCTCTATATTTGGCCACCCCCAATCTATTTCATCCGCCGGAATGGCCTTTGGATTCACTACCGAGCGCACGAATTTAGGAAGGAATTGCATGACTTGATTATCCTTCGTGTCGTTCAGGCTGTGCACCAACTCAGCTCGATCCCCAATGCCCAGTTCTTTATATCGCTCCACAACCCTCAGGCCATGTGCCGGATCGTGGATATCCCCCTCGCATCCCGGTTCTTTGCGGTAGGCCAGAAAGATAGGAGGCGCGTTTTTTGTGATCGGCTCTAACAATCGCTCGTTAAACGATTCCCCCGGCAACGCCTGCCCCATATAAATCCCGACAATGCCTACATCCGGAGTGAGGGCGAGTTCCCAGCTCACAAAGCTTCCCCGTGATTGTCCTCCGATAAATATCTTATCGATATCAAAATTATAGGTCGCAGCATGTTCTTTCACCCATGCGAACATCAGCTTGGCATCCGCCGCGCAGAGTTGAAAATCGGCAAGCCCTTTAACCTTTGCAATGGATTCCCAACTCACGATCGCCGTTCCTTCCGCCACGGTAGGGTTCGCCCAGGATGTTTGAACATCATCCGCCGTCGAGCCGTTATGGTGGGCATAGATAAATACCGGGGCGGGTTTGCTGCCGGACGGCAAATAGAGGTTCAGCCATTGCCGCTCCTCCGGCCCATACGAGACATGCGCGTGAGTCGGCGTTTTTACCTCTGCGAAAAGAGCTCCGGGCAAAAGCGCAGCCGCGCAGACCCATGCGAACAATATTTTAGGTCGTGTATTCATCGTATTCGTCTCCTTATCTATTCCAATCCAGCTTCCAGGTGCCGCTCGGCAAACGGAAGCGCTGCAGCTCGGCCCCTTTGCTGTTCCTGACCGCTTCTATTTTCCGTGACAGCGGCCCACCGTCGAGTCGAATCGCCTTCGGGTCCGAACATGGCACATACACCATAGCCGAGCTGTTGGCCGGAATGGTAACCGTCCACTCCATGCGTTCGCCATCCCGTCGCCATGAACTGCCGATGGGACCGCGCAGAGAATCATAGGTTGTTTCGACAAAATCGAGTCCTTCCACAAAGGCGGGCTTTAGATCAAATTGCTCAAACCCCGGGTGTTCAGGATCCGGACGGATACCCGCAAGCCCCGTATAGAACCAGCTTGCCGGTCCAGCGAAACAGGAGTGGATCTGCGACCAGTATCCATCCCACTGCTCCCAGATGGTCGTCGCGCCCTGTTCAAGCATGTAGCCCCAGCCCGGGTAGGTTTTTTTGTTCATGATTGTATAGATCGTTTCGTGGCTGTCGCTCTCTTCGAGATAGTCGAGCAGGAAGGTTGTTGCCGGCAGTCCGGTGTCCAGATGTCCATTACACTTGTTCTCGATGAGATCGATCAGCCGCGCATGCATCTCGTCGCGCCTGTCTGCCGGTACTGCCCCGACCCAAAGCGGCATCGCCTGGTAGGCCTGCTCCGGGATGAGATAGTAGCCCGACTTCTCATTGAAAAAATTGCCATGATAGCTTTCCTGCAACAAGGCAATGACCGCCTCGGCCTTCGTCACCTCTACGTTCTCGCCAAGAACACGCCCCATGTTGGCATAGGTCTGCCAGAGATAGATGAGATAAGCGGTATTGAACAGCTCCTTCATCTCCCACGTCGGCCCGTTCCCACTACCCATACCGCGCCCGGCCGCAACCCAGTCCCCATGAAACTTAGGCGCCGCCAACTCCTTCAGCAACACGCCATCGCGCACCCAGGACTGCAAGCGCTGCAGGTTGGCCCCGACAGCCGGGAAGGCCAGTTCCAACGCGCGCCGGTCGCCATAGAAAAGATACTGCTGCCAGGCGAGCGGCCCCACAATGCCGCCCCAGGCGGGACTCTCGGCCTTATGCTGGATCGGAGCCGTATGCGGAATCCGCCCCGTTTCAGGCTCGAAGACATCGAGCCAGTCCATCAGCCACTTGTGCAGGTACGCCTCCGAATCAAACAGATACGGATAGGCCGGCATGGCGGTCTGGCCGTCCGCGCCATAACCGTTGCGCTCGCGTTGCGGACAATCGACGTGATACCCGCCCAGATTCAGGCAGCGTATCGTGTGCGCGTTGAGCTCATGAATCCGATTGAAGAGTTCATTGGAGCAATGAAACGAGCCGACCGGATCCAACGCCGTCTCCACAAGCATCGCTTCGAGATTCTCCAACTCGGGCGGTGCATCCAGTCCCTCAAACGTGACATAGCGGAACCCCGCATAGTTAAATTTGTTCTCGAAGACGTCCGTACCGTCACCCCGCGCAATGTAGGTGGACAGCTGATTGTAGCTTTGATCCTTCTTGCTCTCGTAGTCTGCAGGAAGATCAAAGAAACGCATCGTGATCTTCCGGTCGCGCGGAACATCCGGAAAGCGCAGGCGCACCATGCCCGCGAGACAGCGGCCAAAATCGACCTCGTAAACTCCCTCGCTCAATTCACGCACCTTCTCGGCTTTGTAGGTTGCACCAATGCGGTTGGGCGGGCAGGTCCGGGCCGACACCTCAATCGGCGGCGGCGACACAACCCGTACCGGGCACCACCCTTCCGTGGGGCATTCAAGTTCTTTCCATTGCGAAGACGCCAACCGCCCGTCAACGGCCTCGCCGCCAAAGTGGTTCCATCCCCATTTATCGATAATGCTCCGGTTCGCTTCGCGGACTTGCCACTCCGCATCGCTGCCGAAGAGGGTCTGTAGTTTTCCCCCATTGCGAGTAGTTGCCTGCAGTCGGATCAGTGGTGTGCTTTTTTCGTGAACCTTGAACTGATGCGGAAGGTACCAGCCGCTCGCACACGCTAGGGCGATGCAGTTCTCACCGGGGCGCAGGAGGTCGCCGATCTCGTGCGTCACACTGAGGCCGCGCTTGTCGAGTTTGGTCACGGACGGAGCCAACGGCTCATCCCCCACGCGCTTGCCGTTCACATAAAGTTCATAGTACCCGAGGCAGACAATCCCCAGCGCCACGCGATCGGGCACGGCATCCAGATTGACCGTTCGCCGCATCCACCAGGTCGGTTGCTCTCCTTTACCTTGGACAGCAGGCGGCGTCATCCAATCGGCGTTCCAATCGTCCTCACCGAGTCCCATTGAAAATGCAGAGGCCTCGCTCCAGTCGCTGGCTTCGCCGCGCCCATCCCATACCTTGACCTGCCAGAAATAGCGTGCGCCGCTGAGCAGCCGCACCGACTCCGGGATCGTTATCTCCGGTTGGCCGGATTTAACCTTCCCACTCTCCCATACATCCGCCGTCGGCAGACGATCAGGCCGCGATGCGATACGGACAGAATATGCTCCCTGCCGAACGTCACTGCCTTCCGCGTTGATCGACCATCTCAAGGTCGGCACCGGATCATCAATGCCGGCAGGTTCGGCCACGTGCGCGATATTAAGATCAACCGGCTCAATAGCCATAGCGGGGCTCAACAAAACTGCTAATAGCATCAGGCTCTCGGTGATTCCAATGATAAAGGGATTTTTGCGTTTCAGTTCCATAACGAGTGGAGTTCTACTTATCCAGCACATAGTCGGGATTCAATTTTTGTTCCGGCGCGCCAACTTCTTTTTCCCAACGGCGCAGTTCGCCGATCAGTTCCTGCATCTTTTCAGGGTGGCTTTCCGACAGATCATTTTCTTCCGCCGGATCTTCCTTCAGGTTGTAGAGTTCATAGGTCCCGTATTCCACCACCTCGCGCAGTTTCCAATCCCTGGAAAAAATCACATTGCGCCATGGTTTGCTCCAGCGTTTCGACGTTTCATTATACTGCGCATACTTCGGGTAGTAGCAGACGATTTCCCGTTCCGGTAGATTTTTAATATCCCCCGACAGCAACGGCTTCAAATTCACTCCATCCAATACGTGGTTTTCAGGTTCAGCTATTCCGGCAAATTCCAGGAAGGTCGGATACAGATCAATGTGTGTGATCCGTTCTGCGCACTCACTTCCGGCATCGAACCTGCCCGGCCACTTAAAAATATACGGAACCCGGAGGCCGCCGTCATACACATCGCCTTTCGTTCCACGGTAGTCGCCAACGAGATCCTGACAGTAGGACCCGTTATCGGAAGTAAAGACGACGAGTGTGTTCTCCTCCAGACCCGACTCCTTCAGTACCGCCAGCAATCGTCCGACGCAATCATCCAGATGCCTGGTCATCGCAGCAACGGTCGGAATACGCTCCGCATTCCGATCCACAAACTCCATGTCCTTCAGCTTATCTTCGAAATGATCGATATAGTCCTGGCGCGTCTCAAACGGGGCGTGGACTAGGTAGTATGGCATGTAGAGGAAGAACGGCTGCCCGTTCGCCTTAGCCTTTGTCATAAACTTGATGGCCTCGCCGGTATAGTATTCGGAAAAGTCCATCCCCTCCGGCAGCTTCACTGGAGGATCCGAACGCAAAGCATCGTAGTGGCTATTGCACTCGTAGGCTTCGTCGAAACCATGGAACCGTGGATGCAGCTCCTTGCGATAGTTTCCCGCATGCCACTTGCCAAACATCGCCGTCGCATAACCGGCGCTCTGAAAACATTCTGCCACGGTGGTTTTTTCCAGCGCCAACCCGGTGAGTTCCGGCACCTGATATTTAATCAGGTGCTCCTGGCCCTTATGATGATCCTTCACCCGGTAGCCGCCGGTGCGCGGCGCATACTGCCCACTCAGGATCGCGATGCGTGACGGTTGGCAGGTCGGATGCGATGCATAGCCGTTTTCAAACTTCATCCCCTCCTGCGCGAGCCGGTCAATGTTCGGCGTTTCCAGCCAGTCCGTTCCATAACAATGCAACCCGCCGATGCCCAAATCATCGGCAAGAATAAACACCACATTGGGCTTACCAGCTATCGCCTGTAAACTTAAGTAAAAGCAACAGAATGCCGTAGTCAATCGGAGCATGAACATTTCCTCTAGCTTTCAGGTTGTAGCACCAGTTCAACCTTGTAAAAGGCCTCATTATCAACCATTGGCAACGTTTGATTCGCGGTTGCCAATCCCGTGTTTTCTGTCGTCCAGATTGCATCCATCAGGTTGGTTTTACTGTAGAGGTTGTAGTTGAAGCCGAGGTAGTCGCCCCACGAAAGTTCGGGCGCATTCAGCGTCGTTGGCACCGTCGGGTCGTCGAGCCAAGCTTGCGGCGGCCTGGAAACGTCGTCCTCGTCCGGTCGGAAAACCACGCCGGAACCCTCGTGCGCACCGGCATGCCACGCCTGGATCTTGCCGAGCAGCTCGGCCGCCTTGGCCGGCATGCTTCCGGACAGATCGTTGTTTTCGCCGGGATCGATCACGACGTTGTAGAGTTCGAACGGCTGGCCGGGCGTGTCGAAGAACCAGATCAACTTGTAGTCGCCGTCGCGCACGGCCGACGAGTTGAAGTCGCCCGTCGAATAGGGCCGCGCCTGCGGGGAGTGCCAAAAGATCGGCTCGCCGCGATCGAAGGCCGAGCCCTCGAGCGCGGCGGCAAAGCTGACGCCGTCCTGGTGGTTGGTTGGCTGAAGCGGAATCCCCGCCAGCTCCAGGCAGGTTGGAAAGATGTCGGTCCCCGTGACGACGGCATTGGAGTTGACCATGGGCGCAACGCCTGCGCCTGACACAATGAACGCCTCGCGGATGCCGCCTTCATAGAGCCAGCCCTTGCCGGTGCGCAGCGGCCAGTTGGCCGTCGCCAGTTCGCGGGTGTTGTAGCCGCCGCGGTTCGAAAGTCCCCCGTTGTCGGACGTGAAGATGATCACCGTGTTGCCGGCAATGCCCATCGCCTCGATCCGGTCCATCAGGCGGCCAATGTTGGCGTCCACGCTTTCGATCATGGCGGCATACACCGGGTGGTCCTGCCGCATCTTTTGTTCCCCCACCCCGGCGTTGATGTATTCGGGCAGATCGCCGTAGTCCATCGTCGCGAGCTTGGCTTCGTATTTGGCAACCAGGTTGCTGGGCGCCTCGAACGGGGTATGCACGCCATAGTGCCACAGGCTCAGGAACATCGGTTTGTGCGCGTTCCACGTCATCCAATCGAGCGATTCGTCGGTCAGGCGATCGGTCACATATTCCCCCTCGGCGCCTTCCTGCTCGAAATAGAGCGCGGCCTTGTCGAGCTCGTCGGTCGGCGCGGGCGTTCCGGCCAAGCGGTAGGGGAAGAAATAGGTTGGAGGCGACCCGGCCGCCCCCCCGCTGAAGTTGACATCGAAGCCCTGGTTCTGCGGCAGGTTGTCGGCCCCGTGCGTACCGATGAGGTGCCACTTGCCGGCAAAGCAGGTGGCGTAGCCGCCATCGCGCAGCGCCTCGGCAACGGTGGTTTCCGACGGGCGCAGGTTGTTTTCCGGCCAGCCGCCCGGCACGCCGTTTGCGCCGGGGAAGCGGCCGGTCATCAGCCCGTAGCGCGAGGGCAGGCAGCGCGGATGCGCGGCATAGCCCTGGGTGAAACGCATGCCGTTTTGCGCGAGCTCGTCGATACGGGGCGTTTCGTAGAACAGCGAGCCCTGGATGGAAAGATCCATCCAGCCGAGGTCGTCGACGACCACCAGCACAAGGTTGGTCTGCGCGGTCTGGGGCGTCGGCGGGGGAAGCGCCAGCGTTTGGAGTTCCGGGCAGGCCCAATCGGTTTCGCTCATTTTAAGCGCGTCCAGCTCGGCGCGCATGGCCGTCGAAAGATCATAGACCAGGGAATAGTAGCCGGGCTGGTCGGCCTGGTTGATCGTCTCCAGTGGATCGGTTTCATAGTCATAGAGTTCGCGCGCAACGATGGAGTCGGTTGTCTTGTTGATCCACTCGATGTAGCGATAGCGGGCGGTGCGGTAGGAATAGCCGAAGGCCCCGTTGCGACTAAAGAGCGTCAGCCCGCCGGTCTGCACGGAGGCTTCGGGATTGTTCATGACCGGCACCAGGCTACGCCCCTTGATGGCCCTGCCGGCGGCGGTCGCATCGGGCGCCTCGTTCTCGGCCAGCGGTTGCTGCGGCACAGGCAGGCCGGCCAGCTCGCAGACGGTTGGATAGATATCGGTGAAGTTGGCGGGGGCCGTCGGCTTGGCGCCGGCCACCCCATCGAACGGGTTATGGATGATCAGCGGCACCCGGGCGGCCTGCTCGAGGTTGGTGTGCTTTGCCCATTCGGCGTGGTCGCCGAGGTGGAAGCCGTGGTCGCCCCACAGCACAACGATCGTGTTGGTGTGCAGGTTGAGCGTTTCGAGTTCGTCGAGCAGGCGGCCGACCTGCGCGTCGATGAACGAGACGCAGGCATAGTAGCCGTGGAGCAATTCCTGCTGCTTTGCCGCCGGAATGTCGGTGGCGGGAATGTAGCCGGAAATGGCCGGATTAAAATCGTCGTAGCTTGCCAACTCGGCGGCATAGTTCCAGGTGTAGGAAACCTCGTTGGCGGGATGATCCTGGAACGGGTGGATCTCAAAACCGTCGCGTTCGTACAGATCCCAATAGTGCTGCGGCGCGTAGAAGCCCAGGTGCGGTTTCTTGAAACCGACGCCGAGGAAGAATTGGTTGTTGCCCGCCGCGAGCGACTGCATCAGCGCAATGCCCTCGTCGCAAATGATGCCGTCGGCGAAGGCGGAGTCCGGCAGGTTGGTCGAGGCCGTGGCGGGCTTGCCGGACGGAGACCAGCCGGCGGCGGCCTGCACGAAGGCGGAGTTCGAAAAAAAGTCCGCAGGCAGGTTGCCGGGATCGACCGGAGCGCCCCACGACGGCGGGTCATCGACGGCAGATCCATCCTCGGCCACCTTTCCGGTGGCGGTGTCGAGCGAACCGACGCAACGCGGATCGTTGATTTTTCCGGTGGCGGCGGTGGTGTAGTTGTTGTATCGGAACCATTGCTGCAGGGTCACCACGTTCGGGCGGACGACGGCGTTGTCGCGCGATCCATCGGCGGAGAGGCCACGCATTTTCTTGAAGCCCTGCACGCCGGTTTCCTCGGGATAGAGGCCGGTCATCAGGCTGGCGCGCGAGGGGCCGCACACCGCCCACTGGCACTGCGCGTTCATGAAGGCAATGCCGGCATCGGCCAACGAATCGATGTTCGGAGAGATGGCGTTGGTGTCGCCATAGCAGCCGAGCAGCGGTTTCATGTCGTCGATCGCGATAAACAGCACGTTGGTACCGGCATAGGGCGACACGGCGGCCGGCGGCGGTTCGGGCGGTGCGCCCTCCCCTTCCATGAAAACCATTCCGAGCGCGCCGGAGGTCTGCTTCCCCACGTCGCCGCCGGCGAGCGTGTAGGCCGAACTCCAGACGGATCCCGCGATGCTTGGGTATGAGGCAACCACCCGTTTGTCGGAACCGTTGATGTCTTCGGTGTACGCAGCGGGTTCGCCAATGAGATCGGTGCGGGCGCTGACGGCCTCGATCAGCACGCCATCCGTGATATTTGACGAGAAGATGTAGTCCAGCGAATAGGCGGTGCCGTTGTCCGCGTTGTCGGTGTCGTCCCACGTGGCTGAATCAGCCAAGACAATCGATCCGCTGTCGGCACGTAGCACATAAACCGCGCCAACCCCCGTGATGCTCGCCGAGCGCAGCTCATAGTCGAAGGTTCCGCCACTCGCGACCGGCATATACCAGCCCCAGCTCGTCGGATAGGTTTCCATGTCGTTGGTTAGCAAGGTCTGCGAACCGGTTAACCCTGTTCCGCCGGCCTGCGTCAATGTTATGGGAGAAACCGCCCCCTTCTTGTTGGTGGCCGAAGCCACCACAATCATATCGCCCGCCTGCGCGGAAACGGAACTGAACACCCCCGTAACCGAGCCGGTGCCTTCGGAATAACCGTCCGTTGCGGAATCTACAATCGAGATGCCCGCTTCCACTCCAAGGCAGAGTGCTACTGTAACAATAACCAAAATCCACCGACCCATCACCTGCTCCTCAATTAGACCCATTAATGTTATCTATCGCATATAGATCACTTTTATATCTATGATGGAGCGCCTGTCAAGACCGGTTTCCAATCTTTCAGAAGGATTCGGCTACTTCGCGTTGAATTCGGCCATGAGTTCGGCCACCACGGCATCGACGCCGTCCTGCCCCAACCGGACGCGGCCGCCGCAGGATTCGCGGATGTAGAACGCCTGGGGTTCGTGGCCCTTGAGCTGCGCGGACTCGCCGCTGCTGAGCGCCAGCGCGTGGCCAATCATGCCCTTGGCCACATAGTCGTAGGGCAGCAGCATGGTGCTCAGCGGCGGATTCGAGCGGAGGCCGTTCGGATTATTGTTGTGCCCCAGGACGGCAAAGTCCTGCGGAATGGAAAACCCCTTGTCGAGGGCAACATCCATGAATTCGAGTGCAATCTCATCGTGATAGGCAATGACGGCCAGCTCGCCCTTGTAGGGCGCCCATCGCTTTACGATCCGCCTGTAGTCCTTGGGGGAACGATCAACCATTCCGATGAGGTTCGGCATATCCGCGCGGTCGCACCAGCGGCTATACTGGAGGAGCTTGCGCTGGAAATATTCCGTCCCCTCGGCATCCGGCCCCAACAGCGCAATGTTGCTGAAACCGAGTTTCCTGAAATAATTGCACTGCAGATAGGTGTCCGAATGCCGCGCCTCGGTTTCGGCGCGCGGATCCCAATAGCAGCTCTCCTCCAAACCATGCGCCGGATTGGCAATCACCACCGGAAGCTCGCTGGCACGGATGAAATCGTGCAGCCCGGCCGGGTTCTGGTCCTCCCCGATCCAGGGCAGAATGATGGCGCAGCACCCTTGGTCGATGAACTCGCGGGCCAGCGCCGCGGAATTAATGTCGATCTCCGTCACCGTGCGGATGTTGAGCTTGATCCCCATCTCCTCGGAGGAGTGGTGCAGCTGGTCGATCAGGCTGGTGACATAGTGCCCCCACTGCTTGAGCGGCAGCAGCACGCCGAGCTTGTCGGTGGTGCGCAGCAGCTTTTCGGTGGAAACCTTGCGCTTCTTGAAATCGGTCGCCCGTTCGGTCACGAAGGTGCCGCTGCCGCGCTTGAGCTCCACATAGCCCTGCTCGGCCAAGGTTTCGAAGGCATGGCGAACGGTGTGGTAGTTGCAACCATATTGCTCACCCAGCGCCCGCACCCCCGGCAACCGGGTCCCCGGCTCCAACTCGCCGCTTTCGATGCGCGCCAGGATGTTGTCGCAAATCTCCTGGTATTTATGGGGAGTCGTATCCAGTTCTTTCATTGTCCGGCCTCGGGCTGTTAGTGCTTTGATAATTACCTATCGATCAATCGACAATTGATATAGTAACAAAACACCAAACAACCGGAAGATATATAACAATTTAATTTCCAAGCAGGGCATCTTATTGATCCTTATCCGATGAAGCGCAAACCATCCGTTCGACATAGGGCCCTGGCAGGCCGGGCGCAGGCATATTAAATCCAAAGTGACGATCGTCACTTTGGATTTAATACGAAAGCACCGATTCCCCCTTCGGCGAATGAAGGCCACTGGGCCGGTGACCGGGTTCGGCGGCTTTGCCGGAAAAACAAAAAAGCGCCCCGCGAACGGGACGCTTTCTGGAATCGAAGTGAATCGAGGACTTAGCCAGCGATAACTTTGATCAGGTCGAGAACCTTGCAGGAGTAGCCCCACTCGTTGTCGTACCAGGAAACCACCTTGACGAAGGTTCCGTCGAGCTGGATGCCGGCTTTGGCGTCGAATACGGAAGTGCACTCTTCGTCGCGGAAGTCGGTGGAAACAACAGCCTCTTCGGTGTATCCGAGGATGCCCTTCATGGCGCCTTCGGAAGCTTCTTTCATGGCAGCGCAGATGTCTTCGTAGGAAGCTTCTTTTTCCAGGACAACCGTCAGGTCAACAACCGAGACGTCGGAAGTCGGAACGCGGAAGGCCATGCCGGTCAGCTTGCCGTTGAGCTCAGGAATAACAACGCCTACCGCCTTGGCAGCACCGGTGGAGGAAGGAATGATGTTTTCCAGGATGCCGCGTCCGCCGCGCCAGTCTTTCGCGGAAGGACCGTCAACCGTCTTCTGCGTTGCAGTTGCAGCGTGGACAGTGGTCATCAGACCCTTTTCAATGCCGAACTTGTCGTTGAGAACCTTGGCAACCGGTGCCAGGCAGTTGGTGGTGCAGGAAGCGTTGGAAACGATGTCCTGTCCAGCGTAGGAATCGGTGTTAACACCGCATACGAACATCGGGGTGGCATCCTTGGAAGGAGCGGAAAGAACCACTTTCTTCGCGCCGGCTTCGATGTGCTTGCGTGCGGTTTCGTCGGTCAGGAAGAAACCCGTGGATTCAACAACCACTTCAGCGCCGATGGCGTCCCAAGCGAGGTTGGCCGGGTCACGCTCGGCGGTGATGCGGATGGCCGAACCGTTTACGACGAGGGATCCGTCTTTTACTTCAACCGTGCCGTTGAATTTGCCATGCACTGAGTCATACTTGAGCATGTATGCGAGGTAGTCAACGTCCAGCAGGTCGTTGATGCCTACGATTTCGATGTCTTCGCGGGCTGCTGCTGCGCGGAAAACCATACGTCCGATACGGCCGAAACCGTTAATACCAACTTTAGTAGCCATGTTTAGCACCTTTCCTTTTTAGGTTTAGAAACTGCCGTTTCTGTTAAAAATGAGCGCGAACATTACCCAACGCGTTTTATGCCGTCAACCATGATGACCCGCTTTTTCGCTCTTAAAATACCGATAGCCTTACGCGGGTTTATTTAGATTTAATTCTATTTAGGCTTTGACATTTTTTTTGGCGCGCCTAAGTTAGCGGCCTTTTCGTTCCCATAACGAAAATCACCGTCCTGTCAGGATGATCCTGAAGGTTGTTTAAACTAAATTTTGCCGGAATGCGGGTTCTGTGGATGAACCGGATGCCGGATGCAGGAATTGGGTTTAGGCAACCTTACCAACGATTCAAACCACCGGGACGGGTCTCGCAGGGAATCAAGCATCTCCCTTTCCACGTTGGCCGTTCCCCTTCGTTTGACGAAGTTGCCCACCCTCCTTTGCATCCGGCATACGCCTCCCGGCGCTCAACAAAGGAGATAGAAATGAAACATCAGGCAGTCAAACACATCGGCGTTATCGCCACGGTCGCAATCCTTGCGGGTTCCGCCCTCGCCCAGAACGAAGAGCGTCTCAAGGCCCTCGAAGCCGAGATGGCGAACACCCAGGCCGAACTGGCCGCCCTGAAAGGGGAGCGAAACGATCTTGCCGCCGTTACCCAGGAAGAAAGCAAACTCCGCTTCGGCGGCTACGGCGAAATCCACGCCAACTGGGTCGAAGGCGGCAACGACCTGCTCGATATCCACCGACTCGTAATGTACATGGGCCTTGATTTTAACGATTGGATCAAACTCAGCTCGGAAATCGAACTCGAACACGCCTCCACCGATGAAGAATATCTCTTGATCGAACAGCTCTATGTCGATTTCCTTTTTGCCGATTCGGTCAACATCCGTGCCGGTCGTGTGCTCGCCCCGCTGGGCATTGTGAACCAGAACCATGAACCAACGTTGTTCAACGGCGTTGAACGTCCGAATGTTGAAAAATACATTATTCCATCGACCTGGATGCTCGATGGAGTCGGCCTGTTCGGCTCCCCGCTAAGCTGGCTAAACTACGAAATCTACGCCACTGCCGGCCTGAATGAATCCGGCTTCAACGGGAAGGAAGGCGTGCGCGGCGGACGCATGAAAGGACGCCCCGGCCTGAACGAAGGAGCCCTCTCCGGCCGGATCGACGTATTCCCGCTGATGTCCGAAAGCCAGGACTTGCGCCTCGGGTTTTCGGGGTATTACGGAGGGACCGACAACAAGAACAAAGGCGGCTCGAACTCCAACACCAACAATGTTTCCACGGACAACACCTTCACCATGGTCTCCGCTGATTTTGAGTATAACCTTTCACGCGTCCACCTCCGCGGTGTCGTTGCCCTCGGCGAAAACTCCGACTCCAGCAACTTGAACGCGGCCTATGAGCCAACGGATGGAGCAATCGGCGAACAAATCTTCGGCTGGTATCTTGAGGCCGGTGCAGATGTGCTCCCGGCCGCCTGGAAAACAGGCAAGCTCAAGGATTCCTCGCTCATTCCCTTTGTCCGCTATGAAGAATACGACACCCAGCACAGCATGGCGGACGGGGACGCGGCGGACGCAAAATACGACCGATCGGAAATCACGCTCGGCGCCAGTTGGCTCCTGACCCGGAACCTCGTGCTCAAGGGCGATGTGCAGTTTTGCGACACGGCGGCATCCGGCAGCACCACCAAATACAACCTCGGCATGGGCTGGGTAATCAACTAAACCACCAACACGCCCGTTTGCGCCGCTCCGGGCAACCGATGTCCGGAGCGTTTTTTTCACCCTTGCGCAGGCGCGTCTAAAAAACGTAACCTGCGCCGTTCATTGTGTGGAGTTCAATTATGCTATCCAGACTGCTATTCATAGGGTTTCTGTTCGCCTTTTCGGCCGCCGCCGAAGAGGTGCAAGGCGTGGTCAAGGCGGCGATGGCCGGCCTGGAGGTGGCGACCTCCGACGCCCCCTATTCGCGCACCATTAAACAGATGTACATCGGATGGGACAACGCGGGGAACCCCAAAACCGGCATTGCCTACCGCGAAATCGATTCGTTCAAGACCATCACGGGAATGGTGGTCGTCGACAAAACCGCAACGGGCTATGTCCTGCGCGAAGCGGTTTTCCCGGACATTTCCAAAATCAAGAACGCCAAGGACCGCCAGCAGGTCCTCTCCATACTGCAGCAATTCAAGGGCGTTCCATTCGATCCCCACGCCGAAAAATCGGCCGTCGATGCCCTCTCGAGCGCCACACGCTACGGCATCAAAATGTCGGGGTTCCTCAACTACCTGGCGCGCCACGTGGCGCTCCAAATGGAAAACCCGCCGGACTGGTCGAAGAAAAAATAGCCCATGCCGCGCCCCATCAAGATCGATTGGGCCAACCTGGCGGATCCCCACTCGCTGGAAAGGCCCTTTCCCGGACCGGAGCGGATTTTCCCCGGTATGGACGAAATCGATCCCGAAACCTTTCCGGAGTTCCTCGACGAGATCGGCCTGATTGGCATGGGTGGCGGCGGCTTTCAAACCTCGAAAAAAGTACGGGCGAGCATGGGTGCCCATACGCTGGTCATCAACGGAGTGGAATGCGAACCGGGCATCACGATCGACCAATCCATCCTCCTGCACGATTCCCTGTGGGTGTCCGCCGGAGCCAATGCCTGCGCCAAGGCCATTGGGGCCAAACGCATCGTCCTGGCCGTCAAACGGGACGATCCCTTGGTCGCCGAGATCAGGAAACGCAACGCCGAATACGACATCGTCCTTTTTTCCGGGCGCTATCCCGCTGGAGCCGAGCGACTGATTCTGGAAAAACTGACCGGAAACATGCCGCCGCCGGACGTACGGCCCTTCCAGTTGGGCTATCTCGTGCTGAACGTGGTTTCGCTCAGGGCCATCGGCCGCGCCCTCATCGACGGAATCCCCGTTGTCGAACGCCCGCTGACCCTCGCGATGCCCTCGACCGGCTTCTACAAGAACATCATTGTTCCCGTCGGCCAAACCGTCCAAGAGGTTCTTGCCGCCTACCACCTGCCCTACGACCCCTCCCTCCACCTGCTGGTTGATTCCGGCCTGATGATGGGACGCGAGGTGGAACCGAACGATCCGGTTGAGAAAACCACGCTCTCCCTACTGGTCATCCAGCGGGAAAAAGCCTGGAAGGAAGAGCGCCCCTGCATCCGTTGCGGAGCATGCAACACCGCCTGCCCACTCGGCCTGCACCCATTCTCGCTGACCGAACGGATTCGAACAAGAAAGACCACCTCCACAGCCTTCAAGGCCCAGATGGCCGAGTGCTTCCTTTGCGGCGTCTGCTCCGCCGCATGCCCGTCCGACATCCCGCTGGTGCATCTGCTGAAAGAGGGAAAGCAATGCCGATAGCCAGCCCCTTCCTGCGCGTAGGATCGCGTAGCGCCCCCATGGCCGCCTGGGCCCTGCTCGCGCTGATGGTGCCCTGCGCCATCTACAGCATTCTTTACGATCCAACCTTCATCTGGAAGCTGATCGGATACGCCTTCCTCGGTGCGTTTGCCGAGACCCTCTACACCCTGATCGTCAAACGCAAACGCCGGCTCGTCTGCACGGGAGCCGCCCTGAGTGCCGCCCTCCTCGCCGCCAGCGTTCCACCCAGCATGCCGTTTTTGCCCATGCTCCTTGCGATCCTCATTGCTGTCTGGATCGTGAAGCTGCCGATGGTCGGCCTACCGCTCCGCTTCAACGCTGCCATGGTTGGGCGCCTCTTCCTGATGCTGGCCTACCCGAACCACGTGGTCAACTGGGGCACGCCCACCGCCGATGTCATTTCCACCGCCACGCCGCAGGAGCTCTACCGGTCCGAAGGCTTCGCCCTCGACTGGCCCCAACTGCTGATCGGCAAAATCGAGGGCGTTTGGGAGGGGCTCTTTTTGCTCGTGCCCGGCAGCCCCGGCGAAACCTACCCGCTGATCCTTTTGCTGCTCGGCGGCCTGCTCTGCTGGAAAGGCATCACCGCCTGGCGCACACCGGCCGCCTTCCTGCTGTCGTTTACGGTATCCACCGCCCTGTGCGGACACTCGCCCCTGATCAACCTTTTTTCCGCCGCCACCCTATCCAGCGCCGTCTTCATTGTCTCCGACCCCGTCTCCACCCCCATGTCCAAGAGCGGGCAACTCGCCTGCGGCATCATCATCGGCGCCAGCAATGCGCTCATTCGCCATTTCACCTTCTACACCGAAGCCATCGTCTACGCCGTCCTGCTCGGCAACCTGTGCACCCCCCTCCTCGATCGCATCGCGTTCGAGGTGCAGGGGAGAAAACTGGCCAAACGATCCGTATGACCGCGTTCCATCCGTGTAGCCGCGATCCGGGATCGCGGAAGCGAGTTCGAGGATCTCGCCTACAATTGCGCATTGAACGATCCGGAATTCCCGGATCATGACCTCGGCCAAAAAATAATCCTGTCATTCCATGCTCCTGTCCTTATAAATATCCGTATGCCTCCAAATTCACAATCCCTGCCCTACCTGCTCGGCCGCAAGACGGCGCCGTTGTTCCTGAAGGCGAACTGGGTGATGAAATCGCTCGCGGGCACCGACTCGGAAAAGATCGAGACCGAGTTCCAGATGGGCTATCTGCTAGCGCAGATCTACGAGGAGAAGGTCGAGTGCATCGAAAACAACCGGCTTTCGGAAATTGCGGCAAAGCTGACCGGGCGCCTGCGCAACAAGGAGCGGAACCATCGCTTCAAACTCGACCGCTCGAACGAACTCAATGCTTGCGCCATTCCCGGCGGCTTCATCTATATTTCCGAAAAACTATTCGATTGCTGCGGCGAGGATGTGGATGCCATCGCGTTCGTACTCGCCCACGAGATTGCCCATGGAATCCATGGCGACGCCAACAAGCGCTTCCTGACGAAGACAGTGATCAACAGCCTGTTGCGCCTGCGCACCCGCGGCATCAATCCGGCGGTGCAGCAGCTACTCGGCCACCTCGTGCAGCAGGGCTATTCCCGCGAACAGGAATTCCGCGCAGACCGTTTCGCCGTTGCGCTGGTGAAAGCCGCGGGATTCGATCCGCAGGGAGGGTGCAGGCTGTTTACTCTGCTTGGGAAATGCGACGAGGGCGTCGCATCTACGATAGGGGCCTACTTTTCCTCGCACCCTGCGATGTCCGACCGGATCCGTCGCATCGATAAGCGGATCGAAGAGAGTTCGCCTACAACCTAGCGCCGCAATGCTTGCAGTGGCGCGCGTCGTTTTCGTTCCCACCCTGGCCGCAGGCCTGGCAGGTGCGTTCCTGCCTGGAGCGGGCTATGACGATGTCGGCGGTAATGATTCCCGTCGGAACGGCGATAATGCTGTAGCCGACCACCATGATCAGCGAAGAGAGAAACTGGCCCAGGTTGGTCTGCGGCGAAATGTCGCCATAGCCGACCGTGGTGAGCGTCACGATGGCCCAATAAACCGACTTGGGAATGCTCGTGAAGCCGTTGGCCTCGCCCTCGATAATGTACATCAGCGATCCGATGATCGTGACGATGGTGAGAACCGCCACGAAAAAGATGCCGATCTTGCGGCGGCTGGCCACGAGCGCGTTCAGCAGCAGGTCGGACTCGTTGACATACTGCGCCATCTTGAGGACGCGGAAAATACGCAGCACCCGCAGCACCCGGATCACATCGAGCACACGGGTGCCGGGAATAATCATCCCGACATAGAACGGGAGAATGGCGAGGAGGTCGACCACCCCGAAAAAGCTGTGCGCATAGCGAGTCCGCTTGGGGGCTGAATAGAGCCTGAGGGCATACTCGATGGTGAACAGGATGGAAAACAGCGAGTTGAGCGCAAACAACAGCGCACCATGCGCCGCATGGATGGATTTCACGCTGTCGAGCATCGTCAATCCGACACTCACCACAATGGCAATGAACAACAGGATGTCGAATGCGCGCCCACCCGGCGTGTTGTTCTCGAACAACACCCTTCGCAACCGCTTTTTCATCTCGCCGCTATCCATGGTAGAGGATCCCTGCCGATGTGATTTCCAGACGATGAACCGGATAGGCGAGACCGGCCAGGTCGGCATAGCCAACGCCGATCGCGCAGTCGCCCAGTCCGGAACCGGAAATCTTGGCCCCGAACACATCCGGCGCCGCCTGCAGTGCGGAAACTATTTCCTGCAACTCGGGTGTGTTCACCCCTATCTCGTCCATCAATTCCTGGTTGCGGTTGAGCACCTCGCCGAAGGCCGGGAAATCGTGGTTGCGCAGACCGTCGATCGCTTCCATAACGCTGGCATCGATGGTTGCATAGATGCGCTCATACTTCGCTGGGTCCTCGTTGCGCATCTGTTCAACCTTGAGGATGACCTCCGGCGTCGGGGTCTTATATCCGCAGTAGACAGCGGTCAGCGGAACGGAAAGTTCCAACGGGTGGAATTCAGGTGCTGTGGTGTAACCCACCATACCGCCAAACACGCTGGCCGCCACATCCGATCCCGATCCGCTCTTCTGTACTTCATGCACCGTTTTGAGCGACTGATTGAATAGGGTTTCCCGATGCGGTTCCTCGCCCATGATCCAAGCCATCAGCGCCGCGTGCGTTGCCACCGTCACGGCAGCCGACGAACCGAAACCGATGGTGGACGAAAAATCGGAATCGATCTTCAGATCAAAGCCCGTCGGGATATGCTCCGCCTGCTGGCGGATCGCCTGGATCACAAAACCGAATGAGGAATGGTCAACCAAATCGTTCAATGGCGCCTGGTATTCCCCGAGGATGGAAAAAATCCGCACGAAGTCCGTCTCGGTTTGGGTGAGCTGCACCGTGATGCGGCGATTGATCGCACCCACAAGGGCATGGTATCCATGGAGAACCGCATGCTCCCCTAGCAGCATCAGGCTACCGGGTGCCGATGTTGTGATGACAACAGTATCATCCATCATTAGGGGTCGGTCCTTTGATCTTTGTGTCGATTGGCCAGTTCTTCGATTATCACCGATTTACTTAGCTTTAGTTTTCCACCCAAACCCAACCTCCAACGGATAAACGTCAAACGATACGCGTTCCAAGGGGATCGCCGCGGACGGGCGAGACGGTATAGCCGTATTTCGCGCAGAGTTCGCTGGGCTGGCGCTCGGCGAAGACGAGGACGATGCCGCCCTTGCTGCCGCTCACGGAACCGGCGCCGCACACCTTGGCGGAACCGCCCCATTGCTCAACCTCGGCAATGAAGCGCTGGACGATTTCGGGAACGACGCCGATGGCCGAAAGTAGCCGGTTGTTTTCGCGCACCAGCCAATGGATTTTCTGCTCGTCGTTGGCGCGGATGGCCTCTTCGAACGCATTGGTGACGGCCTCGAACTCGCCCCAGATTTCGCTGTTGCGGAAATTGCGCTCCACTTCCATTACGCACTCGCCCGTGGTGGATTCGGGAATACCGGTTTGCACCATGAACATTTTCGTTCGCGGCAACGACATCGGGACGGCCTCTCCGTTCTGGAAGCGGGCGCAGCCTCCGTGGAGGGAGATATAGGAATCGACCCCGCTCGGCCTTCCATGCTGGAGCTTTTCGGTTTCGAGCGAATATTCGTAATACCAATCCGGCTTGAAATCGACGCGCAGGTAGTGCCCCATTGCGCGGATTTCGCTGAGTACCGTTGCGGCCGACGAGCCCATGCCGCAGCCCACCGGAATGCTGGAGCGCAGTTTCATCACCAACCCGGAGTCCAGCTTGCTATGGAGTCCATCGAGGGTGTGGATGAAGGCAAACTTGAAGAGGTCGGCCGGCGCGGAAAGCACATAGCCAATGCCAATCTGCCCATTGACGAATTCCTGGTACTTGCGGTCGAGCCGGCGCTTGAAGTCGCGCAGGGCGTTTACGGTGTGGGATTCGCCGAGCGCGATGCCCGGGAGGTCGAACGAAACCTGGTTGCCGGCCTGCGGGGTCACCTCGAAAACGGCATTGCGGTCGATCGCCATGGCGATGGCAGGCTTGCCATAGACCACGGCATGCTCACCGCTTAAAATCAACTTTCCCGGGGCGACTGCTTTCATAATCAATTAAGAATTAAGATTTCAGAATGAAGAATTATCGGTATCCGACAGCTGATAACAAAGGCCATCGCCGCCTGAGATCCACCATTCTTCACTCTACATTCCTCATTCTTCATTCCACTAGCGATTCATATTCACGCTTGTGCTGACTGATGCCCGAGAACCGGAAAGCCCCGGTCTTGTATTGCGGGAACACATAGTCCCCGCCATCGGTCGGCACGCCATAGTTGAAAATATTTTCGTACTGTTGATACGTCAGTTCGGTGCGGTTCTCCAGCAAATTCCGGTGCTGTTCGGCAAAGAGCGCCGCGCGGTATCCGGGCTGGATGACCCCGCTGAAAAACTCGCCGACGCAGCCGGACCCATAGCTATAGAGCCCGATGCGCTTGCCCGCCAGATCCTCTTCGGCGAGGTCGAGCAGCGAGGTGAGGCCAACATACATCGAGCCGGAATAGCAATTGCCCGTGATCCGGCTGTAGCGGAGCGATTCGTCGAGCAGCGCCTGCATGGCCTGGTTGTCCAGCTCAACCTTCGTTTTGCGGCAAAGCTTCTGGTGCGCCTTTTCGGCCATCTTGGTGAAGGGGATGTGGTAGCAAAAGCGGTCGAAGTCGGCCAGCGTACGGCCGGTCAGTTCGGCATACTGCTTCCACGATTCGACCAGCGCATGAATGTAGACCATGGTGGAATATTTGCCGTCCACCAGTGCTTCGGAGCGGTAGTTCGGCCGCCAGAAATCCATCACGTCCTCGGTGTAGTAGCCGCACTCCGGATCGATGGTCATGATGCGCGGGTCAGCGGAGATCAGGATGGCGACCGAGCCGCAGCCCTGCGTCGCCTCGCCCGGGGTGCCCAGTTCATAGCGGGCAATGTCGGAGGCAATCACGAGCGCCTTCTTGGTCGGATTGCGCGCCACGAACCCGATGGCGAGCTGGATGCCGGCCGTGGCGCTGTAGCAGGCCTGTTTCAGCTCGACGCATCGGCAGCGGGGCGCCATTTCCAGCAGGCCGTGGACATAGACGCCCGCCGCCTTCGACTGGTCGATCCCGCTTTCGGTGGCAAACAGCAACAGTTCGACATCCGCCAGGTCGCCCGCCTGCATCAGCGGATAGGCGGCGCTGGCCGCTAGGGTCACCACATCTTCGTCGGGCGATGGAATGGCCATCTTTTCCTGGCCGATGCCGACATAGTATTTATCGGCGTCGACCGAGCGCGCCTGGGCGAGCTCCTTGAGGTCGACATAGTAGTGCGACGTATAGAAGCTTAGCCGATCAATTCCAATGTTCATCCAGGATGAGCTCCTCTCTATCCTTGATTCCGTCAAGGTCGCCAGCCCCCAGCAGGAACATGGCCGTTGTAAATTCGCGTTTAATTCTTCTAAGCACAATCCGTACCGCATCGGCCGACTCCCGCGCCGGATCGAGGAACGGCCGCGCCATGCCGCACAGCGAAGCGCCGAGAACCATGCTCTTGGCCATGTCGATCCCGTTGCGGATCCCGCCCGAGGCAATCAGGTTCATCTCGTGCCGGTAGGGCTTCATCATCCGCAGGGCCAGCGGGGTTGGGATTCCCCAGTCGCCAAACAGCTCGCCCAGTGCCGGGTCGTCGCTCCGGCGGCTTTCCACCATGCTCCAGGAGGTGCCGCCGGTTCCGGCGACATCGATATGCTTGATGCCCGAGGCCAGCAGATGCTCCACATCCTCCGGCGAAATCCCCGCACCGACCTCCTTGATGATTACGGGCTTTTTCAACGTCTGCACAATCGCGGCGATCTTGTTGCGGAGTCCTCCGAAATCGGTATCGCCCTCCGGTTGCACGGCCTCCTGCAGCGGATTGAGGTGGAGGTAGAGACCGTCGGCCTCCAGCACCTGCACGGCGGCCTCGCAGTCGGCGAAGCCCAGTTCATAGTTGAGTTGCACCGCTCCCAGGTTGCCCAGCAAGACCGTGGTGGGGGCATGCTCGCGCAGCTCGAAGCTTTCGCGCGCCGCCTCGTCCGAAAGGAATACCCGCTGCGAACCGACCGCCAGCGCAACCCCCTCCGCCTCGGCGGCGATGGCCAGGTTGCGGTTGATCCTCACCAACTCTTCGTCGGCGCCGCCCGTCATCGAAGAAATCAGCAACGGGAACGCCAAATCCTTACCCAGGAATTTGGTGGATGGATCAACGTCCGCCAGGTTCAGCTCCGGTAGCGCGCGGTGCGTCAGGTGGATGCGATCGAAATAGGCCTTCCGACGATCGATGGCCCGGTCGTCGGAGACTATGTTGATATGGTCCCGTTTTCGCTGGTTTATTTCTTCCATAATGTGAAGGACTTTATAACGTTTCCCGGATCATGGAAACCCAAAAGCGGCTTTGCGTCAGAGCAGTTCAGCCCAGGAGCGGGAGGCCAAACGGAGGAACAGTCCGTTCGGTTACGCCTTGGCTTCCACCCCCGCCAGTTTCAGTAAATGGGCCACGTTCGGGCGCTGGGAACGGATGTGCCGGCGAAGGTTGCGGCGGGCCTTGGCGAAATCCCGATCCAGCAGCGCCTGCAGAATATCCCGATGCTGTTCCGACATTTCCGCAAGGAACGAGCCGGCCAGCGAGGCATAGTTCAGCAACGCGGCGTGGTATGCGCCATGCTGGTCGAAGAATCCCATGATGAAACGGTTGCCCGAGCGCTTGATCAAATAGGCGTGCAGGCTGTCGTCGATGCGGGGTTTCCCCTTGGCATCCGGCGAATTCCGCTTCAGCAACCGCTCCAGCACCTTGTCCTCCAGATGCTCCTGGGCAAGCTCCAACGCCTTCAGCTCAAGCGTCTCCCGGATTTCGAGATATTCCAGCATGCGCGATTCGCTGTAGCCGCCCACGCGCCAACCCCGGCGCGGCACATGCTCCACCAGGCCGCGCCCGTGCATGCGGGTAAGCTCGGCCCGCACGATCGTCCGGCCAACCCCCATCTGTTCGGCCGTCTCCTCCTCGCGCAAAAAGACATCCTCCCCCTTCAGGGAGCGTTGAATGATGATTTCTTCAAGCCGTGCGCCAATATCCGGCTTTGCCCGGGCCTTGGCCGAAGGCGACGCCCCCGCCAACGCCCCTTTTTTGTCCGGATTCATAATCAGGCGCCCTTGCGTATTGCGCAACAACCACTGCTCCTTGAGCAACTGGTCGACGGCAATCCTGACCGGTTGGATGCTGACTTCGTAGTGTTCAGCCAGGGCGAGCAGGGTCAGCCGGAACGGCGGTTGCCCTCCCCGGTTCACCGCGGCCCGCAGCTCCAACTCAATCTGTTGCGATAAATTCCGTTTCATAACCCGGCGCGAATACATACCGCTGTCGGGACACAATTTCAAGTTCCGTGAATGCCCGGCCCGAAATGGCTTGCCCCGCCGGGGAACATGTTCTAAAGCTCCTCCCGCATGTGTGTACAATATCATCCATTTCTTTTCGCTGTCCTTTCCATCGCCACCGCGGCCTTCGCCACGGTGGACGATGCGGCGGTACGCGCGTTGAAGAACAAGATGTCCGGAGCGGTCGAAAACGCCACCCTCTCGCCGGTCTGGAATCCGGATGATTCCGCGCTGTTCCACCAATCCGGCGGCACCGTTTGGGAAGTCTCCACGGCGACCGGCCAAAAAAAAGAAGCCATCGCGCCGGAATCGCTTGCGCGGTTTTTTGACGGCAAGCCCCCCGTCATCCCCCATTTCACCATCACGGAAACAGGCGGCTTCGTCTGCCTGGCCGTGGCCGGAAAACAGATCCGGACCATCAGCGCATCCGGCCAGGATCTATCCGTGGTTGAACCTGCGGACAATCCGTTCGCCCTCCAACCCAAACCCGTCGGCCCCAACACCCGCAGCGGCAAGGGAAACGGCGGCACCAAACTCCACTTCATCAACGACACCGAGGAGACGCACGCGATCGAATGGATCGCCCCCTCGGGGACCCGCAGGAAATACGCCACCCTCAAGCCGGGCGAAACCCATGTGCAAAACACCTATGCCGGCCATGTGTTTACCGCAGGCGGCCTCGCCTACACCGCGGCAAAACAACCCGCCATTGCATTCCTGAGCGCCAAACCCGTAAAACGAGACAACGGCAAGCGACCGGCAAAGACACCCAACACGCCCCCCGCAAAATGGTCGGCGGAAATCAGGGACCACAACCTTTTTGTCAAAAACAACGAGACCGGAAAGGAGCTCCAGCTCACCACCGATGGCTCCAAGGACTGGAACTACGTCGGCCCCATGCGCTGGTCGCCGAACGGCCGGCACCTCGTTGTTTCGAAGGAGAAGGCCGGAACCCGGCGCACCATCGATCTCGTCTGCGCGGCCCCGAGCGACCAGCTTCAACCGAAAACCCAAACCATTTCCTATGCGAAACCCGGCGACATCCTCGATATCAGGAAACCCCACCTTTTCGATTTGGAAGCGGGCCGGGAAATCCCGCTGGACGATTCGCTCCATGCCCATCCGTTCCACATCAAGGAATTCCACTGGACGCCCGAGGGCGACCGCCTCTTCTTCCTCTATAACGAGCGCGGCCACCAAACCCTTCGCCTCCTGGCGCTCCAGGCCGCCACCGGAAAAATCGCGACGGTCATCGAGGAAAAAAGCCCGACCTTCATCGACTACAGCCAGAAAACCCTCATCCACCATCTCGACGAAACCGACGAAACGATCTGGATGTCGGAACGCAGCGGATGGAACCACCTCTATCTCGTCAACCGCAGGAATGGATCGATCAAACCGATCACCTCCGGCCACTGGGTGGTTCGCGGCATCGAGCAGGTGGACGAAGAAAAACGGCAGGTCTGGTTCGAGCTCGCCGGCCACCTCCCGGGGCAGGACCCCTACTATTCCCACTTCGCCCGAATCAATTTCGATGGAACCGGACTCGTCCTGCTCACCGAGGGCAACGGTACCCATTCCGTCCATTTCTCCAAGGACCGGAGGTTTTACACCGACTCCTGGTCGCGGGCCGATCAACCGCCGGTGCATGAGCTCCGCCGTTCGTCCGATGGCCAGAAAATCGCAGACCTCGGTAAGGCCGATGCTTCAAGGCTCCTGGGCATCCACCCCCACCTACCGGAACCGTTCGTTGCCAAGGGACGCGATGGCAAAACGGATATCCATGGCGTAATCTACCGCCCAAGCCATTTCGACCCGAAGAAAAACTATCCGGTCATTGAATCCATCTATGCGGGGCCCCACGGCTTTTTCACCCAGAAGGCCTTCAAACCCTACAGCAAACAGCAGGGACTCGCGGAACTCGGGTTCATTGTGGTTCAGATCGATGGCATGGGCACCAACTGGCGCTCCAAGGAATTCCACGACGTCTGCTGGAAAAACATCAAGGATGCCGGCTTCCCCGACCGCATCGCATGGATCAAGGCCGCCGCCCAAAAACATCCCTGCATGGATATTGCACGGGTGGGCATCCATGGCGGTTCCGCCGGCGGACAAAACGCCATGCGCGCCGTGCTCGACCACGCCGACTTCTACCAGGTGGCCATCGCCGACTGCGGTTGCCACGACAACCGGATGGACAAGCTTTGGTGGAACGAAGCCTGGATGGGATGGCCCGTCGACGAAAGCTACGGCAAAAGCTCCAACCTGGTCGATGCCCACAAACTGAACGGCAAGCTGTTGCTCGCCGTCGGCATGCTCGACTCCAATGTCGATCCCTCCTCCACCATGCAGGTGGTTGATGCCCTCATTCAGGCCGGCAAGGATTTCGAACTCTATGCCGCCCCCAACGGGGGGCACTGCGTGCTGGACACCCCCTACGGCCAGCACCGGCGCCGGGCCTTTTTCGTGCGCCACCTGCTGAACAAGGAAAGCCTATAACCCCGGGACGATTGTATGCACAACACAACCCAGCTGAACCATCCAGAACGCCCGGCCGCGGCGGAAGGCAACTTCTACAACAACACGGATCCGGTCGCCATCGGCCCGGGCATGAACGAACGCGTCCAGCGCCTGCGCCGGCAGACGTTCGAAACGCAGCCGTCCCTCTCCATCGAGCGCGCCCTGATCGAAACGCGGTTCTACCAGGAAAACCTCGGCAAGCACTCCATCCCGGTCATGCGCGCCCTGACCTACCTGGAAATCTGCCGCAACCACACCATCTATCTCGGCGACGACGAACTGATCGTCGGCGAACGCGGCCCGGCCCCCAAGGCCGTACCCACCTTCCCGGAGCTGACCTGCCATTCCGTCGAGGATTTCCAAGTCCTCAACACACGCGAGCAACAGCGCTACACCATCTCCCAGGAGGATATCGACACCTACGAGCGCGAAGTCATCCCCTACTGGAAAGGCCGCACCGTTCGCGAACGCATCTTCAGCCACGTTCCGCCGGAGTGGCAGGCGGCCTACGAAGCGGGCCTCTTCACCGAATTCATGGAGCAGCGCGCCCCCGGCCACACCAGCCTCGACGGCAAAATCTATCGGATGGGCATGCTCGATTTCAAGAAACAGATCGAAGCGCATCTCGACCGCCTCGACTACCTGGCCGACCCCGATGCGACCGACAAGGCCGAGGAACTCAAGGCCATGGCCATCGCCTGCGATGCCGCAATCGTCTTCGCGAACCGCCATGCGGAGCTCGCCGAACAGAGGGCCCTCACCGAAAAGAACCCGCAGCGCGCCGCCGAGCTCAGGAAGATGGCGGAGGTGTGCCGCCGTGTTCCGGCCAACGCGCCGCGCACGTTCCACGAAGCGATCCAGATGTATTGGTTCGTCCATCTCGGCACCATCACCGAACTCAACGGATGGGATGCCATGAACCCGGGCCACTTCGACCAGCACCTCGCCCCGTTCTACAACGCGGAAACCGCCGCCGGCACGCTAACGCGCGACCAGGCCAAGGAACTGCTCTCCTGCTTCTGGATCAAGGTGAACAACCACACCGCCCCGCCCAAGGTCGGCATCACCGCCCGCGAAAGCGGCACCTACAACGACTTCACCAACCTCAACATAGGCGGCGTCGACCGCAACGGCGGCAACGCCGTGAGCGAAGTGTCGTACATCATGCTCGAAATCGTGGAAGAGCTCCACATCCTGCAGCCGGGCAACTCCGTTCACATCAGCACCAAAACGCCGGAACAGTTTCTCAAGGCGGCCGCGCGCGTCATCCGCCAGGGCCACGGCTATCCTTCCGTCTTCAATGCCGATACCTACATCATGGAACTGATGCGCCAGGGAAAATCGCTGCACGACGCCCGCGAAGGCGGCTGCTCCGGGTGCATCGAAGTCGGCGCATTCGGCAAGGAGGCCTATGTCCTAACCGGCTACCTTAACGTACCGAAAATCCTGGAAGTCACCCTGAACAACGGGATGGATCCGTGCACCGGAAAGCGCTGCGGAATCCAGACCGGCGACCCGCGCGACTTCAAGAACTACGAGGAACTCTACGAAGCCTTCCACAAGCAGCTCTCGTTCGTGATCGACCAGAAAATCCGCGTCTCCAACTATATTGACCGCATGTTTGCAAAGTATGCCCCGGCACCGTTCCTCTCCGTCGTCATCGAGGATTGCATCGCCAAGGGGCGCGACTACTACGATGCCGGGCCGCGCTACAACACCAACTATATCCAGTGCACCGGCCTCGGCACCGTGACCGATTCGCTCGCGGCCATCAAAAAGCACGTCTTCGAGGACAAGCGCTACGCAATGGACGCCCTGCTCGATGCCGTCGCGAAAAATTTCGAGGGCAACGAGGTGATGCGCCAGACGATCCTCAACCGCACCCCGTTCTTCGGCAACGACGACGACGAAGCCGACGGCATTGCCCTGAAGGTCTACAACGACCTGCTGGGCTTGATCGAAGGACAACCCAACACCAAAGGCGGGAAGTTCCACCTCAACATGCTCTCCACCACCTGCCACATCTATTTCGGCAAGGTGATGGGCGCAACACCGAACGGGCGACTGGCCGGAAAGTCCATCTCCGACGGCACCTCGCCATCGCACGGCGCCGACACGCACGGGCCGGCCGCCGTCATCCAATCGCTGGCCAAGCTCGACCACACCATGTCCGGCGGCACCCTGCTCAACCAGCGCTTCCTGCCCAGCCTGTTGAAGAAGGACGAAGACATCGCCAAGCTCTGCCACCTGATCCGCAGCTACTTCACCCTGGGCGGCCACCACATCCAGTTCAACATCGTCGACACCGCCACCCTGCGCGCCGCGCAGGAATGCCCGGAAGACTACAAGGACCTGCTCGTGCGCATGGCCGGATACAGCGATTATTTCAACGACATGAACGAAGACCTCCAGCAGGAGGTCATCGATCGAACCGAAAACGAATCCTTTTAAATAAGAATGCTTAACCCTTCATTTCATGACATGGGATCTGGCCTTATATTCGACATCAAGCACTATGCCATCCACGATGGCCCCGGCATCCGCACGACGATCTTTCTCAAGGGCTGTCCGCTTTCCTGCGCGTGGTGCCACAACCCGGAAAGCATTTCACCCAAACAGCAGAAAATGTTCAATGCCGCCAAGTGCATCGGTTGCGGCGAGTGCGTGAAGGCCTGCCCCGAAAACGCACTGGAACTGGCCAAGGGCACAATCGTGACCGACCCCGCCGCCTGTACGCTCTGCGGAACCTGCGCGGAGGTTTGCCCGGCCAAGGCGATCGAAACGACCGGCAGGGAGGAAACCGCGGAGGAGCTCGCCAGGATAATCGAAAAGGAAACCGTCTTCTTCGACCAGTCCGGCGGCGGTGTAACGATCTCCGGCGGCGAGCCGCTGATGCAACCCGCCTTTCTGCTCGACCTGCTGAAGGCCTGCGGAAAAAAAGGGATCCACCGCGTGGTCGACACCTCCGGCTTCGCCGACCCCGAAACCCTGCTCGAAATCGCCGGGCATACCGAACTCTTCCTCTTCGACCTGAAACACATGGATCCAGCCGCACATAAAAAATGGACGGGTGTCGACAACCGCATAATCCTCGAAAACCTCCAGCTCCTCGCCAAAAGCGGTGCCTCGATCATCATCCGTATCCCGCTCATCAAAGGCATCAATGCCGACGAGGAAAACATACGCGCCTCGGCCGCCTTCATCGCCTCGCTCGACGGGGCGCGCAAACCCATCGACCTGCTCCCATACCACAACATCGCGGCCTCCAAACTCAAGCGGCTAAACCAGCCCTGCAACCTCCACGCCATGCAGGAACCAACGCAGGACGATATCGACCGCGCCATTGCCATCTTCAAGGAACAGGGCCTCGACGTCGGCATCGGCGGCTGACCGGACAAACTTCCGCCCCGCCGACGCGCCGCTTGCCGTACCGCAGGCGTCCCGCCTGCCCCGCCGAATCCGGCCTCGTCCGCTGGCGCGAGTTCATCCCGTGCCCCAAAGCATCGGCTAGTCGTGTTCTGCCCGAATTACCTGATGGACAGGATCGATGGGCGGCTCCAACGGAGCGGGGGCTTTCTGGCCCCCGTCGGGGAAATACCACCGCACGCTTACGCGCCACTTGCTGTACCGCAGGCGTCCCGCCTGCCCCGCCGAACGGGCAACCACCGCGCCCCCAAAACCGCTCGTGATCTTTTGCATCTACCCAGGTACTCTGACCCATTTGCCGAATCCGGCCTCATGGATGCTTCCAACGGAGCGGGGGCTTTCGTGTCTTGAACGCAGTGCAGCAGGGTAATGCTGGGCTTCGATTCAATATGACGAATTAGGCGGCCTGACCATTTGTCCTTTCAATAATCCTTGATTCTAAGATTCATCGGCTGACCCCTTTTTCGGTAGGGTCAAGCTGGTTCGGCTAGTTTTTGTAGTATTGTTTGAATTCTTCAGATGGATCTCTTTCAGAAAAAATGTAAAGAGAGACTCCATTGGGATCGACAACTGAGAACCCACGATCATCAATGGCCTCTGCTACTTCGTTTAGTGTGGTAAATTTTTTCATAATGTATTTCCTATTTTATTATTTGCTAACGTGTGCGTTCACACTTTTCTCGCCGCGTTTGCGCGGTGAGAAATAGTTGTGGAACGCTTTGTTCGAGCTAGTTTCTTCTAGTAGAAGATATTGCGCCTACTGCATCAATGTCTGCTCCAACGCACGTCCCTGTGTTGCCGCCCTCATTGGGGTCATCAGTTAGTCGAACATAGCTAAATGTATTGCTTGATGAAAAACCATAACTATCAATATCAATTGACGAGGTTCCTCCGTAGACTTTCCCAACGGAGTGCCAAGTAGAGCCATTACTACTTATTTCGACAAATGTATCCTCAACATTACTTCCTACCTCGAAAATATATAGATCTGGGGCGCTGCTATCGCTACCTAGTAGATAATTATCTGTAAACTTTAAAACAATCCTTCCTCCTGATCCCAAAGCAACGCTACCCGGGCTAATTCCTCCCGGATGATCAGGGGAGCCAATTGCTGATTGTTCATTCATAGATGTAGGTTCAGTGGGTGTTGCTCCGCCAGAGTAACTTGGATTATACGAGATTACTCTGTCGGCGAAGCTCGCAAGTCCAAGAGGGAATGTAATTCCTTTAAATTCGGTTCCATAATTATTCTCTATCTCTTCAATTGCATCTCTTGCGTCTGTAGCCCCATTTAGGTACTCCCCTAGCAAAGAATTTCCAAAACCGATTGCTGATGCGGTCGCTGTTGCCCATCCGCCGGGATTGATAAAGGCAGTAGTTGCAGACCAAACAGTACTTGCTCGACCAATCCAGCGATTTTCTGTAATTAGTGCTGTAATATCAAGTACTGCACTTGTGCATGAAACTGCCGCAACAGGGACTGTAATCCCTGATGAGGTTCCCCATGAACCAATTGTTGCAGCGGTGCTTACTATGCAAATCCCCGTGCTTGCGGCAGTCCCTGCAATCGAAAGATTCTTTTGAAATTCATCAAGATTAGATGAGTTCTGCTGAGAGGCAAGGGTAAGCATTGTTTGGGGGATGTCAGCTGTCAGTTCTTGTGCTTGTTCAATGAGTGCTTCATCAACGGGAACATTATAACAAGTTTCCAAAACAATTCCGTTTGAGATGCAATACACATCAGCAGAGTCACTTCTCCAGTTCGTGAAGTAGAAAACATACTTATCTGTGGTTAATGTTTCAGGAAGTCCATTCTCGTTGTAAGCTATCAAGGCTCCTGATCCATCGGGGGTAGTGAATAATGCCTCACCAGATGAATTATCAGTCGATACTACGAAAAGTGAGTAGCCGTCCTTTCTAATTGCTCCTGTTGAAATATCAGCATTCCCTGTTGTAACGAATGCAATATCTTTCACAGACGCAACTGTTTTTTTGAAAAATGCTTGGTTTGAAAGAGGTTTGGTTATTGAGATTTCTGAAAGGCCGTTTGTTGGTGATTTGTGTTCGTTGAGAACACACCACTCGGTCAAGTTGCTGGATGAGCATATGAAATACTCAAAGTTGGTATTGGAGTTGCCCGCAAGGATAACTTCTCCTTCATTACAGCGAATGTTGAGGCTTAAGTCTGGTTCTGATAATTCTGAGGCAATTGTTGTGATTACGAGATATGGCAGTATTGCTAATAGCTTTATTGTTTTCATTTTATTTTCTCGAACGTTCAACATGAGCCGCCTTGGGAATTAAACGTTGACCGAATTTATCGGGCGTTGTCCAAGTAGGCTCAATGTTCTGGTTGGCAAAATTTCTGTTTGATTGAACTCAAAGTTTTTATACCGAAAGCGACTAAGGCTGTGAGCAATAGAATGTGAATTCCCATCAATAGTTCCTTCAAATAACTATGATAATGAAAACACATTGCTGTCTGACTAATCACAATGAATTTTATGATTCCTGCTGTAAAAATAATGGTGGCTGACAATAAGTTGAACTTAACTATTACTCCGAGAATCCACTGATAGAATTTCGATTTTGATCTGTTGGAGATTAATCCAATTGTGCTGACTATGATCAATAGGCTTGAGATAAGAATTACTATCGCACCAAATATTCCAGCTGAGGATATCAATCCCCATACTGTGAAAGGTTCAGATGTTAATGCTTCTTCCATGTATTTTTCTTATGTCATGCCAACGACCAGAATCACTGGCCAGTTAAACGCGCAAACGGCTTTGCCTCATCAATAAATTTCGCCGCGTTTAACTGGTACATGTGAATTCACTGGTTGGAAATCTTTTATTTTAATTGTTAATTTATCCACAATTTCTTTTTTGTCTTCACTCCACGGGAAGGGCTCCGTTCTTTCTGTCTTTGATACTGAAACAACTTGAATGAAATCTGAGACATCTCTAACAACCTTTTTTTGCTCAGGGTCATAAATGTAAGTTTCGGGTTTCTTTCCCATGACAATTCCTCTGGGAGATTGCCCCTCTACTTCAATAATAACTTCTGCTTTGTAATCTAACCCAATTCCTCCAAGCGGTGGAAGAATCCAAAATAAACCACCTCTTCTAAACCCATATACGTTAATCTCAAATTCTCCGTTTTCTGATATTTCGACGGGTTCTTTTGGTCTGTGATTTTCTTCTTCAGTATTTGATTCATCCAAAATCCGTTTCATATGACGATAGTCATAGGGCTGAGTCGCATAAATATTTGTCTGGTTTAACCTCCCGACAACTTGGAGTCCCGGAGAAACATAATCCATTGGGCCAGCACAGCCCGTTAAGATAACAATTGCTAAGAATGGGATTAGTTGTTTCATCTATCTGTTTCCAACGTTAATCCTGACCCGCTTGGGAAATAGACGTTGCCTTCAAAACGGGCGTTGTCCAAGTAGGGTCTAGGATCTGGTTCGAATTTTCTTTTCTATTAGTGGTTTTTCACTCATTTCATCCTGACATATTTGACCACAGGACGACCTTCCAGTTGCGTGTGAAGTTCTTCTTTTGAAAGATGGATGATTTTGTGTTCCACCCAGGTTGTAGAGCTTTTCTGTTTAGATCCCAGCAGCACTATATCACCTGATTTGATTCGCAGCGTATCTCCCACGACCTCCCAAACCCCGTCTATCTTCATGTCACCGCCCAACATTTCATGGACATGCTCCCCATTGGCTTTAAACCAGTGTATAACTTGAATATTTGGCTCAAATACTGCCTTCCACCTACCAACAAGCTTGAGTCCTGTCGCTTTATCTTTTTCATCAACCGGGGTCTTTTTTTCTGGAACAACCAGTACATCTATAGGTGCGATAAAATGGGGACTCTGACGCGTTTTTAGATTCTCCCATTTCCATCGATATAGTACGTCGTCCTTTTTACAGCGACCGGTTCCTCCAAAGGGAATAAGGACGCTATGATCAACATCGCAGCTAATCTCATCCTCTATCGAGCTGCATTCAAACTCCACTCGAACAACGACACCGGTTTCAGTAATACCCGATACGCAAAAAGATGAATGAGATTTCTCAAGTGTCTCATTGTCACCATTCGATTGTGGGTTGCCCGTTTCAATTGGGAATTGGGATAAAGTATGCGTGCTGTTCGATCCTGTGTCGGAATAGTTGTGTGGTTTAAAGAAAGACGTATAGGCGGTGGAGACTTTCACCTCATTTGTTTTAAACAGTATATTCAAGCTTAGGCTACATTCAGCATCGCCTTCACAGGCGTTTACATAGCTCCATGTCGCGGTGGGGGGCGCGATCATCTTGTTCCAGATTCGCTCTTTGTGCTTTTTGGTCGGTGACGATAGGTATCCCTGCCTCTCGAAGACTACGTCGATCTCTCTCAAGGCTTCTGGATATTGTCCAAGATAGTCATAGCAGTACGCCTTATACCCATGAGCTAAGCTTACTTCGAACTCCTCTTCAGGAAAAGTTTCGATAAAACGGTCAAGAACAGTCAGGATATAAGCGGGATCAGAGTATTTGTCATCATAAGCGATACCTAAAATAACAGTTCCGGTAGAATGGTATCCTTCATTTATTCCCATCTCAAAAAGCTGATCCATTGAGAGGTCACCCAGATAGTACAGGGCTTTTATTGCGGCCCACCTGACTTGATGGTCGCCTTGATCAACGGCATCCCTCAGAGCTTGGATCGCTCTTTCATCTCCCATTTTTCCTAAAAATTTAGCAATGTTTCCTCCATAGGAAACCCCTTTCGCAAACAGCCTGCGGGAGCCGTCTGCCTCTGTTTCAAAATGATTGTCGGCAAGTAACTCTATAAACGTGTAGAGAACCTTTTCATTTTTAGTCTTCGCCAAGGCATGACCAGCCGTCTGCCATGAGTAATCTCTGGTCTTTACGATTTCTAATAGAGGATCGATGGACTCTTCTGAATGTTCTATCAGATAATTTTTTGCCTTAATGCTGTCGTTCAAGCCGGAGCCTGGGCCTTGAAAAACAGCAAGCGCATGCGCGACGTCTGTGAAATCTTCAGTAGAAGACTTCTGCTCATTCTCTTCGGATGAAGGAAAATGCGTACAGCTTACGAGCAAGAGAATTAATGCCGCCCAAAAGATTAGTTTAGTATTATTTTTCATTATTCAATCGAACAGTTGATTAGGCAGAAACGGCATCTGCCTATTTATTTCCTTAACAGGCCTTTTTTTATGTGATAGGTAGAATGCATGGCTAAAGAGCATGTGAAAAGAAAAATGTCGGGCAAAGAGCAGGTGTTCTGGGGCAAGTATGCCGAGAAGCTCGCCAAATACGGGGTCTCCGGCCGAAATGCTGAGTGGCATGTGCGGCGTGCGCAGGAGTTCGTTTATGGGCTGGACGGGCTTAAACTGAACGCTGTGTCTTCTGCCTATCTCGATTCCTATCTCGATGTGTTAGGCAGAACGCCCGGTTTTAAGGTCTGGCAGTTGCGCCAAGTCATTTACGCACTCAGAATCCTGTTTCTGGAAATGACGGAACTGGACTGGCCGGCGGCCTACGACTGGGAAGGGCGGCTCTCGGCTTGCGAGAAAAAGGGTCAGGCCGCCTAATTCGTCATTTCGGCATTCAACTCCCATGGCAGGCCGTCTTTTAACTCCTCAACCGCCCGCACAACGGAAAGCGCCGACGCCGTCGGCGCACTTGTATGTTTTCCAACCAACTCAAAACAGGTAGGGAAAAAGGATTTTGAGAATGAATTTCTATAGCGTCGGAGAAATCCTTTTTCCCGTGAAAGGGGTTGTGCAATCCTCGTAGAGGAGTGCCTCCCCCGGCCGGCCAGCCGGGAGAGGTTCCCGTCCGGTGAGATCGTCGCGCACTGGTTCGCCTTGGGCGAACGTCCTGGAGCCCGGATCCGCCGGATGGTTGCCATATTGAACTCGAACTGTTGCATGAGCCGTACGAGCGAGCTCGCATTAGCAAGTAGGAGCAAATATGAACATGGAAAAAGTATACTGCGGCGTCGATGTTTCCAAGAAGCATCTGGACGCCTTCAATGGAAAAACAGCGCGGCGCTTCGACAACACCTGCGAGGGTGCCACGGCGCTTATGAACTGGGCGGGCAACGCCCACTATGTCTTCGAGTCCACGGGAGGCTACGAACGCATGGCCGCCTGGATGGTGATGGCCGCCGACGGCACCGCGAGCATCGTGAACCCGTCGCGTGTCCGGCACTTCGCGCTGGGCATGGGGCAGATCGCCAAGACCGACCCGATCGACGCGCGGATGATTTGCGACTTTGCGTCGCACACCGAGCCCAAGCCGTCCAAGAAGCCTTCCTCTGCGCAGCGTAGGCTCACCGCTCTCGTTGACCGAAGGGTGCACCTGAGCGACATGCATACGGCCGAGAAGAACCGCTTGGGAACCGCCGACGAGCCGGAGATGATCAGACTGATCAAACAGCACCTCAAATGGCTTGAAAAGCAGCTCGAGAAAATCGAAGCGAAAATCACTGACACCCTTGCCGAAGACGCAACCATGACGAAGAAGGCCAAGTGCATCCAGTCCATCAAAGGTCTGGGCATCGTCAATGCGGTGACACTGCTCGCCCATCTCCCCGAGATCGGCACGCTTTCGCGCAGGGAGATCGCGTCGCTGGCGGGACTCGCTCCCTTCAACCGGGACAGCGGGGGCAAGTCCGGCAGACGGCATGTCTGCGGAGGAAGGCGCAGGCTGCGCTCCTGTCTGTACATGGCTGCCATGAACGCCAGGACATACAACCCCGTTCTGCGCGAGTTCTACCAGCGTCTGGTAAATGAAAACCACCGCCCCAAAATGGTCGCGCTTACGGCGGTCATGAGAAAGTTGCTCATCGCCGCCAACTCCGCCGTTAAAAATGCTGAAATTTAGGTTGCTGTTAAGCACTGTTGCTCCAGGGCGGCTGCGCCGCAAAATTATTCTGCCACCAAATCATTCTGTCAAATAATCCGCCCGCACCGTCCTTGCGTTTCCCAGCGCGATACTTGACCGCCGGAGCCTTGGCGAAGGAAGTTTGCGGCGAATAACGATCCGGTGCGGCGGGCGGATCGGGTGGAATCGTTGCTGGAGGGGCGCACGCCGTGCGCCCGGGCGGACGGCGTCCGCCCCTCCACGGGCGGCTCGGATGGAACCTCGCCCTCCAATATGTGGAGCGGGCTTTCTTGCCTGCTCATGGCCGGGCTGGGCAGGATTTTTGCAAAATGATTCTCGGTGCGGACGGAGAGATTTTACAGGACGATTTATAACAGGACTATTTCCGGTGCGGACGCAGGGGAAATTCGTGTTCATTCGCGGTTAAGCAAATCGTGCAATTTTTTTGACAGAATAATTAGGACAAAATGATTCATGGTTACGGCATAAAGGAAATCATTCTGTCCCAATTGTTCTGTCATTTTTTCTACTGCGAAGCCGCTTTGGTGTGAATCATACCCAATTAAACAGATTTTTTTTACCACAGAGGTCACCGAGACACAGAGCAATTGAACATTCCCGCTCCTCTGTGCCTTCGTACTACTATCCGTCAATTTCTTGTTTTCCTGACAAGTTTTCACCACCCGCTGCGCTAGAGGACACTGAGGCTCAGAGGATTAGGGTGCTCTGTGCCTCTGAGTTCTCTGTGGTAAAAAAAAATCTGTGTCTTCGGTGTTCATCAGTGGTTCTAAACAATTTGGTTGCGGCTATGCCGCGCTAGGTCCTCAGTGGTGAGACCATTCAAGTAAAGTTCATATAGGGATGAAGAGCCTGGCGGTGGTCTTTGTGCTATGCGCGCAATTGCATCTCAATTGTGTGGCCAACCAAAACCGTCCGCACCGGTTTTTAAAGCGGCGTGGCCTTTCAGTTCCCGCCGCACTCCATAATTTCTTTCCGCCCCGTCCTTGCGTTTCCCTGCGCGATACTTGACCGCCGTAGCCTTGGCGAAGGAGGTTTGCGGCGAATCACGATCCGGTGCGGCGGGCGGCTCGGATGGAATCGTTGCTGGAGGGGCGCACGCCGTGCGCCCGGGCGGACAGCGTCCGCCCCTCCACGAGCGGCTCGGATGGAACCTCGCCCTCCAAATGTGGAGCGGGCTTTCTTGCCTGCTCATGGCCGGGCTGGGCAGGCTGGAAAGCCTACCCCACGGGGCAGGCGGGACGCCTGCGGTACGGCTCCAGGTGCGGGTGGCGAGCTTTCCGCTGGGGTGGTACCCGTAGGCGGTGCTTGTGTCCAACCCCGCCGCATCGCCCCTGTTGCAGGGATGGCCCGCCCTCCAAAAAAAGGCGCATCAGCCTCCGCCATTGAGCAAGATATAGTGGGCGGCGAGCAAGGCCAGGGATACGCCGATTTCAATCAATGCCAAACGCTGGATATTGAGCCCGGCCACCAGCTTCTGCCACTTTTCCTGGAAAAGCAGGCCACACGCCCCATCCACCATGAAAGCGATGCCGAACCAGAACAAAATGGAGATGAAGACGGTCATTTTTAAAAAGTAATACGTTGAGGAACTTGCAAAACCTCTGGTTTTGCCGTTCCAGTTATCAGGTACTGGTTATTGGTTATCAGGACACGTCGTACGCAACCATCGGTTTAGCCCAATAACCAATAACTTTTAACAAACCGCCTCGCAAACTCGAAGGGTTTTGCAAGAGGCTCCGTTGTGCATAAAAAAGCGCAATCCACCCCACCGGTCGAGCCAATTACGGACCACACCCTTCCCCCACCACGGCAACCCCGTTCCCGCACCCTATGTCCGCCCCGTCCCGCCCGCCCATTAAAGTCGGGATTGGAAGGCAATAAAAAGCGGGTATGTTTGTCTTTATTTAACTGCGGCGAACTGGGATTATTCGCATCTGCTTTATGAAAAAACCACCTGCATCCAAAAGAGGGCTGACGCTGATTGAAGTGCTGATTGCCCTGATTATCCTCAGCGTCGGCGTTTCGTCGATGATGGTGGCCATGGCTCGGTGCCTTTCGGTGGTGCGCACCGCGCGCAACCGCGATGTGGCGCGCGGATTGATCCAGCGGGTGGACATCGAGAATCCGATCGAAAGCGTCGATATGGATGAAATGACCGAGGATGGCGATTTCGATGATGTCGAGGGGTATACCTGGTTCCGGGAAATCCTGATGGTCGATGAAGAGGAGCGCCCCGGCCTTTTCGAGGTGACAACCCGCATCCAGTGGTCGGAAAAGGGCCGCGACGCCTTCGAGGCAATCACCGTTTTCAAATATGCCCCCGATGCGGAAAGCGTAACGAGCTCGGTCAAGGGAAACTAGATTGAAACGTGAAACCTGAAACGAACCAACTGAATAAGGCCAAGTGTGGATTCACCCTGCTGGAGCTGATGGTGGCGATGATTATTCTGACCATCGCGATGTCGATGGCGTTCCAGGCGTTCAGCGGAACCATCCGGGGATGGAAGCGCGGTTCAGAGGTGATCGACGGCATCAAGCATGGCGACTTTGCGATGGGGCAGCTCATGGCGGCCGTGAATTCCACCATCTATTTCTACAATCCGCGCAAGACCTACGCCTTCAAGTTCGACAAAGGCTCGTCCGGCGGCCTGCCGGCCGACATGATCAGCTTCGTGACCTCCAGCTCCGCCTTCATGCCGGCCGACTCGCCCTTTGCGGAAGGGCCGCACCGGGTTAAACTCTACATCGACGACGAGGGGGGCGAACAGGCCCTGTTTGCCGTGGCCATGCCGGCCATCGCCGACGACGAGGAGTTCGAGGATGAATACGACGTCGACCCCATCCTCGTCTCCCGCGTTATCCAAGGGCTGGAAATCATGTTCTGGGACGAGGAGTCCGAGGACTGGACGGAGGAATGGGAACCGGAAAACTCCATCCCCGAGCGGATCCTGCTGACGATCTTCGTGGCATCCTCCGATGAAAAGGAGGAACCCATCGAATTTTCCCGCACGGTCGAAATTCCGGTGGCCAAATCGGTCAAGGAAAAGCTTGCGGGCCCCTCCATCACATCTGGCAACTCAGGCACCACCTCCACCTCCGGAGGCGCCAAAAACACCACCATCATCAACTCGAACAAACGATGACGAACCCTCGCTCCAACCGAAAAAAGGAAGGCGCCGCGCTACTGGTGGCGCTTTGGGTGCTCATCATCCTTTCGCTGATCGTAGGTTCGTTTGCGTTCGAGGTGCAGCTGGAGGCCATGCTGGTTTCGCACAAGCGCAAGAAATACCGGGCCGAAATGATGGCCCGCTCCGGCCTTGAATATGGCCGAGCCCTGCTCGACGCGCACAAAGACGCCAAGGAGATGGAAATCGAGGACATGGACGAGGACAAGGACGGTTTCATGCAGGCCGCCCTCTACATCCAGCGCGGCCTCCCCGCCCCGTCCACCATTGAATTCGAAGATGGCGGCAAGTTTACCGTCACCGTCGAACCGGCGGAAAACGGCCGCAACGTCAACCTGCTGACGCGCGAACAATGGATGGATATGCTCGAGTTCGCCAATGTCCCCTCCTCCGACTGGGATGCCATGATCGACTGCCTCGAGGACTGGAAGGACGAAAACGACCTGCATGGCCTCAACGGCGCCGAGTCGGACGACGAGTTCTACGAGGAACGGGGCTATCCCGTGAAAAACGGCCCGCTCGACAGCGTCGAGGAGCTGCTGCTCATCAAGAACTGGGGGCCGGACATCCTCTATGGCCGCTCCGCCGACGAGGAGGGCGACGAAATCATCGGCATCGCCGACAAGCTGACGGTCTGGGGCGACGGCAAGGTGAACCTGAATTCGGCCACGGCCGATGTCTTGCTAAGCTACTCCGAATACGAGGATTGGGAGCTTGAAAGCGTGTTCGAGGCCCGCATGGGCGAGGATGGCGAGAAAGACACGCTCGACGATGGCATCAAGAGCCTCGGCGACGTGGGGGCCGATGGAAACAAATTTAAATTGCAAAGTACTTTCGTAAAGGTAACGTCTGTTGGAGATATATTCGGCAACCAATACCAGATCGAGTGCATTGTTGCGCTCAAAGACAAGGACTCGGTAGTGGTCTATTGGAACGAAGGACCGGTCAAGAACAATGCGAATACGCGATAAGATCATCACAGCAGCATGCCGCACCCCGGACGGCATCGAATGGACCACCCTGAAGATCAAGCAGGATGGCAACGAACTCGTTGAGCAACGCGCGCACGCCGTTGCCCTCCCCGAGGAAAACCTGGAAGAGTCGATTGCGGCCATCCAACTGCCCGAGCAGCTCATCGAGCATCTCGCTGGCGATGTTACCGCGGCGCTGCGCACCTCCGAGCTGCTCATGCGCACCATGGAGTTCCCCACCTCCGATCCTTCCGAAATCGCCAACATGGTCGGCTTCCAGATCGACAAGGTTTCCCCCTTCCCCATCGACCAGCTTGCGATTGCCCACGAAATCCTGCGAGACAACGGCGAAAGTGCCGACGTCCTGATGGCCGGCGCCAAACGCGCGTGCATCGATGCCATCGGAGACACCTTCGAGAAAAAAGGGGTGCGCATCCACAGCATCGACGCCCGGATCCTCGGCTGGCTCGAGCTCCTGCGGGGCAAGGAACAATTGCGGGATCGCGGATGCGAAATCCTGATCATCGACGATCAAATCGATTTTTCCCTCACCGTCATGAACGAGGGCATCCCCATCGCCTTCCGCTCGCTCCAGGAGGATACCGGCGACATGAACGTGGTCGAGGAACTCGTCTACGAGATCGGCTACACCCTCACCATGCTCGATACCGAACACGAACTGGAAACGCCATCGGTTATCCAGTTCTGGAGCTTTGGCGAGATTCCCGACGCACTCCTCACCAAGCTGTCGGAAAAGTCGGGCATCCGGGTGGAGCACCACGATCTCGGGATGCTCCCCCCGCTGTCCCAAGGCATCGTCGAGCGCGCCCTGCACGCCGAAAACCGCATCGAGCTGATCCCGCGCGAATGGATCGAGCACGAACAGCGCAAGCAACTGCGCAAGAAATTCACCATCATTTCGGCCGGCATCGCCGCCATTTGGGTGATGGTGCTGCTGGTGTTCTTCGGCATCTACAAGGTGCGCGACGTACAGCTCGCCGGCATCCAGGCCGATGCCGAGGCGATCCGCCCGGCGGCGGAACAAGCCTTGCAAAACCGGCAAAAGCTCCAGGCGCTCAAGGAATACACCGACCGCTCCGACTCCTCGCTTGAGACCCTGCGCGAAGTCACCCGCCTGCTCCCGATCGGCGACATTGAATTCGTGAGCTTCAACTACACCAAGGGCAAGGCCATCTCCCTTCGCGGCACCGCCCGCAGCGACGACCTGGCCAACGACTATTTCTCCGCGCTGAACAAGTCGGCCCTGTTCGACGGCACCAAGGATGTTTCGGTCAGCACCAAAACGACGAAGGGCGTCAGGCGCGCAGTGTACTCCGTGACCCTCCCCTTCCCGACGAAGGAGGCCGAATAATGAAGATTTCCCAACGCGAAATGATCCTGGGCGTTGCGACGCTCGCCGCAGGGCTGGCTTGGCTGACCTGGTACATCGTCAGCAACAAGATGGACGAATACAAGGCCAAGGCGACCGAGATTGAAAAACTGGAACGGCAGATCAGCTTCAACCAGAAGGCGATCAAGATGCAGGAAGACTGGCTCGGCGAATTGAACGAGCTGCAGAAAGGCCTGCGCGTGTTCGACACCAAGCAAAAGTCGGTTGCGCCCGAGCTGATGAAAACGATCAAGCAAATCTCCGACAAGCACGGCATGGACATCACCCGCAACCAGCCCCGCAGCGAGAAACCCATTGGCGACCTCTTCGAGCTGGCCATCAACTGCACGTGGCAGAGCGACCTGGAAGCCATGGTCGATTTCCTGGCGGAGCTCCAGCAGCAAGGCGTTCGCTACGATGTGCGCACCCTCAACGTGAAGCCCGTGGGCAACAACACCGGCAAGCTCGGCGGCAACATGCTGATTCACTGCGCCTATACCAAAAAGCCGAACGCGGGGAAAAAATAGATGCATATCGAGGCCATTCCCACCGGCGCCTTCCAGGAAATCTGCTACATCGTCCACAACGACGCGAAGCAGGCCATTGTGCTCGACCCCGGCGATGACGCGGAGGTGATTGAGCAGCGCCTGGGCAAGCTCGGGCTTACCGTTGCCGCCTATGTCTGCACCCACGCCCATGCCGACCACATCAACGCCTTGGCCGCGCTGCATGCCAACTTGCCGGCCCCGGTGGCCATGCATTCCAACGACTGGGCCTGGGCCTTCGATTCCGCGAACCAGATCGCCCCCTACTATCCCGTCCCGGCGCGCCCCCGAATCGACACCCCCATGCCGCTCGAAAGCGCGAAGGATTGGGAGTTTTCCGGCATCCGGTTCCAGTGCATCGAGACCCCCGGCCATACCCCCGGAGGCTGCTGCATCCTGTTTCCGGAGCCCGGAATCCTGATTGCCGGCGACACGCTTTTCAAGGGATCATGCGGCCGCACCGACCTGCCGGGCGGGAACCCGCGCCAGCTCAAGGAATCGCTCAACAAGCTCAAGCAGCTGCCCGACGACGTGCTCGTTTTCCCCGGACACGGCGAAGACACCACCATCGGCACCGAGCGCGCCACCAATTTCTTTATGCAATAGATGGAGGGCCCGGTTCCACCCGGGCCACCGCTCGACTGGTTTAGGGCGGGGTGGAACCCGCCCCTCCAACCCTACCTCGGCAACTTGATGTCGCGGCGGATATAGGCGGGGACGTCGAGATCCTGGTTGTTATGGATGGTTGGATCGACGTAGGTGAATTCGCCCTTCCCGGCGGTTTCGAGCGGAAGCTCGCCCTGTTGCAGACCCTGGCGCCGGTTGAAGCTGAAGCCCATCTGCCGGTTGGCATCGTCCACCAGCGGCTCCTTCCAGTGCTCGGCCACCAGTGCGATGGCGGAAATGCGCCCTTCGAAAGCAGGGTCGACCACAACGCCGAAATTCAGCCAGATCTCCTCCGGCAGCAACTCCTGCAAACGGTTCATCACCGCTTCGATTTCACTCAGCTTCAGGTCGTGCCCGCCGGTGAGGCTAACCACAACCCCTTCGGACGCCTCCAGCAGCTTGCCCTTGTTGAGCAACCGATGCTTGGCCAACCCTTCCGCAACCCGCGTCGCCCGGGTGTCGCCGGAGCCTTCCGCGCTGGCGAAATGGCAATAGCCATCGCAGTTGCGCAACATGGTGTGCAGGCAGGAAAAGTCCAGACCGCAGACGCCGTTTTTCGTCAACAAGCGCCAGATCCCGCAGATGCCGTCCATCATCACCTGATGGCTGCGGGCATAGGCTTGCTCGGCCGGAAGCTCGGCATCGGACCGGTCGACCAACCGTTCGTTGGAAATACGGATGATGGCGTCGGCATGGGTTCGGATTCGCTTCAGCGCCTCCTCCGCAACCCGGGCGACTTTACGGCCTTCGAAGGCGAAAGGCATGCCCGCCATCACCAACACGAGCGAACCGGCCTCGCGCGCGATCCGGGTTATGACCGGCACGGCGCCGGAACCGGTTCCCCCTCCAAGCCCGGTCACGATGACCAGCAGATCCACCAGCCGCAGCTGGTTCCGGATGCTGGAGGAATCCTTTTCAATCGACTGGCGACCGAGTTCAACGTCGCCACCGGAACTGAAGCCGCGGGTAACGGTTGCCCCGACGTGGATCACGCGATCCATCGAGGTGGCTTCCAGCACCTTCGTGTCGGTATCGATCACCACGGCATCCAGGCCCGGGTTGAGTTGGCGCATGGCGGCAACAGCCCGCACACCGCTGCTGCCGACCCCCATCACCAACATGCGGGGCGCGGCGATGCCGCGGCCATCAGCCTTGGCGGGCTCACTCATGGGCACCTCCCCAGAACAGCTGCAGCAACCGCTTGCCCAGCGGCGGTTTTTCTTCGACGGTCCGCAGGGAGGCGGCATAGCGGATGGCCCCGACATGGCAGGCATAGAGCGGCGCCTCCTTCGCGGAGGAGAGCCCGTGGACATCGGACGGTTTCCCGTACATGCAGGGAACGTTGAAAACCTTTTGCCCAAGATCGCGCGCCCCATTGAGGAAGGCGCCGCCGCCCACCAGCAGCACGCCGGCGCTGAGCGGAACATTCGGGCACTGAAGATCCACCTGCTCCTTCACGAGGGTGAAGATTTCCTCCATGCGGGCGTTGATGATCGTGTTGAGCGTCACCGCACGGACCATCTTCCCGCCAAATCCCTGCGTTGAGCTCGGAATGGAAATATTGTGGTCGCGCTCCATCAGGTTGGTCAGGGCGCTGCCGTCCTTCTTCTTGACGCTCTCGGCGGCGGCCAGGGGAATCTGCAAGCCCACGGCAATATCGTTGCTCACGTGGTCGCCCCCGACCGCGAAGGAACCGGCCGCCTGGAGGAAGCCGTCGTGATAGAGGGCAAAGTCGGTGGTGCCCCCGCCGATATCGATGACGAGCACCCCGGCTTTCTTCTGCTCGTCGTTCACCACGGCGATGGCGGAGCAAAGGCCGCTGAAGACGGCATCGGAACAGGTGATCGGCACATCGTCGACAATCTTCCGGAAGTTATCGACCGCGCTCCGCTTGCCATGGATCGTGAGCATGTCGACGCGCAGTTCCTCGCCGGCCATTCCGATGGGGTTGGTGACGTTCATGGAGTCGTCGATCTGGAAATATTGCTGCAAGGTATGCAGCTTCATGCGGTTTTCGGGAAGCGCCACCTTGCGGGCCAGCTCGACGACTTCGTCGACGTCCTCCTCAACAACCTCGGCCAGCTGGTTATCGGACGGATCGACCAACTTGTGCATGCCGGTGCTTTTCTTGGCGAGCGCCTGCCCGCCGGAGGTGACGAGCATGATCGACTGGATCCCCTTGCGGCGGTTTTCCTCGGCCGCCTTGATGGCCTTGCGGACACAGGCGATCGCGTCGTCGCGGTTGATGATTTCGCCCTTGCGGATGCCGCGCGACTCGGCTTCGCCAATCCCGACGACCGACACAAAACCGTCATCGCGCAGCTCCCCCACGATTACGCGGACGGTGCTGGTTCCGATTTCCAAAACTGCCGTAGCTTCGAGCGCCATGCTTCTCCAAGATCAATAGTAGGTTACAGGCACCTTGGCCGTATCGAGGGTGACATCGACGGTCTTCACCTTCAGCCCCCGGCCGGTTTCGATCTTGATGACCGAGGCGAGCTTATGGAGACGGGGCTCGAGCGAGAAGCGCGGGATTTTTGCGCGCACGCCGTTTTTCAGGTAGAGGTAGACATAGTCGGAATACTGCAGGTCGATGCTTTCCAGCGGAACAAAGGTGTGCAGATAGGTGCTGCTTTCGCACATCGCAACGATCTTCAACGCGGTTTCCACATCGCTATGGCTGGCCGGCTGCCCCAGCCCCAGGTCGATGTCGAGCCCCTTGATGACCGGTAGCGTCGCCAGCTTGCGCCGATGCGGCATCACATACCCGTAGCGATCCACCATGAACGGGTACCGGGTGGCCTGGCGACCGATGATCTGCGCCACCGGCACGCGCTCCTTGACCTTGACAATCATCGTGTTCGGCAACTTGCGCTCAAGGTAGACCGACTCGATCATCGAAACCTCCAGCAACTTGCCTTCGATCTCCTTGAAGCTGCATTCGAACAGGTTCATGCCCTCGCTCAGGCCGGACATCTCGCGGATGTATTCCTCCGTCAGCTTGCCATTGCAGGAAATCAGCAGGTTCTGGATTTCGAAACGCTGGTTTTCGGCATAGAGCTTGCGGTTGACCCAACGGAAGCCCATCACGACCCCAACAAGCAGGGCCAGCAGCAGGCAGCAGGCAATCGTCAGCACCACCGTGCGCTGGGCCATCAGCGCCGACCCGCCACCGCCGCGCTTTTTCGCCCGCACATACTGTGCTTTTTTTCGTGTTGTCGTCTTCTTCCGCGCGGCCATTCCTACACCCTTGAATCAATCGCAACACTATAGATGAGCCCATTCCATGATTCGACAACAAAGCTTGGAAAAACCGATTCCGGCGGCTTGCGCGGCCTTGGGCAGGAGGCTGGTGGCGGTGAAACCGGGGATGGCGTTGAGCTCGAGCACGTAGGGCTTGTTTTCGGGCGAGAGGCGGAAATCGACGCGGCCGAAGCCCTCGGCCCCGAGGCAGTCGAACGTTCGGAGGGCGATGGACTGCAGCTCGGCTGCCAGATCGGGATCGAGCTCGGCGGGACAGACGTAGGTGGTGTCGCCGGTAATGTATTTGGCCTTGAAGTCGTACCACGGGGTCTTGGGCTTGATTTCAACCACCGGCAGCACCTGGCCATCGACCACGCCGACGGTCAGCTCGCGTCCGGGAATATATTCCTCGACCAGCACGTCGGCGGAATATTGCGCGGCATCGGCAAAGGCGGCGCCCCACTGCTCCTCTTCGAAAACCAGATGGCACCCGACGCTCGAACCTTCGCGCGGCGGCTTGACCACGAGCGGTACGGGGAGGGTGCGGGCGGCCGACTTGGTGATGACTTCACCTTTTGCGACAGGAATACCGTTGGCGATTAGGCACTCGCGCGTCAGAACCTTATCGAACGAAACCCGGCTGGATTCGGCGCCGGAACCGGTGAAGGGCATGCCGAGATCAACCAACCGCTGCTGGATTTCGCCGTCTTCGCCAAACTGGCCATGCAGGGCAATAAAGACCGCCTCGATGCCGGCGGGAAGCGAGAAATCCTTGGTTTCAATGTCGATCTCGCTGACGTCGTAGCCGCCGTCGCGCAAGCCCTGCGCGATCGCCGCGCCGGACTTCAACGACACCTCGCGCTCCGAAGAGATCCCGCCCTTCAAGACTGCCACCTTGTTAAATCGTCTGTCCGCCATTTGTTATTCCTTTGCCAGATTCTGTTTCGTGGCATCAATATGCCCCTTTTATGAAAGCGGTGTCGAGGTTCAGCTTGCGAAAGCCTGCAGCCCGATCCATCCGGCAAGGAATCGGGAAAAAACCTCAACGAAAGCATAGACCCACCATTCCATTGCGGGTACTCTCGGACCATGCAAAACAAACAGGACATGATCGAACTACTGAGAGGATTATTGCCCGAACTTCGTGGAGAATTCGGCGTAAAATCGCTGGGCATCTTTGGTTCGTTTTCGTCCGGGACTTCTTCGGACGAAAGCGACCTGGATGTCCTTGTAGAGTTCGATAAACCTATTGGCCTGCGATTCGTGGAGTTTGCTGAAAAACTGGAGAATTCGGTAAACCGATCAATCGATATCCTCACGCCTGAAGGATTGCGCAGCATACGCCAACCGGAAATCATCAAAAGCATCGAAAATTCCGTCACCTATGTCTAAACGATCCCTGCGAACCTCTTTACTGGATATGGTTGAAGCCGCAGAACGGGCAATTCAATATTGCGATGGCATGCATTACGATGCCTTTCTTCGCGATCACAAAACGCAGGATGCCGTCACCCGCAACATCGAAATCCTTGGAGAAGCGGTAAAAAACATTGGAACCGACTTTCGCTCGGCCCATGGAAACATTCCGTGGAAGAATATTACCGGAATGCGGGATAAACTGATTCACGACTATTTCGGGGCAAACTTTGATGTCATCTGGAATGTCGTTAACGATGAACTTCCGAACCTTCTGGCAAAGCTGAAGGAACTCATCCCTGAACCGGAATAGCCATGCCCTGTTTCGAGGAAAAAGATGGATGCCTTATCCTGAATGTGCGCGCGGTACCGCGCGCCTCGAAGGATGGCATTGCCGGAGTGATGGGCGATGCGCTGAAGGTGCGCATCCAGGCCCCGCCGGTGGAGGGCAAGGCCAATGCCTACCTCATCAAGTTCCTTTCGAAACTCTGGAAGATTCCGCGAACCAGCATTGAAATCCTTTCGGGGGAAACCGGCCGCAACAAGCGGTTGTGCATTTCGAACCCGCCCGACGAATTACGGGCGGCATTGTTGACATTTGAAACGGGCTAGGCCATTTATACAGGACATGAAAGGTACTATTTTACTATTAACCGCCCTGCTGCTCTTCGGATGCGCGGAAGACCCGACCCCGGACACCACTGGAAAACCAATGGTTTTCGTGAGCATACCCCCCATGGCTGGGCTGCTGAAGGAGATTGCGGGAAACGATCTGGAAATCCGGACGCTGCTTGGCGAGGGCCAATCCCCCCATGCCTACGAACCGACCGCCCGCCAGCTGGCGGCCCTTGGAGAGGCCGGTATGCTTTTCACCATCGGCGTCCCGTTCGAAGAGGCCCTGCTCAAGAAGATTAAACCGATCTATCCGAAACTCCGTATTGTCGAAACCGACTCGGCCATTGAAAAACGCTCGATGCCGCATGAGCATGCCGGCCACCAATGCACGAACGACCATGGCGCAAAAGACCCGCATGTTTGGCTGAGTCCGCAAAACGCCGAACGGATTGCCACCTGCATGTTCAATGCGCTCGCAAAAAACAACGATGACCGCCACGCAAAACTGGTCCAAACCTTGAAGCAACTGGATGAAGACCTCGAAACCCGTCTCGCCCCGTTCAACGGAAGCCGCTTCTATGTGTTCCACCCCTCGTTCGGCTATTTTGCCGACCGATACGGCCTGACACAGGTTCCGATCGAGCTGGATGGCAAGTCGCCCGCGCCGCGCCAGCTCGCCGACCTGATCGAGCAGGCGCAGGTGGATGGAGTGAAGGTGGTCTTCGTACAGAAGCAGTTTCCGGCCGAAAGCGCCCAGGCGGTGGCGGATGCCATCGGCGGCAACGTGGTCCAGCTGGATCCGCTGGCCGAAGATGTTGTTGCCAACCTCCGGCAAATCGCGGAAGCTGTTGCCCAAACCTTGGAACAATGAATCCGCCACCCATCCATATTGAAAACCTGGATTTTTCCTATGGGCCGGTCTCCGTGCTGGAAAAGGCCAACCTGGAAATCGGCGACCGTGAGTTTGTCTCGGTTGTGGGCCCCAATGGCGGCGGCAAGACCACGTTGCTTAAAATACTGCTGGGGCTTCTTGAGCCGCGAGCGGGTTCGGCCTCCGTCTATGGGGAAACGCCCATCCTTGGCCGGAAATGGATCGGATATCTTCCACAGCATTCGCACCTCGATTCCAAGTTTCCGGTCACGGCGCTGGATGTGGTGCTGATGGGCCGGCTGGGCAAAACGCGGCGGCTCGGTTTCTATTCGAAGACCGACCGCGCCATCGCCAGCAACATGCTGGAACGGGTGGGACTCGAAAAACTAAGCCATCGCCCGTTGGCCGCGCTCTCCGGCGGACAGTGCCAGCGCGTCCTGATTGCCCGGGCCTTGGTGACCGAGCCCAAATTGCTCCTGCTCGACGAACCCACCTCCAGCCTGGACGACTATGTTGAACGGGAGCTTTACGATCTGTTGCTGGAACTCAACAAGGAGCTGACGATTGTGGTGGTTTCGCACGACGTCGGCTTTGTTTCGCGCTACGTGGAAAAGGTCATCTGCGTGAACCGCGTTGTGCACGTCCACCCCGTCAGCGAGATCAGCGAGGATATCATCCACGACATGTATGGCGAACACGTGCATATGGTGCGGCACGACCAGGAGCATGGTGATGGCTGATTTTTTCCAGGCCCTGTTCCAGCATGGCTTTCTGCAGCATGCCCTGCTGGCCGGATGGCTCGCCAGTATTTCCTGCGGGGTGGTCGGCACCTATGTCGTTACCCGGCGCATCACCTATCTCGCCGGGGGCATTGCCCACTGCGTGCTGGGCGGCATGGGTTTCGCCCGCTATATGCAGGTGGTGCACGGCTGGTCGTTCATGACGCCGATGCTCGGGGCCATGCTTGCCGCCTTGCTGGCCGCCTTTGTGATTGGATGGATCAACATCAAGGCCAAGGAGCGGATCGATACGGTCATTAGTGCCTTTTGGGGGCTTGGCATGGCCGCCGGCATCCTGTTCATTGCCAAAACGCCGGGCTATGGCGAAGACCTGATGGCCTACCTGTTCGGCAACATTCTGCTGGTTACGCAGCGCGACCTGCTGATTATCGGGATGCTCGACCTTTTCATCATTGCCACCTCCCTGCTGTTCCACAAGCAATTCGTGGCGGTCTGCTTCGATGAGGAATTCGCCCGCCTGCGGGGCATCAACACCCAATTCTTCTATTTCCTGATGCTGGCGCTCACGGCCCTGACCGTGGTGCTGATGGTATCGATCGTCGGGATTGTGATGGTGATCGTGATGCTGACCCTGCCCGCCGCCATTGCCGGGCGCTTCTGCCTGCGCATGGGTTCGATGATGGCGCTGGCGGCGGGCATTTGCGCCCTGCTCACCTTCGGCGGCCTTGCCTTGAGCTACCAACCCGATCTTCCGGCCGGGGCCACCATCATTGTCCTGGCGGGGTTCGCCTATCTGTTCTCGCTCCTGTTCAAGCACCGCTGATTCTCACCACCGAGAAGACCTGTTATTGAAACGGCGTTCCGCTAACATTGCAATTGCCGCACTTTCGCCACTATTTTGACCTCCGCGCACCACATGGCACATCGTGTGCTAATATGCATACATGAATAAGAAGCGCGCACTCAATCTCGTCGATATGGATGTTGGACTGTTCGTGAGCTACCAACTCACCGCCGAATCCTTGACCACCAAGCTGTTTCGCATCATTACCCTAAACTCCATTCCGCTCAACAAAGTGATGGATCTTCGGGAGGCCGACGCTGAGGACGTGACCAAACTCAACCACCTGAACTGGTTCAGCTTCCTCCCCTCGCGCCGCAAGCTTTGCCCGGTCTACACCTTGCAGGCGGCAGAAAACAGACCCAGAATCTTCATGCGGCTTGACCGGGGCTCGCATATCGACATGAAGAACAAACTGGGTGGCCGGCGTGACGCATAAAACGATCTCCACCTACCAGCTCGCGCCGATGAGCTTCGGCGCTCCCTGCACCTACGAACTGAGCGGCGACCATATTGTGGGGCGCCTTTTCGGCATCATCCCCTACCTCCGCATCCATTTGGGGGCCGTTCACTATCTGCGGCTGGCCACCCGCTCGGAGGTTTCCCCGGTCTACTTCATCTTCAATTGGCCGCAGTTCCTGCTGACCAACCGACGCTCGGTCAGCCCGGTCTACATCCTGCAAACGCGGAAAGGCCATCGCATCTGCCTGAAGCTTGCCGGAGGGGCCCACTTCAAACTACGCCAGGCCATTGCCCGGCACAGCGACCGCAAACGCCACAGAATGGCGGCCTGAGCCAGAGACCCGCGCCCTGCAAAGTGCCGAAACGCAGAAAGCCGGAGCAGTTCGCCCCGGCTTCCCCATATGCCTCGTATATCGTCGGACTACCCTTCTTTGTGCTCGTAGATATGCACGTCGCGTTGCGGGAACGGAATGGTGATGCCCTGTTCGTCGAACGTTTTCTTGATCGTTTCGGTGGTGTCGAAGTAGACCCCCCAATAGTCGGCGCCGCTGCACCACGGGCGGACGACAATGTTGACGGAGCTATCGGCCATTTCGACCACGGCAACCGTCGGGGCCGGCTCTTTTAGGATCCGCTTGTCGGCGGCCAGGATGCCTTCAATCACGCTCTTGGCCTTGTCGATGTCGTCGCCGTAGCCTATGCCCGCCACCAGGTCGACGCGGCGTGTGCCGTTGGCATTGAAGTTGGTGATCTTGCCGCCCATGATCTGCGCGTTGGGGACAATCATCAGTTTATTGTCCGGCGAATCGACCGTGGTGGTGAAGATGCCGATCTCCTTGACGCCGCCCATGGCACCGCCCGCTTCAATGAAGTCGCCAATGGCAAAGGGCTTGAAGATAATCATCAGCACGCCCGAGGCAAAGTTGGCCAACGAACCTTGAAGTGCCAGGCCTACGGCCAGGCCGGCGGCACCGAGAATGGCAATGAACGATGCCGTTTTGACGTTCAGCTTTTCCAACGCGGCCACAATCACAAAGGCCTGCAAGCCCACATAGAGCAAGGAGGTAAGAAACTTGGTCAGCGTGACATCAACCCCCTTCTTCTCCATAACACGGGTGAAACCCTTCTTGATTGCCTTTGCAATCCACATCCCGATCAACAGGACGAGCAGGAAGCTGACAATCTTCAACCCCCATTCGATGGCAATGCCCGTGACCTGTTCGGCAATAGGTGTTGCATCGGCCGATGTTTCCGCGATGATTACTGCATTGGTATTCATTTTTCCCTCCCAGGATTTACTGATTCAATTTCCATTCATTTAATAAAGAGGATTATAGAAAGGGAAACATGTCTGGCAAGTATATAAAGACTCGAACACGAAACCGGCAGCGACGGCGCAGCCCATATACTTCTTTCAAGCAACCTTGAATTCTGTACAGTTCCACAAACCCCAGAAGGAGTAGCAATGCAGACCAAACGTTCATTCATGGTTTCCTCGTTCCTGGCTCTCGCACTTTCCCTGGCGGGCGTCGCGCAGGCCAAAAGTTGCCTATGGAAGGCAACATCGAAAAATGGCACCCTTTACGTGCAAGGCTCGTCGCACGTGCTGAAGGCGGAAAACTATCCCCTGGCCCCGGCCATCGAAGCCGCCTACTCCAACTCAACCGCCCTGGTGCTGGAGGTGGACATGGCCGAGATGATGTCGCCCAAGACCCAGCAGCTCATCATGGGCAAGGCCATGCTTGCCCCGCCGGCCAACCTGCAAAGCGTCCTCAAGCCCGTCACCTACCAAAGCCTGGAAAGCGCCTGCACCGAAATCGGTTTGCCGATCGCCGCAATCCAACAATTCAAACCCTGGTTCGCCACCATGACCCTCACGCTCGTCAAAATGCAGCAAATGGGACTCGCCGCCGAACATGGCCTCGATAAGCATTTCTATGAAAAAGCCAAGGCCGACCACAAAAAGATTATCGGACTCGAAAGCATCGACTACCAAATCAGCCTGTTCGACAGCCTGTCCGATGCCAATCCGGACGATTTCGTCAACCGCGCCCTCGAAGACCTGAAAATGGTTGAGGAAGAGATTGAAAAACTGCTCGCCGCCTGGGAGACGGGCGACATGGCAACGCTGGACGAACTGCTGAACTCGGGCTTCAAGGATTACCCGGACATCTATAACCGGTTCATCACCGCACGAAACAAAATCTGGATTGATCGCCTCGCCAAACTCTCCATGGACGACGAAACCTACATGGTGGTCGTCGGAGCAGGCCATCTGCCGAGTCCCACCGGCCTCCTGGAGCTGCTCAGGAAAAAGGGTTTCTCGCTCGAGCAATTATAAAGCCATATTGATTCAAGGCATCCAACGGGCAACGATCCGGTAGAAGCTGTTCGCGTCGCGCCCAAAGGCGCCGCCATCAGTAAAGGTCATCACGGCACCGGTTCCGTTGGAGAACGCCGCATGGGCGGGAATCCAATCCACCAGGTTGGTGCTGCGCTCAATCCGGTACTGCACGTCGGCGGAGGAATTCCAGGACACCGTGAAGTCGGTCGCCACCGAGGCATAGGTGGCCCACGACGGCTCCGGCGGCAGAGGATTCAGGTTGCGGAAACCAACGTTTCTAGAACCTGAAACCCGCGTGAACCCTCCCAAGGCAACGGACTCGCCCGGCGCAAGGGTTACGGTTTCAAAGTTGTGGTAATCCTGTGGAATCGAAAGCGAACGGATGCCCTCGGTGGTGTTGCGCAGGAGCACGACCGCACCGGTGCCAGAGGGAATATCCATGATGGGGATCGCGAAACTCCCGACGGTCCCGGAAACATCATAGGAACCCGTTGCCGTTCCATTGACCTCGATGCCTACCTCGATGCCGGGAACCCCTTCCCCCTGGTCATACCTTCCATCATGATCGGCATCGTAGAACAGGGTGCCGGTGAAGGTGTAGAAGTACGACCTGGTTCTCCCCAGATCCATGGTGTAGTAGTGCCAATACTTTGAGGAAGAGGAATAATAATGGCCGCATCCGAAGTCGGTAAGCCGTTCAACATACATATCCTCGCGGTGGTAGGTACTGTTCCACCATCCGAGATAGATCTGCGCCGTGGTCAAATTCTGGGAGGCCGCAATATTTTCGCGGGGAGTTCCCCAGTCATAGCCTTCAACCTCCATCCGGTCCTGGAACCCAGGATAGAGCGCGGCATCGTAGTAAAAGCTGTTCGACAAGGTGTCGTGTTGGAACGTGTTGCGGCGGGCCATGTCCTCCGAATGGCGGCGGGCCGAGCGAATGAGCGCCTCGTGGGGGGCAAGCGGCCCAGCGGAAGGGGAGCCGTCGCCTGCAACCGCATAGGCGGTTCCCCGCGCCGCATTCTCGGCGGCGAAATCGTAGCGGCCTCGGTTCAGCAACCAGCGAATCTCTTCCTCCAACGCCGTTGGGGAACCATCCTGCACATACTCCGTCTGCGCGTAGAGGCGCATTGTGATCCATAGATTGCATATAAGAAACAGACACGCACGCTTCATGGAACCTCCCAGATTCACTCCACGGTTTTTTTCGCAAGCTGGGAATGAACCAAAACCTTCTTCATCAAGCGATGTTTAATAACGTTTATTTTGCCCGACGAATGATATTCTTTAAAACCCCGCCGCGCCGCTCTTTCCCATTCACGTGAATTCGCGGTTTCTTTTCCGCTCCCCGAACCGTATATTGCTTGCCCGAAAGGAATGGAAAAGATGAGCGGAATGAAAAGTGCATACGATCTGGCCATGGAACGCCTCGGCGGGGAATCGAACGAACTAACCGACGGGCAGAAGGCGGCCCTCTCGGAAATCGACACGAAAACGAAGGCCAAGGTGGCCGAAACCGAGATCATGTTCGATCAGCAGCTGGCCACCGAAGCCGATCCAGCCAAGGCGGCCATGATCCTGCAAACCCGGCAGCAGCAAATCGCCAGAATCAAGGCCGATGCCGAAGAGAAAAAGGAGAACGTCAGGCAAAAGGCATAAGGCACTCGTTCCTTCCTACAAGATGAACACCCAATCATACGACTTCCTCATCATTGGCTCTGGCCTGGCCGGACTCACCGCCGCGCTCGAGCTCGGCAAACACGGGCGCGTGCTGGTGGCCAGCAAGGTCGAGGCCTCCGAGTGCAACAGTTTCTATGCCCAAGGCGGCATCGCCTGCGTAATCGACCCGAAAGACACGGTCGAAGCACACATGGAAGATACGCTCGGAACCGGCTATGGACTGGGAGATCCGGACGTGGTCAGGCGCGTGGTCCAGGGTGCCCTTGAACGCATCGCCCAACTCGAAGAGCTCGGCATCGAGTTCGACCAGCGCAAACGCAAGGGCAAGGAAAACGAATACGACCTTGGCCAGGAAGGCGGCCACTCGCATCGGCGCGTGCTGCATGCCGGCGACATTACCGGGCAATCGATGATGCAGGTGCTCATTGCCCGCGCCCGCGAAAACACCAACATCACCATCCGCGAAAACCTCATGGCGGTCGACCTCGTCACCACGGGCTGGATCAAACATCCCGGAGGAAACCGCTGCATCGGCGCCTACTTCCTCAACAAGAAAACCGACGAGATATACGCGATCAACGCCAAGTGCACCGTCTTGGCCACCGGCGGCCTCGGCAAGGTCTATCCCTACACCTCCAACCCCGATGTCGCCACCGGCGACGGCGTTGCCATGGCCTGGCGCGCCGGCCTACCGGTCCGCAACATGGAATTCGTGCAGTTCCACCCCACCTGCCTCTACCACCCACAGGCCAAATCGTTCCTCATTTCCGAGGCCGTACGCGGCGAAGGCGCCGAGCTCAAGGACATCCGCGGACACGCTTTCATGGAGGATTTCGACGCCCGCGGCTCGCTCGCCACGCGCGATGTCACCGCGCGCGCCATCGACTTCGTGATGAAGAAGCACGGCGACCCGTATGTCTATCTCGACATCACCCATCGTTCCGAAGCCTTCCTGCGAAAGCGCTTCCCCAACCTCTATGCCGCCTGCCTGCGCTACGGCATCAACATGGCCACCGACCCGATCCCGGTCGTGCCCGCCGCGCACTATTCCTGCGGGGGCGTCGTGGCGGAAGTCAACGGAACCACCGCCCTGCCCGGCCTCTACGCCTGCGGCGAAGTGGCCAGCACCGGCCTGCACGGCGCCAACCGACTCGCCAGCAACTCGCTGCTCGAAGCGCTCGTTTGCGGGCACGAAGCCGCGCTCGAAATCGGGCGCGTCTGGCAAGAGTTCGATGAAGAGGTGGCGATCCCCGCATGGAAATGCGGCGAGGCCGTCTCCTCCGACGAAGCGGTCGTGGTGGAGCACAACTGGAACGAAGTGCGCACCGCCATGTGGGACTATGTCGGCATTGTCCGCACCGAGCGCCGCCTGTCGCGCGCCCGCCGACGCATCCGCAACCTGCGCGAGGAAATCAAGCAATACTACGGCGACTACCTCGTCACCTCCGACCTGCTGGAGCTACGCAACATTGCCGACGTGGCCGAGCTGATCGTCCGCTCCGCCAAGCAGCGCAAGGAGAGTCGCGGCCTCCACTACATGGCCGACCACCAGCAGCAGGACGATGCCCCGACCGACACCATCATCCACGACAAACCCGGCGGACCGCTGACCTAAAGCCGGCGGCACGAATAGCACTGCAGCCCTAGCAGGCGCAAGAACTGTGCCGCAGGCCTTGGGACGCCTCCGCGCAGTGAACCAGTACCACTCACCCCCCATATCAATTCCACCCACAACGTCGTTTCTGATTTGACGGCCGTCGATTTAGATACGACACTTCGGGCATGCAATGGGCGACATTCCATCATCCGGACATCAGCTTCCCCGTCGTTAGGCGGCGCATGGCGATGGAGCTACTCGAACTGCTGGATGTCGCCTCCGTGTTCCTCAGCAGGGGCGGCTGGGCCGTACTAAACCGCTCGTGCTATCCCAACCAAAAACTATATAGGGATGCGACTTACCGATTGCGCGACAAGGGGCTGCTTGTTCACCACCGCGAGGGAGGACGAACCCCCAAACTTACATTGACAGAAGCGGGTGAAGGCAGCCTCCCCGACTATTTCAACCCGGAAAAGGCGTGGAGCAGGAAATGGAACAGCATTTGGTACCTCTTCGTCTACGACGTTCCCGAAGCCGACCGCAAGTATCGCGACGTATTAAGGCAATTCCTCAAACGCCTGAACATGGGATGCCTTCAGCAGAGCGTGTGGATCACACCGATTGACATTCGCCCCGAATTCGACGACTTGGTCAAGGCGGCATCGGTGGATGCCTTCGCCTATTTGTTCGAATCAAGAACCGTGCTTGGATTGCCAAACCGGCGCGTGGTTGATGATGCATGGGATTTTGATCGGGTGAAGCAAATCCAGTCCCACTACTGCAACGTGATGGAAGAAAACATGGCCCGGTTGGCCAACGGGAAGGTCGGCGTGGAAGATCTTGCCCCGCTCATACGCCTGTCCCTTGAAGGCCTAGGTGCAGCGTTCTCCGAAGACCCCCTGCTACCAAAAATTCTTTGGCCTCCCGGCTATGAAGGGGAACGGGCCATCGGCCTCCACCGAACACTTTTTGAATCCATTGGGAAGACGCTCCAAAACGCCTGATCCAAATCGACGGCCGTCGTTTCGGATTGGGCGATATCCACCAGGCTCAAACCCCATAATCCTCCACGAAACGGGCATCTTCCGAATACTGCTCCTCTGCAATACCGAAGACATCCACCAATGCCCGGCGGCTAATGCAAAAAGCCCGTTGCGATGGGCACACGGCTTTATCCGCATGACTGACCTTCGACCAGACCAGTTCGATCACATCCCTTGGGTGCAGGCAAACCTCCGCCTCTTCATCCTCGATTCGAATACCAAAGACATTTTCGGTTTCCATGATCAACTCAACGCCATCGAGTCCCATGTCGATCTCCAAGGGAAGTTAAGTCCTGACGGCCTCATTGAGGTTGCCGCAGCGGGGGCAGCGGTCCATCGGGCGGCTGCGGGCGAAGGCGTAGACATGGCCGCAGCGGGAACATTCGTAGATGCTCTCGCGTTCGCGCATCGGGTGGTGCATGTTGCGGAAGTTGTAGACCAGCGCCAGTATGGCGGTAACCAACAACGGCACACTGACGAAAACCACCATGATGGTGCCCAACTCCAGGGAAATCATTTCCCCTCCTTTTCCTTGGCGGCGGTTTCGGGCTTGGCGGATGTTTCGGGCGAGTAGATCTCGATGCTACCCTCGATGGACTCCCCCGGCTTGAAATGCAAGCCGTAGAGCAGCAGCAATACCTGCCGGTTCAGCGACGCGGATTCGAGCGGGCGCTCAAGAAACACATGCTGAACGGAACCGGCTTCGGACACGCTGACGGACGCGCGCGCTTCCCAGGCCTTTTGCACCTCCAGGTTCAACGATGCCGGAAGCACGATGCCGCCTTCGAGACGCTCCTTCAGTTCGGGCGCGATCGTTACGCGCCGGGCGGCCGGTTGCGCTTCCGGCGCCACGAACACATCGACCGGCAAGGAGGGTTCGCCCCCATCGCCGGCCAGCATCAACCCCTGCGGCACCAACCGGTGATCCGGGACTTGCGAAACCGGATCAACCTCCAGGAAGCTTTCGGACTGCTCGGGCCGCGAAAGGGTGTTCAACGGCGTAACCACATCGTTCAGGAACAGTTCGCGGCTGAATCCCATGCCGGAAGGAAGGGAAAAGACCACGGGCGACTTCACCGTGCGAATTTGGGTTTCGGTAAGTGGAAAGCTTTTATCCAGTTGCATCATATAGCCCGTCTGGGGGGGCACCCGCACACCGCCGATTCCGTTGCGTCCCGCCGGCGACAGGACAACAAAAAGCAACAGATGTGCAGCAACACCAACCAATGCCGCCCATAGCAATCCCCTGTTGGAGGGGGGGTGGGTCATTGCACAGGCTCCTCGACGGCGGCGATTTTCGTGGCGATTGAGACTTCGGAGATGCCGGCATCCATTGCGGCGTTCCACGCCTTGATCACGGTTCCATGCGCCACGCGTTCATCGGCCTCGATGATCAGCGGCGAACCGCGGTGCTTGCCGGCCGCGGATTCCAGGGCCAGGGCAAGGCGGTCGAGGTCGAGGCGTTCATCGTCGAAATAGAACCACCCTCCGCGTGTGATGGAGAGCACCATCGACTCGAAACGCGCACCGCCGCTGAACGCGGATTCCGGCAGGCTGATATTGATTCCCGGTTGCATGACAAAGGGAGAAACGGCCAGGAAGAAGGCCAGCGCCAAGAGCGCCGCATCGCTGAAAGCCACGCTAATGGTGAACACCCCGGCGGGCTTGCGCGTTGGCTTGAAGCGGCGCAGCTGCTGGCTTTTGGCGTGCGGGTCAAAGGGTTTCATCGCCGGATTCCCCCGTTGGGCTGCTTCGGTCGTAGACGAGGAAGCGATAGACCTCCTCGGCGGCATATTCCATGTTCAGCGTGATGGTCTCCACCCGGCTGAGCAGGAAGTTGTAGCCGGCAAAGGATGGAATCGAAACGCCCAATCCAAAGGCGGTGGTGGTGAGTGCCTGCCAAATACCTCCGGAAAGATCGCCGATCTCGGCCAGGGGAGCATTCTGCTGCATGGCCATGAAAACACGGACCAGCCCGATGACCGTGCCCATCAATCCCAGCAGCGGCGAGACCTGTGCAATGGTCAGCAAGCCGCCCAGGTTTTTTTCCAGGCGCGGGATTTCCCCGAGTCCGGCCTTGGTGATGGTTTGCTTGAGTTCCTCCGGCGGCTCATCGGCATGCAGCAACCCGGTGCGGACGATGTGCGCGACGGGGCCGGGGGTTTGATCGCAAATCGATACGGCCTCGGTGGTATTGCCGCGGTTGACAATGGTGTAGATGCCGCTGAGGAAATCGTCCTGCTTGATCTGGGCGCGGTGCAGATGGAACACGCGTTCCAGGAACAGGATGGCCGCCGCCACGCTGCATACCAGGAGCGGCCACATGATCCATCCACCTTTAACCATCAGTTCCCACATTATTCCGTCTCCTCTGCTTGCTGAAACATCAGCCAATTGTCCGCCTTGATTTTTTCGATGCGCTTGGCCGCCTCGTCCTTGGCCGGCACATTGGCCTGGATGACGCGTTCGTAGACTTGCACCGCTTCCTTCCAGGCCTTTTCCTTTTCCTTGAGCGTCGCCGCCCCGAATGCGGAGCGGGTGAACCAGATCACGCTATAGGGAGAATGCTCCACATTGTCGTTGATGAAGGTGTAGACCACGTTCATGTAGCGGCTGAAGGCTTTGTCGGGCACATTGGTTTTTTCGAGGCAACGCCCAATCCAGTATTCGGCCTCGAGCTTGAGCGCCACCGGCGCGGAGGCGCGGTCGAGGATGGCCTGGTAGGAGTTCATGGCCTCGGCATAGCGCGCCGGGTTGTCGCTCGCCAGCGTAAACTGGCAACCGCCCTTGCGCCCCCAGGCCCCGTTCACCAGATAGCTCTCCGGATAGTTCTTGATGATTTCCTCGAAGGCCAGGATGGCGCGGGCAAACTCGCCGAGCTCGGTCAAGGCATCGCCCTGGGCAAAGCGGGTCTGCGGCAGGATCTCGCTTTCGGGATAGTTCTTGGCGATCTCCGAATAGCGCTCGATCGCCGTCACATAGCTCGACTGCGCCGAGGCGCAGCGCCCGGCCCAATAGAGCGCCCGCGGCGCCAGGCGGTTGCCCTTGAAGTCGGCGGCGATCCGCAGGAAGAGCGGTTCTGCATCCGTATAGTTGCCTTGGTTGAAGTGGTGTTCCGCCAACCAGAAAATCACCTCCGGTGTCCATTCGGAGTCGGGATAGGTTTCGATGAAGTCCTGGCAGGTCTTGACGCCCTCCTCGGTTTTCCCCTGCCAGGCGAGGCTGAAGCCGCGCAGGTAGGTGGCCTGGGGAACGTGCTCGCTCTGCGGATAGTTGGCCATCACGCTCTCGAAGGCCTTCTGCGCTTCCGGGAACTGCCGAAGCTTGTAGAGGGCGATTCCCCGCTGGTGCTCGCTGAGCGCCTGGGTGGCCGGGCTGTTGGTATAGGTCTGGCCGATCAGCGTGTATTTCGCCAGCACCTCCTCCCATTTCTGGCTCGCCCACAAAACGTCCGCGGCCCGCAGTGCCGCCTTTTCGGCGAACCCGCTGGAGGCATGGTTCTGCTCCAGCGTCTGGAACACCTGGAGGGCCTCGGGCCGCTTGCCGCCGCGCGCCAGCGCCAGCCCTTGCTGGTAGAGCGCGTTCGGCACGTTCTCCGAATCGGAATACTGGGTAATGAAATCCTTGTAGCGTTTTTCGGCATCCTCGTATTTCCCGGCCTTGTAGTAGGCATCGCCGGACTTGAACAGTGCAGCGGCCTTGTCGGCGGGCAGCTTCAGCTCGTTCACCGCCTTGTCGAGCACCACGGCGGCCTCGGCATAGCGCCCCGGTTCGATCGACCACAGGGCAACCCCTTTGCCGAAATAGGCCTTGGCCAATCCGTCCGGATCGACGGCGACATCCAGATAAACCTGATAGGCTTCGTCGGCTTCCGCATAGCGTTTGGCCTGCAGGAGCGCGCCGGCCTTTTCCAGTTGAAGTTCTGCGGCAATGGTTTCGTTCGGGGCTTCCGCACGGCACTCTTCGAGCACCTTGAGCGCCCCGCCCGTGTCGCCTTCCCGCAGCAGCATGCGTGCGAGCGACATCTTTAGCGGCACCCGCTGGCGGGCATCGGGTGAAAGCAGGATGGCCCGGCGCATGGCCGCCACCGACGGCTCCTGCCGGCCCGCCGTTTCTTCGAGCGCAGCGAGGTCGACATAGGCATCGATGCGGTAGGCCAGGCGCGTCTGCTGGTTCGTGGCCAGTCCGGCCAGCAGGTCGCGGGCGGGATCGAAATTTTCCTGCCCGCCTTGGGTGTAAAGCACGTGCGCCAGCTTGAGCCGGGCCCGTTGCGTGGCCTGTGCGCCGCTCTCTTTCGCCAGCGCCTCATAGATGGCAATCGCTTCGGGAATGCGCTTTTGCCGGGTGTAGACCGCCGCCAGATCAAATTGGTTTTCGATGCGGTCGCGATGCTGGGGAAACGCCTTGGAAAATTGCAGGTAGGACGCTTCGGCCTCATCGAGCTTTCCGTTTTTCAGCTCCATGCTTGCCCGGAGCCGCAGGGCCGAGGGGGCGTAGCGGCTTTGCGCCATGGCCTCGCCGCCCTTGGCCAGTTCCTTGAGCGCCACGCTGTATTTCCGCAATTCGAAGTTGGCGCGGGCCCGCCAGTAGACATAGCCCGGTTCTCCGTCGTATTCCTTCAACAACTCCAGCATTTCGGAATATCGCTTTTGCCCCCACAAGGCATGCGAGAGCAGCAGCACCGCCTCGCGGACATCATCCGGGTTCGGTTCCTCCGAGCGCAACACGCCCCGGGCCTGCTGCTCGGCCAGCACATAAAAACCGTCGTCCAGCGATGCCCGTATGTTCGGCAGGCGCGTACTCTCCGGTTTTGGAACCGCATTCTGCGCAACCGCCCCTAGGGCGAACAACAGCGAAAACACTATTAAAATGGATAAACGGGTATGCCGCATCAAGATTCCCAATGGTTGATCGACCATTATTTCGATTGGCCGGAAAATATAAAGCCAATTCTTCCCATCGACTTCCCGCACAGGCCACGGAACCATCCACGGCCGTGGATGGTTACGTGGCCTGCCCCGGGAATTGCGTTTTCCCCGGCGCAATACATGGTGATACGCGATCATGTTTTAAACATTGAATTGTCCGATATTTCCAGCGACCCTCGTCATCCCATTGGAAGGAGCATCCGTCATGAAGCAGCTATCCCCAGAGAAATGGAACAGCAAGCGCGCCGCGCACCTGCTGGCCCGATCCGGTTTTGGCGCAACCCCGGAGCAAATCGAGGCCGCCGAGAACCGGCCGATGGAAGAGGTGGTCGACCGGATTCTCACCCCGGCCACGGATATCGCCCCCCCTTCGTGGATTGGGCCGGGCGTGGATGAAAAGCCCAACTACAAGGAGTTGCAACAAGGCCTCAACGAAGAGGAAAAGCAAGCGGTTCGGAAAATCATCCAGCAGGAATACAACGAACAGCAGCGCGAACTGGTTGGTTGGTGGATCAACCGGATGGTCACCTCCCCCAGCCAGCTGCAGGAAAAAATGACGCTTTTCTGGCATGGCCATTTTGCGACCAGCTCCCGCAAGGTGCGCATCCCCTATATGATGTATCTGCAAAACCAAACCTTCCGGAAACATGGGCTGGGCAACTGGAAGGAGTTGGTTACCGCGGTTTCGCAGGATCCGGCGATGCTGATCTACCTCGACAACACCCGCTCCAAGGCGGGCGCGGCCAACGAAAACTATGCGCGCGAGCTGATGGAGCTGTTCACCCTTGGCGAAGGCCACTACTCCGAACAGGACATCAAGGAATCCGCCCGGGCCTTCACCGGATGGATGGTCGATTCGAAAAAGTATGCCTTCCGCGATGCCACCGCCCCCCTTCCACCGAAAAAAGGCAAGCCGCAGAAAAACCGCTATCACGACGAGGGCTCCAAGGTTTTCTTTGGCCAGGAGGGCCACTTCGACGGTCACGACATTATCCGGATCATCCTGGAGCAGGAGCAGGCCTCGAAGTTCATGGTGGCCAAGCTATGGCGCTTTTTTGCCTACGAAGACCCCGAGCCGGAGCTGGTTGACCAGCTGGCCGCCGAGTTCAGATTGAACAATTATGAAATCGCGCCTGTCTTAAGGGCCATGTTCATGAGCAAGGCATTCTACGGCAAGAAAGCGATCCGTACGCAGATCAAGAGCCCGGCGCAATGGCTGGCCGGTTCGTGCATCGTGCTGGGCATCGACGAGCCCGACCCCGGATTCGGCATGAATGCCATGCGAACGCTGTGCCAGGAGCTGTTCGCCCCGCCCAACGTCAAGGGCTGGGACGGCGGCTATGCCTGGATCACCACCTCGTCGCTGACGCAGCGCTACAACCTCGCGTCGTCGCTCCTCAACCACCGGCCGCGCGGCAAGGAGAAGAACGAGCGCCTGCCCTACACCGTGAAAACCGAAACCGTGCTGCCACAAGCCATGCGGGCAAGCACCGGGCAGGCGCGCGACTACCTGGTCGACCGCGTCTACCAGGCCCAGCTGCCCGGCGAAGACATGGAACGGCTCAATGCCTTCCTCGGGGCACAACCACCCGCAAACGAGTGGACGGATGCCCACGTGCGGAATATATTGCACGTAATGATGAGCACACCGCAGTACCAACTGACGTAGCAAGGAGACGGATCATGAAAATGAATCGACGTGAATTCACCTATCTCACCGCCTGGGGCGGCGCCATCGGCATGGCCTCGCGCACAACATTCGGCGCACCGGACACCAAGGCCCCCATCCTGGTCGTCATCCAACTGGCGGGCGGCAACGACGGGCTCAACACCGTCGTCCCGATCAACAACGACCACTACTACACCGCGCGCCCCAAGATCGCCATCAAGCCCTCGGATGCCATTGCCATCGACGGCGCCACCGGGCTGCACCCCAACCTGACCGGGTTGAAGGCGATCCATGACGAAGGGCAGCTCGCCATCGTCGAGGGCGTGGGCTATCCCAACCCCAACCGCTCGCATTTCCGTTCCACCGAAATCTGGCATACCGGCTCCGATTCCAAGACGTTCGAGAAACATGGATGGATCGGGCGCTACTTCGACACCTACTGCAAGGAGTCGCCGGCCAGCATCGGCCTCTGCATCGGGAAACAAAACCCGCAGGCCTTCACCGCCGCCATGCCCAAGGGCGTCACCTTCAACGACCCCCGCGAGCTCAGGGTCAAGAAGGCCAAGGGCTCCGATGCCATGATGATGCAGATGATGGGTATGGAGGAGGACGGGATGGAAGCCACCGCCGGCGAGTCCATCGGCGACCTCGGCGGCGCGGTCGGCAACACCTCCGGCCTCAACCCGCTGGAGTTCCTTGAAAACACGGCCACCGAAGCGAGCATCAGCGCCAAGCAGATCGAAACCATCCTCAAACGGGTGAAGCCGGAAACCACGTTTCCGGGCAGCCGCTTCGCCAAGGAGCTGCAGGTTACCGCTCAACTGATCCGCGGCGAAATGCCCACCGGCATCTACTACCTCTCGCGCGGCGGGTTCGACACCCACACCAACCAGAGCGGATCGCACATGGCGCTGATGAAGGAGATCGGCGACGGGCTACAGGCCTTCCACGCCGAGATGAAAGCCGCCGGCCTCTCCAACCGCGTCTGCGTGCTGGTCTATTCCGAATTCGGTCGCCGGGTGAAGGAAAACGCCAGCGGCGGAACCGACCACGGCGTGGCGCAGCCCGTCTTCGTGATGGGCGGGGCGGTCAGGGGCGGCCGCTACGGCAAGCGCCCGAGCCTGGCGCCCGACGACCTCGTCAAGGGCGACATCGCGCACACCACCGACTACCGCTCCGTCTACGCCACCCTGCTCGAAAAACACATGGGCGTCGACAGCAAGCCGGTGCTACTTGGCAAATACGATACGCTGAATTTCATTTAAAAGTGATTGGCCGCCAGAGAGCGCAGGGAACACAAAGGATTTCTTTCCTTGCGTTCTCTGCGTTCTTTTGTGGCTAATGTTCGACATGCAAAGCAACCACTCCCTTTTTCGTCCGCCCGCCGAGGCGCGTAGTTTGATTATCCGCATCCAGGACGGCTGTCCGTGGAACCAGTGTACCTTTTGCGGCATGTACAAAGGGGTCAACTGCCGCTTCCGCTCGATGGAGGAGATGGAACTGGGCATCGATGCCGCCCGCAAGGACTGGCCTTCCGCCCGCCGCATCTTTTTGGCGGATGGCGATGTGATGGCGATGCCGTTCGACAAACTCCACTCCGTGCTGGGCATGCTGAACGACCGCTTTCCCCGGCTCGCCCGGGTGAACGTCTATGCCAACGGGCATTCGATCCTCCGGAAAACGAACGAGGAACTTGCGGCATTGAAACGGCTCAAGCTCAACACCCTCTACATGGGACTCGAAAGCGGCCACGAGGAAACCCTGCGGGCGGCGAAAAAGCGCGAAACCGCCGAAGAGATGATCGAGGCCGGGCAACGCGCGCAGGCCGCCGACCTACGGATGTCGGTGATGGTGCTGACCGGACTCGGCGGACAAACCAACCGCCAGCTCCATGCCGCCGCCACCGCCGACGCGCTCAACCGGATGCAGCCGCGCCTACTCTCCGCCCTGCGCGTCATCCCCATTCCCGGAACCGAGCTCCATGGGCAGGAGCAGGCCGGAACCTTCCAGCAGGTTACCGAATACCAGGCGATGCAGGAGCTGCGCGACATGATCGAGGGGCTGGAGCTCGAAGGCACCGTCTTCCGCGCCGACCATTCGTCGAACATCCTGCCGCTCGAAGGCCGCTTCCCCAAGGACAAGCCGCGCCTGCTCGACGAGCTCAACACCCTCCTCGCCTCCGGCACCCTCGACACCGAAGCCCCCGGCGCCCCGCCGCTGTCGCTCTAAACGAAGTCTGGCCTTTAAACTCAAAAAGAAACAGGTAGACTGATTACGTTCTTTTATTTGAATGAGGTCAATATGAGGCGAATGGCGATAGTTTGCATGGTGGTTCTTTCCCTGGGCGCGCGGGCGCAGGTGGAGCAATCGGTGGTGAGGATCGTGAACCAGTACAACCGGTTCAGCTGGTTCACGCCGTGGGATTCGGGCTCGACCGGCAGCGGCTCGGGCAGCGGGTTCGTGATTTCGAAAAACCGCATCATGACCAACGCGCATGTGGTGAGCGATGCCGCGATGCTGCTGGTCTATTTCCACAACGACCCAACGCCCTATCCGGCGCACGTCGCCGCCATCGGGCACGACTGCGACCTCGCGATTCTGGAGCTGAACGCACCGGCGCGCACGGAGTCCGTTCCGGCGTTGGAGTTCGATGCCTTGCCCGCCCTTCGCTCGCAGGTGGTGACCTATGGCTACCCCACGGGCGGCCGGTTGCTCTCGAGCACCGCGGGGGTGGTTTCGCGCATCGAACTGCAGGATTATGTGCACACCGGGCTGGATTCGCACCTGACCGTGCAGACGGATGCCGCCATCAACCCGGGCAACAGCGGCGGGCCGGTCATCCAGAACGGCAAGGTGGTTGGCGTGGCGTTCCAGGGCAACCAACAGCTCGAAAACATGGGCTTCTTTATTCCGGTGAAGGTGGTGGAGCATTTCCTGACCGACCTGGCTGACGGGCGCTATGACGGCTATCCGGAATTCGGCGCCTACACCACCTCGCTCGACAGCCCGGCGGCACGCCGCCATGCGGGCATGGTGGAGGGCGAGACCGGAGTCCGCATTGAAAACCTGCTGCGCGGCTGCGGGGCCGAGGCCGTCTTGCGCCGGGGCGACATCATTACCTCGATCAACGGCTATGCGGTGGCCAACAACGGCACGGTGGACTGGAACGGGATGCGGCTCGACTTCAACGTGGTTCCGGATCAACTGCAGAAAGGCGACAAGCTACCGCTGCGGATCATCCGCGACGGGAAAAGAATGGAGGTCGAAGCCACATTGAGCCCCTACAACCCGCTTCCGGCCAAAGCCAACCTCTACGACCGCCAACCGAGCTATTTCGTCTATGCCGGGCTGGTGTTCGTCCCGCTCAACCGGGAGACGGTTAAAACCTACTCGAACGACTGGTTCACCGACGCCCCCCAGGAGCTGATCCATGAAATGTACTACCGCCATCTCGAAGAGCGCGACTTCCTCGACGCCCCCCAGGTGATGATCATCCGGCGCCTCGACCATGAGGTGAACGTTGAGGAGGCCCTCTACACCTACCGGCTGATCGACTCCATCAATGGAAAGAGAACCCGCACCCTTGCGGAAACCATCGAAGCCATCGAGGGCAACACCGCCGACCAGCACCTGATCGAGCTCCAGCACGGCAACCGGATCATGGCACTCGACCGGAAGCAAGCGGACGCCGCCCACCTTGAAATCCTCGAAAAATACGCCATACCGAAGGATCGCAACCTATGAAAACCCTCCTTGCCGCCTTAACCCTCCCCATGGTGCTGTCGAGCCTGGCCTTTGCCCGGCCGGACCATCCCATCGAACACCAGCTGGTCACCGTGCGCGTTTCCTACCAGGCCTGGAACGAATACCGCCCGTGGCAGAAAGCGAAGCCGCTCAGCCGAACCTTCCTGGGAACGGTCGTTGCCGAAAACCGCATTCTCGTGCCGGCCGCCTATCTGCTGGACGCCACCCTGATCCAACTCGAAAAGTTCGACCGCCCGCCGCGTACCCCCGCCCGCATCGTGCATTGCGACCAGCAGGTGGGCTTGGCGGTGCTCACCACCGACGAACCGGGATTCTTCGACGACCTCAACCCCGTCGCGACGGCCGATTATGCCGAAGGCGACAACTATTATTGCGCCGCCTGGAAGTCCAGCCAACTCAACCTCTCCTCCTGCCGCTGGTCGCAGGTGAAAACCTTCAAGTCGTCGGTTCCCTACTTCGGCTATGCCGGAATCACCTTCATCACCGACCTCAAGAGCGGCGGGCGCGGCGAACCCGTCTTCAGCGAAAACCGGATGATCGGCATGACCCGGTCGCAGAACAAGGATACCATAACGGTCGTTCCCATCGACCTCATCAAGGCCTACCTCAAGGCCATCGACCTGCCGGAATATCCCGGATTCGGACGGCTCGGCGTCGATTTCCAGTTCAACCAAGGCCAGGCGCAGGCCGCCTACTTCGGGCAGGTGGGCAAACCAACGGGCGTGCGCATCCGGGGCTGCTTCCCGGAGGGATCCGCCGCGGGCATCCTGGAAAAGGACGATATCCTGCTGGAGCTCGATGGCCATGCCATCGATTCCGAAGGCGACTACAAACACCCCCGCTACGGCAGGATGTCGCTGAACCTTATCGCAACGGAAGGCCACTATGCCGGCGACCTCCTGACCGCAAAGGTATTGCGCAACAAACAGGAGATCGAACTCGAAATCCCGCTCAAGAACATTCCGCCCTCGGCCGCACTGATCCCTTTCGCACGCCCGGACCAACCGCCCCCCTACCTGGTTGCCGGCGGTCTGGTGTTCCGGGAGCTGGACGTCCCCTACCTCAAGGCCTGGGGCAGCAACTGGGAAGACCAAATCCCCGCCACCCTGCGCATCCTCAACGACCTGAAAAGCGAAGCGCCCTCCCCGGAGCAAAAACGGCTGATCGTTCTGACCGATGTGTTCCCCGACGAATACAACCTCGGCTACCACGAAATGGCCCAGAACATCGTGAAAACCGTCAATGGCCAACCGATCGACTCCATCCGCAAGATGGAGGAAGCCTTCCAGCACCCGCAAAACGGGTTCCACGTCATCGAATTCATGCCCTCCTACGGAACCTGCACGGTGATTCTCGATGCGGCCACGTTCGGGCAAGCCACGGAAAGCATCATGGAAAAATACCAGATTCCCTCCAGAATCCGGCTAAATCCCTAGTGCCACGCCCACAAGGCACCGGCTCATTCGGAGGATTCGGACCACCAAATCCGCTTCCGCCACATCTTTGGGTTGACTCGATTCGGCAATCTGCACAAAATGCGTCGGCAAAAGGATGCAAAATATGAAGCAGAATATGTTTATCGATGAATTCATGAAAACCTTCCCGTTCGAGGGGTTGACGTTCGACGACGTCTCGCTGATTACCCAGTATGCGGACTTTCTGCCGGGCGACACGGACATCTCTTCGAAACTGACCCGGAACGTCGGGGTGAAGATTCCTTTTTTAAGTGCCGCCATGGACACCGTGACCGAAGGGCGCATGGCCATTTCGATGGCGATGATGGGCGGAATCGGGGTTATCCATAAAAATCTCGACCCCGAAGTGCAGGCGCTTCAGGTCAGCCGGGTGAAGCACCATCTCAACGGCCTGATTTCCGACCCCATCACGTTCAATGTCAACGATACGCTCGAAAGCATCGCCATCCGCCGCGAGGAAAAGGGATACAGCTTCAGCGGCTTCCCGATCCTCGACGACGACGGGAAACTGGTCGGCATCCTGACGTCCAAGGATATCCGCTTCTCCCGCTCCAAGCGCGCCCCGGTGACCGGCATCATGACTTCCGACGTCATCACGGCCCAGCCCGAAACCAACTTGCGGCAGGCCTACGACATCATGCAGCAGCACAAGATTGGCAAGTTGCCCCTTCTTGATTCGACGGGCAAATTGGTTGGCCTCTACTCCTATGCCGACGTCCGCCGGTTGATCGAAAACGAAGAGCCGCTCTTCAACCGCGATGAAAAACACCGCCTGCGCGTCGCGGCCGGCGTGGGGCCCGGCGACTACGAGCGCGCCGAGATCCTGAGCGAAAACGAAGTCGATGTGATGGTGGTCGATACGGCCCACGGCCATTCCAAGGGTGTGATCGAGATGGTCGCCTGGGTGAAAAACAAATTCCCCCACATCGATGTCATTGGCGGCAACATTGCCACCGGCGAAGCCGCCATCGCCCTGCGCGATGCCGGCGCCGACGCCGTGAAGGTCGGCATCGGCCCCGGCTCCATCTGCACCACCCGCGTGGTGGCCGGCGTGGGCATCCCGCAAATTTCCGCCATCTATGCCGCCGCCAGCGCGCTCAAGGGTGAAATCCCTGTGATTGCCGACGGCGGCATCCGCAACTCCGGCGACATTGCCAAGGCCCTCGTTGCCGGTGCCGACACCGTCATGATGGGTTCCGTGCTGGCCGGCACCGAGGAAAGCCCCGGCGAAAAAATCATTTACGAAGGCCGCCAATTTGTGATCTACCGCGGCATGGGCAGCCTCGATGCCATGAAATCGCGCGAAGGCAGCCGCCAGCGCTATGGACTCAGCAACGACGACGATCTCGTTCCACAGGGCATCGAAGGCATGGTTCCGTATTCCGGTACGGTGAGCAAGGTGATGAAGCAATACTGCGGCGGTCTCCAGGCCAGCCTCGGCTACTGCGGCACCCGCAACATACCCGACCTCAAGGCCAAGGGCAGGTTTGTGCGCGTCTCCAGCGCCGGCGCCGTGGAAGCCCACGCCCACGACATCAAGATCACCAAGGAAGCGCCGAACTATCGAAGGTAAGTGATGCGTGAATCGTGAGGCGTGATTTTGCCATGCTTCACGGCTCAATCGTCACGAATCACGCATGAAAACAGCTCTGATCCAGATGAACCCGACGGTCGGCGCGCTGCAAAGCAACGCCGACCTTGTCGTTTCCAAAGCCCATGAAGCCTTCAACGAAGGGGCACGGTTGATCGTCTTTCCCGAACTGGCGATCTCGGGCTATCCGCCGGAAGACCTGATTCTGAAAGACCATTTCTGCGGCGACTGCGAAGCGCAGCTCGAACGGCTGAAAACCGAACTGCCGCCGGAAGCAACGGTCGTGGTGGGCGCCCCCGTTTCGCGCAATGGCAAAAAATATAACGCCGCACTGGTGTTCAACGGTTCCGGGATTATTGGTGAATACCACAAGATGCTGTTGCCCAACTATGGCGTGTTCGACGAAAAGCGCCTGTTTGAAGCGGGAACCGGCCCGCTCGTCATCGACCTCGACGGGCAGAAGGCCGGCATCCACATCTGCGAGGATTCCTGGGAACCCGGAGGCGCGGCCGTTGCTTCGCTGGAAGACCAAGGCATCGACCTGCTGATCAACCTCTCCGCCTCGCCCTACCACCGCGGCAAGCTGCTCAACAACCGCATCAACGTGCTCGCGCAGACCGCGCAAAGGCTCAACACCCCCCTGCTCTACTGCAACATGGTCGGCGGGCAGGACGAGCTTGTCTTCGACGGCGCCAGCATGGTGTTCGCGCCCGACGGCTCCCGCATCGCCCGCGCAAAGCAGTTCCAGGAAGACATTCTCTATTTCTCCGAAGGGCAGACTGAAAAACCTGCTCGAAAAGAGCTTCCGTTGCCCGACCTGGAAGAGGTCTACGAAGCGCTCAAGCTCGGGCTTCGCGACTATGTGAACAAAATTGGCTTCAAACGCGTCGTCGTGGCCCTCTCCGGCGGCATCGACTCGGCTCTGGTGCTGGCCATCGCCGTTGACGCACTGGGCAAGGACCGCGTGGCTTCTGTCACGATGCCCTCGCAATATTCCTCGTCCGGCACACTCGGCGATGCCCATGAGATGGCGAAGATCCTGGATATTGAATTCCACGAAATTCCGATTAAGGGGCTCTACGACAATTTCGAAGCCGAGCTTTCCAAGGTTTGGGGCGCGGACAAGCAACCCGGCCTCGCCGAGGAAAACCTGCAAGCGCGCATCCGCGGCAACCTGATCATGGCGCTCTCCAACGAATATGGCTGGTTGGTGCTCACCACCGGCAACAAGAGCGAAATGGCCATGGGCTACTGCACCATCTATGGCGATATGGCCGGAGGCTTCGCCGTCATCAAGGATGTCCCGAAAACGCTCGTGTTCGAGCTCTGCCGCTGGCGCAACGAACAAGGCATCGTCATGCCGCCCAGCATTATCGAGCGGCCACCGTCCGCCGAGCTTCGCCCCGACCAGAAAGATTCCGATTCGCTCCCTCCCTACGAAGTGCTCGACCCGATTCTCGAAGACTATGTCGAAAACGACATGGGTATCGACGGGTTGGTTGCCAAGGGCTACGACGAAGCCCTGGTGCGCCGCGTGGTGCATGCGGTTGAACTGAGCGAATACAAGCGCCGCCAGTCCCCGCCGGGCGTGAAGATCACGCCCAAGTCGTTCGACCGCGACCGCCGCATCCCGATCGTCAACCGCTACCGAAATTAAGGCGTGGGCGTGGATTCCAATCCGCCCCATGTTCTGCAGGCCCGGGTGGAACCGGGCCCTCCAACCAAACTCACGCTACCGAAAGAATATTGCCTTCCATGCCGGCGCGGAAGGAATAGGTTTCGCCCTGCTGCTTTTTAATCAGCGCGGCACCGACCGGCGACTCGGGCGTGATGACGGTAATTTCGCGGCCATCGACGTTAACTTCCGTGCCCCCGCCGCATTCGAGCATGAAAAACAGATCCGTATAGCCATCCATTTCGGTTTCGACCAACGCGCCGACGCCGATCGGTTTGCCTGTAAAATCCGAAGGCCGGAACGAGCGAAGATCCTCAAACCCTTTCGCCAATTTCTCAAACTGCTTGGCCAAGCCACGGGCCAGATAGGATTGCTCCAGGCCACAGGTATCCCATTTGGTTTCCGCCTTGGCCTCGGCATGGGTCGCGCCCTCTGCGGCCGTCTCCTGCCCTTTCAACTGCCGCCGCAACTCCTCTTCGAGTTCCGCCAGCACCGCCTTTAAAATTTTTGTCTTATCCATAGCGCCCCAAGATACACACTCCATTACGGAACCGTAATGAAGAATTGCATGTTTTCGGCGAGCCGGAATTGCTAGCGTGCTCTCATGAAGGTGCTCGTGGTTGAAGACGAAGAAAAAATTTCCGGGTTCGTCCGCAAAGGGCTCGAAGCCCGGGGGTTCCAGGCCACGGTGGCCGACAACGGCGACGAAGGCCACGCGCTTGCGTCGACCGGGGACTACGACGTGGTGGTGCTCGACCTCATGCTGCCGGGGCGCGACGGACTGTCTGTTCTCCAGGAGCTGCGGGCACGCGGCAATACGGTTCCCGTCATTGTTCTGACCGCGCGCACGGAGGCCAACGAACGCGTACAAGGATTGGAGGCCGGTGCGGACGACTATGTGACCAAACCCTTTTTCATGGATGAGTTGATCGCGCGCATCAACGCCGTGGCGCGGCGCACCAACCTCCTGCACGCGGGCAAGCTGACCCTCAACACCTTGTCGCGCGAGGCGCACTATGGCCGCGAGGAAATCTTCTTTGCCCCGCGCGAGTTCAGCGTTCTGGAGCACCTGATGCGTGCGCCCGGAAACATCTTCACCCGCGATCAGCTGCTGGAGCAGGTTTGGGGCTATGGCTTTGATCCGCAGACCAACCTGGTCGATGTCTGCATCCGGCGCATCCGCGAAAAGATCGACCGCGAAGGCCACCGCTTCATCGAAACCATCCGCGGCGTCGGCTACCGCTTCAACAAAACTGAAACGTGATGCGTGAGACGTGAAAACCAAGGAACCACGGAATACACTAAACAATGATCCGATCGTTCAAACTTAAGATTGCCCTGTTCAGCGTGCTGCTGTCCGGTGCTTTGCTGACGGGCTTCGGGCTGTTCTTCATCCAGATGTCCTACCGGATCGGGATCGACCGCATCGATCGGGAGCTGCGCGCGCTGGTGGATGCGGACATGGGTAAATCGCAGCCGTCCAACCATTGGAACCGCTTCAACGATTCGCTCACCGGATTCTTTGGCGATGCCGCCGACAAGCAGTTTCTGCTGCGCGTCAGCGACAAAAAGAACCAGCCTCTTTTTGAATCGGCGCAATGGGAAAAAGAACTGGTTGGAGCCGTACTGCCATCCGCTCCCAAAGCCCCGCCGGCCGAAGTGCCGTCCGAAAAACAGCGCACAGGCCGGCAGCGTAAAAGCGATCGTCCCCCGCCCACCGTGCTCCCGCTCAGCGAGGCCCGGTTCATCACCATCAACAGCTGGCGCATCATGACCGTAGGCAACGCGGAAATCACTGCACAGCTTGGCATCAGCCTGGAGCCGCTGAACGCCGAGATCGCCCGCTTCCGCAACGCACTGCTGCTGGCCGTTCCGGTTGCGCTGCTGCTGATGATCGGCGGAGGCTGGTTGCTGGCCCAGCTCGCCCTGCGCCCGGTGAATGCCATCGCCCGCACCGCGCGAAAAGTGAGTGCCCTGCATCTCGACGAACGTATTCCGGCCACCCGTGCCGACCATGAATTCCGGCAACTGATCGACCTCATCAACGAAATGCTTGGACGGCTCGAAGCCAGCTTCCAGCAGGCGGTGCGCTTCAGCGCCGATGCCGCGCACGAGCTCAAGACACCGCTCACCATCCTGCAAGGCCAGCTCGAAGCCGCCCTGCAATCCGCGCCAGACGGCTCCGGCGACCAGCGCACCTACAAGGAAGCGCTGGATGAAGTGCAGCGGCTCAAGACGATCATCCGCAAACTGCTCCTGCTCGCCCAGGCCGACTCCGGCCGGCTGCCGCTAAACGCGGCCACCATCGACTTTAGCCAGATGATCGAAAACCTCGTCGAAGACATCGGCATCCTCAATCCGGAGCTCGAAGTGGCGGCGGACGTTCAACCCAACGTAAACATTGAAGCGGACGAGGAATTGATTGAACAGGTGATCCAGAACCTGGCCAGCAACGCCGTCAAGTTCAGCGAGGGCGAATCGCCGATCACGTTGTCGTTGACTGCCGGCGAGCAGGTTGAGTTCACCATTTCCAATCGCGGCCAAGGGATTCCCGAAGAAGACAACGATCGGATTTTTGAACGCTTCTACCGCACCGACAAGGCCCACAGCCGCAAGACCGACGGCACCGGCCTCGGCCTCAGCCTCGCCCGCGAAATCGCCCACGCCCACGGCGGAACGCTGGAGCTGTTGAACCCCGCCGGGAGGGAAACGACTTTTAGCCTTAAATTACCGAACCGTAATCAATAAGCCGTCGGCTTTTTGGTGCGCCAACGTTATCTTGTTGAACCAATTGATAAGGAGCAGCATGAAAACACTTATACCGACCCTACTGATTGCATCCGGTGCACTGGCCGCGCCCGAAACCAGGTTGATTCCCGGCGGCTCGTTCGACATGGGCGACCACCACGATCTTGGCGGGCGCGAACACCGCAACGACGAGCTGCCGATACGGACGGTCACGCTCAAGCCCTTTTTCATGGGCACGTATGAACTGACCAATGCGGAGTACGTCGAGTTTCTCAACAGCGCCCCGGTGCAGGTTAAGGACGGCTTCGTCTATGCGATCGGCACCCTGCTGTGCGACACGCGTGGAGGTTGCGAATACAGCCGCTTCGGTTACGACGGCAAAAGGTTCGGCGTGCTCTACGGGAAGGAAAAGCATCCCGCAACGGGCATCCGCTGGGAGGGCGCGGCGGCCTATTGCAACTGGCTGAGCCTCCAGGAAAAACTGGAGCCCTGCTATTCCAAGAACTGGAACCATGATTTCACGAAAAACGGTTACCGCCTACCGACCGAGGAGGAGTGGGAATTCGCCGGCCGAGGGGGATTGTACAGCCCCTATCGCATCTTTCCGTGGGGCGACGACGATAATCCCGCCCGCGCCAACTGGCCCAAGTCCGGCGATCCCTTTGAAAAGGGCGACCTTCCCCACACCACCCCGGTCGGCTACTACGATGGATCGAAGCACGACGGCTATCAAACCCTCGACGGTTCCAACGGCTACGGGCTCCACGACATGGCCGGCAACGTTTGGGAATGGTGCAACGACCTCTACTCGCAAAGCTCCGCCGATCCGGACACCGCGAAGCCCATGCCCGATGGCAAGGACTACCACGTCCTGCGCAGCGGCAACTGGTTCAACGGCGAATGGGGCCACTCGCGCGTCTCCAACCGCAACCCCGGCTATTTCCGCGGCCCGCAGGATCCGAACCACCCCTACTACCACATTGGCCTGCGGATCGCCCGCAACGCCGCCGACGTTCCGTTGATCGCGGGGGAGCTGAACATCCTGGGCGACGGTTTCCAGTTCACGGAAGGCCCCGCTTCCGATGGCAACGGCAACCTCTTCTTTACGGACATTCGCGCCAACCGGATCTACCGCATGGACGCGGCCGGCAAGATCGAGGTGTTCAGGGAAAACTCGGGCGGAGCCAACGGATTGTTCTTTGATGCCGACGGCAACCTGCTCGCCTGCGAAGGGGCAAACGGCAGTGTGACGCTGAATGGGGAAACGGTGCTGGCAGAAGGATTCAACAAACCCAACGACCTATGGATCGACCCCAAGGGCGGCGTCTATTTTTCCGACCCCATCTATGGCCGCACCCCAAAGAGAAAGGACGGCGAACACGTCTACTACATCCTGCCCGACCGCTCGAAGGTTATCCGCGTCGTTGCCGACTTCACCCGCCCCAACGGCATCATCGGCACCCCCGATGGCAAGACCCTCTATGTCGCCGACCATGGCGGTGGAAAGATTTGGAAATATGCCATCAACCCCGATGGCACGCTGGCCGGAAAAACCTTTTTCGCCGGCGCCGCCAGCGATGGCATGACGATCGATGCCGCCGGCAATATCTACGCCACACAGGAATCGGTTCTAATTTTCAATCCCAACGGCAAACCCATCGGCGAGATCAAAACCCCGGCCCGCCCCACCAACGTCACCTTCGGCGGCAAAGGCAACCGCACCCTGTTCATCACCGCCCGCACCCACCTTTGCGCCGTCGAAATGAATGCTTCGGGAGCAGGAGTCAGGAGTCTGGAGTCCGAAGGCAGGCGACAGAAAACAGAAGCGAAGCGCCCGCAGGAGCGCCCCGAAAAACCGTGGCTGCTCGAACACGCCGATGAGTTGGATGTGGATGGCGACGGTGCCGTGGCGCGCAAGGAAATGCTCGATGAAGCGGAAAAGGCCTTCAAGCTTTACGACAAAAACAAGGACGGGGAGCTGGCCGAGGCGGAACTAAAAAGAAAAGGCATGGCCAAGTCGGCCATGGGGGGATTCATCAAACTGCATGCCGAAGAGCTCGACAGCAATGGCGATGGCACCATCACCGAAATGGAAATGATGGGGGAAACCGCCAAGTTGTTCGACAAGTCCGACAAAAACAAAGATGGCAAAGTCGACTCACAGGACGAATCACGCCTCGCGCCTCAATCGTCACGCCCTCAACAAGGCGGAGGGAACCGCTTTGCCGAAATGGACGCCAACAAAGACGGCACCGTTTCATTCGATGAATTTGTCGAGCTGGAGAAAAAGAAAAAAGGCTCGGTGGACGCGTCCCGCGCAAAGCAAAAGTTTGGGCAAATCGACAAGGATGGAAGTGGAACGCTTTCGCAACAGGAAGTGGATGCGGCGCCCAAAGGCAAGGGAGGCCGAAAATAAAGGCCCTCCTGATTCTTGCGCTGTTGTGTCCCACTCGCATTTTCGCGGAGCAACCGAACGTGGTCTTCATCCTTTCCGACGACCAGGACTGGACGGAAACCTCGGTGCAGATGCATCCGGAACTGCCGAATTCGAAAAGCGCCTTCATCGAAACGCCCAACCTTGAAAAGCTGGCCGCCCAAGGCATGGTCTTTTCCGCGGCCTATGCGCCCGCGCCCGTCTGCTCGCCGACCCGCATCAGCCTGCAGACCGGCAAGAGTCCGGCGGCACTGCGCTGGACCAAGGCCTCAAGCCCCGTGACGGCGGCGGACAACTTTCCGCTGATCCCGCCCTCCATCATCAAGAACCTTCCGGCGGGCGAAACCACCATCGCCGAAATGCTCAAAACCGTGGGCTACGGCAAGAGTCGGGAAAAAGGAAAACGAAAGAAGCAGTAAAGCCTGCACGACGCGCTAGAGCATTGAACAATTGAGATGCCGTAATGGTCGAGGTGAGGCAGTGGCCTCGCTTCGCGTCACCTCGACAGAACCCGCTCGAACGGAAGACCGGGTGGAACCGGTCCGCCATCGGGTTGCGGCATTTCATTTGTGAAATGCTCTAATGGCACTAACTCAAGGATGTTTCCCATTGGAATGGCCAAACGACGGGGCAGGCCAGCGGCCTGCGGTACGTTTTCCGTATCGCCCGGTTCTCTGTCGCAAGCTCCTGGATGGCTTCACACCCAAAGCACTCGAAAAACCTGCTACGGTAGCCGCCCCAATCCGCCCCGTTTTTTCATTTACATTGATGTATGTTTTCATACATTAACGGATATGAGATTTGATGATCTACTTTTCATGGTTGGAGACCAAAGCTGCTTTGATTTTGCAATGGTGGCCCAGCTTTCGGGAGAAAGCAGGGAAACCCTACGCTCGCGGTTGTACCAATGGCGCAAGGCAGGGCGACTGATTCCCCTGAGACGTGGAATGTATGCCATTGCCGAACCCTACCGGCGGATTGCGATTGATCCCGCCGTGCTTTCCAATCGGCTCTATACGCCGTCCTACCTCAGCCTGCAATGGGCTCTCTCCTTCTACGGCTTGATTCCTGAAAAAACCGCCACCTACACCGCCATCGCCACGCGTGTTCCGCGCACGTTCAACAACGCCTTCGGCACCTTTGCCTATTTCAATATCAAACAACCCGCCTTCTTTGGCTATGAATCGGTCAAACTGGGCAACGAACAGATTCTGTTGGCATCCCCGGAAAAAGCGTTGCTGGATCTATGGCACCTGAACCGGGGCACATGGAGCATGGATCGCATGCGGGAGATGCGCTTTCAAAACTTTGAGGCCGTCGAACCGGAGCGGTTGGCCGAATATGCCAACCGCTTCAACTCCCCGCGCCTTTTGCGGACGGTTGAACTCTGGAATGAACTCGCCCGGACTGAACAGGAAGGAACAGTGGAACTATGAAGGAGCAAGCCATCGCGATCGCCGCATCGGCCACCAGTCCAGCCGAAAAGCTGAATGTGTTGCGGGAATATCTCCAGGCCTTCGCATTGCGTTCCCTGCATGAAAGCGAAGCCTTCCTGTCACTCTCCTTCGTTGGCGGAACCGCGTTGCGGTTCGCCTTCAACCTTCCCCGCTTTTCGGAAGACCTCGATTTTTCCCTCGAAAACCCCGAAGCCTATCTTCCGCTGAAATGGATGAAGAAGCTCAAGAACGACATGATGCTCGCGGGCTTCGATGTTTCCATCAACTGGAACGACCGCAAGACCGTCCACGCGGCATGGATCAAGGTTGGCGGCATCCTGAAGGAGACCGGACTGGTGGCCATGGCCGACCAGAAGCTGTCAATCAAGCTGAAGATCGACACCCGCCCCCCCGCCGGAGCCGAATGCACAAAAACCATCATCAACCGGCATCTGGTCTTTGCGCTCCAATACCACAGCCTGCCTTCGCTCATGGCCGGGAAAACCCATGCACTGCTCACACGCAAATACCAAAAAGGCCGCGACTGGTATGACCTGCTCTGGTATCTCGGAAAGCGCCCACCACTGGAACCCAACATGGTGCTGCTGCAAAACGCCCTCGACCAAACCCAGGGAGCGGGCACCTTCAATGCCCTAGACTGGCGCTCCCTGCTGGAGGCCAAAGTGAGGGAGCTTGATTATTTGAAAATCTCCGCCGATGTGCACCCCTTCCTCGAACGACCGAAGGAAGCCGAACTCATGACCGCCGAACATTATCTTTCGCTTCTCTCCCGCCCCTGACACAGCTTCCCCGGGGTGAACGCAACGACCTCTCAAAACAGTTGCCCGAAAAAACCGCCGAGTTGAAGGAGCGGCGTGAAAAGTATCTCGCGGAAATCGGTGCCCAGCTCCCCCGCCCCAATCCCGACCACGATCCCGCCAAATCTTCTACTGAACAGAGAGGAACTAAAGAGAGACTGCCTTGAGCGGATGAAGGCGACGGTACATGCTGATCAGCGTTTGATGACTAGCAGAGATGTTTTCCCAGTGCCCGGAAAAGGTCAGGCCGTGAAAGGTTTGTTTTCCCGCAACGATTTCTTTGGCATCAGCCAGGGTCTTCTTTTCAAAAAAGAGGCTGAGCGATGCGTCGTACCGGTCGGTTCCTTCTTCCGACAATCCAAAGTCGATCAACTCATGAATGGCGCGGTACAGTTTTTTCCGGGCAGGCGGACTAAACTCAAAGTGCTGAAGCCAGCCGCACCACTGCGCGGCTTCTTCGAGATTCCCGGTTGCGAGCGCGAGCATGCCTTTGAGTTCGCCGATACGCAACGTGTGCCACACCGTGCCTTCTTCGAAGAGGACGCCGATGGTGTCGGAGACGGGTTGCAGATCACTCAGTCCGAGTTCGCTTAGATGGTTCGCGAAGACGTTTAATTCGTCGACGGACATTTGATTCAGCTTGAGCAGCTGCGGTCGCAGGGAGGCCCCGGCATTTTTATTGCTCCAGATCAGATCGTCGGGCGTATAGATATCCGACATGCCGGGAATAATGATGCGGCAGGTGTAGATGCCGCAATGCAGATATTCCGCGCAATAGGCTTTATGCCCTGATTTGCTGACGATAGCTTTTAAATGGTCGTATTCCTCGGCGGTGCTGCCCTCAAAATTCCAGTCGTTGAATTCGAAGTCGGGTTGGTCGCCGAACATTTTCCAGGATAGAAGTCCATCGGAGTCGATGAAGTGACTTTCCAGGTTCAGCTCGTCGGCAACGATCTCGAGGTCGTGCGATGGCCGGTTGAAAATATCGAGCTGGTCGAGACTTCTTCCCTGCAGGAGTTCGGTGACGGTGCGTTCGAGCGCGACCTCAAAGCGGCAACTTGCTCCGAAAGAGGCATAGCATCCGCCGTTTTCAGGATTTATGAGCAAAACGCAGATGACCGGGAATTGACCGCCCATGGACGCGTCTTTAACCAGAACAGGGAAGCCGTGTGCCTTGAGCTCTTCGATGTCTTTTTGTATGCGGGGATAACGGTCGAGTATGTTTTGCGGCACGGTGGGCAGGCATAGTCCCATGGCGATCACATTGTTTTTCACGTACCGCTCCAGAATTTCGGCCAGCGCCTGTGCGCGGCATTCGGTGGGCGTGTTGCCGGCGGCCATGCCGTTGCTCACATAGAGATTGGTGAGAATGCTGACGGGGAAATAGACGGTTTCTTCGGTGCCGATGTGCTCAAAGGGCAAGGCGGCAATTCCGCGGGCAGGATCGTCGGTATTATTATCGAGCAGCTGGGCGGGAGTCAGTTCATCCGCAGAATTGTAGAACAAACGGAGGGTGGCGTTGAGCAGCTCGGTTCCATCGGGATGATGGGTCGGGATGGTTGACGGAGCTTCTATGGGAAACCATTTTTCGGTCGGGTAGAACACGAAGTCCTTTTCGGCGGCATCGTCCCCGAGGTAATAATCGAAGAAGAAAAGGTTCGTAGAAAGGCGTTCAAAAAATTCAAGGACTGCGCTGGCCTCGCTGGCTAATTCGGAGCTTCCTTTCCCATTGGTGTAGACCTGCGGGCACTCGGACGAACGCAGGTGCACCGACCAGCAGTTTTGTACTGGATGCTTGCTAGAAACCAGATCGACGGGAAAACCGTGTTGGTCCAGCAACGCCCTCGCTTTTTCAAGGGTATCTTCTAACGCGGCGTCTTTGCCGGGGATATGTGTTTTGGTGGGCATTATTTCTCCTGAAGGCTGGAAACGAGGCGGGGCTTTTTCGTGAGAGTAGGCGGGGACTGCAGGATGGGCGTACGGTTTACCCAAAGCTTGGAAACAAAAGGCGAGGTCATGGCCCGGAGCAGTGCACTGTAGTTTAACCGAAACGCAATCTCGGAGCCTACGGGATAAGCATAGCGGCCGGTTTTGACCACCAGATGGTCGCTGCTGGCTTCAAGAATTTCAACATCCTGCGGGGGTTCAAGCCCCAACGGATCGATATCCTGCCGGCCGATGGCAAGGATGGCCTGCTGGATGTGGCCATGTGTTTTGGGAGTTGAAGGCGCACCGAAGGCGTTTTGCGCGATGGTTCCCCAGGGTTGCGACGGCTTTACCTTTGATTCAATCACCTCAGCCACGAGGGTAATGGCATCGGTATGCAGGCCGCTGATCGGTTGCCGCTGGAGCGGATCGCATCCGAGAAGAATGGATTCTCCCAGACGCAGGTTATTAATACGTCCGGTGTTCGCTCCGCTGAGCGCCCAGGCCAGATTGGCTGAGTTGCCTCCCGAAATAATTTCCAATGGGAATCCGAAGGTGGATTCGATTGAGTCCGCGAGAGCGGAGAGTTCGCGCATATTCACCGCATCGGGCGATACGCCGCTGCGACAGGCCAGATTGGTTCCAATGCCCTTGAGCGCAATATTCGGCAAGCGAAGAATCTCACGCACCATGCCGTGGAGATCCTTCGGCAAAATGCCTTCGCGCAGATCGCCCAGTTCAACCATCAGCACAATTCCATGCATCCGCTTGGCTATTTGCGCTGCGGCCGAAAGCATGCGGATGACCTCGAGTTCCGTATTAAAACTCAGTTCGGCATATTTCACGACCCGCGCCGCCTGACTGATCATCGGGGAGCGAATCATGGCCATGGGACCAGGTACGCCGCGATGGCGCATCTTGACAATATTTTCAATGCGGGCGTCACCCAGGGTCTTCACACCAGCCTGACGCAACGCATTTGCAATCTCAGGGGCTCCGAGTGTGGCTTTCATCACGGCTGTAACCGAAATACCTTGAAGAGCCAATCGTTTGACTAAGGTGCGGGCGTTAACTTTAATTTTTTCGAGGTCGATCTCTAATCGCGGCGCAATCATATAGTGCAGGCACTCAGCTTTTCCACAAGAACAGGAAAAGCCTCTACAACCATATCGACTAGCCGGTCGGGTGAACGGGTCAGCGCATCGGTGGCGGGGATGCCGAGTTCTTTCTCATAGGCCTTGATTGCCGCGCTGACTTCATCGTCCGTCATATTCTCGTGGTTGATCGTCAGGCCGATGACTTTCGTACGGCCAAAGGTTTCAATCAGATTGATTTCGGAAGTCGCGGTGGGCATCGGCGTGTCGGGAAAGTCGCCGAGATGGGTCCGGGCCGGCGCGTGCTGCACCACTACTCCATTTGCCATGCTGCCGCGGAGAATGTAGGCCGAAGTCAGATAGGCCGGGTGGCTGAGCGCCCCCTGCCCTTCAATGATAACGACATCAGGCTGCTCACTTTCGAAAGCTTCAACGATGGTAGACTCCAGTTCGCCGGAGCAAAACTGGCAAGGGATGGCATCAACTGCCACGCCGTACCGAGCACCTTGAATCAGCCCCGTCTGGCCGGTTCCCACCAATACCGTCTTGATGCCGCGCTCATTCAGGGCACGGACGAGAATGGTTGCCGTTGTACGCTTCCCGATGGCACCGTCGGTGCCGAGAACGGCAATGCGCGGACAGGTGACCTTGGAAATCCTGCCGCTAAACATCCGCAGGTCTTTCTTTGCACGGGGCCGTCGAATGTCAATAATCTTAACGTTTCCCGCCTTAGCCGCCATCGCAAACTCAGGGTCGTCGTTTAAAAATTCATGCAGGCCGTTCACGATATTCATCCCCAGTCCCAGGGCTTCCAGCACGATGCTTCGTTCGACGGGCGACAGCATGCCGCTGGAGGGCGCCATACCGAAAATGAAATAGTCCGGCACGCCTTCGGCAAGCTCAAGGGATGCAGAAAGACTGCGGCAGATCGGAATGCCGTTTTCTTTTTCATCCAGCAATGTGCCCGAATCGTGTCCCGCTTTGGTGCTGTCAATGACCGAGAGTATTTTATATTTTTCGGAATAGCGAACCAGACCGTTGGCGGTTTTGCCGTCCATGCGGCCAAAGTTGGCTTCGCAATAGACCACCGCGGTTGGGTGCTGGGAAATAATAGATAGATCTGGAATAGACATGCGTCCTCTTGGGTGTGTTCAGAGGAGGCGACGGAATCGTGCCTGCCAGAAGCGGCAGAAGGTCAGCGAGAAGTCCCCACTAAATGTGGATGAAGGACGCAACCTACTATGGCCCTCCCGGAATAGATAGGAGAATCGCTTATTCATTAATAGGGGTATTCACTTCGATGGACTAGACCCACATGTTGTGGTACACACGTTTCATGGAAGCGTATCCAAAGGATCTGGAAGAATTGGAACTGAACTTTTCAAGTGAAGAAGCATGTCGCGACTATCTTGCATCATTGCGATGGCCGAACGGCTTCCTTTGCCCGGCCTGTGGCCATGGGGAGTCGTGGCGACTGTCAGACGGCCTTTTCAAGTGCAAGACGTGCAGTCGTTAAACATCTGTAACCTCGGGTACGATCTTTGAGGGCACCCGCAAACCGCTGGCGTCCTGGTTCAGGGCGATCTGGTGGGTGACAAGCCAGAAGAACGGAGCCAGCGCCTTGGGACTGATGCGCGTTCTCGGCCTCGGAAGCTACAAGACCGCATGGACGTGGCTGCACAAGCTCCGCCGGGCGATGGTACGTCCGGGACGGGAAAGACTGGCCGGAACCGTGCAGGTGGATGAAACCTTCATAGGCGGCACAAGGCCCGGGAAACGGGGGCGCGGAGCCGAAGGCAAGACCCTTGTGCTGATCGTGGCGCAGGAGAATGGTAAGGCCGTCGGTCGCATTCGCCTTGTAAAAATACCCGATGCCTCATCCAAAAGCCTTGAAGGGGCCATCCGAGAAACGGTTGATCCGGGTACGCAGGTGAAGACGGACGGGTGGAAGGGGTACAATGGTTTGGGAGCTTTGGGCTACGACCATAAAGTCGTTCGGAAATCCGAGGATGTTGGCGCGAACCTGCTCCCCCTTTGCCATCGAGTCGCCAGTTTGCTTAAGCGGTGGCTTGGCGGAACACATCAGGGCGCAGTAAGTCACGAGCATTTGGCATACTATCTCGACGAATACACGTTCCGCTTCAACCGGCGCACTTCCCGCTCGCGGGGAATGCTGCTTTACCGTCTGCTACAAAATGCAGTCGCTATGGAACCCGTTCGGTTCAAGGAAATATCCCTGTCGGTCAGGGGAAGAAACCACAAGATACAGACTTAGTCCAGCGAAGTGAATACCCCTATTCATTAATTATCAAAAAGATAGATAAAACGGAGAGCTCCTGGAAAAGCATCCATCCGACGTTGGCACCTAAACTGCCCACCCCAACCCCAACTACGATCCCGCGAAACCCTCTCCCGAAAAGAAAGGCAAAAAGGGCGAAGAGAAAAAGGGAGGTCAGCGCAAGAGGTAGGAATCGTTCGCCGAACCATCCACACAGCCGCAAAGAACGCAAGCCATGCAACCGACCGCTCCTCCGTTCGGTGCCCTCGGAGAGCACTCCCTACCTTTTTCAACCATCGCACGATGTAGCATCGCTTCACCTCGCGAAGCGGGGAAAACGTTCCGTCAGATCCCTATAGGTTTTTCTTGCCGATGAAACACCGGATCCCGCCGGTCTCACTGCCGACATAGAGACGTCCATCGACTATGACAGGTGTGCTCATTGTGTAGTCATTGTTCCCTGGATGGGCGCGATCGTTAATATACTCCTTCTGGATCAGCAAACCTTTTCGCCTGGCATCTAGCACAACGAGATATCCTCCATTGGTCACCGTATAGACGTAGTTGCCTGTGAATGCGGAACCAGCAAGAATGGCCTGCCCGGGCACGGGAGTCCTGTACCCGCCCCTGCCTACTGCCCCTTTTCCATTGGAGCAGCGGCAAGATGCTGGAGGGTGAAGCGAACCATATGGTCGTACGGGCCGGATGGGGAGTCGTAGTCGGCATCGGTTGTGCGGACGCAGTCGATGCCGGTTTTTTTCATGGCGGTTTCCAGATAGGTGCCAAAGTTCGGGTGGTGGATGTTGCCGTCGGTGCGGGTTCGTTCCGCATGGAAGATGAAGACCGGCGGGTCGTCCGCCGTGAGATGGTTGATGGGAGAGGCATCCTTGATGAGCGCATCGAGCTTGGCATCGATTTTTGCGGTTTCCCAGTTCCAGTCGTCGGGCAGGCCGTAGAACGGTTTCAACGCGCTGTCGTCGAACGCATTGCCGGGGATGATTTGCCGGATGACGCGCGGGTCGTAGGTGGACTGCATGCTGAGCGCCAGCGCGCAGCTGACCCGGGTGGACCGGTGCTCCACCGGATCGTCGCTTTCCGGGTTGGCCAGGTCGTCGTGGAAGGCCAGCCACTGGGAAATGCCGGAACCGGCGGAGCCGCCGCCGACCGCGATCCGCGCCGGATCAAGATTCCATTCCGCCGCCTTGGAGCGCAGGAATTGAATCGCTCGGGCGCTGTCGTGCATCTGCGCCGGATAGGGCGCGATGCCGGAGAGGCGGTAGTTGATGGAGGCGACGGAAACCCCCGCATTCAGGAGCGGCTCCAGCAGCCGGGCATTTGCGGGTGCCTTATCGCCGCCCCGGAATCCGCCCCCGTGGATCCAAACGAACAGCGCAACCGGCTCGGTGGACTCGGCTTTCCAAAAATCGAGTTTCATCGAGGGATGGTCGCCGTAGGACACATCGGCATGGGTTGGGGCCATCTTGCGGGTACGCGGTTGCCGGGCATTGCGCTCGCGTGCCTTCAGCGCCTCTTCCAGCGTCAGGATGCCATCGCGGTTGAGGTCGAGCTGGGGACGCTCCTTGAGCAGCTCGGCCAGCTTCGGCGTATTTTCAGAGCTACGTCCCGGATGCTGGGCAAAGACGGCGGTTGTTGCCAGCGCCAGTACGGCCAGCATGCAGGTTGTTTTCATGGATCGACTCCCGGGTTTTCCCAATAGACGTTCGCCAACTCCTTTTTCGTGCAACCGGATAGGCTTTTTCAACTATCGAATGATTTATGCTGATTCCCGGGAGTGCGGGGATATAATCGCGCGCCATGAGTCCCCCGCTTCCATCTCCGCTGCTCTGCCCGGTTTGCTCCGCTCCGCTGGTGGCGGCTGAAAAAACCTACGGCTGCGCCAACGGGCATCCCTTCAACATTGCGAAGGAGGGCTACATCAACCTGCTATTGAGCCATCAGCGCAAATCCAAGAATCCCGGGGACGACGCCGACATGGTGATGGCGCGCCGCCGCTTCTTCGATTCCGGCGCTTTTGCCCCGCTGTCGAATCTGCTTTGCGGTTTGGCCATTTTCAACCGCCCGGAGGCACTCTCGGTCTTGGACTGCGGTTGCGGCGAGGGGCATTTGCTTGGCGCTTTGAGCGAAGCACACGACGGGTTCTTTCTGGGTGCCGACATTTCCAAGAAGGCCGTCCAGGTTGCATCCAGGCGGCACAAGCAAGCCACCTGGATCGTGGCCAACGGCATGCGGGAACTGCCCATTGCCGATGCCTCCATGGATGTGGTTATCAGCATCTTGGCACCGCGAAACATGGCCGAATTCAACCGCATCCTAAAACCGGACGGCACCCTGTTGATCGGCGTGCCGGGCCCCAATCACCTGGCCGAACTTCGGCAACAGCTGCAGTTCAGCTCCGGCGACTTCAAGGAAAAGGCCGATGAAGCCGCCGCCAAGTGCGCCCCGTACTTCATCGAAACCCAGCGGGAGCAACTGGCCTACGGGACTGTGCTCAGCCGGGAGCAGATTGCCGACCTGATCCAAATGACCCCCATCTTCTGGCGGTCCGGCCCCGAAGCCAAAGCCGCAGTGATGCAGCTCGACGAGCTGGCCATCACCATCAGCGTCACACTGCTGGCCATGAACCGCCCTGGGTAGGGACGGCTGTCCCAGCCGTCCGCACATACGCACGGCACACCTGCCAAGCTTTGGAACGTCGCGCTCGGCGAGCACGCTCCAGCTCCATTTCATTACCAAACCGTAATGCAACACCCCTTGGGTTTTCGCATCGTCCATCGTTATGTTCACCACCTCAACAAGGAGCATGGAATGAACACTAGATGGATTGGACTTTCACTGTTGGCCGCGCTATCCACCATGGCCGCGGAACGTCAGCCGCACCGCTCGCCGGAGGAATCGTTTGGCGAAACGAAGCGGCAGCTTGGCTTGATCAAGCATACGGACAAGGCGTTTCCGGGCTATACCCTCTTTGCGCCGAAGCATTTCACGAAGACCTACCTGATGGACAACAACGGGATGATCGTGAACGAGTGGGAAAGCCAATATGAACCGGGGCAGTCGGTCTACCTCTTGGAAAACGGCAACATGCTCCGCTGCTGCCTGACGAAGAACAAGGCGTTCATCGGCGGAGGCGAAGGCGGCCGGCTGGAGGAGTACGACTGGGACGGAAACCTCGTTTGGGAATATTGGCTCTCGGACGATCAAAACCTGATGCACCACGATATTGCCCCAATGCCCAACGGCAACATCCTCGCGATGGTGGTGGAGCACAAGTCGATGGAGGAAGCGGTTCAGGCGGGGTTCGATAAGAACGCGCTGAAGGACAGCAAGCTCTTCCCCGACTATATCGTCGAGATTCAAAAGACGGGGCCGAAGTCGGGGAAAATTGTCTGGCAGTGGCATGTCTGGGATCATCTGATTCAGGACTTTGATAAAACCAAAGACAACTATGGCGACGTGGCCGCGAACCCCGGCAAGATCGACCCGAACGGCTCCGGCCGCCGCGCCAAGGCGTTCTGGAACCATTTCAACTCGATCGACTACAACGCCGAGCTCGACCGGATCGTGATCAGCTGCCGCGGCAACTCCGAAATCTGGATCATCGACCACGGCATCTCGACCGAGGAGGCCAGGGGGACGAAGGGCGACTTGCTATACCGCTGGGGCAATCCCTCCACCCATCGGCAAGATGGAAAGCAAACCCTCTTCCAGCAGCACGATTCCCAGTGGATTCCGGCAGGCTGCCCGGGCGCCGGGAACATCCTTGTTTTCAACAACGGGCTCGGGCGCGGACACACCAGCGTGGATGAACTGGCAATCTCTAAAAAAGGCGAAACGAAGATGGTGTGGAGCTATACCGATCCCGACCCGAAAACCTTCTTCTCGCAGGAAATCTCCGGCGCGCAGCGTTTGCCCAACGGGAACACGCTCATCTGCGCGGGGGTCCACGGCACGTTGTTCGAGGTGACACCCAAAGGGGAAACCGTATGGGAATACGTCAACCCCGTCACCAGCCGCGTACTGAAACAGGGCGAAACCGTCCCGCTCGACCACCGCTACCATGCGCAGAACGCCGTCTTTAAAATCCACCGCTACCCGGCCAACCACCCCGCCTTCAAAGGCCGCAACATGAAACCGAACTATACCCTCGTCGAGAACCTCGAGAATCCGGTCTCGCCCGAACGCCGCGCCGACCGCGAACACGCCGACATGAAGCCCGGCGAAGGCAAACGCGGCGGAGATCGAGGCGGAAAGAAAGGAGCCCGGAAATGAAACGGCAACTCATCGCACTGAGCTTGATTGCATCCACCACCTTCGCCTATGAATCGCTGCAGGGCCCGACGGAGCTGCTGTACTGGAACCCGGAAAAGGCCTTCAACGGCTACACCCTGTTCGCGGCGCATGGCAAGAGCTATCTGATCGACATGGAAGGCCGGCTGGTGAAGGAGTGGCGCATCGGCACCAACCCGCGCTTCCTCGAAAACGGGAACCTGCTCGACGCCATGCAGGACGATCCCAGTTCGTTCAAGGGGTTCCAGGAGCTGGACTGGGACGGCAATGTGGTTTGGACGTATGAGGAGACGCGGCCCAACCATGCGCCCCACCACGACTTCGTACGCATCTTCAACAAACGGCTGAACGCACCGACCACGCTCTATATCTCCGGAAAGACCATCACCCGCGAAATGGCGCTGGCCATCGGCGTCGATCCCGCAAAGGCGCCGTCGGAAGGTGGCGAAGGAAACCGCGGCGGGCGGCTGGCCAAAGGCGGCAAAACGATGGTCGATGCCATTGTGGAAGTCGACATGGCCGGCAACGTGGTTTGGGAATGGTGCTTCTTCGACCACCTCGTACAGGATATGGATCCCGACAAGCCGAACCATGTCGAAAACATCGCCGATGCTCCGCACCGGCTCAACATGAACCTGCCCGGCAAAGGCATGCGCGGCGACTGGCTGCACTGCAACTCGATGGACTACAACCCCGAGCTCGACCAGGTGGTGATCAACTCCGTGCAGGGCGAGTTCTATGTGATCGACCACAACACCACCACCGAAGAGGCCAAGGGCCCGAAGGGCGACTTCCTCTACCGCTTCGGCGATCCCGCGCGCTACGAACAGGGCGACCCGCCCAGCGTCAACGAAAACTGGACGAAGGGCTCCTCCGGCCACAAGCAGATCGGCGGCGCGCACGACGTGCAGTGGATCGACGCCGGGCTTCCGGGCGCCGGAAATTTTCTGGTCTTCAACAATGGGCAATACCTGTTCGAGCAGACTGCCCAGTCGTACATCTATGAAATCGATGGCATGAAAAACGGACGCTATGTCAACCCGCCGGATGCGGGCTATGTCCGCCAGTCCTACCATCCCGACATGCACAAGACGCCCCGCAACCTCTCCAGGCAAATTGTTTGGCTCTATGGCTCCAAATCGAACCAGGGCTTCTTCAGCCATATCGGTGCGGGCTGCCAGCGCCTGCCCAACGGCAACACCCTCATCTGCTCCGACACCGAAGGCCACTTTTTCGAAGTGACCCCGCAATGCGAGCTGGTGTGGGAATACATCAATCCCATCACCAAGGAGTTCGGTGTACTCAAAACCATCGGCGACATGGTCCCCATGGCCAACTCCGTTTTCCGTTGCTACCGCTATGCCGCCGACCACCCCGCGCTGAAAGGCAAGGACCTCACCCCGAAAGGCCTGATCTCCGATGTCGTACAGCGTCCCGCCCGGCGCAATCCGGCGGATGAAAAATTCCCGCAGCCCGGCAACGTAGACGGAGCTTCCAGCTCCGTTAGGCAGAACCAAGCAATTCAAAACCAGCCCGCACGCTCTGGCAACGCCGATCGCTTCGCCCAGATGGACGCCAATACCGACGGCTTGGTTTCGTTCGAAGAGTTCGCCGCCAGCGAAAAGGAACGGCGCGGGGGCGACTTCGACGAGACCAAAACAAAACGTAAGTTCGATGAAACCGATACGGACAAAAGCGGCTCGATCTCCAAGGAAGAAATGGACAAGGCCCCGAAGGGTAAAGGTGGCCGGAAATGAAGAGTCGTGTTCTATGGATCGTCATTGGAAGCATGGCCCTCTCAGCCGGAGCCCAACGCTCCGGCTCTGTGCCCAAAGGTGGTGTTCTCGGCAGCGGCCCCCTTCCCGATTTGAATGCATATACCGCCGAAGGAACCCCCGTGAAGTTGCGCGCGCTGTGCAAAGGGAAATACACGGTCCTGAAAGCCGGGTGCCTGACCTGCCCGGAATTCCACCGAAGCTATCCCGGGGTCGAGGCGGCCTATGCGGACTATGCCCCCAAAGGCGTTCAGTTTTTCTACTTCTACAAAAGCCTCCGCCATCCCGAACTCAACGGATACCTACAGGCGCAAAACCTGCAGGAACGTCTGCTTCAGCTCGAAGAAGCCCGCCATAAACTGGGCACCAAAGCTCCGTGGATCGCCGACACCATCGACGATTCCATTCGCATCGGCCTACGCTCGGGCTCCAACTCGATCTATTTGGTTTCCCCGGACGGAACCCTGATCTGGGCGGCCCCGAAAATGGATGCGGATGGGCTGCGCGCCGCGCTCGCCAAAGCGGTCGGCCCCGTTGCCAAACCCACCCAAACCACCGATCTGGAGCTGCCGCAGGTGGAGAAGCAATCCAAGGCCATCAACGAAGACTCCCAACTCGGCGTTGCGCGTCCCGACGGACTCTCCACTCTTTCGATCATCCCGGCCAAGCCGGAAGAAACCTACTATGTGAAGCTACGCGCAGAGGCCACGCCCGAGCTGCTCAAGACCGGCACCGGTCGTCTTTTCCTCGGATTCTATCCCGATCCGATCCACGGCGCCCACTGGAACAACCTGGCGCCGCCGATGAAATATGAACTGGGGTTGCCCAAAGGCGTCGAGGCCACTCCTGCCTCGGCAACCGCTAAAAAAGGCGAAGGCGATTCCGACACCCTGCCCCGCCAATTCTGGGTGGACATTAAAGCGGACAAAACGCCCGGCGACATCGGGCTGGAGCTACACTACTTCGGCTGCACCCCCGACCTGTGCATGGCCCTGACGCAGGAATACACCATCCGCTTCAAAGCCGAAGACCGGGGTTCGAACACCTATGGCTTCAACCGTGGACAGAAAGGAAGAAAATGAACCGCAGGGCATTCATCGCATTTACCGCCGCATCCACGCTAATCAACCGGCAATCGGCCTTCGGCATTCGGCCAGCGCCTAAACCCAACGTTGTCTTTATCCTGATCGACGACCTGGGCTGGGGCGACGTTGGATTCATGGGCAACGAATTCATTGAAACGCCGAACATCGACCGCATCGCAAAGGAGGGGGTGGTCTTCACCAACGCCTACTGCAACGCACCCAACTGCGCCCCCACCCGCGCATGCATCCTGACCGGGCAATACACGCCGCGCCACGGCGTCTACACCGTCGGCGAATCCAAGCGCGGCGACACCCGCAACAAGCTCATCCCGATCGAGAACACGCAACGCCTCCCGGCGGACTCGGTGACGATCGCCGAAGCACTGAAAACCGCGGGTTACACCAGCGCCTGCGTCGGCATGTGGAACCTCGGCCGCAGCCGCGAGCCGGAAAGCATGCCGTTGGCCAAGGGATTCGACTATGCCATCGAACCCAAGCAACTGGGCTTCCAGCATCAGATGGAGGGTTCCGACAGCCGCAATTCCGGCGGCCCGGCGCTGAACTATTTCGAAGGCGAAGAATATGTGACCGACCGGCTGACCGACAAGGGCATCGAGTTCATCGAAAAAAACAAGGGCCGTCCGTTCCTGCTCTACCAAGCCTACCACGCCGTGCACCGCCCCTATCAACCCAAGCCCGAACTGGTGGCGAAATATAAAAATAAAGGCAACAACCCGCGCGGCGACCTGGTGGAATATGCCGCCACCGTCGAGGCGGTCGACCAGAACGTCGGGCGCCTATTCGCTGCGCTGGAGAAAAACCGGTTGCTGGAAAACACCGTCGTTTTCTTCTTCTCCGACAACGGCGGCGACCTCGGGCAGAAACAAGGAACCAACGCCCCGCTCAAGGGCGGAAAAGGGCAACTCTCCGAAGGCGGAATCCGCGTTCCGCTCGCCGTTCGAATGCCCGGAAGCACACTTGCGCAGGTGTGCACCACCCCGGTGATGAGCTTCGACTTCTACCCCACCCTGCTCGAACTTGCGGGAGCGGCCCCTCCGAAGAAGCACATCGTCGATGGAGAAAGCCTGGTTCATTTGCTGCGGGGCACGGGCACCTTGAAGCGCGATGCCCTCTACTGGCACTTCCCCTGCTATCTCGGAAAGACCAGCCCGTGCGGGGCCATCCGCCTAGGCGACTATAAGTTGATCGAATATTTCGAGGACGGTCGAGTGGAGTTGTTCAACCTCAAGGACGATCCCGGAGAAACCAGCAACCTGGCCCGGGAGAAAATAAAGGTGGCCGACGAGCTGCATCAAAAGCTTCAAGCCTGGCGCAAGGCCATCCACGCCCCGGTGCCTACGGAACCGAATCCGGACTATGCCCCATCATCCAGCAACCGCAAAGGCCGAGGGAACGGCGGCAAGAAAACCCGTTGACCCCAACGCAGACAGCCGCCGGGGTTGGGCGCCCAGGTCAGTTCTTTTCCCTTAGCAACACGCTGTTCCTAAGCGCCTGGTTCGTCGATATCTTCGGCCTTTTCCCGCTGGCGGTTTGGAGCCCGCGAATCGATACCGTTTCAGTCAGCCGATATGGAAAAGGTCGTTCGGCACCGTGCTTTTTGCCGATTGCATCAGGGTTGGCAAACACATACATGCCGTCATAGCCATCCGGGGCATGACCATCCTCCACCATCAGGTTTTCAATGGTGATGTGGCGCGGCATGAAACAGGGGTAGCCGAAATCGTGCATACCATCATTTTGAACCCCGATCATATACGGGGTCATGGTTGCGCCTCCACCCGGAACCCAACGGCACTTCCTGATCAGCACATCGCCCTCCCACGTGCTGCCGTAGTCGCTTCGGAAATGAATCAGGTTATTGCCGTAGAGTGTTGAGTCCTCCACCGTCAGCAACCCTCGCCCAATGGCGTTGAGCCCCGCATATCCCAGCGTAGAGCCCCGAATCGTGTAGGTTCCCGAAACCCCTTGGTGGACATCCATGCGGGAGAGCTCGCAATCCTGCACGAGTATGTTCTTACAAAAGTTGGAACCAATGACCCCCCAGCGGCTCCGATCCAGGATGCCCTCCATGCGGCACCCGATCAGCCGCAGGTTCACCACATTGTTCATGCTATAATCATACGACCCCATGCTCACCGGCTTCCCGGCCGCACCAATGGTCTTGTAGGTTTTGTGCCCCGTGGCGAAACAATTCCGCAGCGTTATGTCGGCGCAATCCCGGACGTTGATGAAACCGGAATAAGGATGGCCGACCTCGGTCTCCCCTTTCACATAATGCTTCAGGTTTTCCACCACCGTGTTGGAGCGTGAAACCACGATATTGCGCGACCAGTAGTTATACCCCTGCTTTTGTTCCATGCGGTTTGCAATGGTTGCGAAAACGCCGCCCCGCAAGCTCAGCGTTGCTTTATCGATCGGCCGGGCAACCACTTTGGTGATGGTCTCATAGTCCCAGTCGATGGGAGAAGCAATCGATCCGTCCTTGCGCAGGATGAAGCAGTCGTGTTGGGGGCTTCCGCTATTCTGGTTCAGGCCCCTTCGAATATATCGCCGTCTGTTCCTGTTTTCCACCATCACAAAGCAGTCGCGGGAAGGATAGGCCCCGAGCTGCTTTTGATCGCGCGTCAACCGGTCGATCCGCAGCTTCTCCGGTTGCAGCCTGGAGCGGACTTCGAAGAGCGACTTTTGGTGGTTTTCAACATCCCGGTCATCGATCACGAAACGGGAGGTGCTCCAGTCGGTGTCGGTGGAAATCACGGCGGTCAACGCCCTGCGGCCCAGATGATAGGTTGCCTTCGGATTCGAACGGACCGGCAAGGCGTGTTCGTTGGCATACTCGTGCGCCTTGCAAATGGCCGGAAGATCGTCTGCCTCCCCATCCCCAATCGCCCCAAAGGCTTCGTAGCCCACAAACTCCGGTTTAGCAAACGCAGCCGTACCGCAGAGAACCAACGACATCAGAGCAGAATAGACGTTCTTCTTCATCCCCCCCCCCTTTTACCATTCGTTTTCTGGCTCTTCTTCCGTTGAAAAAGGTCGGCACTGCGCAGCGAGCTGGGGGGAGACACGAACGAGGAGGTCGGCTCGGTCGCCTTCGTATTCCTGCTCGAGAATGGAGGCGTTTTTCTGGAGGACCGAGAGTAGCTTTCCCTCGCTGAGCGGGACGGAAAGCTTCAGCTCCACCTTGCGGCCCTTGAGGCAGTCGGCCAGCTCGTCGAACAAGGCATCGATATTTTCCCCGGTCTGCGCGGAGACGCAGACCGACTTCTGGAATTGCCGCGCGAGCCGTTTGGCGGCATTGCGCCCTTTCTCGTCGTCGATCTTGTTGAAGACATAGAGCATCGGCTTTTCAAGGCCGCCGATTTCGTCGAGCACCTTGTGGACGGCCTCGATCTGCGTTTCGACTTGCGGGTGCGAGGCATCGATTACATGAACGAGCAGATCGGCTTCCACCACCTCTTCCAGCGTCGCCTTGAATGAATCGACGAGATGGTGCGGCAGTTTTTGGATGAAGCCCACCGTATCGGTCATCAGCATCGGTTCGTGGTTCGGGAGCTCCACTTGGCGGGTCGTCGGATCGAGGGTGGCGAAGAGCTGGTTTTCGGTATAGATGTCCGCGCCGGAAAGGCGGTTGAGCAAGGTGGACTTGCCGGCATTGGTGTAGCCGACAATGGAGACCAGCGCCCATCCATGGCGACGGCGGCCCCGCCGCTGTTCGGTACGGCGCGTTCGCACGAGTTCGAGGTCGCGCTTGAGGGTGCGCACCAGATCCTGCAGACGGCGGCGGTCCATTTCGAGCTGGGTTTCGCCGGGCCCGCGCAGGCCGATTCCGCCCTTCTGGCGCTCAAGGTGGGTCCACATGTTGCGCAGGCGCGGCAGCAGATACTGGTGCTGCGCGAGTTCAACCTGAAGGCAGCCCTCCTTGGTCTGGGCGCGTTGCGCGAAGATATCGAGAATGAGCTGCGTGCGGTCGAGCACGCGCGTTTCAAAAACATTCTGGAGGTTGCGGCCTTGCGCCGGTGTGAGATCGTCGTCGAACACCACCATCGAAACGCGGTTCTCCTTGATCCAGTCGGAGATCTCCTCCGCCTTGCCGGTGCCGATGTAATGCCCGGCCTTGATCTTTTGCTGGCGCACCAGGAAACGTCCGGCCACAACGGCACCGGCGCTCTCCGCAAGCTGCGCCAGCTCGTCCATCGTGTCCTTGACCTTCCACTCCTCCTCGCCGCGCAGGACGACGCCAATGAGTAAAACCGTTTCGGTTTCGTTATTTTGTGTTTCTAAAAGCTCAGGCATGTTTATTCCCAACCACGAAACACACTAAATACACGAAAGGCTCACGGATGGAACTGTTTTCGTGTGTTTAGTGTATTTCGTGGTTCATATCTCCACAGGCGTTGCACCGTGTTTTTTCCACGCATCCGAAACGGCTTCGGCGAGTTTTTCGGTTGTTGGATAATCCGCCGTACCGACCCATTCCACATGGAGCTGGTTGCGGAACCAGGTCATTTGGCGCTTGGCGAGCTGGCGGGTTCGGATGATGGTTCTTTCCTTGGCCTGCTCCAAGGTCATTGCCTGGTTGAGAACGCCAAAGGCTTCGGCATAACCAATGGCCTGCAGGGCGGTTTGGGAGAGGTCGAGCTTGATCAACTCGCGGGCTTCCTCGAGCAGGCCGGCGCCGTACATTTGTTCGACGCGCCGTTCGATGCGCCGCAGGAGAACTTCGCGCTCAACGTGGAGGCCAACGATGGTGGGCTTGGGCTTGGTGTTCCAGGATCTGTTCTGCGGGGCAGGCGAGACGCCTGCGGTACGTTCAATGATGCGGATGAGGCGGCGGGGGTTTTGCCGGTCGTCCTCGGTTAAATCTTGATACAAGGCCGGGGCCTCTTCCTTCGCCCGTTTTTCAAGGGCAGGGTAATCGAGAGCTTCGAGCTCGGCGCGCAGGGCGGGCACTTCCGGCGGAACATCGTCGAAGCCTTCGGTGAGGCACTTGACGTAGAGCCCGGTGCCGCCGGCCACAATGATTTCGCGCCCGGATTCGAAGGCGGGACGAACGGCGTCGAGATAGGCGGAAACATTGAACTTTTCGGTCGGTTCGGCCAGGTCGAAGCCGGCATAGTCGGCCTTGGCGCGCTCGGCCAACGAGGGCTTCGCGGTGCCGATATCCATGCCCCGGTAGAGGTTCATCGAGTCGGCGGAAACAATCAGATGGCCTGTGTGCTCTGCGATGTGTTGCGCCACCGCGCTCTTCCCGGAAGCGGTTGTTCCAACGAGGAAAAAAGCGCTAGCCATCCGCCCGCTCCCCGTCCGCTTCCGCCTTTTTCTTTCTTTTCTCTTCCAGGAAGTTCATGGCGATGTAGAGGACGACCGCGATGCAGATGGCCGAGTCGGCCACATTGAAGGACGGATAGTTGTAGGACCAGAAATGGAAATCGAGGAAGTCGGTCACCCAGCCGAAGCGGATGCGGTCGATCAGGTTTCCGGCAATGCCGCCGATCATCAGGCCGAGCAGGATCCGGTGCGAGAGCAGATGCTCCTGGAGAAAATGGCGGCGGTAGACCAACAGCAGCACCAAAACCGCGGCGGAGATCAGGATCAGGATGATTCCGTGGCCACTAAGAATATTCCACGCCGCACCGTCGTTGCGGACATAGACAATGTTGAAGAAACCCTCAATGACGGGAATTCTTTGGCCGTAGACGAGATTCGCACGTATCGCCTGCTTGGTCAGCTGGTCCAGAAACAGAATGGCCAACCCAATCAGTAAACCCAGCATTTCGCTTCCTCCCCCCTAGGGCATGGCCACAAAAAAGCACAAGAGGCACGAAGACCCTTGCCACAGGATTCTTTGTGCCTCTTGTGCCTCTTCGTGGCCATTAACAGTCCAAAGCCGCCTCGGCTACATGCCGTGCATGGTGGAACCGAACGGGCGGTAGGTGGTGTGCCCCTTTTCGATTTCCGACTGCGCCTTGATGGAATAGCGCACGTAGGGCAGCGCTTCGAGCCGCTCGATATTGATCGGCACTTCGGTCATTTCGCAGATGCCGTAGCTACCTCGTTCAAGACGGCGGATGGCTTCGTCGATTTCGAAGAGCACGTCCTGTTCGTTGGAAAGCTGGTTGAGGGCGAACTCGCGGTCGAAGGTGTCGGTCCCCTGGTCGGAGAGGGACGGGTCGCGGTCGTTCTGGCTGAGGGAGTCGCGGTTGATGGAAATAATTTCACCGGTGACCCGCTCGCGAAGCTCCAGCAGGCGGCGGAGCTGCTCTTTGAGCTGCTTGGCCGTAAAGTGCTTGTTTTTCGCGATCTTGCCGGAAAGCGGTCCGCCACTACTCATGGCAACCGGAGCGGTATCGGTTATTTTCTTGGCAGCGGCCTTTTTCTTGGCAGGCGCTTTCTTTGCAGTCTTTTTCGTAGGCATTTTCGAGATTTCTCCAGTCAAAATTCAGTTCCGAACCCGAATAAAGGGTTGGGTATTTATCATCTGACCCATGCAGTGTCAACCCGCATATGGATTGGATTTCCGGTTGGTTGGAACACAGGTTTTTCGCATACCTTGCGTATCCACGGCTGCATGGTTCCCATAATCCAACCTTCCTTCGTTTCAATTCCTTCAAGCGGTCGTTATGGACACATGGCAGGCGTGTCCGTTCAAATCCAGTTCCATGTTTTTTTCGCCTTCCACAACGGCGGATTCGCAGGAGAGCGCCAGCGTCTCGTTTCCGATATAGTCCCGGTGCGCGGAAACCGCGGCCACGACCTCTTCATCGGAGCTGAACCGGACCTTGATCCGCTGGGTGATCTCCAGATCCATTTCCTTACGCAAGTTTTGTACCTTGTTGACGAATTCGCGCGCCAACCCTTCCGAGACGAGATCGTCGTTGAGCTGCGTATCGAGCCCCACCACGAGGGACCCCTCGGCACTCACGGCCATGCCCTCCTTCGGATTGCGTACGATTTCGATGTCGTCGGCCGTCAGCTCGATCGTTTTCCCATCCAGTTCGACCGCAACGGTTTCTCCGGCGGAGAGGGATGCAATCTGCGCGTCCGTCAGGCTATTGATCAGCGGAACGGCCTTTTTCATCAGCGGCCCGAGCTTGGGGCCGAGCTGCTTGAAGTTGGGCTTGGCCTGGGTGGTGGCGAGCTTGGAGGAATCGGTGCCAAAATCGACGTTGCGCACATTCAGCTCGTCGGCAATCAGGCTTTCGAGCTCCTGGATGTTGGCGAGCAGGGCTGAATCTTCGCACACGACGTGCATTCTGGCGAGCGGCTGGCGATTCTTGAGCTTGTATTCGGCGCGCAGGGTACGGCCCTGCTCCACCGCGTTCATCACCAGGGCCATCTGGCCTTCGAGCACCTCGTCGCGCTTGGCGTCGGCCGCCGTGGGGAAGTCGCACAGATGCACCGATTCCGGCATGCTTTCCACCTTCAAATTCTGATAGATCGTTTCGGAGATGAAGGGCGTGAAGGGCGCGGCAATCTTGGAGAGGCCGAGCAGCACGTCGTAGAGTGTGGAATAGGCCTGAACCTTGTCGGTGTCGTCCTCCGTCTTCCAGAAACGGCGGCGCGAGCGGCGGATATACCAGTTGGTCAGGTCTTCGATAAACTGCACGAACGGGCGGACGGCGGCCTGCAGGTCGTAGGCATCCATGGCTTCGGTCACCTGCTGCTCCAGGCGCGCCAGCGAGCTCTGGATCCAGCGGTCCATCAGGTTGTCGCGCTCCGGCACGGACTGCTCCGGCGTCCAGCCATCGATGTTGGCATAGGTGATGAAGAAGCTGTAGGCGTTCCACCAGGGCAGGATCAGGTGGCGCAGCGCATTCTTGACGCCATCCTCCGAAAGCCGCAGCGACTCGGCGCGGACGACCGGCGAATAGATCATATAGAGGCGCAGCGCATCGGCCCCATATTGGTTGATCACGTGGATGGGGTCGGGATAGTTCTTGAGGCGCTTGCTCATCTTGAGCCCGTCCTCGGCCAGCACCATCCCGTTGACAACCACGTTCTTGAAGGCCGGCTTGTCGAACAGCGCGGTGGAAAGCACCATCAGCGTGTAGAACCATCCGCGGGTCTGGTCGAGCCCCTCGGCAATGAAATCGGCCGGGAAGTTGGCCTCGAAATGCGCCTTGTTTTCAAAGGGATAGTGGTTCTGGGCGTACGGCATCGACCCGGACTCGAACCAGCAGTCGAGCACTTCCGGCGTGCGCTTGTAGGTTTTTCCGTCCTTTTCGATGAGGATTTCATCCACATGGTGCTTATGCAGGTCGTCCACCTTCCGGCCCGACAATTCCTCCAACTGCGCGATGGACGAGATGCAGATCATGTCGTCCTTGTTCTCGACGTTGACCCACACCGGGATGCACGATCCCCAGAACCGGTTGCGGCTGATGTTCCAGTCCTTGGCATCGGCCAGCCAATTGGCAAAGCGTTTTTCGCCCACATAGTCCGGCGTCCAGTGCACGCCCTCGTTGTTCTTGAGCATGCGTTCGCGCAGATCCTCCACCCGCACATACCAGGCATCGATGGCGCGGTAGATCAGCGGCGTGTCGGTGCGTTCGCAGAAGGGATAGCTGTGCTGGATCGTGCTTTGGTGGATCAACTTGCCGCCATGCTTGAGCGCCTTGATGATCGCCTTGTCGGCCTCCTTGCAGAACTGCCCGGCATAGTCCGGCACCTGGGCGGTGAAGACGCAGTCGTCGTCGAGCGGGTCGACCAGCGGGATGCCGGCTTCGCGGCAGACGCGGTAGTCGTCCTCGCCGTAGGCCGGCGCCATGTGGACGATGCCGGTGCCGTCCCCGGTCGAAACAAAGTCGTCGTTGAGCACCCGGAAGGAGTTTTCGTTGTCGGCGAAAAAGTCGAAGATCGGCTCATATTCGAGCCCCTTGAGTTCCGACCCCTTATAGGATTTGAGGATTTCATACTCCTCCTCCTTCTTGTAGTAGGCCGAAAGGCGCGCCTGCGCCAGCACGAACACCTCGTGGGTTTCCTTGTCCTTGATGGCCACATAGTCGATGTCCGGCCCGGCGCAGATGGCCAGGTTGCCGGGCAGCGTCCAGGGGGTGGTCGTCCAGATCAGCGCGCTGGCGTGCTCGAACTCGAAATCCAGCAGGCGGACGCGGACCGTGATGGCCGGATCCTGCACGTCCTGGTAGTTGCGGCCCGCCTCGAAATTGGAAAGCGGCGTGTTGAGCTTCCAGCTATAGGGCATGATGCGGTGCGCCTTGTAGATGCGCCCCTGTTCCCACAATTGCGAGAAGACCCACCAAATCGTCTCCATGAACGGGGTGTCCATGGTCTTGTAGTCGTTCTCGAAATCGACCCAGCGCCCCATGCGCGTGACGGTTTTCTCCCACTCCTCCACATATTTGGTGACCATCGATCGGCACTGCTCGTTGAAAACGCCCACCCCGGCTTCCTTGATGGCGGGCGCGCCCGCAAGGCCGAGCGCCTCCTGCGCCAGCGCCTCGATCGGCAGGCCGTGGCAATCCCAGCCAAACCGGCGCGAAACATAGTGGCCGCGCATCGCCTGGTAGCGCGGGATGATGTCCTTGATCGTGCCGGCGAGCAAATGGCCATAGTGCGGCAGGCCGGTGGCGAACGGCGGGCCGTCGTAAAAAACGAATTCCTTGGCGTTTTCCCGGAGTTCCAACGATTTCTTGAAGGTATCCTGCTCCTTCCAGAGCTGGATCACATCCTCTTCCATCTGCGGGAAGCTTACTTTACTGGAAATTTCCTTGAACATGGTTCGCCCTTCTATTGCGTACTACGTATTGCGTATTTCACTTCCATGCCGCACCGACATCCCGTCTCAACAAGCAATACGCAATACGAAGTACGTTATACGTAATTTAGGAAGCGCAGAATGTAGCGACTGGCCCTTGGCTTGACAAGCAGGCAGGCGAGCCAATTTGCGCCACAGGCCCAGCGGCGAAACCGCCGATGCCCCCTGCTTCTCATCGCTATTTTGTAGCCGAAATGGATTGATCGATGGGTGGGTCGCGGGTACATTGTACCATCTTTTTGTAAGAAGAGTTTCGAGACAACTACCGAGGGGATAACAGATGAAACAACTTATATTGGGAATTTCCGCCGTTTTGTTGGTGCAGGGGGCCTTGGGCCAGGCAGAGTCCGAGTGGATGGCTGTTGACAGTGGCAATGCCTATAACGGAGGCGCCGGCAACTATCGCGCCAACCGCGGAACCAGTCAGCAGAATAGCGAGGCTTTCTCCTATGGCAAAGCGATTGGCGAAGCATGGGCCCGCACCATTCAATGGCCGGAAAACTTTACCTCCAGCTCCGGCGAGGCCTCCTTCATGAAAGGGGAAACCGGCGATGTCCTCGTCCAGCTCTACCACGATGTGGACGGTCGCTTTGCCGAAGTGAGCGGCAAAGATGGCTACGGCGGTGCCACCATCGTCATCGACAACACGCTCACACCCACCGTCAAGATGACCGGCAAGAAGATCGACCGCTCCAACTCCCGGCAGCGCACGGCCGACAACGCGGTGACCATTTGGCAGCTGGACAGTTATACAGATTGGCCCGACCGGCAAATCAGCACCCATTGGAACTTCCTGGAAGGCATCTACCAGGGCGGTCAAAACTTTTCCGGAATGCTCGTTACCAAGGGAGGCCTGATCAACATCCAGAGCGCCTCGTTCCTCGGCGGCATCGGCGATGCCGAATCCTCCGAGACCGACAGCTTTAAGGCGGCCCCTAGCGGCATAGCCATTGCGATGCTTCAGAGTGGCCTGATCGTCAACAATATTTCCGGCGATGCCAACGACCTGATTGCAGGCTCCCCGTTTTCCGGTTCCACCGTCAACTCCGGGGGGGGCAACTACAACGGCAGTGCTGACTTTTCCGGCGGCGACGGCCTCTATGCCCAGGATATCAAGGCCGGCGGCGCATACCTTGCCGGCGACTTCAAAGGTAGCGTGGTGGAGAGCGGCACGCGTTCCATCGAATTCACCAACTATGACACCGTCAGCGGCTACGGCAACGGGCGCGGCGGACGCGGCGCAGTCCTGTACGGCGTTTCCGGAGGCACCACCATTGAAAACGCCACCTTTCTTGGCGGCGGTGCCGCCCAAGTCACGGTCGGCGGTCCGGACGGCCTCGCCAACGCGGTTGGCGGCGAGGGGTTGATCCTCGTCAGCACGGGCACCACCACCCTGTCGAACGCCATTGCCCGGGCCGGAATCTCTTCCACGGCCAGCATCATCCCAGGCGGCTACTACGACCTCGAAATCAACGAATACCCGATCGAAATCCTCCCCACGGACGACAACGGAACCGCCATTGCCCACGGCGGAGCGGGTGTCCGCCTCGAGAGTGTTACCAGCATCACCATCGACGAACTCACGGCCACCGGCTCCGCTGGCGGCTCCGCGTCGGTGGCGGCCACCAACGGCTATGCCGGAGCGGTCGGCGGCCATGGCCTTTCCGCCCGAAGCTCCACGGTGGTCATCAACAGCGGCACGTTCAAAGGCGGCAACGGCGGGTTCGCAACCAGTGGCGGGACTGCCGAAGCCTTCGGCGGTGCCGGCGTCTATGTCAATGCAGGCAGCCTCACCATCAACGGTGGCGAATTCACCGGCGGCAAAGGCGGGCGCGCCAATGGCGAAACCCAAGCGGGCAACTATGGCCTGGTGGCCGAAGAAGCCAACGTAACCATCAACGAGGTCACCAACACGGCACCCACCATCATTAACGGCGACATCTATGTCTCCAACGACACCACTTCCAAAGCCCTGAACATCCTGGGGGGCTCCATTGGCGGCGACATCTACTCGGTCGGCAGCCAGACCACCACGATGAAGATTTCCACCAACGCCACCTACACCGGTTCGTTCGAGCAGACCGCCGGTACGGTGATCGTTGACCTCGACGCGGCCGAGGAAGCCAAGTTCTTCACCGACGTATCGATCGTGGAAGGCACCATGCAGTTCAATGACTTCCAGGTGATCACCGAGGCCGGATCCTCCTTTGTGCTGGGCAACACCAACAGCATCCTGAGGTTCGGCCAGGGCGCCTACCTGACCGACGGCACCGTGCTGGATGCCGGATACGGAACGGTCGAGTCCACTGCGGGCAACATCGAAATGGGCGACAACTCCCGGATCTACATGCGCATGGTTCCCGTCTTCGACACCAACGGCGTTTCCACCCTCCAAGGCGGATCGCTGACCGGCAACCTGGTGCTCTCCAACACGACCGCTAAGATCCAGGCCACCGGCATCGCCGCCGAATACATGGGCGACGTGCAAATCTCCACCGGAAACGTACTGGCTTCCACCAACGATCTCCAACAGTATGTCTCCACCGACTTTGGCTGGCTGACCCAAACCACGGCGGCAAAAACCAACAACGGCCTCGTGGTTGAATATGGCTACAAATCCGTTGGCAGCGAACTGGAAGAGCTCAGCGTCATTATCGGCAAAATCGACAATGCCATCACGAATTTGGCAAACACCGACTTCTATGCCCTGAATGCCCTGGGTGCCGATACCGGCTCCACGGCCATTCGCTACTCGATTGCCCAGATTCCGGATGCGACCGAAGCGGCGTTCCAGAACGCGCAGCAGATGAACCACCAAATTGCGGCGCGCAACACCGAATTCCGCTCCATGAACGGATTCGCCTCCACCACGCCCAAGTTCACCTCCCCGGCCCAGCCCACTGGCGTGGCCGGCCCGAAGACCGACGACCAGCGCACCTGGCAGGGTTGGATTCGCGCCTATGGATCCAAAGGCGACCGCGATGCCTCCGAGAACTTCTCCGCCTACGAAATGGCCACGTTCGGCACGGTGATCGGCATCGATAAAAACTTCGGCAACCTGTTGCTCGGTTTTGCCGGCGGCTATTCCCGCTCGGATATCGATGCGGAGTCCTACAACGCCGACGTCAAGAACTTCCACGGCTCGATCTACTCCACCGTCGGTGGCGAATCTTTCTACGTCGACATGGCCCTGACGCTGGGATCGTCCAAAACCGAGGAAAGCAGCAGCATCTCCGGCATCCTTACCGACGGGACCCCCACCTTCAACTCGGGACTGTTTAGCGCCTATGTTGGCGGCGGCATGACCTTCGACATTGCTGAAAAGATTTCCCTCACCCCGGAAGCCTCCCTGCTCACCTCAATGTATGGCCAGGAAGAGTTCAAGCGTTCGGGTGCGATCTACCAGTACGAAGACGCCGACGGCAACACCCAGGACGAGGCAACCTACGAAGCCTATGGTTCCTGGTCCGCCCTCTCCTCCCTCGGTGTAAACCTCTCCACCTTCCATCAGTTGGATTGGCTGAACCAGGGGCTGGCCTTCATTCCCGAAGTCCGCGCCCACTGGCTGCACGAGTTCAATGCCGACCAAGAGGATTTCGATGCCACCATCTATGGCACCCCGGTCACGCTCGGCGTTCGCTCGCGCGAAGAAGACCTGATGCGCCTCGGCCTCGGCTTCGACGTGTGGAACTGGAAATACCAGAACACCAAGTTCGAAATCGACTACGACGGCCTCTTCTCGAAAGACTATCAGGAAAACATCATCAGCGGAAAAGTTACCTACCGCTTCTAATCCCCCCCTACTGGATTGCAGAAAGCCCGCCCTCCCCGGAGTGCGGGCTTTTTTCATGAAAGGCAAGGAAGGGATCGACCAAGATCCGGCATCCCACGCATTTTGAACGAAACCCAGGCAGGCCGGTCTATACGGTCTTGATGGTGCAAAGCCAAAACTCCGCGCAAAAGTGCATTGCTTTACCCCGAATCATGGCTAGTATGACTGCCTTATTTGTTTGAAAAGAATCCAGGGGACACCCCGGTGGATGGAGAAAAAAATATGAAAACGGAATTTGAATGGAAAAATTTGGCCCGTCGGGGCGTTCTGGCCGCGGCAACCGCCTGCAGCGCCCTATTGCTTATTGGATGCGGCGACGACGATGGCGATAACGGTGGTGGAGAGGAGTCAACAGTCCCTACCTATGCATGGCGCCTCACTTTTACTACCGAATCGGGAACCGTCCAAGATCCCATCGAGCTTGAGCTCCCATGGCAAAACTCCTCCGAATTCGAGAATGGCGCCAACTACCGCAGCGGAAACTTCGAAATCTATCTCCTGTTCGCCGGCTCGTTCCTCGACATTACCCTCACAGCTAACGACGAAGAATACGCGATGATTGCCACGGTAAACGGCGCGAGCACCAGCATTGCCGGAACCTTTGACTATTCGACCCTATCGCAATTCCCTCCTGACGCCTATTCAGGAACGTTTGTTATCGAACGGATATAAACGGAAACGCCCCCAAAAAAAAATGCGCCTCCCCTCGGGGATGGCGCATTTTTTATTGCCGTTGCAAGGACCGGTTATTTATCGGTCAGGGCAACGATGCCGGGGAGCTGCTTGCCTTCCATGAATTCGAGGGAAGCGCCACCGCCGGTGGAAACGTGGCTCATCTGATCCGCAACGCCGGACAGGTTGACCGCGGCAACGCTGTCGCCACCACCGATGATGCTGATGCTGTCGGACTTCGCAACGGCTTCGCAAACGGAGAAGGTTCCCGCCGCGAACGGCGCCATTTCGAAGCAGCCCATCGGGCCGTTCCAAACCACGGTCTTGGCATTGGCAACGGCATCGCAGTAGAGCTCGATGGTTTTCGGGCCGATGTCCAGGGCCATCCAGCCGTCTTCGATCGAGTCGCCGACCACCTTGACGTTGGCCTCGGCGGAGAACGCGTCGGCCACCGTGTTATCGATCGGAAGGAGCAGTTCAACCCCCTTCTCTTCGGCCTGCTTGAGGATCTGCGCCGCGAGCTCGACCTTATCGTCTTCCACCAGCGATCCACCGATTTGCTTGCCCATCGCCTTGTAGAACGTGTAGGCCATGCCGCCGCCGATGAGAATCTTGTCGCACTTGTCCATCAGGTTGATGACCACATCGATCTTGCCGGAAATCTTGGCGCCGCCAATAATGGCCACGAACGGCTTTTCCGGGGCTTCGAGGGTTTTGCCGAGATATTCGATTTCCTTGGAGAGCAGGAACCCGGCGGCGCACTGGTCGATGTATTTGGTGACGACGGCCATGGAGGCATGCGCGCGGTGCGCCGTGCCGAAGGCGTCGGAAACATAAACGTCGCCGTAGGAAGCGAGCTCCTTGGCAAAAGCCTCCTGCTCTTCGGCCGTGCAACCCTTGCCCTCTTCCTCCTTGTAGAAGCGAACGTTTTCGAGCACGAGGATTTCGCCGGCCGGCAACGCTTCAACCAGGGCTTTGACTTCGTCGCCGATCACGTCGGGGGCAAGCGTAACCTTGGCGTCAACCAGCTCGGCCAGGCGGTCGGCCGCCGGCTTGAGGGTGAACTCCATGTTCTTTTCGCCTTTCGGACGTCCGCAGTGGCTCATCAGGATGAGCGAACCGCCGTTTTCCAGCACATAATTAATGGAAGGCAGAGCCGCGACGATACGGGTGTCGTCGCCAACCACGCCATCTTTCACCGGCACATTGAAATCAACGCGCATCAGCACACGCTTGCCCTGAACATCCAGGTCTTGGATCGTCATTTTATTCATGAATTAACTCCTTTAGAGGAGCTGCAGTGCAGCTCCGGTTTTTAGTTGTTAGCTGTCGGTTATCGGGGAATAGCCTGATAACCCATAACTCGGAACCGATAACCGCCGCGCAAAAGCGGCCCGTCCTTCAAAATAAGCCGTTGACTATAAGCATATCGAAATGCGAGTCAAGCGAACGCAACAAGGCGACCGAGGCTTGAAGCGGGACTCCGGCGGCACTCAGGAAGATCGACGATCGGATGCCGACGAACCCTACGACTTGCGGATTTCGGCGGAGATGCGCATGGAGCAATATTGCTCGCCGCACATGGAGCAGTAGTGCTGGTCGGTCTTGTCGCGCTCTTCGGGGGGCAGCGAGGCCAAACGGTATTCCTTGGCGCGGAGCGGATCGAAGGTGAGGTTGAATTGGTCGACCCACCGGAATTCGCCGCGCGCCTTGCGCATGGCTTCGTCGCGGTCCATCGCGCCGGGAATGCCCTTGGCGAGGTCGGCGGCGTGCGCGGCAATCTTGTGGACAATGACGCCCTCTTTCACATCGTCGCGGTTGGGCAGGCCGAGGTGCTCCTTCGGAGTGACGTAGCAAAGCATGGAGGTGCCGTACCAGCCGATCACCGCGCCGCCGATGGCGGAGGTGATGTGATCGTAGCCGGCCGCGCAGTCGGTGACCAACGGGCCGAGGGTGTAGAACGGGGCCTCGAAGCAATCCTCGAGCTGCTTGTCCATGTTGATCTTGATCTTGTCGAGCGGCACGTGGCCGGGGCCTTCGATCATGACCTGGCAGCCGTATTCCCAGGCAATCTTGGTCAGCTCGCCGAGCGTCTTGAGTTCGGAAAGCTGGGCCTCGTCGTTGGCGTCGGCGATGCAACCGGGGCGCATGCCGTCGCCGAGCGAGAAGGTGATGTCGTAGGCGCGCATGATTTCGCAGATTTCGCGGAAGTGGGTGTAGAGAAAGTTTTCCTGGCCGTTATCGACCATCCACTTGGCCATGATGGATCCGCCGCGGCTAACAATGCCGAGCTTGCGCTCCTTGGCGGCGGGGATGTCTTTTTTCAGGACACCGGCATGGATGGTGAAATAGTCGATGCCCTGTTCGGCCTGCTCGATGAGGGTGTCGCGGTAGAGTTCCCAGCAGAGGCCGTCGGCATTGTCGCCGATTTTCTTGAGCGCCTGGTAGAGCGGAACGGTGCCGATGGGCGTCGGCGAGTTGCGGACAATCCATTCGCGCGTGTCGTGGATGTCGGCGCCGGTGGAAAGATCCATCACGGTGTCGGCGCCCCACAGGGTGGCCCACTGCATTTTATCGACTTCTTCCTCGATCGAGGAACCGAGTGCGGAGTTGCCGATGTTGGCGTTGATCTTGGTGCGGAACTTCCGGCCGATGACCATCGGTTCGGCTTCGGGGTGGTTGATGTTGAGCGGGATGACGGCGCGCCCGGCGGCAACCTCAGCCCGGACAAACTCGGGTTCGACCCACTCGCGGATCGCCACGAATTCCATCTCGGGGGTAACAACCCCCTGCTGCGCATAGGTCATTTGCGTAACGGATTGGCCCGGCTTGGCGCGGAGCGGCCGGCGCCGGAGGCCTTGGAAGGCTTTGTCGGAATTGGAGAGGATATCGACGCCGGAGGCGTGCTCCTCAACATCGCCGCGTCCGGCAATCCAGTCCGCGCGGATGGCGGGAAGCCCCTGCTTGAGGTCGGGTTCGTAGGCGGGGTCGGTATAGGGGCCGCTGACATCGTAGACCCGCAGGTCTTCGTTTTCGCCATGCAGCTTGATCTTGCGGAACGGTACCCGGATATCCGGGCGCGACCCCTCCACATACATTTTTTCAGATCGGGGAAAATATTTGCCGTAACCGCTCATGTTTTCGTTATCCGTTAATGGTTAATCGTTAATTGTTCGCAAACGGAAACATGAAGGAGGGCAACCTCGCTTCCCTTCGCGGCATAACCCGCACAGGTTCCAAGGGTTGGAATCTCAGTCGGCACCGCCGACTCCCCTAGCGAACAAGGTTGCACGCTACCCGAACGGGGAACGGTTGCAAGCCTGAACGGGCAAAAACCTATTTCCGCGCCCGTTTGACGAGCGTGAAGTAGCCGAGGATGCCGCTGGAGATTCCGCGTGCGGCGGCCTCGCGATAGTTGCTCGAAGCCAGCAGGGCCTCCTCGTCGGGATTCGAAAGAAAACCGCATTCCACCAGCGCGGCCGGGCACGGCGCATTCTTGAGCACCGCCAACCGGGCGCGCCGCAGACCGCGGTCGGAACGCTTGGTATGCTTGACGAGATTGCCATGCACGGAGAAGCCGAGTACCGCATTGGCGGCATCGAACCGGTTGTTTTTCATCTCGAACTTGTCGCCGGGCTGGCCGTAATGGTTGCTCGAATCGGCCCCGGCAACGGTCATCACAAAGGTTTCGACCCCGCTGGCGGAGGAATCGCCGGCCGCGTTGCAATGGATACTCACGAAAAGGTCGGCGCCGACCTTGTAGGCATGGTCGGTCCGGGCCGGAAGCGAGGGATAGGTGTCGGACGAGCGCGTCATGCGAACCAGGATCTTCTTGGCTTCGAGATGCGCCTTGACCCGCATGGCAATCGAAAGCACAACTTGCTTTTCGTCGATCTTTTTCCGGCTTCCGGTTGCGCCGGGATCGCTGCCCCCGTGGCCGGGGTCGAGCACCACCATCTTCGGCGTGCGTTTGTCCAGATAGGCATAGGAACGCATGATGCAGTCGATCCCCTGCTTGAAATCGACCTCGCGGATGGCCCACTCCTTGCCGTATTGACGGCAGGGGTGGTGCAGCCAAACCATGATGCCGTTGATCCACGCGCGGCGGCTGTTGGTCTCGATTTCGACGGTGTTGTATTTGTTTTTCAACACCACGTTCTTGCCGGACATCGAAATGCGCATCGTATACAAACGTGCGACATAATGGAGCGAAACCGTGCCCGTGGGCGACTTGGCTTCTGCGTTTTTCGTACTACTGCATCCTGCAAGAAGGACAACGTGGTAGAGAAACAGCTTTCTGGTAAATGGATGCATAAAACCTCGCAGACAAGCTACTAAAAAGCATTTAGGTTTGGAAAGAGCCGATTCAATCCGTTTTACTGGCGCACATGAGGTTCCAAGTTATCAATGAGCAACTCGCTTCCGGTCTCCGCAAAGGGATCATTGGCATTGCCCTGGTCTTGTTCTTCGGCACCATGGGCTACCGGATGATCGAGGGATGGAATTGGCTCGACAGTTTCTACATGACGGTCATAACCGTCTCAACCGTTGGCATCATGGAAGTCCACCCCCTATCGGACGCCGGTCGGCTGTTCACCTCGCTATTGATCTTCGGCGGAGTCGGCGTGATGGCCTATTGCCTGACCCGCCTGGCCGAATTCATGTTCCAGCGCAGCATCACCAACGTTTTCGGGAGAAGAACCATGATGAAGAAAATCGCCCAAATGAAACAACATGCCATCATCTGCGGCTACGGCCGCACCGGCATGCGCGTCGTCGCCGAGCTGCAGGCGGCCAACAAGCCTTTCGTCGTCATCGAGGAAAACGAGGAGGTGGTCAAGCGCATGCTGGAACTGGGGATCCCGCACATTCCCGGCGACGCCACCGAGGAGGAGACGCTCGAGGCGGCCCAGATCTGCGAGGCCGATGCGCTCGTGGCCGCGCTCGACTCCGATGCCGAAAACCTTTTCCTGACCCTGACCGCCAGTGGACTGTGCCGCAACCTGCGCGTGATCGCCCGCGTGCACGACCCCGACAACTCCCGCAAATTCCGCAAGGCCGGGGCGCACCGCGTCGTTTCGCCCATCTCGACCGGCGCCAACCAGATTGCCCAGTTGCTCACCCGCCCCTCGGTGGTCGACCTGATCGAGCTGGTGACGACCGACAAGAGCATCGCCCTCCAGGTATTCGAGCACTCCATCGAAGAAGATAGCGACATGCTCGGCAAAACGTTGTCCGAAGCACGCGTCCGCCAGACGCTGGGTTCGATGGTGATTGCCGTTAAGCACCGCGATGGCACCACCGCGTTCGACCCCGGCCCCCAAACCAAACTGAACCTTGGGGACACGCTGGTGGCCATCCGCCAATCGGACGCAGGGGAACAAACGCTGTAGGAAACGCGAAACCTTAACATAGAAACCGCAAACAACCCATGGCCTTACTGGAAACCAACTTCGACTCGCAGGTGCTCGGGCTTTCGCTCGGCGCCAACCTGATCCTGCCGGAACATCCGGAAGCCTGGAAGGAGCCGCCCGCCGTGCTCTACCTGCTGCACGGTTTGTCCGACGACAACACCATCTGGTGCCGGCGCACCTCGATCGAGCGCTATGCCAACCGCTACAACCTCGCCATCGTCATGCCGGACGCCTACAAGAGTTTCTACTGCGACATGCACCATGGCTCCAACTATTGGGAATTCTTTTCGGAAGAGCTCCCCATGCTGGTCAAGCGCTGGTTCAAGGTGTCCGACGATCCGAAAAAAACCTTCGTGGCCGGCATTTCGATGGGCGGGTACGGGGCCTTCAAGCTCGCCCTCAACTGCCCTGGCCAATACGCGGCCGCCGCCTCGCTCTCCGGTGCGCTCGACCTCGCCTCGCATATCAACGACGAATGGGACGACTGCCGGCGGCGCACCTTCCAGGCCGTGTTCGGCGCCATGCAAAACATTCCCGGCTCAGGAAACGACCTGATCCACCAACTCAAAAACCTGGACGGGATTCCCGACACCAAATTCTATGCCTGCTGCGGCACCGAGGATTTCCTCTACCAGGACTCCCTCACCTTCCGCGATCTCGCGGCGGAAAAGGGCCTCCGCCTCACCTACGAGGAATCCGCCGCCGACCACAAATGGGACTACTGGGACGCCTCCATCCAACGCGTCCTCGAATGGTTGCCCATTGAAAACCTATCGCAACCATGACGCTTCGGTCTATTTCTTCGCGATGTAGCGGGCGATGTCCTCCAACTGGATAAAGCCGACGGGATGGTGCAGGGCATCGGTGATGACGGCGCTGTGGCGCGGGTTGCGGCGCAGGCGGTAGAAAGCGGACTTGAGGTTGTGGCTCTCCTGCAACTTGAGCACGCTCCCGGCATACGGCTTCAGCGGAGCCGCATCGTCGAGCTTGCGGTTCACCACGGTAAAGAGCGAAACGAACCCGACGACGGTATGCTTGTGCATGAGAATGGCATAGCCGGTCTCCCGCTGGGCAACGAGCTGCTTAAAATCGGAAACCGTCGCCGTGTCCGGCAGGGTGGGCACCTTCCGGAACGGGGTCATCAGCGTGCGGATGGGCACCTCGTGCATGGAGGAAACGTTGTCCATCATGCGGTTTTGGTCGGAGGAGATGACGCCCTCCTTTTCCCCGGTGGAGAAATATTCGCGCAGCGCATCCGGTGAAAGGCGGTGCAGCTCGCGCCCGGCAGAGCTGGAGCTTCCGTGGGTCAACATCTTGAACAACTGCTTGAGCAACCAGGTAATCGGCCACAAAAGCCAAACCAGCAACTGCATGAGCGGGGCGAACCGGTACATCAGCACGTCGGCCTTCTTGTGAAACAGGTTCTTGGGGCCCACCTCGGCCAGCAGGAACAGCGGCAGCATCAGGGTCAGCGTGGCGGCGGTCTCGGCATTCCAGGGGATGAAGCCCAGCAACATATGGCCTGCGTCCAGCCCCGTCGCCAGATAGAGGTCGGTCACGGATTTCGACACCATGTAGACCGCGACATTGTTTCCAATGAGCACGGTGTAGATGAAAATATAGGGATAGCGCAGCACCGAAGCCAGCATCCGCGCCGAGGGCCGTTGCTCGCGCTCATACTTGCGCAGGCGGATGCGGTTCAGCATATAGCTTCCGGTTTCAATGCCGGAAAACAGTGCCGAAAAAAGAAAACCCGCCACAATGATAATCAAGGCGTCAGTCATTGGGCCGTCCCCCCGTTCTCCTCCGGAACCAGCTCAAGGAGAACCGTCTCGATCCGGCGCGAGCGCACTTGCTCGACCGTGAAGCGCAGGTTGCCGAGCCGCGCCACATCGCCTGCCGCAGGCATCCGCTTGAGCAGGGAAACCACCAGTCCGCTCACCGTATCGAGAGCGAGGTCGCGCATGGCCTCGTCCGGCAAAAACCCAACAAACAGGCTGCGCCACTCGCGAATGCCGAGATTGCCCGGCAATCGGTAGGTTGCCACGCCCAGCTGCTCAATGGCGGGCACATCCAGCACATCGAATTCCCCGACGACCTCCTCCAGCAGGTCTTCCATGCAAACGGTTCCGGCCAGCCCGCCATATTCATTCACCACGCACACCATCCGGTGCCCCCCCGCCAGGAACTCGCGCAGCATTTCATCCGCACGTTTGGTCTCCGGAACAAAGGCAACCGGGTTGGAAAAATAGACCAGGGAACGGCTGGGATCGGTGTTCACAAAAAGATCTCGCACCTCGACCACACCCACAATGTTGTCCTCGTCCTCCTCATAGATCGGAATCAGATCAACTTCCTGCTCCGCCGCCTCCGCCAAGGCCTCGCCCGACGGCGCATCGGCGCGACGGAAAAGCTGCTCGACCCGGGGAACCATCAGCTCGCGCACGCGGATTTCGGGCAGGTTGACAATATCCTCCACAATCGCTTTTTCCTGCTTCCCGAAGGTGGGATCGTGGTGGGTGGCATCGATCAGCATCTTGAGTTCGTCGGCATTGAGCTTTTCATCGTGCTGGGTGGAAGGTTCCATTTTGCGGGTGATCGCCTCCAGCACGCGCCGCACCGGACCCATAAAATGGAACCAGCCCATCAACGGCACCGAGCTCAGCCGTACGGCCCGCTCCGGGAAGGAGATGCCAATGGCCTTGGGCAGGATCTCGCCCGCAAGGATCACCACCAGCAGCACCACGATCCCCACCACCGCCTGCCACCAGTCGCCATAGCGGGTTCCGATTTCAAGCGACAGCACCGCACTCATGCTGAAAAAGAGAATGTTCACCACCAGGTTACCGAACAGGATGGCGATCAACAACCCGGCGGGATTGTCCGACAGCAAGGCCAGCAGCCGCTCAACCTGGTGCCCATGGGCCCGCAGCTCCTTGACCTGCTCACGGCTCAGCGAAAACAACGCGGTCTCCGTACCGGAGAAAAACGCCGAACAACACAGCAACACGGCCATGATGGCCAACGAAAAAATTTGGTCTGCAAGTATATCCAACTCAATCAACCTTGTTATGAATCGTCGGATTTAACTCCCGAACCCACACAAATGAAAGCCTCCAAGTTTTAAAACGCCCATTCAACCCCTCTAGGTATATCATCCAACCACCACGATCGTGGTGGTTGGATGATATACTTTCGGGCCGGGATCTCTTTTTTTCGGTGGGCGGGAACTTTCCGCTTCAAAATATCGGGGGTTCGGATATGGTGTCAGCTCATGAAAAAATTCAGCGTACAGACGAGTTCCAGGACGGACTTTGTGAAGATCGACCAGCAGGTGGCGCAAGCTGTTTCCGGGGCGGGACTTATCGATGGCGTTGTTACGGTTTTCATTCCGCACACGACGGCGGGGATTACGATTAACGAGAATGCCGACCCCGATGTGACGGCCGATATGGATCTGGTGCTCGACCGGATGGCGCCCTGGAGCGGTGGCTATAGCCATTTCGAGGGCAACACGGCGGCGCATGTTAAGGCGAGCCTGATGGGTTCATCGGTGCAAGTGATTGTTAGCGGGGGAAAACTGCAGCTCGGCACCTGGCAGAGCCTCTATTTTTGCGAATTTGACGGACCGCGCACCCGAGAGGTGTGGGTTAAAGGAATTTCCGGGCAATGAAGAATAAAAAATCGGTTTTAGTGGCAGGCTGCCTGACGGTGGCGCTGTTGATGTTCATTGGTTGCGGCGAACGGGCGGGCGAAAAGGAATACAACAAGGCCCTGGCGGCCTGGGAATCCGGCGAGCTGGTGAAAGCCCAGGGGCTACTGGAAAAGGCCATTCGTAAAACGACCGGCAACGAGAAGAAATCCATTGCATGGAACCAGCTTGGCCTGATTCTGTGGGAGCTCGGCAAGACCGAGGAAGCGGCGCACGCGTTCAACGAATCGTGCATCCTGGCCGAATCGCTGACGGGCGCCAACCTGAACCTCGGCGTTGCCCTGTTCCATGCCGGCCGGTTCGACGAAGCCGAGGTTGCCTTGAACAATGTGCTCGGTGGGGATTCGAAAAACCAGGTTGCCTTGGCGATGCTGGGCCTGGTTTCCGCCCAGAAACAGGATTGGGCGGGAGCATCGCGGGCCATAACCGCGGCCGTTAAAGCCAACCCCCAGAGTCCGGCCGGACAGAATGCCCTTGCGCTTGCCGAACTCCAACACCACAGCGATACCGCCGTCCAACGACTCAAGCAGGTGGTTTCGGCCTACCCCGACTATGCCCCGGCGGCCTACAACCTCGGCGTCATTCATGAACAAAAGCTCAACAACCACAGTGAAGCCCTGAACTGGTACCGCCAGTATATTAGAAAAGCCGGTTCGATGGGAACTCACGCGGATGCCGCCAACCAGGCGATTGCCCGCTTGAGCGGACAAAGCACCCCAACAGCCCCCAAAACCGATGCCGCGGCCGCCAAGCGCCACATGGACGCAGGCTCGAAGTTGCTGACCGCCCAGAAATTCAACTCGGCCATCGGCGAGTTCGAGCTGGCGATCAAGGCCGATCCGAACCAGAAGTTTGCCCACTACAACCTGGGGTATGCGCTCTTCAGCCTGAAAAAGTACAGCGAGGCTTCCGTGGCCTACATCAATGCGCTGAAGGTGGATCCCAAATATGCCGATGCGCGCTACATGCTCTCCTATTCCTATTTCCAGCAGCGGCAGTGGAACGATGCCGAGCGCGAGGCGAAGGAACTCGCCAAGGTGGACCCGGCGCGCGGGGAGCAAATGCTCAACTATATCGCCGACAACCGAAAACGATAACGACGCGGCGCGCGGCCGAGCCCGCGCAAGACCACCACCGCTCTACTTCCCGGGCGGGAACTTTTTCAGGATGTCGGCAACCGCCGCATTCACGACCTTGGTGGTTTTTTCCGGATTGCCGCGGTCGTAGGTCGTACGGCGGCCAACCCCGCGCCAATAGTTCTTTTCGTCGGCGGGGTTGATGATGTCGATGGTCAGGGCGCCCTCCTCATAGTCGGAAACGTTGGTGCCATAGGACGCACCGCCGTAGCGGCCATAGCTTCCGCCGCCGATCCCGAAACTCACGGAACTGCCCCCGATGCGCTGCCGGTATTCGATGAAGTAGGCCAACAGGAAATCGGCCGCGGCCCGATCAACCAATCGAAAACCCTTGGCCGTCAGTTCGGCGTTCACGGCATCGCGCACCCGCTCGTCGATCAAGTCGTTGTCAGTCCGGGGATTCCCGGTGCGGGGTTGGTCGGCATGCTGCCAGGCAAAGGTTTGCAGGCTGGAAAAATCGAAGGATGCATCGTAGTCGCGCACCACCGAAACCGATGAACAGCCCGCCAGCCATGCGATCGAAGCCCAACCCAAAAAAAACGCGCGTCTCATTACATGTTCCTCCATTGAACCGAACACACTATAGGCAGGGCGGGCGGCTAACCAAAGCGCTTTTTCACATGGTCGATCATCATGCGGTCGATCCAGCGGGCGGGCACAAAACGCGCCGCCAGATCCCCCAGGTAGGCCGGAAGGGTCACCTTGTAGCGAATCTTCGGGCGCGGCGACTCCAAGGCATGGAGAATTTTTTTCGCGACCGCTTCGGGAGGAAGGCGGAAGCGGTCTTCGGACATGCCGCCGTTTCGGCGCTTTTCGAAATACTGCTTGTAGGCGGCGCCAAACTTGGAGGCCCCCGTATCGAGCCTCTCCTCTCCCTGCCCCGCGCAGTTGGTCGAAAACCTTGTACGGATGGGGCCCGGCTCGACCAAGGAGACCGAGATTGAATCCGGAGACAGCTCGACCCGCTGCGCATCGCTAATGGCTTCGAGCGCAAACTTGGAGGCGGAATAGATGCCCATGAACGGGAGCGCGAGCCGTCCGACCACGGAGCTAACATTCACGATCCGCCCGTAGCCCTGCTTCCGGAAGAGCGGTATCAGCCCGTTGGTCAGCTCCTGCAACCCGAAGACATTCACTTCGAACTGCTGGCGCATGGCATCGCGCGTCAGATCCTGGATCGCACCCGGCATGCCGAATCCGGCATTGTTGACCACCGCACCCAACCGGCCGCCGTTTGCGTCCATCACCTTATCGACGGCGTCGGCAATCGAGGCACTGGAGGAAACATCCAACTCAACCACCTCGAACCCGGCCTGCCGCAGCGATTCCAGGTCGGCCGACTTGCGGGCCGTCGGGAAAACCTTCCAGCCCTTGGAACGCAGCATTTCCGCCGCAGCCCGCCCGATGCCGGACGAGCACCCGGTGATGAGCACCGACTTGTCAGCGACCGGCGGAACCTTCATTCGTATAGCTCCGAAAGCTTATGGAAGGTATAGCCTTGGTTCTGGAGGGTTTCGAAACTGTCGCGGATCGCGGATGCCGTTTCGGCACACCAAATGTGCCCGATCACCACCACATAACCGTGTTCCTTGGCATGCCCAACGGCGCTGCCCCACATGCGGCGGACATAGTCGCGGTCTTTCTGGATATCGAGGAAGATATGGCGCGATTCAACGTGCATGCCATGCTTGGGGGCAAGGTATGGCACCTGGGAATTGTAGGCGGTCTTGCTGTCGAGAAAGAACAAGCCCTGCCGCTTGCAATACCCCAGCACCTCCGACATGACCTCCCGGTTTTCGGTCACGCGCGAACCCATGTGGTTGTTGACCCCCACCGCACCACGGACGGATTCTAGGTTCGAGTCCAGGATCTTCCGGACGTCGGCAGGCTTCGTCCCGTTGTAGATCGCCCCGACGCCGGGATTCTTCGACGCATTGTAGGCCTCCATCGGCTGGTGCAGGATAATCTCCTTTTTCCGGTCCTTGGAAATCGCCTTGCAGACCTCCTTGGTCTGCTTCTGGTGCGGCAGCACCGCAATCGTCATCGGCACCGGGATGTCGAGGAACTGCTGCGTTTCATGCAAGGCCAACCCCGCATCGTCGATCACGAGGAATATTTGCTTCTCGCGCTTAGCGGCGATTGCACCGGAAGACACCGCAAGGGCAAAGGCAATCAACAATGGTCTTCGTATTAACATCAGTCCCTCTCGGCGCCATAGTTTAGCGTTTCTTATGCAACCAGCGCCTCCGGTTCGGAACCCTGCCCAAGCAGCACTTCCACCGGGATGCCCAACCCTTCATGTATTTTCCGTATCATGGAAATGCTCAACGAACGCTTACCTGAAAGCACTTCCGAAACCTTGCTCTTGCTACCGACATACGGGATCAAGTCCTTTTGTTTCAACGCCTGTTGCTCCATGCGGAAGCGGATCGCCGCAATGGGATCCGGTGCAGGCATCGGGTATACCCTATCCTCAGACACCTCTACCAGGGTCGCAAATAGCTCAAGCTCAGCCACCACCTCTGGCGTCTTCTCCATCCCCATCAACACCTCAATGCGGGACTGGGCTTCGTCGTATTCTTCTTCGGTTTTAATGACCTTCGGTTTCATTAAATTGTTTCCGCATCATTCCAGACCACGGAATACACTGAATACACAGAACCTGCACCAACAAACTTCCGTGTATTCAGTGTATTCCGTGGTTGTCGCCTTAACCGTTCAAATTCAGGCGGTAGTCCTGGCCTCCGCCGAATTCGAGGATGCGCTGCACGTGCTTGCCGAGAATGTCGGCCTCGAGGTTGACCTTGGTGCCGACCGCGAAGTCGGACATGTCGGTCTCCTGCAACGTGTGCGGGATGATGTGGACGATGAAGCCGTTATCGGTCAGCTCGGCGACCGTCAGCGAGATACCGTCGATGGCGATGGAACCTTTGTAGACCATCAGCATCAGCATATCTTTGGAGCACTCGATCGTGAACTTCTTGTCGCGCCCGACCTCTTCAACGGCGGCAACGGTGCCCGTGTTGTCGACGTGCCCGGTCACAATGTGCCCGCCGAGCGTGTCGCCCAGCGCCAGCGCCAGCTCGAGGTTGACCTCGTCGCCCGGCGTTTTTTCGCCGAGGTTGGTTTTGGCGAACGTTTCGCCGAGCACATCGAACATCAGCTTGTTGCCGTCCATGGCGGCCACCGTCAGGCAGGTGCCGTTCACGGCGATGCTGTCGCCCAGCCCGACCGGGCGGTCGAACGGGCGGTTCGGCACCATCGTGATGCGCCCCGCCGTGCCTTCCATCTTGATATCAATGATATTTCCGAGTCGCTGAACAATGCCTGTAAACATAACTACTTCTCCATTTTCGCTTTAATAAGGATGTCTTCACCCACCTGTTCCACCGAATGGAACTTCAATTCTTTCACACCAGCGATCAGCCCGCCGGTTTGGGCAAAGTTCGGCAGGCCGTCGGCGCCCATCAGTTTCGGGGCGATGAAAAAGACAAACTCGTCCACCAGTCCGTCTTCGATCAACCGCGCGGCCAGCTTGCCGCCGCCCTCGCACAGCACATGCATTACGCTGTGTTCTTCCGCCAATTCCTTCAGAACGCCGACCAACGCGCCGTAGCGCACAAATGTCCGCCCTGCGGCCCCGTCGGTCAGCACCTTGCAATCGGCGGGAATAGTTGTGCCAATAACCACCCGGAACGGTTCCCGGCCCTCGGACGGGCGTGGCAGCAGCGAAGGGTTGTCGGCGCGCACCGTCCCGGCCCCGACCATGATGGCGTCGGCACGTCGGCGCATGGCCTGCACCCGCTCGCGGGCTTCGGCGCCGGTGATCCATTTGGAGTTGCCTTCGCTGTCCGCAATCTTTCCGTCAAGGGTGGATGCCAGCTTGAGCGTGACGTAGGGCATGCCGGAGGTGATGAATTTTTCGAACGGGGCGACCAGTTCGCGGCCTTCGGCTTCGCAAACACCGGAAACCACCTCAACACCGGCCTCTTCGAGAATTTTCAGTCCGCGACCGGCGTGCGCCGGATTCAGATCGACGACGGAAACCACCACACGACCAATCCCCTTTTCCAGAATGATGTCCGTGCAGGGAGGTGTGCGCCCGTGGGTGGAGCACGGCTCCAACGTGACGTAAAGGGTGGCGCTGCTCAGATTGACGGGCATCGGCGGAAGCTTACCGATGCAATCGCGTTCGGCATGGTCTTCACCGGCCTTGCGGTGCCAACCTTCGGCGACGATATGGCCTTCAAGTACGAGCACGGCACCCACCGGCGGATTCGGGCGGGTCAGCCCCTCGCCCATCTTCGCCAGCTCGATCGCCCGCATCATGAATGTTTCGTCAGAAGTCATATTTGATTCACCACGAAGATTGGAAGAACACGAAGTGCTCCTAGAGAACTAATCTTCTGATGCCATCACGCAATAAAATAGAATTAAAGTTAATCAGCAGCCCTGTTCCGATTTTTGAAAGTTTCATATAGGTCAGAAGTTGCGCTTCATGGATTCTCTGCAACTCTTCTACACTTTTCAACTCGATGATCAGAGCACCTTCAATTAATAGATCTATTCGATAACCGCAATCTATCTTGACATCCTGATATTGAACAGGCAGCTCTTTTTGGCGCTCAAACCCGATTCCGGCTTTTGACAATTCATAACAAAGACACTGCTCATACGCGGATTCCAGTAATCCCGGACCAAGTTCCTTATGAACTTTCAGAGCACAACCAATCACCTTGTTTGACAGGTCATCAAATTTCATTCCGATTATCCTCCTTCGTGCCCTTCCTATCTTCGTGGTTAAACTATTCGCTTTCGGGATCTCCGGTATCGCCAAACAGCGCGTCCACAAACGCTACCGCATCGAACGGAACGAGGTCGCCTTCGCCTTCGCCGAGGCCGGTGAAGAGGATCGGCACGTTGAGTTCGGTGCGCACGGAAAAGAGAAAGCCGGCCTTGGAGGAACCGTCGAGCTTGGTGACGACGATGCCGGTGAGCGGCACGACTTCGTTGAATTGCTTGGCCTGGATGATGGCGTTTTGGCCGAGGGAGGCGTCGAGCACCATCCAGACATCGTGCGGCGAACCTTCGAGCCGCTTGTTCATGGATCGGCACATCTTGGGTAGCTCGTCCATCAGCGGCGTCTTGGTGTGCATGCGCCCGGCGGTATCGACCAGCACCACGTCGCAGTTTTTTTCGAGGGCGGAATCGACCGCGTTGAAGGCAACCCCTGCGGCATCGTGCCCCATTTCGCCGCCGACGAAATCGCAACCGACCTTTTCGCTCCAGAGCTTGAGCTGGGAGGAACCGGCGGCGCGGAACGTGTCGGAACCGCAGAGCATCGGCTTGAGCCCCTGCCCCTGCGCCCGCTTGGCCAGCTTGGCGGCGGTGGTCGTTTTGCCGGATCCGTTGACCCCGAGCAGCATGATGACGTGCGGCTTGGGCTCGGCTTGCCACACGAAGGTTTTGGCTTCGCCCAGCTCCTTCAGCAGCATAGCGGTCAGGCGCTCACGGCGGGAGGCCTTGCGGGTGGGATATTCGAGCTCATCGACGATCTCCATCGTCAGGCGCGCCGGCACATCGGAACGGAGCAGGATTTCCTCGATCTCCTCGACCTCCATCTCTTCGATGTTGGTCTTGGCGGAGAATACCTTGCCGATGATGGAGCGGGTCTTTTTAAGCGCCCCGAGCCAACCCGCCATTATTCGCTCCCCCGCGGCTTGTAGGTGGTGCGGGCCGGACGGTCGATATCCTTCCGGATGCGGTCGAGCACGCCGTTCACAAAGCGGCCCGATTGGAAACTGCTGAAGTCCTTGGCAAAGTGGACGGCCTCGTTGATCGATACGATCGGCGGAACATCCTCGCGATGGAGCATTTCAAACAGGGCGACGCGCATTACGGTACGGTCGACCGCGCCCATGCGGTCGGAATTCCAGCGCTTGGCATATACGGAAAGGCGTTCGTCGAGCTCAGCCTTGCGTTGCACCACGCCCTTGATGATTTCCTCGGCATAGCTTTTTTCCTTTTCGCTCGGCTCCTTTTCCTCCCAGAAATCCTGCAGCGCGATATCGATCGGCTCCGGGTTGAAATCCAGCTGAAACAGGAACTGCATGATCCATTCGCGGGTCTGGCGGCGTCCGTTAAGTTTTTTCTTCATAAATCCTCATTTAATTGATGGTCTCCACCCCGTAGTGGCTGAAGACGGAATCGTACGTAACAATTGGGATATCGCGGCCCAGGGATTCCGCGATGATAATCCGGTCAAACGCATCAGCATGATGATCGGATAGCTGGGTTGACTCGAAAAAAGCTTTCCCCGAGACCGGCAGCTCGGTCAAACAGTATTCCTTGATCGCCGTTTCCCAAAGCACCATGGCGCTTTCAAACGGTTGAATCCCAATGTTACCTTTCTTGTGTTTGATTGCGATTTCGAACAGAGAGCATGACATTGCATAGACAGTCTCAGCCTCTTCCAACGATTGCCGGGCAACCTCGCTTAGTTCCCGTTCCGCCAAACCGACCAATGAGAGAAAACCACATGTATCAAGAATCAGCTCCATCCGGGCAAATCCTCATCGGAAAGTGGTTCGATTGCGATTGATTCCGGAATCAAGGGCTTCACCCCGCTCAATGGCGTTGTCTTTCTTTTCGTTTTGGCATGCGGAACCAAATCGAACCAAGGCTCGCCGTTCTTACAAACAACCACCACCTCGCCATCATGGGCCATATCACCAAACTTACTGAGCTTCGCTTTTGCCTCTCTAACTGCAACCTGCATGGGAACCTTCCTTGATTGATCTACAGGCGGAACAATGTAGTCACAGTAGTCACGTGTCAAGCTCCGTCACAACTGCTTATAGACACGTGCGGTTTCAATGGCCGCTTCGGCGGCGTACCAGCCGCGGGTGTTTTCGCCGCCCAGGCAACGGGCCTCGGCCTGCGCCCAAGTGCGGACGCCGACAATTTCGTTGATGACCGGAATCTGGTGCTTGCAGGCCATGTCGAGAATGCTCTGCCCGGTGGTATCGATGATCATCTGCGCATGCTGCGTTTCGCCTTCGACGACGACGCCCAAAACAATCAAGGCGTCGTAGCGCTTGCTTGCGGCCATCTTTTCGGCAACGACCGGAATCTCGTAGGCTCCCGGAACCCGAACCACATCGATGGTTTCGCGCTTGGCGCCGTTCTTTTCGAGGCACTGGTAGGCACTGCGCGCCAGCTCGTCGGTCAGCTGGTCGTTGAAGCGCGCCACCACGATGCCGAACCGCAGGCCAGAGGCATCGAGGTTGCCTAGCACCTGGCGGGCGCCAATGCCGCCAATTGGATCAATTGATTTTGAAATGCCTTTTCCCATGATCGTTTCCTTTAAAGCATGTGCCCGAGCTTGTCGCGCTTGGTTGCGAGGTAGAAATCGTTGTGCTTCCCTGGCATGAGCGCCAAAGGAACACGCTCCCCGACGGAAACACCGTATTTGTCGAGTCCGGCGATCTTTGCCGGATTGTTGGTGAGCAAGTTGATCGTCGTCATGCCCAGGTCGGAGAGGATTTGCGCGCCGACGCCATAGTCGCGCAGGTCGGCATCGAACCCGAGGTGTTCGTTGGCCTCGACGGTGTCCATGCCTTTTTCCTGCAGCTCGTAGGCGTGCAGCTTCTTGGCGAGGCCAATACCGCGGCCCTCCTGGCGCATGTAGACGATGGCGCCGTAGCCGTGCTCCTGGATGGCGTGCATGGCGGTATGCAGCTGCGCGCCGCAGTCGCACCGCATGGAATGGAACACGTCGCCGGTGAGGCATTCGCTGTGCACCCGCACCAGCGGGGTCTTGCCGGAGCCGGCATCGCCACAGACCAAGGCAAGGTGGTCCTTGTTGTCGACCTTGGAGCTATAGAGCTTCAGGCGGAAGTCGCCGGCATCGGTCGGCATATTGATTTCCCGCTCCATCTTGACCAGTTTTTCATGGGTGTAGCGGTATTTGGTCACCTCGGCGACCGAAGTCATCTTCAGCTGATGCTTTTTCGCGAATTCGACCAGCTCCGGCAATCGGGCCATGGTGCCGTCGTCGTTGGTGATTTCGCAAATCACGCCGGCGGGTTTCAACCCGGCAATCTTCATTAGATCGACCGTCACTTCCGTATGCCCAGCCCGGTCCAGCACACCGCCGGACATGGCGATGAGGGGGAAGATGTGCCCGGGGCAGAGCAGGTCTTCGGCCTGGGTTTGTTCATCCACGATGGCCCGGATGGTCATCGAGCGCTCGTGGGCGCTGATCCCCGTCGTGCAGCCGACGGCATCGACCGAAATGGTGAATGCGGTCTGGAACATATCGCCTTCGTGCGAAACATTCATGCGGGAAAGCCCCAAGTGGGCCGCGCGTTCGCGGGTGATGGGCATGCACACCAATCCGCGGGCATGGGTGATCATGAAATTAACCATCTCCGGCGTACAAAGCTCGGCCGCACAGATTAGATCGCCTTCGTTCTCCCGATCTTCATCATCCGTCACCAGGACGATTTCTCCACGGGCCAATGCCTTGGCCACGTCCTCGATGGGATCGAAAATCTCATTGCTCATAATTTGCTCCTGTAAATCAAAAAACCCTGAAGACCGCACGTCTTCAGGGCAAATCGCAGACCTATGGCAATGCACAATCTTCTCTCATCCAGACTATACTGTCGGTCGCAGAATTCCACTGCATCCTGTTGTTCCGAACATCGGACCAACTCGCGGACTGTCACCGCCGGTCGGGAATTTCACCCTGCCCTGAAGATCGGTGGAATATGTGCAAGGCCGACCCTCAATTCAAGCGAAATCGGCATGCATTCAGGCAGGACGGACCTATTCCTCCAGCACGGCGCGAAGGCGCATGAAGCCCGTCTGCCCCAACGGGACGGACGCTTCCCGCAACTCATTCGTCGAGGTTTCGTTGAGAATGATGGTCTGAATGCCTCCCGCTTGCCAACCGTTGGTGAGCGAGGCCGACCATTCCGGCACCAGGGAAGCGTTGGCGCGCCTGGATTGGGCGTAGACCATTTTGAAGCGCCCGGTGGAGGAATCGCCGGCAAACGTGAAGAGGTTGCTGGCCGCGACCGGAACGAAGGGCGAAAAACCGGCGGCATATTTGAGGAGGTTTCCCACGCCATCGCCCGCCGGCGCCTGCGCATAGCCGCTCGATGCGTGCCCCACGGCGTGCATGGCAATCCATGCCTGGTAGTTGATTGCATTCGTATCCTGCCGCCAACCGCCCTGTATCATGGCAACGAGGTTGGAGTCGGCCTGCACCGCCGCAGGGTCGGAAAAATCGATGCCGTTGGTTCCACAATAGGCTTCCATTTGTGCAACCAGGTTCGATAAGGCGGAAGGCTCAAGTGCTGTGCCATCCGCCATACGAATCGAGAAACCATACCCATTGTCATAACCGGACACCCGAACCCGATCATTACTGCCATAGGCCACCCATAGATCGCTGCCATCCAGTCCCAGAACCATGCCAGCCTTGTCGACGCTCGCATCGAATACCAGTTCGTCAAGATCGGCATCTGTATCGATGACCTCATCGATACCGCCGCCTTCCGAAAAGACAAAACTATCGGCACCGGAAAAACTATGGACAACATCGTTGCCTTCGCCGGGAAGGAACACATCGTTGCCTCCGGTCTCGTCGTGGAACACATCGTTTCCCTTGCCGCCCTCGGCATAATCATTGCCATCCGTTGTCCAGATCACGTTGTCGCCGCTGTTGCCAATGATTGCAGGACTGCCGCCGACGGAGCCTTCCACCCGGAAACTGTCGCGTTGGATCTTCAAGGGGAAGTCCACCACGACGATCTGGGCCCCCGGATAATTCCCGTCAGGCACATACTGTCCGTGCGCCTCGTGGTAGAGGCTGGTCGACATGAAGGACGCTCCGGATGGATTGGTTTCGTCGCCGCTGTCGCAATAATAGAATCCCTCGAGTTCACCGGTCATTTCGTTGTAGGCCACACCGGTGAGGGTGATCGCGTGGTCGTCATAGCCCCGGGGAGACGCATTTACATTCACAACGCCGTAATCCACCCCCAGGATGATGGCCTTCCCGCTTTCAAGGTATTCCGCCACTTCCGGCATCGGGCGATTCGTTAACAGCGAGACCTCGCAACCATATCCACTTTCAAGCGCAACGGCCACATTGGCAGGATCCGTATCCCCCCGGGCGCGGTTCCCCACCAAATCATTGGCGTACATGTATGCAATCACCTCTTCTTCCGTGATCACTTCACCGAGCATGGTCATCACATTGGCGATTGAGGCCATCGTGCAGGTGTTCACCAAATTGCTGGCATTATCGAACTGATTATCGTCCAGTCGGTCGCGCCAATCGATCGGATCGCCATACACATGCGCGAGCGTGTTGGATGCAAACTCAACCACGTCGAACGCATCCTGCCCCATGACCACCTTTTCCACATTCGTGGGTATGGAATAGATCTCCGAATTCAGCCAGCCGTTCATGTTCGTCCAGAAACAAAACTTCAACTCAACGGTATCGAAACCTTCGTCCGGATTTTCAACCACGGTATCCTGCTCGTGATCAACGTAGTAGTAATCATCCCCCCCAAGCCCGATCATCACATCGCCGCCTTCAAGGCCATCGATGCAGTCGTTTCCCGCCGTTCCATACAGCGTGTCGTTGCTGGATGTACCGGTGATAAAGACAGGAGCCGTCGTGGCTGAAGCCATGATTTCGCCTACGCAGCACAGGCTGGCAACGGCTATCGCAAAACAAGTTGCTCCAATATTTTCCATAAATAACAGCTCCAATGCATCGACGGATACTTAGAACCATTATAGAAAGCATTGTTTGTGGCAAGTCCCAATAAGGTTAAACAACCTGAAGCGAAACACTTGGAAACACACATCCGCTCCCCGATGGCCGCCAAGGGAACCCCGCCACCTTTTAACTTCCATAGGGTTTGTTATTGGAAGCGGGGTTTGGCATGGTTCCGGCTGTTTTGCATTTTCAACGGGGAACACATGGCGAAAAAAGACTATTCATCCGAACTTTGCAACGAACTGGGAAAAGCCGCAGGCGATCCGCAACTGCTCATCAAGCATCGCCCGGTGCGCTATGAAAAAGGCACCGTCCTGCCCATCGACATCACGGGGGTCTTCCCTGCCATTTCCGGCAAAGCCGAGCTGACGGTCGATAAATTCCTCGGCGGCGGTTTTGCCGGCCAGGTCTACCGCTGCAAACTTACGGGGCTTGAGCTTCCCGCAGGCACGTTCATTCCCGGGCTGGAAAAAGGCAACCTCTACGCCGTAAAGATCGTCATCCCCCCCAGCGGCTTTTCGCGCTGGTTCCGCAACACCACCTATTGGCTCGCCTTCCAAGGGCCGTTCAGCTCGCAGGTGAACCATGGCGCCTGCCGCGCCGGGTTGCTCTGGCAAAAGCTGGTTCGCCGCGCCGGACTCGTCAAATTTGGCCGCGAAACCGCCGTGAAGGATGCCTATGCCTCCTTCTGGGATTCCAACCTCAATGCCTATGGCGAGATCACCGAATGGGTCGAAGGCCGCATGTGGCACCTCGAGGCCGACGAAGACATCTCCCGCCGCTTCGACTGGAAAAATGTCCCGCTGGAAGCGACCGGTAGCCCTGAGTATGTCGACAAACGCCGCTTCATGCGCGACATGGTTGAACTGATGCACGCCATGGGGGCCCCCGAGTTTGCCCGGCAGTACGAATGGTCGACCATGAAAAGCCAGCCCAACTGCATGAAGCGAACCGACACCGCGGACGGCGGCCTCTGCGCCATCGACTTCCGCGCCGGCCTCGCCCTGCTCCCCTGGCTGCCCATGAGCCCCGGCGACTTCAAACTCATCCTCAACGGGCTGAAACGCGGAGCCCTCGTCCAGTTCGACCGTTGCGACCTCTCCAAGATGGAGGCCTATGTGGCCGACCATCCCGAGGTGTTTACCGATGTCCAACCCATGATCGACGAACTCAAGGTGCAGGATCGCGCCTATCGCCGGTCGCTTTGGGACATCACCCACCACGGCCTGCGCCCCACCTTCGACAAGGAGTTGCGGCAGGATGTGATCAACGGCCTCGTCGAAGGCTATCTGGCCGACGACCTCGTCGATGACGATTTTGCCGAAACGCTGCGCAAAGGAGGCCTAACGTTCTCGTTCTTCCACCTGCTGGGCGCGGTTCCGCTGCTCGGCAAGATGATCCGGCAGCGCTGGGGCAGCCGCAGCTTCCGCAAGCATATGCTTGGCATTTTCACCAAACCGGCCTATTTCAAGGCCGCTCTCAAGGCTCGCGCCGCGCACGACCTCATCGGCTGGCACCGCGCCGGACGCACCGACGAAACGCGCACCCGCAAGCTCGCAGATAACCCCGGACTCTTTTTCCTCGAGCGCTTCACGGTCGGCTTCCTGCCCATCGGCCTTCACCGCCTCTGCATCCGGCCGGTTATCGCATGGAACGGATTCGTGGCCTTCTTCAAATTCATCTATGACTTCGCCAAGGATGAAGCGTTCCGCGAAAAGTGGTTCCTCGACCAGGTTGCCGAGGGCGAGGCCGACGGCATGCTCACCAGGGAGGAGCACGACCATATCGTCTCCATCATCAAGGAACCTTACATCGTCAAATACCTCAAAAGCATGGCAGTCCACTTCTGCACCATTCCCGTCACCCAGATCTTCAGCGTCATCACCGGCGCTTTCGTCGCGGCCTATGTCTTCCACAAGACGGGCGACAAATCCGACGCATCGCTGGCCTTCGCCGGCATCGTTGCCCTCTTCCAAGTCACCCCCATCTCCCCCGGCTCCCTGTGCCGAGGCTTCTACGTGGTTTATCTAATGATCCGCGAGCGCAACTGGCGCGACTACCTCGTGGCCGCACCGCTCTCGTTCGTCAAATATATCGGCTATCTCGCCTTCCCGTTGCAAATGACCACCACCTACCCGCACCTCGCGCGCTTCCTCGTCAGCCGCCGCGCCACCTCCGTCGTACACATCATCCCGGTCTTCGGGGAGCACGGCGCCCTGCTCGAACACTGGGTGTTCGACCTCTTCTTCAACATCCCCCAGATCATGGGGCGCCACATGCGCGGCCTTCTAACCCTCTGGATGCTCCTCGGCATCGGCATCATTGCCCCGGCGCTGGCCCAGGCCGAAACCACCAAAGGCATCGTCGGCCTCTCCATCGCACTGGTCGCCGTCTTCATCTGCCCGCGCCTGGTCTTCCTCCCCATCCTCAGCCGCGGCAAAAAAGCCTAACCGCCACTCCATCCGGCCACCGGCCGAAACCATGAAGCCACATGCCGGACGGAAAAACTGACGGCCGTCACTTTTTCCGTCCGGGGAAAAAGAGTGGAGGGCGTGTCCACAACCGGTGGAGGCGTTCGTTTCGTGTGTGAAGCTTGCAACAGTTTCAAGGCAGTGCATGGGTTTCTCCTCCTCTTTTCCCGTGCGCTGTTTTTTTTCATCACGACCGTTGTTTTATTGCCCCCTCCTCCGAATCCATTATGGTAAACGGCAAATAACTTCCGAGGATTTACCATGAACCTAGCTGCCGCCACCGACCGTATCGACACCGCCCTGCTCAACCTGGAACGCGCCATTGGCGAACCGGTGTTCGATGAATGGGCCATTGTGGAAAAGAGCGTGAACGGCTGGAAGCTGATTGAATATGGCGGAAACCGGAAAGACGAGTTTCTCGCCGATTTCAGCACCGACATCGCCGCCTTGCGCGACACGCTCGACCCCAACCGCATTCCCGTTGGCGATTTTGCCTTTTCGCACGAGGGCTATGGCTCCGGCTTCGATGCCCACATGTGCGTTGGAACCGACCTGCTCGTGCTTTTCAACAACACGGGGAAGAGTACCGGGGAAATCACCAGCAACCCCCGGTGGACCTCCGCCCAGATCCACTTCAGCGAGCTGCTCGAAGCGTTCATCGCCGATCCGCTACAGGCGTGAGCAAGCCTCGCTACCTCAATCCCGCCCATAGGAAATAGCCGAAGGCGGCCAGGAAGAGGGCCGCGAAGATTCGGGGCAAGCGTCCGAGCAGCACCACGAAAACCAGGTGCACGGCACATAGCCCCATCAGGATCAGCAGGGATTGCTGCAGGAAGGCCGAGGAAGGAATGGCCCGGAACGCCGCAAAAATACCGATGCAAAGGGGGATGCAAATGTGCGCATCGCCGGATTGCGAAGTATAGACGACGTCCATGCGGTCCTTGGCTCCGTAGTAGAAGGCCAACAGCGCATTCGGCAACACCATGAGCACGCCGCTTGCCCAGCCTAGCACGTGGGCAGGAACCAGCTTGCTATCGAGCGTCTGGAACCATTGCACCAGCCAGTCGGTGCTGATGAAAACCCCGAACGCCCCCGCCAGCAGCAAAACCACGTCGAACACCAGCGTTGCCGGATAGCGCTTTTTCGTGAGCAGGTTGGTCTTTTTCACGTCGTAGACATGGAAGCACTGCCAAAAAACAAACAGGGCCAGCAGAACGAAACCATCCATTCTGGAAAGCGTTCCATCGATCGCAAGCAACCAAACAAAGAGCGAGAAAAACAGGGCCGCCACCAGGTTGAGCGCCAGCGATAGCCTACCGACCTTGTGCTCGCGCAATGCCGCCTGGCTCTTTTTGCGCGGAATGCTCGCCATGCTCCAGATCAGCACGGGCAAGCCGATCAACAGCGTCAGGTTGGTGATGTTGTTGAACAGGCAGTTGACGAGCACGTCGTCGCCACTTCCATGGTTCCGGGCCAGCACGATCGCAAACACCAGATTGCCCATGCCGGAGCAGAACGGCATGAAAATCGTTCCAAGCACGGTGCCCTCCACGCCCTGGCCCGACAAAACCTCAAGCCGCCATACGACCAGCAGGCTGGCCAGCAGGAATAGGGCGATGCAGGCAAAGGGAGCGAATGCGCCCAGGATTGAAATGGATTCGTGGATCATTTCCATGGAATCAATGTAGCAGGATCAGAACCAACTGCGGCACCAAAACAGGCTATTCGTTCAGCCGGATCTCCGTCCCGAAACCGTCCGCTTTGGATTTCCCATAGATTTCCTCCGCCACGACAAAATCCTGGATCGCGGTTCCCACGCTTTTGAAAATGGTGGTCTCGTCGGGATTGATCCGCCCCCCGATCCTTCCAAGAACACATGCGCCGATCTCGCCGGCGAGCCATTCGCTGGAATCCTCGGAGGAATGCCCGGCGTTACCGATGGCCTTCAAATAATCGCCGCTTTCGTTAAGACAGTCCTCCATGTCGTCGAAATAGGACCGGGACGAGTGGATGATGGCCGGATCCAGTTCCTGCATTTCGGGCCGGAAGGAGCCAATGGCATTGATGTGCGTTCCCTTCTTTAGGTGTTCCTTATAAAAAAGAGGGCGTTGCGCGTTGGTCGCGGTGCAGATGATGTCCACCTCTTTCAGCACCGACAGATCTTGGCCAATCTCAATGCTTGCCTTGGTTTTACGGCTCATATCCTCAACGAACCTTTCGGCGTGCTCCCGGGATGGGTCAAAAACCCAGATCTTTTCAATATCGCGCACGGCATCCACGGCTTCGAGCTGGGTTCTTCCCTGGCCTCCGCACCCAAAGACCGCCAAGGTACGGGAATCCTCCCGCGCCAGGTATTTCGTGGCGAGCCCGCTGGCCGCCCCCGTGCGGATGGCGGTGATGAAGTCCCCATCCATCATTGCGAGAATTTCGCCGGTCACGGCATCCATCAGCAGGACAACGCCCAGAATGGTTGGAATGCCCGGAACGGCATAGGTGTTTTTTTGGGTCAGGATCTTAACACAGAACTTGTCCTGATTAGTCACAAACACGGGTTTCGACAACAAGGTCATCGCGTCGTCCGACGTATTCACGATGTACCGGTGCGGGACTTCGCACTCGCCGGATGACAGGCTGGCGAACGCGCGCGACATTCCGTCTATCGCCTCCGCCATAGTGTAACAATTCGCCATTTCAGACCGCTTGATGATCTTCATGGGCTGTCTATGGGCAGCCGTATCGGTTGTTGTTTTGTTCATGCTCATTAAAAATTCCCTGTGTGCCGGTTTCACTCAAACGTAATGCAAGCCTCCCGTTTGCGTCCCTATCCGAGCGCCACGGATACAGGCACTTTAGCGCAGAGGCATTCGGGCATGAACAAAAAAGCACCCCGCAATACGGCAGGTCAATTTTGGAAGGTAATAGTTGTCTACTGCCGTTTTAAAAGATGGTATTTCTTCCTTCGCTTCACTGATCGATTTGGCGCCATGTAAAAACAAATTGGAGAGCAGATACAATGAAACAGATAGGTCGCGTATTACTCGGGTTGTTTATGGCCGGCGGGCTGCACGTTTTTGCCGGAGACACCGATGATTCCTCGGACACCGACGGAGAAAACAGACCGCCCGTGCGCGAAGAAACGGATGCTGCAAACAAAAAGCCACTCGCCACAAAACCCCAATCGAGCATTCGGGACAACCTCTTCTTTGGGGGGTATATCAACCTGTCCATCGGAAGCTATACGGTTATCGGAATAGAACCTATGCTCGGTTATCGGCTGACCCCCAAGCTCTCAACAGGAATCAAGGTCCGCTATGACTACATTAAGGATGACCGGTATGCCACGAGCCATACAACCAGCAATTACGGGGGCAGTATTTTTGCAAGGCATCAGATCAACCCGAAATTCTATGTGCAACTCGAACCCGCAACATACAACTATGAGCTGTTCTATACGGACGGCAGCTCGGAACGGGAATGGGTGCCGTTCCTGTTTGCCGGCGGGGGATACATTCAACCGCTCAGTGAACGCAGCTGGCTGAATGCACAGATCCTGTTCGATGTGCTCCAGAGCGACAAATCCCCCTACGACGACTGGGAACCCTTCTTCAGCATCGGAGTCGGTGCCGGGTTCTAGAGCAATTTAATTTAAACTGTAGCCGCATGAGGCAAACCAACCTTGAGCATCCGCCGCACTAACGCACCCTAAGGCAGCGCCGATCGCATCAAACAGAGATTCCAGGGAGCGCGCTTTTTCCCCGCGAAGCAATTGCTTTACTTTGCTCCACATCTTTTCGATGGGATTGAGATCAGGACTGTAGGGCGGAAGGAACCAAACCTCTGCCCCAGCTTCTTCGATCAACTGTAACGAAGCCTTGTCCTTATGAGCCGAGAGGTTATCAAGCACAACGATATCGCCCACTCGAAGAGTCGGAGCTAGAACCTGTTCGACATAGGCACGGAATACATCGCCGCTTGTGGCGGCATCAATCGCCATGCAGGCTGTTTCTCCGTTGAAACGAATGGAGGAGATCATGGTGGTGGTACACCAATGGCCATGCGGGGCGTGATCGTAAGCCCGCTCATTTTTCGGCGAGCGTCCGTACAGCCGAGTCATATTGGTCTTGGCTCCAGCCTCATCAATAAAGACCAACCGAGCAATGTCAAGTTGCCCTTGCATGGCCATCCACTCAGCCCGTGCGAGTTTCACGTCTTCGCGCCCTTGCTCGCTGGCGTGAAGCGTTTTTTTTAAAGCTCATCCCCATGTCCTTGAGTACATAGTGAATGGCAGGCAGCGTGCAATCGAGCTCCAGTTGCTCTCGGATCTCCCACAACGTGATATCAGGTTGCCGATCAATCAGCGTTTTCATCTGCTTCCGGTGCTCTTGGGTGAAGTAGGGTTTTCTTCCTGAATGGCTGTGAAGCGGGGCGATATCGCCGGTTCGCTTCCGTTGCGAGAGGAGCTTCTTTACCATACCAAGCGATACCTTGTATCGGTCAGCAATGTCCTGCCGGGTTCCTTCTCCGGCATCGTAGGTGGCCAGAATTCTCTGGCGTAGATCCAGTGATAGAGTGCTCATGCAAAGAACTCTACACAATGACTCATCTAATGGCTATAGAATTATTTAAAATGCTCTAGAGCAACCCGAACCAGGCGGCGACGGTTGGACCGAAGCCGGACATGTTGCAGGCGATGGGCAGGAGAAGGATGCCGAGGCCGTTGAGCCGTCGCGAGCCGAACAGCACGGGGATCAGGCCAATGCCGGTCCCGACCAGCATGATGAAGATTCCGGCCCAGCCCGTCACCAGGTAGACCATCAGAAGAATAATGAGCAGTGCGGCACCGGAGATGGTGCGATAATCGATCCTCCCCATCAGCCACAAGGTGAAACGGGACAACGGCGAAAGAAGCAGGAACGAGACCGCGCCGGAGATGGCGATGCACCCGAGCGCAAGGAAATAGTCGCCCCACCCCACGGGTTCGTAGAATCCTTTGATAATCCACGCCCCTCCGCCCCGGGTCAGGTTCAGGCCGGGAGCGAAGAAGAGCAGCAGCGCGCCCGTATAATAAACCATCTTCGAGACGCCCTGGCTCATCATGAAGACGCGTTCATCGCGCTGGGCGGTGGCATGCCCCGCCAACAAACCGCCAACCCCACCGGTGACGACCGGGAAAAACGCGGCAAAACCGCCCCCCAGCCCACCGGCGGCGGCACTCCGCAAAATGACGTCGCCATTGATTCCGAAGGATTTGGAAATTCGTTGCCCAGGCACCTGCACCCCGCTGATCATGTTGAGTAAACACCATGGAACGGCAAACAACCCCACGAAGGCCGGCATGATGTTCTGGAACGCGGCATCGGGCGAGACCGGGGATCGGTAGAGCAGTATAAAGCCCAGCCAGCCCGACAGGAAAAAGGTTAACAGCCCAGCCGCCAGCCCTTTCCAGGCATCGAAAAACTTGCGCCATCCCGCAACCCCGAGGTTGCCGCCCTTGGGCCACTCGGTCATGAGAATGAAGGTGATGATCACCCACAGGATCCAGTGCATGTGCGGCATCAGGACATACTGCGCAACCGGAAGGATCCGGGGCGCCAGCGGACCGACGACCAGCAAGAGCAATCCGATGCCGGCCAAGCCTCCCACGCCAATGATCATGACGCCCTCGTAGCCGCGGCCGCCCATCAGATATTTTTGCCCCGGGAGCACCGTGAAGATCGCGCTCTCGTCCGGCGCCCCCAACAGCACGGAGGGAATGGTGTTGAGCATCGACCACCCGCAAACGAGCCCGACCATGAAAGGAATCACCAACTCGCCGCCTATGGACATCCCGGCATCCTGCGCCCGATAAAGCAGCACCATCGCCAATCCCATGACATTGTAGACATGCAATCCCGGAAGGATCGCGACAATGCACGCGACCAGTGTGCCGGACAGCACGGAGAGGATGGCGGGCAATAGCATCATCGCCTATTCCAGCGACACGACATCGCCGGTCTCCCAAACCTTGAGTTGCACCTTGTCCTTGTAGACGCCCACCGTGCCCGACACCTTGACCCTGTCGCCCGCCACAATGATGGGCGGCTCTTCCAACCAATGGACAACCTCCAGCGTACCGCCCCCATCGGCAAGCACGATCTTGTGCGGGGCCTTCGATCCCCTGTCCGGCCGCCAAACTTTTGAAACGCGGCCGCAAACCGTAACGCGCTCGCCCTTGCGCGCTGCCGCGATGCTAGAAAGCGAGGCCTCCCCTTCCCCATTCACCGCGCCCGGGGCCACCACGTCCACCCGATGGGCCCGCATGCGGATTTCGTTTCCGGCCCCCACGCTCAGGTTGCCGGAGACCTCCACCCGGCTTCCGCCGGGAGGCAGGCTGCCGCCCTCCGAAGCCGAGTCGGCGAAAACCGCAATGGTTCCAGTTCCATCATCAACAACATAGAGCACCGAACCGCTTCGCAATTTGCGGGCACCGGATTCCAGGGTTCCCGCGATCCGCACGTTGGCGAAATTCATGACGGGTGAGATTTCGGCGATCCTGACCACGGGCAGCTCCCGGCTCCGGGCATAGAGGTGGAGCAGGCATAAACCGCCGAAGGCAACGACCACGGCGGAAAGCCGCAGCACCTTCAGCCCCATTCGCTTTTCGAGGCGCATGCCGCAGTTGGAGCAACGGGATGCCGGGCCAACGAAGTGTCCACAATGCGGGCATTGCACTTCGTTTTTCCCCGTGGCTTGCTCCGCCATACCCGCCCCCGTTTAGAATGCCCCGAAAATGACGCTGCCGAAGGATGTGATTGGCGATGCCTCGCGCAGGTCGTCCACCGCCGCCCGCACATCCTCGACCAGCAAAGCGGCTTCGTCGTAGAGCTTTGCATCGCGCACCAGCCTGCCGAGCGTACCTTCGCCGGAATCGATGCTTTGGGCGATGTTGCGAACGGAAACCATGGTGGCGCCCAGATCCTCATAGAGGGCGTCGTCTTCGCTCATCAGCTTGCCGAGCGTTCCCTCGCCTGCGGCCAGTCGGTCGCTGATGCCGCGCAGGTTGGCCATGAGCACGCTGGCATCGTTATAGAGACCGTCATCCGTCATCAGCTTGCCCACGGTGCCTTCGCCACTTTCCAGGCGGGCCACCATGGATTTAAGATCCTCGCTAACGACGGCCATGTTGTTGTATATCGTATCGTCGTGCAGCAGCTTGCCGAGCGTGCCTTTCCCTTCCCCGACCGCATCGATGATCTCCTGGAGTCCACTCACGGCCGCACCGAGCTCCTGGATCATGTCGACGGGTTTCGAACCGAGGATGGTTACATTATCGCCGAGCACCGGCGCATCCTCGGGGCCTTCATAGATTTTCAGGTATTTGCCGCCGAGCATGGAGGCATCGACCACATCGATCTTGTAGCCATGGCGCAGCGTGATCGGAACATCGAGGGTAACAAACACATGCACCCGGCTGTTTTCCAGCTGGGTCTGCTTCACCCGGCCAATATTCATGCCGCGCAGGTAGACATTGTCGCCCTCGCGCAGGCCGCTGACTTCGCTGAAGACGAATTCATATTTATGGGCATCCTTGAGCAGGTTTTCCCGGCTGAGCACGATCGTGAAAATGCCCAAGGCAATCAGCACGGTGAACATGAAAAGCCCAACCAGGATTTCGATGGTGATTTCGCGCCTGAATTTATTCATGGCCCATGCCTTCCCATTTACCTTTTTTCGTAATGTATTGCGACTCCAGGAAGCTCTGCACCGTGGGGTCTTTTGATCTAATGAAGCCCTCGGGCGTTGCATTCTCCACAATGCGGCCTTCGTGCAGCATCATGATGCGCGAACCGATGGCCAGCGCACTATGCAGGTCGTGGGTCACAACAACACTCGTTATACCGAGTTGCTCGCGCATGTTCACGATTAAATCGTCGATTCGTCGCGAGGTCACCGGGTCGAGCCCCGAGGTGGGTTCGTCGTAGAGCACGATCTGCGGATTCATGATGATCGCGCGAGCCAGCCCGGCGCGCTTCTGCATGCCGCCCGAGATATCGGAGGGAAATTTGTCGCCGGCATCGTCGAGGTTGAGCATCGCCAGTTTTTCATCGACGCGCCGAATGATCTCCTCGTCCGGCAACTTGGTGTGCTCGCGCAGCGGCAGGGCCACATTGTCGCGCACGCTCATCCATTGGAGCAAGGCCGCCCCCTGGAAGAGCACGCCGAACTTTGCCCGAACCCGCTGCAGTCCGGAGCGGCTCAAGTTGCCGAGCTCCTCGCCATCGATGAGAATGCGGCCCGAGTCCGGGCGCATCAGCTGGATCATGTGCTTGAGGGTAACGCTCTTCCCCGCCCCGGAAAGCCCGACAATCACAAAGGTTTCCCCTTCGCCGACCTGGAAGTCGATGCCGTCGAGCACGGTCTTTTTGCCGAGCACCTTGGTTACCTGTTCAAACCGGATCATATGTAGAACAACCTTGTCACCATGTAGCCCACCACCAGAATGACCAGAAACGAAATAATTACGGAACGCCGCGTGGCCTTGCCCACGCCCACCGCGCCCTCGGTCGTCATGAAGCCCTGGTGGCAAGAGACCGTGGTGATGATGATGCCGAACAGCAGCGCCTTGAACAGGCCCACATAGAGATCCTTGTTGGTGGCGAACTCGGTGGCGTTGCCAACATAGGCATCGAACGACACCCCCAGCTGGGTGGCCCCGACCACCGCTCCGCCGAGGATGCCCAGGATGTTGGTGTAGACGGTCAGGATCGGCATCATGACCGTCAGCGCGACCAGCCGCGGCATGACCAGGAAACGGTTGGGGTTGATGCTCATCACCTCCAGCGCGGAGATCTCTTCGGAAACGCTCATGGTGCCCAGCTGCGCGGCGATGGCCGAGCCGACGCTGGCGGCAATGATCAGGCCGGTCATGAACGGCCCCATCTCGCGGATCATCGACACCGCCACGGCCGACCCGATATAGACCTCCTGCCCGTAGCGCCGCAACTCCAGGCCGGTCTGCAGCGCCAGGATCATTCCGGTGAACAGCGCCACAACCGAGATGACGGCCAGACTCTTGATTCCGGTAATGTAGAGCTGTGTGGCGGTCTCGTAGCGGCTGCGCTTGCCGAAGGCGAACTGCATGAACCAGAAGGCCTCGAACAGCATGAACATGCCGTGCCCCGTGTCGTGCAGGAGCTGCAGCACCAGCGCGCCGAGCCGTTGCGCCGAACGCACCGGGTACTGCATGTAGTTTGTGACAAAACTGGCTATGGCTGCGTCTCCCCGTCGCCGAACCACATGAAGAGAAAGCGGTAGCGACTGTTGTTCCCGCTCTTTTTATATCCGGCAAAACCTTTCAGCAAGCTCCATTCGAACACGTCCTCCCCGTGCGTCTGCCGGTAGAGGCCCCAAAGCAGATGGTGCCCCACCTCGCCCTCGACATCCATGCGACGGTAGAGCGTCCACCACGGCGCCCAGTTGCGTTCGATGCCCGGTGTGTTGCGCATGGGCCAAAGATCGAGCGTGCGGAACCGCGATCGCTCAAGGTTGCGCTCCCAACTCATGAGCGGCCAGATCTTCCAATAGCGGGAGACGGCATCGCCCACCTCATACCCCTTGGTCGGCTTCGTGACGACATCGGCCTGGTAGTGCACAAAGGGAACCAGGCGTTTCCGATGCTGTTCGTGCCGGGCATAGTCGGTCTTGTTGTTCCAGACCAACGGCCACAGCCAATACTGCTTGGTCTGCGTTCCCAGGCTCTTCTTTCCGTAGAACGGCCAGAATATGCGCTTGTGCATTTCGCCATCGGCCAGCTGGATGAAGGGCCAGGGCGCATGCACGATCCACTGCGGCTCGCTCGACATGTAGCGGAAGAACGGCGGCACCAGCCAATGGTTGTCGGCCCTCTCCGTCTTGATGCGCCCATAGATGGGAACCAGGATGAATCCGCCGCCGGGATTGCGCTCGTTGGTGTATTCGACCGTGCTCAGGATCGGCCAGAGGTAGTATTTCTTAACAAACTCCCCCTCCAGCTCGTTGCTGGCATAGAACGGAATAAAGCTCCGCCGATCCACCCCTTCGCCCGTGGTTCTGGAAATCAGCGGCCAAATATAGGTCTTGGTTTGCAGATCGTTGATTTGGCTCTGGTAGTAGATGGGGAAGAGCACGAACGAAACCGAATCGCGCCCCAGGAATTCATGGATGGTTCCGCCAAAGGGGAAGACCGCCAGATAGTCATCGCCCTCCGCCGAGGTGCCACTGAACCAGATCGGAATAATCCAGTTGCGGTCGCGCCCGGTTTCCTCGTCGCCGAAATCGGTCGAGAACCCGAAGAAGAGCGTTCGGCTATAGGTTTCCTCCTTGAAGCCTTTCCGGGTGTAGATGGGCCAGACATAATCCTTGCGCCACCGCTCCGCATCCTCGACCGTGCTCGAATAGAACGGGCGCCACGCATAGAACGATGCCCCGTTCGTCTCCACCTTGTTCACATACAACGGATCGCCATCGATCTGCGCAAAGGCGCGTCCCGCGGCAACCAATACCACGAAAAGCAGCAACTGAACTGGGATGATGAAGCGACCGGCCATTTAAGCGCCATAATGGTTGCGGCATGGGGGCATGTCAACGAACAAGCACCGTCCGGGAACCGGGAAGTATATCATCCAACCACCACGATCGTGGTGGTTGGATGATATACCTGCCGCTGGCGCGGGGGTGCGCGGGGGCCTATTCGTAGCGGAGGGCATCGACCGGTTCCATCTTGGCGGCGCGCATGGCGGGCACGAGGCCGGCGAGGGTGCAGAACACCATGACCAGGCTGCAGACGATGAGCACATCGGAGCCCGTCGTGTGGGCGGGCAGCTTGCTGAGCTGGTAGAGCTCGGGCGGAAGGAGCTCGAGGTTGAACTCGCTCGACATGAACATCAGCAGCTCGTTGCGGTATTTCAAGACGAGCATGGCCAGGCCAACCCCCAGCGCGTTTCCGACCAAGCCCTGGATCAACCCCATCCAGAAAAAGATGCCCGTAATGCCGCCGTTGCCGAAGCCGAGCGACTTGAGCAGGCCGATCTCGCGCGTCTTTTGGACGGTGAGCGTAATGAGGGTGTTGGTGATGCTGAAGGCCGCGACGAGCGCCACGAAGGCCAGCAGGAAAAACATCATGTTTTTTTCCACGTGGAGGGCGGCGAAGATCTGGCTATGCATCTCCATCCAGGTTTTGGGATAGAACCCCATGCCCAGGGTTTCATGGATGTTCCTGGCGGCCACCGCCGCCATCATCGGATCGTCGAGCATCACCTGCACGGAATGGACGCCGCGATCGACGTCGTAGAGCGAGCGGGCTGTCTCGAGCGAGGTGAAGGCAAAGCCAACGTCGTATTCATACATCCCAACGTGGAAGACGCCGGCGACGGTGAGTTCCTCGGGCAATCGGATTTCATCTTCGGCAATGAAGCTTTTCGGGGAATAGACCGTAAGCTTGTCGCCCACCCAAATGTCCAGGCGGTTGGCGAGGTCGGAGCCAACCACGATCTGATCGTCCTCCACCGCGAATTCGCCGGCAACCATACTGCCGGGCACCCGGCTGACATTCTTTTCATATTCGGGGTCAACGCCCTTGAGAATCGGCGTATGCACCCGGTCGTCGATCTGGATCAGCACCAGCCCTTCCAGGCTCGGGGCAACCCCTTTGACCCCCTCAACCTGCGCCGCCTTTTCCAGCACCATTGCGGGATCGCGGACAATCCCGCCCTGCTGGACAACGCTGATATGGGCGTTGAAGCCCAGGATCTTGTCGCGCCAAACCTCGTCGAAGCCGGTCATCACCGACAGCACCACAATCAGCACCGCCACACCAATGGTCACACCGAGCATCGAGATCACCGTTACGGTCGAGATAAACGTCCGCTTGGGCTTGAGGTATTTGAATGCGAGGAATAGGGAGAAAGGTAATTTCATTTATGCTCCATACCGGTTACGGCTTTCACGCACGAAACCAACAATTTCATCAGTGGTTATCTCCAAGTCCACACCCTCGACATCAAGAGGGGAACTTGTTTCTTTTACAGCTTGGAGCTCAAATAGATGTCCATCTTTACGACGAATACGGATGCGTTCGCCACGATCCGCTTTGTCAAGTAAGGCAGCCATGTTCTGCCGGGCTTCTGAATAGGTATATACTTCCATATCAGACCTCCATTACCTCGATGCACATTTCCTGGGCCATGCCCACCATCTGTTTATCCAAAGAAAGCAGCGGGGATTTATAGCGCATGGCACATGCTAAAAGATAGGCGTCGTAAGCATAGATCCCATTCCGATTCGATATCACCAGAGCTTCCGTCAAATCGACATCCATGAAACGTATGGGAATTGAGCGAAAAGCACTCAACGCCTTCTCAACTTGCACAAATGTCACCCGCCCCCGCTTGAGCATCGCGGAAAAAGCATTGCCGATTTCCCAATAGACCGACTTGGGTGCGAGTAACGAGCACCCATCGACCAGTCCAATTAGTTTTGCCTTCTCAGGCTCATTGGCAATGACAGCAATGAGCGCCGAAGTATCGATGACCACGTTTTTCATGGCTCACACTTTACAATTGTACAACTGCCTGTCAAGCAATGCGCTCTGGTCGTTATATGTGCCCAACCAAATACTGCTTCACGGCGTCGATGTCGTTGGCGATGGGATCGCAGCGGGTTTCGGCGTCGGCGAGGGCGTCGAGCGTCGGATGGTGGACGGCTTCGCCGGTGGCATCGATGATGGCCTGGGTGAATTTGGCCGGATGGGCGGTGGCGAGGCAGATGGTTGGCGATTCCTCCATCTGGAACTTTTCGGCAACCAGCACGCCGACGGCGGTATGCGGATCGAGCACATAGCCGTATTCGTCCTTGTAGCGCTTGATGGTTTCGAGCGTGGCGGCGGTGTCGCCCTTCCCGGCCACAAAGAGGTCGTCGACCACGCCGTTTTCGTTCAGCTCGACCTTGAGCGAACCCTTTTCCTTGAAATCGTTCATCAGGCCAACAAGCTTTTCGGCATCCTGGCCGACCTTGAAGTAGAGATAGCGTTCGAAATTGCTGGCGACTTGGATATCCATGGAGGGGCTAATGGTGGAAACCACATCGGCCATGCCGTAGACGCCGGTGTTGAAGAAGCGCGAGAGGATGTCGTTTTCGTTGGTGGCGAGGATCAGCTTGCCGATGGGCAATCCCATCTGCTGAGCCAGGTAGCCGGCGAGGATGTCGCCGAAGTTTCCGGTCGGGACGGAGAATTGAACGCTCTTGGCTCCGGTCTGGAACGCGGAATAAAAATAGTAGACGGTTTGCGCCAGCACGCGCGCCCAGTTGACGGAGTTGACGGAGCCGAGCGAGTGCCCGGTTTTGAAGTCCACATCGCCAAAGGTGGTTTTCATGATGTTCTGGCAATCGTCGAAGGTGCCATCGACCGCGAGGTTGAAGACGTTGGCGTCGAGTACGCTGGTCATCTGCTTTTCCTGCAGCGGGCTGGTGCGCCCGGCCGGATGCATGATGAAAATATTGATGTTCGGCTTGCCGCGCACCCCGTGGATCGCCGCGCTGCCGGTGTCGCCGGAGGTGGCGCCGAGAATGTTCAGCTTGCCGCCGCGCTTTTCCAATATATAGGAAAAGAGGTTGCCGAGGAACTGGAGGGCAACATCCTTGAAGGCCAGCGTTGGCCCGTGGAAGAGTTCCAGGATTTCGAAATCGCCCACCTGGACGGAAGGCGCCACCTCGGGATGGTTGAAGGTGGCGTAGGAATCGTCGATCAGCTTTTTCAGGTCGGCCGCCGGAATGTCGGTGGCGAAGAGGCTGATCACCTCGAAGGCGAGCTCGGTGTAGGAAAGCTTCGACCACGCCTCCAGCCGGTCCGAGACGTCCGGAAGCGACTCCGGCAAAAGCAGGCCGCCATCGGGCGCCAGCCCGGTCATGACCGCATCCTGAAATCCAATGGGGGCCATCTGCCCGCGTGTGCTGATATACTTCATCATTAGAACCCTCGAAAATGTGAGGCGGGATATTTAATGATGCGCCCCCCCGATTAAAGAATAAAATTGCCTCCAGCGCAGGTCGCCGCTAGCTTGATCCGCGATTAAACCGAAGGAAGCTGGATGAACACCATCAAACAGATCGAAGAAACCGCCAACAACCTGGTGCCCCTCTATGCCCAGGAGGAGCACGACCTGCCAGACCGCCCCTTGTGGTCGCACCCGGAAATCGACCAGGTGATTGAAGCGCTGCGCCTGCTTTCGGACGTGCTTTTCCCGGGGCGGCACATCCCCGAACCGGTGGACTTCAGGAGCTTTTTCATCAAGCAGCTCAAAAACACCTCCGAAATCCTGGAGCAGGAAATCGAAAAAGCCCTGCCCTTCCGCTGGATGGGCGCCGCCGACCTGCACGAAAAGCGCCTGCCGATCGACAACCTGTTCCTGGCCTCGACCGAATTGGTCAACACCTTCCTGCAAAAGATCCCGGAAATCCGGACGATGCTGATCGAGGACGTGAAGGCCGCCTACAACGGCGACCCCGCCGCACTGAGCTATGCGGAGGTCAAGCTGGCCTACCCCGGCCTCGTGGCCATCACCTCGCACCGCATCGCCCACGAACTCTACAAACTCGACATCCCGCTGATCCCGCGCATCATGAGCGAATACACCCACTCGCTCACCGGCATCGACATCCATCCCGGCGCAACCATCGGCAAAGGCTTCTTCATCGACCACGGCACCGGCGTGGTCATCGGCGAAACCTGCCACATCGGCAACCAGGTCAAACTCTACCAGGGCGTGACCCTCGGCGCGAAAAGCTTCCCGCTCGACGAGCACGGCCGCCCCATCAAACACATCCAGCGCCACCCGACCGTGGAGGACAACGTGATCGTCTACGCCAACAGCACGATTCTCGGGGGCGACACCGTCATTGGCCAGGGTTCCACCGTGGCCGGCAACGTGTTCCTGATGAAAAGCACACCGCCGCGCAGCCTGGTGACCCGCTCGGAAGAAGGAATCATAATCCGCACCCGCGAGGTGCACGGGCACGGGATGGGGATATGAGGAATGGACGGTTCGAATGAGGATTGACCGGATTATCGGGAAGAACCTTCCCGCCGCAATCCGGCTTCCATTTGCCCCTTGATTCAACAATCCATTTTTCTCGGAAAAAAGGATGGACTAGCCAGGGGCCTTTCCCTATACATAACCCTCTTTTGCGCGATTCCCCGATCTCGCATAGGTCTGAATTTTTAAAAACGAAGGTGTTACCATGCCTAAAATGAAAACAAAAAAGTGTGCCGCCAAACGGTTTAGCAAAACCGGCACCGGCAAGCTGAAGCGCAACCACATGGGTGGAAGCCACATCCTATCGAACAAGAATCGTAAACAAAAACGGAAACTGCGTAGTCAGGACATCGTCGATAAGTCGGACATGAAGCGCATTACCCCGTTTATCTAATTGCTGGAGATTGAACCATGCCAAGAGCAACCAATGGACCGGCCTCGCGCCGGAGACGTAACAACCGCCTGAAACTCGCCAAGGGTTTCCGTGGCGCACGTAGCAAGCTTTTCCGCCAGGCTACCGAAGCCGTAGACCGCGCACAGGCCATGGCCTATGTGCACCGCAAGCACAAGAAACGCAACTTCCGCCGCCTGTGGATTGTTCGCGTGAACGCCGCTTGCCGCATGAACGGCATTTCCTACAGCCGCTTCATCGATGGCTGCAACAAGGCCGGCATCACCATCAACCGCAAGATGCTTTCGGAAATCGCCATTCACGATGCCGAAGGATTCGCCAAAGTGGTTGAAACAGCAAAAGCGAAGATTGCTTAAGCAAACCCAAGCTTTTCTGCAAAGAGCGTCCCAACCGGGCGCTCTTTTTTTGTGCCCTACTTTTCCGGAACGGGCTGAAATCGCTGATCAAAGCGATCTCCGCGCGAAAAGGCCGAAAGCTTTCCCGCATCCTTTTTAAAGGCAGCGGGATAGCCCGCCAAAGCAACCAGACTCCCGGTATCATCGGAAACCTCCACCAGATAACCGGCATACTTCGGGACGGCCCGCGCCCCTCTTGCTTTTCGAAGACGAAATTTAAAATCAAGCGTTAACGGTTCGGCAGTCGGAAGCCGGAAGGGATACGTTTTTCTATCTATGACCGTGTAATGGGAAGCCCCAGCCTCTTTTCCAACCAGCAGGATCTTCATATTCACCTTCTCGCGGTAGGTGCCTCCCGGAGGCTTCACGTTGGTCCGGAGTGTCACCTCCTGCCACTCGTCTGTCTTTTTGCCCACATCCACCGACACGTTTATATCCAGCATGGGACAGACCGGAGATTGAGCCCCCTGCCCGGCCTCCGCATTCTCTCCGGCTTTAATGTATTC